>NZ_CP110128.1:3312500-3952500 GCF_028471945.1 Pseudomonas sp. WJP1
CGTCCAACACTGTATGTGGATTTTTCCGGCGACCTTGAATTGCGTGACCAGGTGCACCGGCATTTCGCCGGGCAGTTGGTCTACAGTTGCTTTGCCGGCTCGGCACAAAGCACCGATGAGGCGCGATTGACCGCCATCGAGGGCCCGCAACCGGTGTTCTTTTTTGCGCCGATCCAGATCCGCAAGCGCAATGCCGATTGGGGACCGGAAGGGGTCAGTCAGCATATCGGCGAGGGGCTACGGCAGTTTTTCCGCAAAGTCACGGCCAAT
Source organism: Pseudomonas sp. WJP1 (assembly GCF_028471945.1). NCBI lineage: Bacteria > Pseudomonadati > Pseudomonadota > Gammaproteobacteria > Pseudomonadales > Pseudomonadaceae > Pseudomonas > Pseudomonas sp. WJP1. The sequence goes on from NZ_CP110128.1 coordinate 3,312,771, forward strand.
GAACCGCCGTTGTTGAAGGTGATGGAAAGTCAGGGTTATGAAGCGGCTCAGGCAGTTATTTCTCGCCTGTTCCATGGGCAGGTCGCGCCGGTGGAGGGGCATGTGATTCGGTTGTGATGGGGTGATGTTGTGGTGTTGTTGATTTTTGGTGACTTTAGCGGTTCGGGCATTGTGGTTATCCATCCAGATCAAATCGACCCCATCGCGGGCAAGCCCGCTCCCACAGGATCTCCTTGCACCAAAGATCCTTGTGGGAGCGGGCTTGCCCGCGATGGGGCCAGTTCAGTCAGCAATGAAACTCAACTTTGCCCCGGCACATTCGGCCAAAGATCCGACACCAGAAACAAGCGCTCCGCTTCCTCCCAATCGCCGTGGGCATTTTCCGTCAGTCGCACCAGCAATTGCGCCGGTGCCAGCGGTTCCAGATCGCTTAACCAGGCCTCCAGCTGTTCAGCGTCCCAGGCCTGCTCCTTGGGGTAGTGCGCCGGAGCCAACCAGGCATGGCGGGGCAGGGGTTGCCAGCGACCGGGCGGACTCTGCGCGAAAAATTTCGTCCAGTCCTTTTGATGCAACCAGCGCCCGCGCAAGTGCTGTGGATGCGCGCCATTGGGCATTGCGGCGTGCCCGGGCCACGGATAGAGCAAATAGCCGCCCAGCCACAAATGCGCGCTGAACTGCCGGATATCCAGCGCCGCCAGCACTTCGCGACTCTCCGGACGCGCGGAGATCGGCAACTGATGCTGGCTCAGGTGTGCCAGTTTGCGGTCCAGCCGATCGTGGCAACCCGGGCCGAGCCATTGCGCGGGGTCGTGTCCGTCGCCGTTCTGCGGGCCGAGGTAAAGCTTGATCGCCAGTTCCAGGTGATGCACGCCGTCGCGATCGCGCAACAGCATGTCCAATTCGCCCAGGGTGTGACCTTCGCGGCGGATCGGCATGTTGGCGGCAATCAGCTCGATACCGGGCGCATGCTGCACGGCAAACTGCCAAAGCCGTTCATAATACAGGCCCAGGCGTCGGGTCCGGGCCTGGGCCAGCCAATGCAGCAAGCCGTAACTGTCCCGGTCGAGTTTGCGCAACCAGGTTTCCAGGTGTTCCGGGGCTTGCACCCAGTCGCTGCCGGCCAGCGGATGACGCTGCGGCCAGGGCGTGGCGCTGAGCATCGGCGGGGCGAGGATGACCCACGCCAGGTCGCGCACTTCGGGGTGGCGCAACTGGTGGGGTAACTGCAGCAAATCTGGAAATAGGATCATCTTGCGAGCATAGCCCGAATCGTAAGAACACCTTGAGGCTGAAAGGATTTTGTCTATGCCGCGCTTTCACCCATAATCGTCCTTTTCACCGTCGCTGCCCTTCATTAGGAGCCCCATGGAGCAATTTCGTAATATCGGCATCATCGGTCGCCTGGGCAGTTCCCAGGTGCTGGATACCGTCCGCCGACTGAAACGGTTTCTGCTCGATCGTCACCTGCACGTGATCCTCGAAGACACCATTGCCGAAGTCCTGCCGGGCCACGGTTTGCAAACCTCGTCGCGCAAGATGCTCGGCGAAGTGTGTGACATGGTGATTGTGGTGGGCGGTGATGGCAGCCTGCTTGGCGCGGCCCGTGCGCTGGCCAAGCATAATATCCCGGTGCTCGGTATCAACCGGGGCAGCCTGGGGTTTCTCACCGACATCCGCCCTGACGAGCTGGAAATCAAGGTCGCCGAAGTGCTCGATGGGCACTATCTGGTGGAGAACCGCTTCCTGCTGCAAGCTGAAGTTCGTCGCCACGCCGAAGCCATTGGCCAAGGCGATGCGCTGAACGATGTGGTGCTGCACCCCGGCAAATCGACGCGCATGATCGAGTTCGAACTGTACATCGATGGCCAGTTCGTCTGCAGCCAGAAGGCCGACGGCCTGATCGTCTCCACGCCCACCGGCTCCACGGCCTATGCGCTCTCTGCCGGTGGCCCGATCATGCATCCCAAGCTCGACGCTATTGTGATTGTGCCGATGTACCCCCATACCTTGTCAGGCAGGCCGATTGTGGTCGATGGCAACAGTGAGCTGAAAATCGTCGTGTCCAAGGATATGCAGATTTACCCGCAAGTCTCGTGTGACGGGCAGAACCACTTTACCTGTGCGCCCGGCGACACCATCACCATCAGCAAGAAAGCCCAGAAGTTGCGGCTGATCCACCCGCTCGACCACAACTACTATGAAGTGTGCCGGACCAAGCTTGGTTGGGGCAGCAGGTTGGGTGGTGGAGGCGACTGATGCTCGATCCCGCGCGTAGCTACGACCTGATCGGTGACGTGCACGGTTGCGCTCTGACCCTTGAGCACTTGCTCGACCGGCTCGGTTATCACAAGCAAGCCGGCGTCTGGCGCCATGCCTCGCGCATGGCGGTGTTCGTCGGCGACATCATTGACCGCGGCCCACGAATTCGCGAGGCGCTGCACATCGTCCACGACATGGTCGAGGCCGGACAGGCACTGTGCATCATGGGTAACCATGAGTTCAACGCCCTGGGCTGGGTGACCCCGGCATTGCCCGGCAGCGGCAAGCAGTACGTGCGCGAGCACACCCCGCGCCATGCGCGCCTGTTGCATGAGACCCTGACCCAATTCGAACACCATCCGGCGGACTGGCATGACTTCCAGCAGTGGTTCTATGAACTGCCGTTGTTTATCGATGCCGGACGTTTCCGGGTGGTGCATGCCTGTTGGGACGCCGGCCTGATCGAACCGTTGCGGGCGTTGTTCCCCGATGGCTGCGTCGATGAGCACTTCCTCCAGTCCTCGGCCGTACCCGGCAGTTTCGCCTGCACGGTTTTCGACCGCCTGTTGCGTGGCACCGACATGCGCCTGCCCCATGGCCTGACCATGACCAGCGGCGATGGCCTGACACGCTCGTTCTTCCGTACCAAATTCTGGGAAGACGACCCGCAAACCTACGGAGACATCGTGTTCCAGCCCGACGCCTTGCCCGACCCGGTGGCCCGAACGCCACTGTCCTCAACCGAAAAAAACAACTTGCTGCGCTACGGCGCCGATGAGCCGTTGCTGTTCGTCGGCCATTACTGGCGCAGTGGTAAACCGGCGCCGATCCGTCCGAACCTGGCGTGCCTGGACTACAGTGCGGTGCTCTACGGAAAACTGGTGGCCTATCGACTGGACCAGGAAACCCGACTCGATCCGCACAAGTTCGTCTGGGTCGATGTCGAGCGACCGGAGGTGTTGCAATGAGCCGGGTCGCAGTCTTGCGCCTGCCGCTGGCGGTGGACCTGAGCGGGTTCGTCAAGTTGCTGCAACGCATGCAGGTGCCGCATCGGGTCAGCGAGGAAGCGGGCGAGCAGGTGCTCTGGGTGCCGGCCAACATCAGCGACGACGTGCGCGTGTTGTACGAACGCTATCCCGAGGGCGATCCGGAGCACAAACTCGACATTCCGATCGCACAGTCGACGCGCCGGCCGAACTTCGCCGATCAAGTTCGCCATGGCAAAGCCACTGCGGCTGTGCTGCTGCTGACCCTGGTCGTCGGCGCGCTGACGCTGCTGGGCGATAACCTGAGCACCCTGCGCTGGCTGACGTTTCTCGATTTTCGCGTGGTCGGCGAGTACATCCATTTCGTGCCACTGGCCGACAGCCTGGCAGAGGGGCAGTGGTGGCGCCTGGTGACACCGATGCTGATTCACTTCGGCATCCTGCACCTGGCCATGAACGGCATGTGGTATTGGGAGCTGGGGCGACGTATCGAATCACGCCAGGGCAGTATCAACCTCATCGGCCTGACCTTGTTGTTCAGCCTGGTGTCCAACTATGCCCAGTTCGCGTTCAGCGGCCCGACCCTGTTTGGCGGGTTGTCCGGGGTGCTGTACGGCCTGCTCGGGCATTGCTGGATTTTTCAGATCCTGTCGCCCAACAGCGCCTATCGCCTGCCCCGTGGGGTGTTGGCGATGATGCTGATATGGCTACTGCTGTGCCTGTCCGGGCTGGTCTCGATGATCGGCTTCGGCGAAATTGCCAACGCGGCCCACGTCGGCGGGCTGCTCGTCGGATGCTTGACCGGTTTGTTGGGTGGTTTGTACAACCGCCGTAAACTGGCCGCCTAAAACTGTTATGTGATTCAAAGAGCGCGGAGACCCAATGTCCTCTTTTAACGAAATGATCAAGAACATCACCCCGGATATCTACCAGAGCCTGAAACTGGCGGTGGAAATCGGTAAATGGTCCGACGGTGGCAAGCTCACCGCCGAACAACGCGAACTGTCGCTGCAAGCGATGATCGCCTGGGAAATCAAGAACCTGCCTGAAGAAGAGCGTACTGGCTACATGGGCCCGCAGGAGTGCAGCTCCAAATCGATTCAAGTACCCAATATCCTGTTCAAGTCGGATGCCATCCATTGATTGAGATTGGCCGCGGTGCAATCAGTAAAATGTCGGCGCGCCTGGACGGGCCGAACGTGCAATATGCCTTTCGCCTGGGCGACGTCGAGGTTCCGGTCAATCCATTGATCGGCACCACGGTGCGCCTGGAATATCTGGGGGCGATCCACTGCACCCATTGCGGACGCAAGACCAAAACCAGTTTCAGCCAGGGTTACTGCTATCCGTGCATGACCAAGCTGGCCCAGTGTGACGTGTGCATCATGAGCCCGGAACGCTGCCATTTTGACGCCGGTACCTGCCGGGAGCCGGAGTGGGGCCAGACGTTCTGCATGACCGATCACATCGTTTACCTGTCGAACTCCTCCGGGGTGAAAGTCGGGATTACTCGAGCCACCCAGTTGCCGACCCGCTGGATCGACCAGGGCGCCAGCCAGGCGTTGCCGATCATGCGCGTCGCGACCCGTCAGCAATCGGGCTTCGTCGAAGACCTGTTTCGTAGCCAGGTGGCGGACAAGACCAATTGGCGTGCCTTGCTCAAGGGCGACGCGGTATCGGTGGACCTGCCGCAGATCCGTGACCAGTTGTTCGACAGCTGCGCCGAAGGCCTGCAAGGTTTGCAGGAGCGATTCGGCCTACAGGCGATCCAGGCTATTTCCGACGTCGAACCGCTGGAAATCCGCTTTCCGGTGGAGCAGTATCCGGCGAAAATCGTCAGCTTCAACCTGGACAAGAACCCGATTGCCGAAGGCACGCTGATGGGGATCAAGGGCCAATACCTGATTTTCGACACCGGCGTGATCAACATTCGTAAATACACGGCTTACCAGCTCGCCGTGCATAGTTAAGGATTCCAGCATGCGCACCGAACAACCGAAGATGATCTACCTCAAGGACTATCAGGCGCCCGAGTACCTGATCGACGAAACGCACCTGACCTTCGAGTTGTTCGAGGACCACAGCCTGGTCCATGCGCAACTGGTGATGCGCCGCAACCCCGAGCGCGGCCCAGGCCTGCCGCCGCTGGTGCTCGATGGCCAGCAGCTGGAATTGCTGTCGGTGACCCTGGCCGACCGCGAGCTGGGCATTGCTGACTACCAATTGACCGAGAATCACCTGACCCTGCAGCCGACCAGCACCACCTTCACGGTCGACACCAGCGTCCGGATTCACCCGGAAACCAACACCGCGCTGGAAGGCCTGTACAAGTCCGGCACGATGTTCTGCACCCAGTGCGAGGCCGAAGGCTTCCGCAAGATCACCTATTACCTCGACCGTCCGGACGTGATGAGCACGTTCACCACCACGGTGGTCGCCGAACAGCACAGCTACCCGGTGCTGCTGTCCAACGGCAACCCGATCGCCAGCGGTCCTGGCGAAGACGGCCGGCACTGGGCGACCTGGGAAGACCCGTTCAAGAAACCGGCGTACCTGTTCGCGCTGGTGGCCGGTGATTTGTGGTGCGTCGAAGACAGCTTCACCACCATGACCGAGCGTAACGTAGCGCTGCGCATTTATGTCGAGCCGGAAAACATCGACAAGTGCCAGCACGCCATGAACAGCCTGAAGAAATCCATGCGCTGGGATGAAGAGGTCTACGGTCGCGAGTACGACCTGGACATCTTCATGATCGTTGCCGTGAACGACTTCAACATGGGCGCCATGGAGAACAAGGGGCTCAACATCTTCAACTCCAGCGCCGTGCTGGCGAAGGCCGAGACCGCCACCGACGCCGCGCACCAGCGGGTCGAGGCCATCGTGGCCCACGAATACTTCCACAACTGGTCGGGCAACCGCGTGACCTGCCGCGACTGGTTCCAGTTGTCGCTCAAGGAAGGCTTCACGGTGTTCCGCGATTCCGGCTTCTCCGCCGACATGAACTCGGCGACGGTCAAGCGCATCCAGGACGTGGCCTACCTGCGTACCCACCAGTTTGCCGAAGACGCCGGTCCCATGGCTCACGCGGTACGGCCGGACAGCTTCATCGAGATCTCCAACTTCTACACCCTGACCGTGTACGAGAAGGGTTCGGAGGTGGTCGGCATGATCCACACCCTGCTCGGTGCCGAAGGCTTCCGCAAAGGCAGCGACCTTTATTTCGAGCGCCATGACGGCCAGGCCGTGACCTGCGATGACTTCATCAAGGCCATGGAAGATGCCAATGGCGTCGACCTGACTCAGTTCAAGCGCTGGTACAGCCAGGCCGGTACACCTCGTTTGGCGGTCAGCGAGTCTTATGACGCCGCCGCGAAAACCTACAGCCTGACCTTCCGCCAGAGCTGTCCGCCCACCCCGGACAAGGTTGAAAAACTGCCGTTCGTGATTCCGGTCGAACTCGGCCTGCTCGATAGCCAGGGCGCTGAAGTTGCCCTGCGTCTTGCCGGTGAAGCGGCGGCACAAGGGACTTCCCGGGTCCTTTCGGTAACCGAAGCCGAGCAGACGTTCACCTTCGTTGACATCGCCGAACAGCCGCTGCCTTCGTTGCTGCGCGGTTTCTCGGCCCCGGTGAAACTGAGCTTCCCGTACAACCGCGACCAGCTGATGTTCCTGATGCAGCACGACAGCGACGGCTTCAACCGTTGGGATGCCGGTCAGCAACTGTCGGTGCAGGTGCTGCAGGAACTGATCGCCCAGCAGCAGAAGGGCGAAGCGCTGGTGCTGGATCAGCGTCTGGTTTCGGCCTTGCGTACCGTGCTGTCCGACGAGACGCTGGATCAGGCGATGGTCGCCGAAATGCTCTCGCTGCCAAGCGAAGCGTACCTGACGGAAATCAGCGAAGTGGCCGATGTCGAGGCGATTCACACCGCCCGCGAGTTTGCCCGCAAGCAACTGGCCGATGCGTTGTTCGAAGGCTTGTGGCTGCGTTACCAGGCCAACCGCGAGCTGTCGAAGCAGACCCCCTACGTGGCCGAAGCCGAGCATTTCGCCCGTCGCGCACTGCAGAACATCGCGCTGTCGTACCTGATGCTCAGCGGTAAGCCCGAAGTGCTGGCGGCGACGCTGGAACAGTTCGATGCGTGCGACAACATGACCGAACGCCTGACTGCGCTCGCCGTGTTGGTCAACTCGCCGTTCGAACAGCAGAAAGCCAAGGCGCTGGCCAGCTTCGCCGAGCACTTCAAGGACAACCCGTTGGTCATGGACCAGTGGTTCAGCGTCCAGGCCGGCAGTGTGCTGCCGGGTGGCCTGGATCGGGTCAAGGCATTGATGCAGCACCCGGCGTTCAACATCAAGAACCCGAACAAGGTGCGGGCGCTGATCGGCGCGTTTGCCGGGCAGAACCTGATCAACTTCCATGCGGCGGATGGATCCGGCTATCGCTTCCTGGCGGATTTGGTGATTGAGTTGAACGGCTTTAATCCGCAGATTGCTTCCCGGCAGTTGGCGCCTTTGACGCGCTGGCGCAAGTATGACGATGCTCGTCAGGCGTTGATGAAAGGGGAGCTGGAGCGGATTCGGGGTTCGGGGCAATTGTCGAGTGATGTGTTTGAGGTGGTCAGCAAGAGTTTGGCTTGATCCTCGGTCTGGTCTTGGACTTGGCGGCCTTTGGGCCGACCAGGTTCCTGGTTGATTGAGTACATATCCATTCCTTCGGTAACGGCGGCTGGCGGTTTCGCCCTTACGGCGACTCACTTTTTTTTCAAACGCCAAAAAAAAGTAAGCAAAAAAAGGCTCGCCCCGAGCGTCCGGCCCCTCGCTGGGGCTCGGGGTTCCTTCGCTCCGGTATCCATCCGGGGACACTGCCCTCCGGTTGGCTTCGCTGCACCTACATGCAGCGTGTTCGACTGCGTCGAACGGCGCTGCGCGCCACTCCCCGGATGAACACCTCCACTCAGCCTCCCGATGGGGCGGGTGGATCAAAATCAAAAGCAAGCGAGGCGAGCTGACACTCGACCTGTTCTGGCGGATGCACCCAATCTCCTGTAGGAGCCAGGCTTGCCGGCGAACCAGACGCTGCGGTGTGTCTCTTGTACCGTGTTATCGTTCTTCGCCGGCAAGCCTGGCTCCTACAGGGGAATCGCGGACAGACCTGCAATAAGGTCGGCTTTCAGGCCGCCTCGCTTTGGCTGTTGCTTTGGCTTTTGATTTTCTTGCCACATCGAGAGGCCGAGTGGAGGTTCTGCGCAGTGGGTAAACCGGCATGGATGCCGGTTTAGCCGCGCTGGGCCAGGGATGGCCCATCGCGGCGACCCACGGAGCAGGACCGGAGCGAGGGCATGCCGAGCATTAGCGAGGCACCGAACGCCAGGGGCAAGAGCCCTTGGTTACTTGGGGCTTTTCCAAGTGACTCGCCGTAAGGGCGAAACCATAAGTCGCCGTTACCGAAGAAACGGATATGTACACCAACCACCAACACCACAATCACCCCTCCAAATACCCAATCATTCAGAAATCCCCCATCCCCCCTCCGGTTAACAAAACATAACGTGCCGTCGATTGTCAGCCGTCGAAAAACACCGATAGGATAAGCCAGCTTCCGAAGGGGCTCTGGATTGCGGGTTTCAAGACTATGCTTTGATTAAGGTCATCCCGTGAACAACCCGTTCGGCGCCCTGAAAGGTTGAACGACCTAACAATAATAAAGGGGGAAGGTCTATGAGTGAGCCTGTCATGGGTGTGGGTATCTGCCGCCCGCCGGCATTGCGCAAGTTCGCGTTGCTGGCTACAGCGCTCTCGCTGTTGGGCTGTGCCGTGTGGTCGGCACCGGTGCTGGCCGCTGACGCGCCGGCATCCGACGTGGTTTATTCCGTTGAATCGGCCAAGGCCAGCAAAAGCCTGGTGCTCGATGTCGTGCACGCCGGCAAGCGCCTGGTGGCGGTCGGGGATCGCGGGCACATTCTGTATTCCGATGACCAGGGTTCGACCTGGACCCAGGCCAAGGTGCCAACCCGGCAGCTGCTGACCTCGGTGTTCTTTGTCGATGACAAGCGTGGCTGGGCCGTCGGTCATGACGCGCAGATTCTCGCCAGCGACGATGGCGGTATCACCTGGACCAAGCAATTCGAAGACCTGAAACGCGAATCGCCGCTGCTCGACGTCTGGTTCCAGGACGCCAACAGCGGCTTTGCCGTGGGCGCCTACGGTGCGTTGATGGCCACCACCGACGGTGGGAAAAACTGGGAAGACGTCAGCGATCGCCTGGACAACGAAGACCAGTTCCACCTCAACGCCATCACGGCGGTCAAGGATGCTGGCCTGTTCATCGTCGGCGAGCAGGGCAGCATGTTCCGCTCGGCCGATTGGGGACAGACCTGGGAAAAACTCGAAGGTCCGTACGAGGGTTCGCTGTTCGGTGTGATCGGCACCGCGCAACCCAACACGCTGTTGGCGTATGGCCTGCGCGGCAATCTTTACCGCTCCACGGATTTCGGCAGCACCTGGGAGCAGGTCGAGCTCAAGGCCGAACGCGGAGACCTGGAGTTCGGTCTGTCCGGCGGTACATTGCTTGACGATGGTTCCATCGTGATCGTCGGCAACGGCGGTTCGGTGATCAGCAGCAGCGACAACGGTGAAACCTTCAGCGTCTTCAACCGTCGGGATCGGATCTCGCTCTCATCGGTAGTGGCCGCGGGGAACGGCAATCTGATTCTGGCTGGACAGGGCGGCGTTCGCGCCACTTCGCCAAATGGCGCTGAGCTGGGCAAATGAGCCGGGTTAATAATAAGAAGGCGTAGCTATGACATCCTTAAGCACCCATCATCAGGACAAGGCGACGTTTCTTGAGCGCCTGATCTTCAACAACCGCCCGGCAGTGATCTTCATCTGCCTGCTGGTCAGTGTTTTCCTGTTCTGGCAGGCAACGCTGATCCGCCCGTCCACCAGTTTTGAAAAAATGATCCCGCTCGAGCATCCGTTCATTCAGAAGATGATGGAGCACCGCAACGATCTGGCGAACCTGGGCAACACCGTCCGCATTTCCGTGGAAGCCACCGACGGCGACATCTTCTCCAAGGAGTACATGGAGACGTTGCGGCAGATCAACGACGAGGTGTTCTACATCTCCGGCGTTGACCGATCCGGCCTCAAGTCGCTGTGGAGCCCGAGCGTACGCTGGACCGAGGTGACGGAGGAGGGCTTTGCCGGCGGTGAAGTGATCCCGCAGAGCTACAACGGTTCCCAGCAAAGCCTCGATTTGTTGCGCAACAACGTGCTCAAGTCCGGGCAGGTCGGGCGACTGGTGGCCAACGACTTCAAGTCGAGCATCGTCGACATCCCGCTGCTGGAGTCCTACCCGGACCCACAGGACCAGGGCAAGTTGCTGGCGCTGGACTATCGCAAGTTCTCCCACGAGCTGGAAGAGAAGATCCGCGACAAGTTCGAGCAACAGAACCCCAACGTGAAGATCCATATCGTCGGTTTCGCCAAGAAGGTCGGCGACCTGATCGACGGCCTGGTGATGGTGGTGATGTTCTTTGGTGTCGCCTTCGTCATCACCCTGATCCTGCTGTACTGGTTCACCAACTGCATGCGCAGCACGGTGGCGGTGTTGAGTACCACGCTGGTGGCGGTGATCTGGCAGCTGGGGTTGATGCACTTCTTCGGTTTCGGGCTCGATCCGTATTCGATGCTGGTTCCGTTCCTGATCTTCGCCATCGGTATTTCCCACGGCGTGCAGAAGATCAACGGTATTGCGCTGCAATCCAGTGAGGCGGAAAACGCCCTGACGGCGGCGCGGCGCACCTTCCGCCAGCTGTTCCTGCCGGGGATGATCGCGATCCTCGCTGATGCGGTGGGTTTCATCACGTTGCTGATCATCGATATCGGTGTGATCCGTGAGCTGGCCATCGGTGCTTCCATCGGTGTGGCAGTGATTGTGTTCACCAACCTGATCCTGTTGCCGGTGGCGATTTCCTACGTCGGCATCAGCAAGCGCGCCGTGGCTCGCAGCAAGAAGGATGCGATCCGCGAGCACCCGTTCTGGCGCCTGTTGTCGAACTTTGCCAGCGCGAAGGTTGCCCCGGTTTCCATTCTCCTGGCGCTGGTCGCCTTTGGCGGTGGCCTGTGGTACAGCCAGAACCTGAAGATCGGTGACCTCGACCAAGGGGCACCGGAACTGCGTCCGGACTCGCGCTACAACAAGGACAACAACTTCATCATCAGCAACTACTCCACCAGTTCCGACGTGTTGGTGGTGATGGTCAAGACCAAGTCCGAAGGCTGCTCGCGCTACGAAGCCATGGCGCCGATCGACGAGCTGATGTGGAAGATGCAGAACACCGAGGGCGTGCAGTCGGCGATCTCGCTGGTCACCGTGTCCAAGCAGATGATCAAGGGCATGAACGAGGGCAACCTGAAATGGGAAACCCTGTCGCGTAACCCTGACGTGTTGAACAACTCCATCGCCCGTGCCGATGGCCTGTACAACAACAGCTGTTCATTGGCACCGGTGCTGGTGTTCCTCAATGATCACAAGGCCGAAACCCTGGATCGTGCCGTGCATGCGGTGCAGGAATTCGCCAAGGAACACAACACCGAGAACCTGGAGTTCATCCTGGCTGCCGGTAACGCGGGGATCGAGGCGGCCACCAACGAAGTGATCAAGAAGTCCGAACTGACCATCCTGATCCTGGTGTACATCTGCGTCGCGGTCATGTGCATGATCACCTTCCGTTCCTGGGCGGCGACCTTGTGCATCGTCTTGCCGCTGGTGCTGACGTCGGTGCTGGGTAACGCCCTGATGGCCTTCATGGGCATCGGCGTGAAAGTCGCGACCCTGCCGGTCGTGGCGCTGGGCGTGGGCATTGGCGTGGACTACGGCATCTACATCTACAGCCGCCTGGAAAGCTTCCTGCGTGCCGGCTTGCCGTTGCAGGAGGCGTACTACCAGACGCTGAAATCCACCGGCAAGGCCGTGCTCTTCACCGGCCTGTGCCTGGCGATCGGCGTGTGCACCTGGATCTTCTCGGCCATCAAGTTCCAGGCCGACATGGGCCTGATGCTGACCTTCATGCTGCTGTGGAACATGTTCGGTGCGCTGTGGCTGCTGCCGGCACTGGCGCGGTTCCTGATCAAGCCGGAGAAGTTGGCGGGGCAGAAGGGCAATTCGTTGTTTGCTCACTGATCCCTGGCTGAAATAGAAAAGCCGCAACCTTGGTTGCGGCTTTTTTACATCTCAAATTCACATCAGTCCCCTGTGGGAGCGGCGGTGCGACGTTTCGACTTGCTCGCGAAAGCGGTGTGTCAGCTAATACATGTGTCGCCTGGCACACCGCTTTCGCGAGCAAGCCCGCTCCCACATTTGAATCTGTGGTGGTCAGGAAGGATCGCTACCCAGCACCACATTCAACGCACTGCGCGCATCATCCAGCTGCACCAGCGTTGCATGCCGCGCACCCAAGGCATCGCGGTTTTCAATCGCCGTGAGAATCGCCTTGTGCCGAGGCAACGCCAGTTCATGCAGGTTCGGCCGCTGGTTGGAATGCTTCAACGCCTCGGCGATCGCCACCGAGAGCATGTTGCACAGGTTGGCCAGCAAGTCGTTGTGGGTGGCGTCAGCAATACGGCTGTGGAAATCCAGGTCCGGTTGCAGCAAGGCTTCGGGTGTCGGTGCCGCTTCCATGCGTTGGTAGGCTTCACCAATGGAGGCGATGTCCGCATCGGTGGCGAACTGCGCGGCGAGGGCGGCGGCGGCCGGTTCGATGATGCTGCGCACACTGGTCAGCAGGTCGAAGAACTGGTTCTGCGGGCTGCTTTGCATCAGCCAATGCAGCACGTCCGGGTCGAGCATGTGCCATTCCTTGCGCGGCTTGACCACCGTGCCGACCCGCGGACGGCAGTACACCAGGCCCTTGGCGACCAGGACACGGGTGGCTTCACGCAACACCGGCCGGCTGACGGCATATTCCTCGCAGAGCAGGGCTTCGGCGGGCAGTTTGTCGTCCGGCAGGAAACGTCCCGAGACGATCTGCATGCCCAGTTCCTGGACGATGCGCGAGTGCATGCTTTTGCGGTCGGAGGGTTTGCGGTAATCCATGGGGAACGGCGCGGTCCTGTGCGATGGAGATACCGCGCATGATAACAGGCACGGCACGATCTTGAGGCGGGTGCAAAATCAAATGTGGGAGCGAGCCTGCTCGCGATGGCGGTTAAACATTCAACATTTAGGTTGGCTGTCAGTCCGTCATCGCGAGCAGGCTCGCTCCCACAGGGTTCTGGGGTGTTAGTGAGAGTGGCGGGGTACTTCGGCACCACGGCAGCCAACCAGGAAGTCAAAGTCGCAGCCCTGATCCGCCTGCAGCACATGGTCGATGTACAGCTGGCGATAGCCGCCCACCAGCAACTTTTGTGGCGGTTGCAGATCAGCCATGCGCGCTGCGAGCTCGGCATCCGGGATGTCCAGGTGCAGACGGCCGCTGGCGCAGTCGAGTTCGATCCAGTCACCTTCCTTCACCGCTGCCAAAGGTCCGCCAGCCGCTGCCTCCGGGGCGACATGCAAGACCACGGTGCCATACGCGGTACCGCTCATGCGCGCATCGGAAATGCGCACCATGTCGGTCACGCCCTGGGCCAGCAGCTTGGCCGGCAAGCCCATGTTGCCGACTTCGGCCATGCCCGGATAACCCTTGGGCCCGCAGTTTTTCATGACCAAGATCGAGTTGGCATCCACGTCCAGCTCCGGATCGTTGATCCGCGCCTTGTACATGTCGAAGTTCTCGAACACCACGGCCCGCCCGCGATGCTGCATCAATTCGGGCGAGGCGGCGGAGGGCTTGAGCACCGCGCCCAGTGGCGCCAGGTTGCCGCGCAATACGCAGATCCCGCCGTCGGCGCGGATCGGGTTGTCGAGGGTGCGGATCACCTCGTCTTCGCCATAGATCGGCGCGTCCTTGGTGTTCTCGCCGATGGATTTGCCGTTGACGGTCAAGGCGTCGGGGTTCGGGATCAGGTTGGCTTCGCCAAGGCGGCGTAATACCGCTGGCAGGCCACCGGCGTAGTAGAACTCTTCCATCAGGAAGCGCCCGGACGGTTGCAGGTCGACGATGGTCGGCATGCCGCGACCGATGCGGGTCCAGTCGTCCAGGTCCAGCTCCACGCCGATGCGGCCAGCAATGGCCTTGAGGTGAATCACGGCGTTGGTCGAACCGCCGATCGCGGCGTTGACCCGGATCGCATTTTCGAAGGCTTCCTTGGTCAGGATCTTCGACAGTTTCAGATCCTCGCGCACCATTTCCACGGCACGCATGCCGGACATGTGCGCCAACACATAGCGGCGGGCATCGACGGCGGGAATCGCGGCGTTGTGGGGCAGGGAGGTGCCCAGCGCTTCGGCCATGCAGGCCATGGTCGAGGCGGTGCCCATGGTGTTGCAGGTACCGGCCGAGCGGGACATGCCGCCCTCGGCCGCAAGGAAGTCATCGATGGTGATGGTGCCGGCCTTGACCTGTTCGCTCAGTTGCCAGACCACGGTGCCCGAGCCGATGTCCTTGCCCTTGTGCTTGCCGTTGAGCATCGGCCCGCCGGTGACGACGATCGCTGGCACGTCGCAACTGGCCGCGCCCATCAGCAACGCCGGGGTGGTCTTGTCACAACCGGTTAGCAGCACCACGCCGTCGATCGGGTTGCCGCGAATGGCTTCTTCCACGTCCATGCTCGCCAGGTTGCGGGTCAGCATGGCGGTCGGGCGCAGGTTGGATTCACCGTTGGAGAACACTGGAAACTCCACCGGGAAGCCTCCGGCCTCGATCACGCCGCGCTTGACGTGTTCCGCGATCTGGCGGAAGTGCGCGTTGCACGGGGTCAGTTCCGACCAGGTATTGCAGATGCCGATGATCGGCTTGCCATGGAACTGGTGGTCGGCGATGCCCTGATTCTTCATCCAGCTGCGGTACATGAAGCCGTTCTTGTCGGCGGTGCCAAACCATTGGGCGGAGCGCAGGGTGGGTTTCTTATCAGACATGATCGATTCTCTTATTGTATGACTATATTGTTCGAACTGAAGCGTAACATAAGCGCAAATTCGCCTATTTGGAAGTGTTGTTGGTTAAATAGTATTACTATATAGTCGTTTTCAGCGGAGGGATGGCCCTGACGGTCAACTGTGAGAGGCGTCCCCCGAGGTTCTATAAAAACAACAATCGGAGACCGATCTCATGAGCCAGGAACTGCGGCTGATACGTCGCATCACGCTGAAACTGATTCCCTTCCTGATCCTGCTGTACCTGATCGCCTACGTGGATCGCTCCGCCGTGGGCTTCGCCAAATTGCACATGGGCGCCGACATCGGCCTCGGTGATGCGGCGTACGGATTGGGTGCAGGGCTGTTCTTCATCGGCTATTTCCTCCTGGAAATCCCCAGCAACCTGATGCTTGACCGTTTTGGCGCGCGGCGCTGGTTCGCACGGATCATGGTCACCTGGGGCGCCATCACCATCGGCATGGCGTTCGTCCAGGGGCCGAACAGCTTCTACCTGATGCGCTTTCTGCTCGGCGCGGCGGAAGCCGGGTTCTTTCCGGGCGTTCTCTACTACATCACCCAGTGGTTTCCGGTGCGCCACCGCGGCAAGATCCTGGGGCTGTTCATCCTGTCCCAACCCATCGCGATGATGATCACCGGGCCCGTGTCCGGCGGCCTGCTGGGCATGGACGGCGTGCTCGGCCTGCACGGCTGGCAGTGGCTGTTCATCGTCATCGGCACCCCGGCGATCCTGCTGACCTGGCCGGTACTGCGCTGGTTGCCGGATGGGCCGCAACAGGTGAAATGGATGGACCAGGCCGAGAAGGACTGGCTGTCCGGCGAGCTGCAAAAAGACCTGCAGGCCTACGGCCAGACCCGTCACGGCAACCCGCTGCACGCGCTCAAGGACAAGCGCGTGCTGCTGCTGGCGCTGTTCTACCTGCCGGTGACCCTGAGCATCTATGGCCTTGGCCTGTGGCTGCCGACCTTGATCAAGCAGTTTGGCGGTAGCGACCTGGTGACCGGGTTCGTGTCATCGGTGCCCTATGTCTTCGGGATCATCGGCCTGCTGATCATCCCGCGCAGCTCCGATCGATTGAATGATCGTTACGGCCATCTGGCGGTGCTTTATGTACTGGGCGCGATCGGCCTGTTCCTCAGTGCCTGGCTGATCTTTCCGGTATTGCAATTGATGGCGCTGTGCCTGGTGGCGTTCGCCCTGTTTTCCTGCACGGCGATTTTCTGGACCTTGCCCGGTCGCTTCTTTGCCGGCGCGAGCGCTGCGGCGGGGATTGCCCTGATCAACTCGGTGGGCAACCTCGGCGGCTACATCGGCCCGTTCGTGATCGGCGCGCTCAAGGAGTACACCGGCAACCTGGCGTCGGGGCTGTATTTCCTGTCCTGCGTGATGCTGTTCGGCCTGGTGTTGACCGGCGTGGTGTATCGCCAGTTGGAGCGCAAGCATGTGTTGCCGGCGGATGAGTTTGCCGCGAGTGCGCGTGGGGCTACCCGTACCTGACACAAAACACGAAATCACCACTGACCCTGTGGGAGCGGGCTTGCCCGCGATGGCTGCAGCACATTCACCGTCAATGTGTCAGATAGATCGCTATCGCTGGCAAGCCAGCTCCCACAGGGTCCTGTGGCGTTCGATTAAACAGGAGAAATTTCATGCGTTTGGTTCAATTCGAATTGAGTAACGGCGAGCGCCGTGTCGGCGTGGTCGAGGGGGCGCAAGTCCTGGAAGTTCGTGAGGCGCGCACGGTTCGCGACCTGGCGCTGGCGGCGATCGAAGCGGGCGTCAATCTGGAGCAACAGGTGCAGAGCCTGGGGTTGGGCCTCAGCCACGACTACGCCGAACTGCTGGCACAATTGCGCATCCTGCCACCGCTGGATCACCCGGACCCGGCGCACCTGCTGGTCAGTGGCACCGGCCTGACTCACATGGGCAGCGCCTCGGCCCGGGACAAGATGCACCAGCAGGCCGGTGACGAAGCCGCGATGACCGACACCATGCGCATTTTCAAGTGGGGCGTGGAGGGCGGCAAGCCCGCAGTCGGTCAGGCGGGGGTGCAGCCGGAATGGTTCTACAAGGGCGACGGCAGCATCGTTGTGCGCCCCGGCCAGCCGTTCCCGTTGCCACCCTTTGCCGAAGACGCCGGTGAAGAGCCTGAACTCAGCGGCCTGTATGTCATCGGTCACGACAGCAAGCCGTATCGCCTCGGGTTTGCAGTCGGCAACGAGTTTTCCGATCACGTCATGGAGCGCAAGAACTACCTGTACCTGGCTCACTCGAAGCTGCGCAGTTGCAGCTATGGCCCGGAGCTGCGGGTCGGCGAGCTGCCGCAACACCTGGTCGGTACCAGCCGCATCCTGCGCGACGGCCAGGTGCTGTGGCAAAACGAGTTCCTCAGTGGCGAGGCCAACATGTGCCACAGCCTGGCGAACCTTGAATACCACCATTTCAAATACAGCCAGTTCCTGCGCCCGGGTGACGTGCACATTCACTTCTTCGGCACTGCGACCCTGTCCTTCGCCGACGGCATTCGCACGCAACCGGGCGATGTGTTCGAGATCAGCCAGGGCGAATTCGGCGCGCCGTTGATCAATGGCATCGCTGCAGTCGATGCAGCTTTCGAACCCGGCACTGTCGGCACACTTTGAGGAATCATGCATGACCCGAATTCTTGGTCACAACTACATCGGCGGCCAGCGCAGTGCGCTGGGCTGCGTGAAATTGCACAGCGTCGACGCCGAAACCGGTGAGGCATTGCCCCACGATTTCTTTCAGGCCACGCCCGAGGAAGTCGATGCCGCCGCCCAGGCTGGCGCTGCAGCGTACCCGGCTTATCGCACCTTGAGTGCCGAGCGTCGCGCGCAATTCCTCGATGCCATCGCCAATGAACTGGATGCGCTGGGCGATGAATTCGTCAGCCTTGTGTGCCGCGAAACCGCATTGCCTGCCGCACGGATCATCGGTGAGCGTGGCCGCACCAGCGGGCAGATGCGCCAGTTCGCCAATGTGCTGCGGCGCGGCGATTTCTACGGCGCGCGTATCGATCAGGCGCTGCCTGAGCGTCAACCCTTGCCGCGTCCAGACCTGCGCCAATACCGTATCGGGCTCGGCCCGGTGGCGGTGTTCGGGGCCAGCAATTTCCCCTTGGCGTTTTCCACCGCCGGTGGTGACACCGCGTCGGCATTGGCCGCGGGTTGCCCGGTGGTGTTCAAGGCCCACAGCGGTCACATGGCCACGGCCGAGCAGGTGGCCGATGCAATCATCCGCGCGGCAGAAAAAACCGCGATGCCGGCCGGCGTGTTCAACATGATCTACGGCGGTGGAGTCGGTGAAGCGCTGGTCAAGCACCCGGCCATCCAGGCGGTGGGTTTCACCGGTTCGCTCACCGGTGGTCGCGCGCTGTGCGACATGGCGGCGGCGCGCCCACAACCGATCCCGGTGTTCGCCGAGATGTCGAGCATCAACCCGGTGATCGTGTTGCCCCAGGCACTGCAAGCGCGCACGGAAACCATCGCCCGCGGCCTGTCGGCTTCGGTGGTGCAAGGCTGCGGTCAGTTCTGCACCAACCCTGGGCTGGTGATTGGCATCCGTTCGCCGCAGTTCACCGCATTCCTCCAGTTACTGGCCGACATGATGGCCGATCAACCGGCGCAGACCATGCTCAACGCCGGGACCCTGGACAGCTATGCAAAAGGCTTGCAAAAGCTCCTCGATCATCCTGGTATCGAGCACCTGGCGGGTAGCCCGCAACAAGGGCGTCAGGCGCAACCACAACTGTTCAAGGCCGATGCCAGCTTGCTGATCGAGGGCGATGAAGTGCTGCAAGCGGAAGTGTTTGGCCCGACCACCGTGGTAGTCGAAGTGGCGGATCAGGCACAACTGAGCGCCGCGCTGAACGGTCTGCACGGTCAATTGACCGCGACGATCATCGGCGAGCCGGCGGACTTGGAGCAGTTCAGCGAGCTGACGGGGTTGCTGGAGCAGAAGGTCGGGCGAATCCTGCTCAATGGCTATCCAACCGGCGTGGAGGTCTGTGATTCGATGGTCCATGGCGGGCCGTATCCCGCGACGTCGGATGCGCGCGGCACGTCGGTGGGCACCCTGGCCATCGACCGCTTCCTGCGCCCGGTGTGCTTCCAGAATTACCCTGACAGCCTGCTGCCCGACGCGCTGAAGAATGCCAATCCGCTGCGCATCCAGCGCCTGGTGGATGGCAAGCCGTCGCGCGACGCCCTTTAAGATTCACAACGAACCCTGTGGGAGCGGGCTTGCCCGCGATAGCGTCGGCACAGTCAACATTGATATCGACTGACATAGTGCCATCGCGGGCAAGTCGAATCGTCGCACCGCCGCTCCCACAGGTTCGTGTGGAACGATCGGTAGGTGCATGAGCTATCATTGCGTTTTTCCCACTCAAAGATTGACTGCCATGACTGCCGTAACAGACACCTTGCTTAACGCCCTCGAACATTGCGGGATGGTGGAAATCGACGGGCTGCACGCCTTCGAATTCGCCCTCGATGTCGACGACAACCTGCACATCGAATGCATGGACGGTCGAGCGGCCAAGCACTGGGAATTCACCCCGGCACAGGTCCAGGCCGCGACCTTCGACACCACCCTGCAAAGCTGGCTGATCAACGATAACGACGGCGAACACCGCCTGGTGTGCGTGGGCGACGTCATCAGCGGCGACAACGAAGACGACGATCAACAGGATGCGTAACCTCTGGCCGCTGTTGATCGCCGGCAGCATCGGCGCAATGGGTGTTCAGCAGGCATCCGCCGATGACTATCAACTGCTCGTGGGGTCGTACACGGGCGGTCAAAGCCAGGGCATTTATCGCCTGAACTTCGACAGTGCGACGGGGCAGATCGACGCCAGGCCGCTGCAAGTGATCAACAGCGAAAACCCGTCCTTGCTGACCCTGTCCACTGACCGGCAGCGCTTGTTCGTGGTCAATGAAAATGGCCCGGGCCAGACCGATCCGGTCGGGCGGGTCAGCAGTTATGCGATCGACCCCAAGACCCATGAACTAACTCGGATCAATCAGGTGCAAAGCCTCGGTAACGAGCCAACGCATTCTAGCCTGAGCCTGGAAGCCAGCCATTTGTTCGTCAGCAACTACTCGGTGGCTGAAGACCCGGGTGGCACCCTGGCGGTGTTGCCGGTGGCAGCCGATGGCACGCTCAAACCGGTGGTGCAGATGAGCAGCCATCCGGCCAGCCGGGTCAATCCCGAGCGGCAGATGTCGGCGCACGTGCATTCGACGATCACCTCGCCTGATGGTAAATACGTGTTTTCCAACGACCTGGGGGCGGACAAGGTTTTTGTCTACCGCTTCGACCCCAAGGCCAATCCTGACTTGCCGCTGACCCCGGCTACACCGTCGTTCGTTCAACTGCCAGCCGGTAGCGGGCCGCGCCATCTGCTGTTCAGTGCCGATGGCAAGCACGCCTGGCTGACCATGGAAATGAGCGCGCAAGTGGCGGTGTTCGATTACCGCGACGGCAAGCTTGAGCAAACCCAGAGCGTCGACCTGGCTGCCGGTCAGCCCGTGTCGGACAAGGCCGCCGCTGCGCTGCATGCGTCAACGGACGGCAAGTTCCTCTATGTCAGCAACCGTGGCACCGCCAACCAGTTGCTGGTGTTCGCCATCGACCCGGCGACGGGCCATCTCAAGGAACTGCAACGGCGCGCGGTAGAGGGCGATCATCCACGGGAATTCAGCCTCGATCCGAGCGGCAAGTTCCTGCTGATTGCCAACCAGAAAAGCAACCAGATTGTCGTCGTCGAGCGCGATGCCAAGACCGGCTTGCTGGGCAAAACTGTGCAAAAACTGCCGATGGATGCACCCAGCGACCTGAAATTCCTGGTGCGTCAATAGGCCGCAGGCCCCGGCTGATGGGGCCTGCATCCTTCTATCAATGAGGGTGATATCTGGAAGTGTCACAAAGCATTTCAAGCTGCTAACCCTCGAGGGTTAAGTTTGCTTCACGGCCCCACCGGGCAAGCAAGCCAACTGACTCCGAGGAATACCGCATGAACTTCAATCTCTTCTCCGTAATCGCCGCTTCCGCCATTTCCGCCACCGTGGCCCTGCCAGCCAGCGCCAACGTTGAAATCAGCGACAAGAAAACCCACGCCCAAAGCTACACCCAGAAATACCTGCAACAGAGCGCCAACTTCTACGCCGCCCTGGATCACAAAGCCCAACACTGAAATTCAAGCCCTGCAGCCTTTATGCAGGAGCGAAGTCACTTGCCAATCGAGGCCCAGGCAGCGAAAGGCGTTGAAGTGATGTCGCTCCTGCATAACGCATTTGCGACAACTTGGCCGCCGATGCTTGATATCAGGTGGCCATGCCTCTAAATTTGACGCTGATTTTTTGACTCCTCCTTCTGAAGAAAAGGATTGCCAAAATGACGATGCGTCTTGCCGTGGTGCTGCTGTTCCTCTATTCGACCCCGATCCTGTCTGCCGGGCCCATTCCCGGTGAACCCGACGCTGCCCGCGAGCGCATGATCAGTTTTATTGAAGACTGAGATAGACCGGCTTAATGATCAACGAAGTTGATATTTGCTATAAAGCAGACTCGTTGGTTACCGGTGCTTTTTTGATTGATTCTGTGGACTCTGAAACATGTCCACGGAGTTCATCATGGCCAGCACGATCATCACCTCTGCCAAACACGGCGCCTATGTGGCAATCGGTCTTTACCTGGTCATGGTGCTGGTTGTCAGCCTTTCGCCGCAGTCGCAGCAGGCCGTCGAACCGCCGATCCATGTCGCACACCCTGGCATCCAGTTTGAACATCGCGCGCAACAGGCGATGGTCGATCCGGCTGAACTCGCAGGAGTGGGCGGAGCATGAACCGTTGCAAACTTCTTATTATCGCCTTCCTGGCATTCATAACCAATGGTTTTTCCTTGCTGGGGATCGGGCACGGGTCAATAGGCGGGGTGGCACGGGCCATTGAGGCCAACCACAACATCGCGCGTAACATCGAGACAGCCAAGGCCATGGGGATGCTGGCCGGCAACCCGCCGATCACGCCCGATGAAGGTTTTTTCGGACCGTTCCATGTTGATTGCTCGGCCATTGGCATGTGCGAAGTATTGGCCTGAACCGCCCCCCCCTGTAGGAGCCAGGCTTGCCGGCGAAGGCGTCGTCGAGATCGCCTTCGCCGGCAAGCCTGGCTCCTACAGGGGGGGATCGTGTTTTATTTCGCCATCACCGATGTAAACAACGTCGACACCAGAAACCGCTGTAGCCAAGCCTGCAGTCGTCGATACGGCGTCTGCGCAAACCACTCGCGATCGACATGGGCGAACTGCCGTATGAACGGCATCAACGCCACGTCGGCCAGGGTTGGGTGGTCTGCCAGCAGATAATCGCGACCGTCCAGCAACTCCTCCAGCTTACCCAGGAACACCTCGCCCTCGGCGCGGTAAAACGCCATCGGCTGTTCGGGATAGCGCTCGGCGTACTTGTAGCGGTTCAGATACACCTTGAAGACCTGATCGTTCTCCTCGATCAACGCCGCAATGGCGAGCTGTCCTTGCGGATCATCCTTAAGCAGCCAGTCCTGCGGGTCGTTGCAAGCCAGCGCCCAGCGCATGATTTCCAGGCTTTCATCGATGACCCGGCCGTCTATGTTCAACACCGGCACCGTGGCTTTGCTCGACAGTGCGAGCATCTCCGCGGGTTTGGCCTTCAGGCTGACTTCGACAATGTCCACGGCCACTTCGCTGTAGCGCAGCGCCATGCGTGCCCGCATGGCGTACGGGCAGCGGCGGAACGAATAGAGCGTGATCATTTCACCTCCAGGGTGCTCAAGCCGTTGCCTTGGCGGCGGACCTGGATCTGCACCGGAATCCGCTCATGCATTTCCTGCACATGGGAGATCACCGCGACCTTGCGCCCTTGGGCCTGCAAGCCGTCGAGGGCGTCCATGGCCAATTGCAGGGACTCTGGATCGAGGCTGCCGAAACCTTCGTCGATGAACAGCGATTCGATTTTCAGCGTGCTCGAGGCCATCGATGCCAGGCCCAGCGCCAGGGCCAGCGACACCAGGAAGGTCTCGCCGCCGGACAACGAATGCACCGAGCGCAGTTCGTCGCCCATCTCGGTGTCCATCACCAGCAAGCCCAGCATGCTGCCGCCGCGCTTGAGGCGGTAGCGTCGCACCAGTTGGCGCAATTGCACGTTGGCATGGTGCACCAGCAGGTCGAGGTTGTAGGCCTGGGCGATCTTGCGGAAGGTGTCGCCCGTGGCCGAGCCGATCAGCGCGTTCAAGCGAGCCCAGCGCTGGTACTCGGTGTACGCGTCGGCGATCTGTTGCGCCAGGGCCTGATTGGCGTTCTGCCGGCGCTGATCCTCAGCCTGTTCGGCCCGCAGCTCGGCGCAGCGTTGCTCGCTGACAGTGAACTGGCTTTGCAGCTCGCTGAGCGCGCTGGCGAGCTGCTCGTCATCCAGGTTGCCGTTGTGTTGCGCCTTGTGATCGAGCAATCGCTTGTCGCGCTCCTGTACCAGGACACTGGCTTGTTCGATGGCTTTTTCGCTGTGTTGCAGGCGTTGGCGCAGTTCGCTCACATGGGCGTCGTCGACCCGCAGCAGGTCTTCAAGGCCACCGTCATCCAGCTCCGGGTGACGGGCGCGCCATTCGGCGATTTTCCCGACGAGTTCGCGGTGTTCACTTTCCAGCGTGTGCAAACGCTCTTGCTGCGCCTTGAGTTCGGCGGCGATGCGCACCAGTTGCGTCAGCACATTTTGCAGTTCCGTGGCGGTGGTGGCTTCGGCGTGGCGCGCCTGTTCCACATCCCGCTCAAGCTGCTGCTGCCACTGCTCGGCGCTGCCGTGCGAGCCGAGCAATTGCCCGAGCGCGTGCTGGCTCGCCTGTTGTTGGCTGGCCAGCGCTGTGAACTGCTGCTCGGCGGTTTGCAATTGCTGTACACGGGTCTGCTGGCGATCCTGTTCCTTCTCGAGGTTTTGCTGACGCTGTTGCTGCTCAGCGAGCTCTTCCTTCTGCTGATCGAGTTGCCCCAGGCGCTCGGCGATCTGCCGGTCAAGCAACATGAAGGTTGCTGCGGGCTCGGTACGAAGCGCTTCCAGGGTATCGGCTGGCAGCAGGCTGGCGAAGGCGCTGAGTTCTTCGTCCAGGCGCTGACGGTCATTGCCCAGTTCACGCTGCTGATTGTCCAGATGCTGGGCCGCGCTCTGATGTGCGGTCTCGGCATGGCGCAATTGCTGGGTCAGGCGTGCCGCGTCCTGTTGCAGGGTGAGCAGCGCGGTTTGCCGTTGTTCGTCCTGGGTGATGCTTTGATTCAGCTGACTGTTTTGCTGGCTGAGCCAGGCGCTGCGTTTGTCGGCGTCCTGATTAAGCAGCGTGGTGGCCAGCGGATGCGCTTGAAGGCTTGGCGCCAGGGATTGCTGCGCAGTTGCCAGTTGCTCCTGCTGTTGAAGAAGTTCCTTTTGCTGGGCGATCAGGCCGCCCACTTCCGCACGCAGTTCGCCCAGCTTTTCCTTGAGCTCATCGACGTTTTTTTGTGCGCTTGCCTGTTCGCTTTCATCAAAGCGACCCAGGCTTTGCAACAGGGCTTCGGGCTGATGATAAGGATGCTCATGGCTCCCGCAGACCGGGCACGGGTGGTCATCGAGCAACTGCGCGCGCAGTTCCTCGACGCTGGCGCTGCGGGCCAGGCGCTGGCGCTCCAGCAGTTCGCGGGTGACAGTCAGGGTCTGCTCGGCGACGGCAAGTTCAGCCTTGGCCTTTACCCCGTCCTGGGTCAGGCGCTCGCGCTCTTGTTGCGCAGCGACCTGGCGTTGTTGCAACTCGGCGCCGCGCCGGTCCAGGTCCAGTTGGCTGTCCCACAGCCGGGTCAAGTCTTCGATGGCACGCAGTTGCTTGCGGTTGTCCTGCAACAGGCTACCGAGGATGCCGATCTGCTCGGCGACGGCATCCGGCTCGGCGCCGGCCTCCTTGAACAGCACCTCCAGTTGCTGCTTCTGCGCAGTGAAGGCTTGCGCGGTGCGCACGGCGTTCTGTTCGAGGTTCGCCAGTTCCGCCTGGCCCTTGTTCAGGCGATTGCCGATCAACATCAGCTGTTGCAGGCGATCACGGTAGGCATTCCAGGCATCGCTCAACGGCGCCAGATCAGCGCTTTGTGCAAGCTCGGCCGCCATGCGTTGCAAGTGTTCGGCAGCCCGGGCCTGTTGCTCGTGCAAGGTTTTAATCGCGCTCTGGCCCTGGGTGCAGGCCTGTTCGGCGGCCTGCCGGGCTTCGGCGCTGAGGGCGGCGTCCTTGGCCAGGCGGGCAAGGGTGCTTTGCTCCTCAAAAGCCTGGCGCAACAGCGGCGCACAGTCGGTTTGCCGTTGCTGTGCTTCGCCCAGGGCGATTCGGGTTGCGCCCAGTTGCTGTTCCAGCAGTGCCTGACGCTCGCTGAGTTCGCCCTGTTGCCGGGTATGCTGGGCTATCTGCTCTGCCAGGGGCGTCAGTAATGAATCGACCTCGGCCTTGCGGGCGAACTGATGCCGTTGCGGCGCGAGTTGTTCGAGACGCGTCAGCTGCAAGCGCTCGCCGGCCAGGCTTTCCCAAGTGTGCTGGGCACTGTGCAGTTGTTCGGCCGCGGCCAGTTGCGCGTCATGCAAACGGCGCAGTTCTTTAAGCCAGGCGTCCTGCAGCTCAAGCTGCTTGAGCTGCGCCTGCTGCAATTTCAGCTGCTGTTGCGCGGCGTTGAAGCGCTCGTCGAGCTCGGCGCGCGCCTCAGGTGCCAGCGGCGTGACACCGCTGGCCTGATCCTGCAGCAGTTTGTGCGCTTCGCGGGTTTCGCGAGTCTTTTCGAAGGCTCGGCGGCCCAACCGGGTGTAGAGCGCCGTGTCGGTGAGTTTTTCCAGCAGTTCGCTGCGGTCGTTGTCATCGGCCTTGAGGAAGGCGCTGAACTCGCTCTGCGCCAGCAGCACGGCCCGGGTGAACTGTTCGAAATTCAGGCCCAGTGTGGCCTCGAGTTGGGTCTTGTATTCACCTTTCTGGCTGGCCAGCAGCTGATCCTGATCGAGGTCGCGCAGGCTCTGGCGACTGGCTTGCAGCTTGCCGCCGGCCCTTTCCCGGGCGCGATTGGCCTCCCAGCGCGCGCGATAACGTCGGCCGTCGACGCCGACAAAATCCACTTCGGCATAGCCTTCGCCGGTGCCGCGACGCAGCAGGGTACGTGGGTCGCCGGTGCCGATTTCGCCATCGGCGTCCGGCACCTTGGCGTCGCGCCCGGTGTTGTTCAGGCGCGGCACGGCGCCGAAAAGGGCCAGGCACAACGCGTCGAGCAGGGTGCTCTTGCCCGCGCCGGTGGGGCCGGTGATGGCGAACAGTCCGGCACTGGCCAGGGGTTCGGCGGTGAAGTCGATTTCAAACGGACCGGCCAGGGAGGCGAGGTTCTTAAGGCGGATGGCGAGGATCTTCATGGCTGTTCGTCCTCCATCTGCACGTCTTGCAGCAGCTCGGCAAAGTCCTTGAGGGTTTGCTCATCGACCTCGCTGCCGTAGTTGTCCTGCCAGGCGCGGCTGAACAGTTCCTGGGGCGTAAGCTGGTCCAGCTCGATCAACCCGGCGCTGTCATCGGCGCCTTCACGGCTGCCGTTGCCCGCGTATTCGGCGGCGATGCGCACCAGGCGCACGGCTTTGCCCTGCAGGGCGGTTTCCACTTGATGGCGCAGGTCCGGCTGCGGCTCGTCCAGGCGCACCCGCACTTCCAGCCAGGGCTGGCGCTGGTAGTCGGCCAGCAGGTCAATGATGGGCAGGTCGGCAAGTTGCAGCAGGATGTCCGCCAGGGGTGCAGGGCCGATACGTTGCAGGTTGACGGCGCGGGGGATCAGTTTCGGTTCGACGCTGACCAGGGTTTCGCCGTCGAGCGTGATGTCGAGAATCTGGTGCTGGTAGCCGATCTCCGAGAACGACAAGGGGATCGGCGAGCCGCTGTAGCGAATGCGCGCTTCGCCGTTGACCTTCTGTGGCTTGTGCAAATGCCCCAGGGCGACGTAGCTGATGGTCGGCCCGAACAGGCTGGCGGGCAGGGCCTCGGCGTTGCCGATGATCAGGCTGCGTTCGGAATCCTCCGACACCGAACCGCCGGCCATGTGCGCATGGCTGATGGCGATCAGCGCCTGGCCGGGCTGGCGCTTGGCATTGGCCGCTGCGATCAGCCATTCGTGAACTTGGCCGATGCCGCGCAGGTAGTCGTCGCCCAAATGTGCGCCGGTCACTTCGGCTGGGCGCAGGAACGGCAGCGCCAGGCACCAGGCGGCGATTTCACCCCGGGCATCGGGCAGTGGCAACAACAGGCGTTCGGCGTCCAGTTGCCCGTCATCCAGCCACAGCACCCGGCCCAACGCGTGGGTACGCAAACGGCGCATCAGGGGCGCGGGCAGTTCGATCCGCGAACCGGAATCGTGGTTGCCGGCGATCATCACGATGGTCAGCAACGGTTGCTGCTCATGGGCGCTGACGATGAAATCGTAAAGACGTTCCTGGGCTTTGACCGGCGGGTTGACCGTGTCGAAGATGTCGCCGGCGATCAGCAGCACATCTGGCTGATCCAGCTTGAGCTGGCGCAGCAGCCAGTCGAGAAAACAGCCGTGCTCAAAATCGCGATCCTGGCCGTGCAGATTCTGCCCGAGGTGCCAGTCGGAGGTGTGGAACAGACGCAAGGGGCAACTCCGCTACATGAAGTGATGGCCGCAAAGACAAATGACAGCGGCGAAAGGGGAGAGAGTTTACTGGCAAACGACTGTTGTTGCAGAACACCTTCAAAGGCCGGAACGTCGGCATTGGGTGATGAGAGCCAGCGACCGTCTGTCCTCACTGTCAGATCTGTCAGTAGGCGCTGTAGCAAGGCGGGTATTCAATGGATTTGAGCATGGAGCCTTACAGTGCAAGGGACTGCCTTTCATTAGAAGAGCGGCGAGGTCGGTCGAGCAGTGACTGAAGTGGTTGGGGCGTTACATGTGATCCGTAGTTTATCCAAGCTGCAACGATTGTTAATGGAGAAATACAATGTCACAGCGTCGTCCGAACACCATCAGCAGAAGCAACAATCCGCGTCATGGCCATGTTTTTTCCCCCTCCTCACGGGCACATTTTGAATGGCTCGCAGGGAGACTCGACGAAGGGGCTTTGAATCAGCGCGAGGGTGGCAAGTTTTTTCCCCTGACGACCGGCGGAGTCAGGGATGTTTTTGCCAAAGATGACGACGCCAACGTCTCGCCGCCTCCGGACGGAAAAATTGCCAGTGCAGGTCAACAGGCCGGGGCTTGGCTGGATGAGCCTGGAAGTCACTGGCAAAAACATGATGTGCGAAGCAGTGAAACGCTTGATATTTCATGGCATTTCAGCGCCAAGCACGCTGCTCGGCGCTGGAACTACTTCATGACGAAGGAGGGTTGGGATCCGGACAAGGTCCTGTCGCGCAGCCAGTTTGAAGAAGTGCCGTTTTACACGGTGCAAATCAACCTGCAACCGCATTGGGCCCATGGTGAGGCAATGTTGCCCGAGTCACCGACCATCCATGGCGTTCCTCTGCCCAGGCGCAATGGCTACCATGTATGCCTGGCTGTTTGGGAAGTGGCGAACACTTCGATGGCCTTTTATCAGGTGATCGATCTGAACTTTGTGCCGCCCGACGGGGGAGGAGAACTTCCCGATACCCCAACCGGGCTGTCCGCTGTAAATGTCACTGACAAGCAGGTGCTGTTGAAGTGGAATGCAGCAACCGGTCCGTTTCCGATTGTCTCCTACCGTATTTGGCGCAACGGCGGCTTTTTAGTCGAGGTAGAGTCGCCAAATCTTACGTTTGCCGACAAGAGCGTGGTGGCTGAAACTCAGTACAACTATGACATCTGCTCAGTCGATGATCAGGGCAAGGTTTCCGCACGAAGCCGGCCAATTCAAGTGCACACCTTGCCCGAAGGTGGAGAGGGTCCCACGGCTCCGACTAACTTGCACAGCATGGGCCAGACTGCGCAAAGCGTCAGCCTGATGTGGGGGGCATCCACCGGCACGGCGCCAATAGTGGACTACCTGATCTATCGGGATGACAGTCACATCAAAACCGTGAGCGCTACTCAGACCTCTTTTGACGACGCTGGTCTGACACCAAACACCCAATACCGCTACTCTGTGAAAGCGCGTGACCTGAACAACAAACTCTCGTTGTCCAGTAACGTCCTTAGCGTCAGAACCCAGGGTGACGGGGGCGAGCATCCGGCGTGGAAGCTGGGTACTCAGTATGCAAAAAATGACATTGTGAGCCACGCCGCAAAGAACTGGACCTGCATTCAAGCGCATACGGCACATACAGCGGATTGGGCCCCTGGGGAGGGCGACAATGTGCTTTGGAAAGAACACGCCTGACCTGTTGACGGCTGCAAAGGCTTAAAAGATCGCAGCCTGCGGCAGCTCCTACACGGCGGATAACCTGTAGGAGCTGCCGCAGGCTACGATCTTTTGATCTTACTTGGGATACAACGGCGGCAACCCACTGTCCCCAACCGGATCCTGAACCCGTTCTGCCATCGGGATCGTACGAATCGCTCGCCACAAAACTTCCCCTTGCCAATGCTGACCGGTTTAGCTGTATAGCGCGCCGTTCAGGTCGTCGAGGCCTGTTGTTTTAAAAATGGGTGAGTGCCTCCACTTGATTGGTAGTCGAACGCTGACTTCTTGATGCACATTTGTAGGAGGTGTACTACGGAGTTCGCTGAAAGTTAATCATTTGTCATGGTTCCTTTCTAGAACAATTGATTGGTTTGTATTCGGCAGTTAGTTTGTTTATCTGATGTTGTCGTTACGCCTGCGATAGCTGTTTGTATCGCATGTTGCCGATATCCGCTCGGCCGGGCGTTGTCGTTTCTCAAGACGCAACATCTAGGTGAAATTCCCTTTCGTGACGGTCAGACGCTCGCTGTGCGGCTCGCACTTTATGGCCCCTCAGGTCTTCGTCGAGGCTTCAAACAGGCCGATTGTTCAAGGAAGCGTCATGACTCAACGGTTACTCCAACTTGATCAAGTGTCATTCAACCTGCCCGACGGGCGCGTGCTGTTCGATCACTTGAACCACACCTTCAGTACCAGGGCTACGGGAATCGTCGGCGCCAATGGCTGTGGCAAGTCCTTGCTCGGCCGGCTCCTGACGGGGGAGCAGCTGCCCACCAGCGGCATCGTCCGTCGCGAAGGGCGGGTTTACGTCGTGGCGCAGTTACTGGAACCGGAGCGCTATCCCAACGTTGCCGCGCTGGCCAGGGTCGACCATATTCTGGCGGCGCTGGAGCGCATTGCCCAAGGGAGTGTCGACGATGACGACCATTTGCTGGCAGTCGATCAATGGGATTGCGCCACACGCCTTGAGGCGCAGCTGCAGCAGATCGGCCTGGGGCACTTGAATGCCGAGGCGCGCACTGACGCACTCAGTGGTGGCGAACGGCAACGGGTGGCGCTGCTGGGGGCGTGGTTATCCAGGGCCGACTGGCTCATTCTGGATGAGCCCAGCAATCACCTGGATATTGATCAGCAGCACAAGCTCGCGCAGCAGATCGATCGCTGGCCCAACGGCCTGGTGTTGATCAGCCACGACCGCGGACTTCTGGAGCACGTGAACGAAATTGTCGAGCTTTCGTCCTTGGGGCTGGCGGTTTATGGCGGTAACTACAGTCAGTACGCGACGGCACGCGAGCAGGAACAGCAGTCGTTCCAGTCGGCATTGCAAGGGGAGCGGGCGCAGGCCAAGCGTGAGCAACGTGAGATGGTCGTGCAGATGGAGCGTCAGCAACGGCGTAATGCCCGCGGCGACCGTAAGGCCCGTGACGGCAATCAGACCAAGTTGATCACCAACGCCCAGAAAGAGCGAAGTGAAAACAGTCAGGGAAAATTGCGCCTCAATCAACAGGTGGCCCTGGAGCAGCAGCAACAACGGATCGCCGAGGCTCGCGCGAGATGTGCGCCGGACATTCAACGGATGATGTTGTCCCCAGAAAGCGTAGTGCCCAATGGCAAGCTGATTGTGCAACTCAACGACGTGATTCTCCCGTTCGGTTACGCGGCACCGATCAACCTGACGCTGACCGGGCCTATGCGCATGGCGATCCTGGGCGCCAACGGCAGCGGCAAGTCGACCCTGTTGCGAGTGATTGCCGGCCAACTGCGGGAACGCGAAGGCGAACTCATACGCAGTTGCCATGTCGGCTGGCTGGATCAACACGCCGGGTTGCAGTGCCCCGAACGCACGGCGGTGCAATGGCTTTACGAGAGTAATCCGGAGTTGCCCGAGGCCGAGGCGCGAACCCGGTTGGCGCAGATGGGCATTGATGCGGATCGTGCGGTGCTCAAGACCTGCCAATTGAGTGGTGGCGAACGCCTGAAAATAGCCCTGGCTGCGCAGCTATATGCACGGCGACCGCCGCAATTGCTGTTGCTGGATGAGCCGGACAACCATTTGGACCTGCCCAGCAGAATCGCGCTGGAGCAAATGCTAAATCAGTATCAAGGGGCATTGATCGTGGTTTCCCACGATTGCGCTTTTTTACACGCTATTCATCTAGATACCGAATTTCATCTCAATAGCTAAAACCAATCACTTCGGATACAACGGCGGCAACCCACTGTCCCCAACCGGATCCTGAACCCGTTCCGCGATCGGGATCGTACGAATCGCCCGCCACAAATCTTCCCCTTGCCAGTGCTGGCCGGTTTCGCTGTACAGCGCGCCGTTCAAACCGTCGAGGGCGTCGGACAGCGGGACGAAGCGGGCGGCCATGTCGGCCAGGGTTTCCGGTTGCTGGCGGGCCCAGGCGTCGAGCGCCTGGCGGGTGGCGTGGGAGTCGTTGGCCTGGCAGGCGCGCTTGAGGTCGTCAAGCACGGTGCGTGGGCTCGGGCCGGTTTGTGCCGCGCGCTGGATCGCCGGTTGCGAGCGCGCTCGCCACCAGAGGCCGAACCCCAGCAGGGTGGTGCAGGCCAGGATCAGGCTGCTGAGTTTCCAGCGCCAGAGGGTTTCGCTGCTGGCGCTGCTGTCGAGCGCCGAGGTGCCGGCCGGGGTGTCGACCATCAGGCTGGGATTGGCGGCCACCTGCAGGGTTCGGGCGGGCAGGCTGCTGTGCTCCAGATGGTCTTCGAAGGTGTTCCACCAGACCACTTCGACCGAAGGCAAGTCTATGGCGCCGCTGCGCGAAGGCACCAGCGCTTCTCGGTCTTCGCGGCTGCCGACCAGGCCGCGCTCGCTGTTCTGGTTGCCCAGCACCGGTTGATCGGGATAGCGCCGCAGGCCAGCGGCCTCGGTGCCGGGCAGGGGTGGCAGTTGCGAGCTGGCCAGGCCTTCGGCCTTGACCGTCAGGCTGCGGGTCAGCGAATCGCCGACCTGAACGTGTTCCGGTTCCGGGTTCCAGCTTTCGCTGAGCGTCAGGCTGCGAGCCGGCAGCCAGGGCAGGTCGGCGGGGTAGGTGGCGGGTTTGGCCTTGACCGTCAACAGCAGTTGGCCGGAACTGACGCGCATCAATTTGCCGGATTTCGGCATCTGGACGCTGGCGTCCTGGACGGGTTGCGCGTCCACCAGCGCGGCATTGAATATCTGCGCCGGAATGATCAGCTCACCGCTGTGTTGCGGGTAGATCGCATAGCGCATCTCGATGACGCCGTGGCGCAGGCCGTTGATGTCTTTCTCGTAGGTGCGCGACTCGCCCAGCTGTTCGATGCGGGCGTCGGGAATCTGCAAGGGCGGCAGGCTGCTGTCGTCGTACAGCGACACCGAATGGTAGATGCGCAAGGTCAGGACCGCCTGGGCCTGCACGTACACGCTGGTTTGATCGAGGCTGGCGTCGATGAACACCGGCGCCTGTTTGTCTGGGGTCGCCTGGGGATCGCTTTCGACCACTTGCACGGTGATTGGCTGGCTCTGGACTTCGCCCAACTTGAGCGCGGGAATCACCACGGTGCCATTTTGCAAGGGCAGCAGGGTGATGATCCAGCGAGTGGTGGCCTGGTTGTCGCCGTTGAGGGTGTTCAACTGGTTGACCTGGCGGGTGCCACGCACTTCGAACAGTGGCTCCAGGGGCGTCAGGTCGGGCTTGCCGAACTGGGTCACGTCGTTGGATTCCAGGGTCAGTTCGATCGTCTCGCCGGAGTTCAGGCGAGCCCGGTCGACACTGGCGACCAGCTCGGCTGCCTGGGTCTGCATGACGCAGAGCAGCAAGGCGGGCAGCGGGGCAAGCGTGAAGGCGGTGAAGCGGGTCATCGAGTTTTTCCCTGATCCTGATGTTGTTGCTGTTCGTACCAGAATTTGCGCCGGAGCAATTCCCCCGGGTCATCCGGGATCTGCCTCAGCCATTGCTCCAGTGCCTGCTGCTGCTCGCCCTCGATACTGTCGCTGGCCGGGCGCATGGGCGCAACGGTGTGCTGTTCGTCTCCCAGTTCGCTGCCCGGGACCTCATTGGTGCCGGGGCGCGGGGGCGTGGTGGCGGAAGGCTCGGTGCTTGCCTGCGCTTGTTCGCCAGCCGTTTCGGGTTCACCGCTTTGCGACGGTTGCGCAGCGTCACTGGGTGGTGCTTGCTGCTCGGCATCGCTGGCCGCCTCATCGGCGGCTTTGTCAGGGGGTGGGGTTGCGGCCTTCTGCTTGAGCAGGCTTTCCACCAAGGCCTTGTTGGTCAGCGCCGGGCGCAAATCCGGTTGGCGTTCGAGGGCCTGTTCGTAAGCATCCAGTGCCGCCTCCAGCTCGCCACTCCTGGCCAAGGCGTTGCCTCGATTGTAGTGGGCATGGGCGTCGTCGCCTTCGGCGAACCGCTGGGCGGCGCCACTGTAGTCGCCGGCTTCGTAGAGGGCAACGCCTTGCCACTGGTGATCTTCGAAGTGCCGCGCAGCTTCGGCCGGGCGTTTTTGCTTGAGCAAGAGCGCGCCCTGCTGGTCGGGGCGCAGCCACAGGTCCTGGAAGTCGAAGGCATAACCCGGCTGCGGCAGCGCCAGCAACAGTGGCAGACAGAGCAACCAGCCGCGCCGACCGGCGCACGCGGCCAGCAACAGCAACGGCAACAGCAGCCAGTAGCCCTGGTCGGCCCAGGTGTCGAGGCGCAGGGTCTGGCCGTTGTCGCGCAGGTTGCGCGGACTGTCGAACATGCCGAGGGCGCGCAGGTCGGCATCGCTCAGGCGTGCGTGGCGATAGCGTCCATCAAGGTCGTTGACGAAGGATTTCAAGCCGGGCTCGTCCAGGCGCGACACCAGAATCGCTCCCTGTTCATCCTTGAGGAAACTGCCATCTTCCTGGGTAATGGGCGCGCCTTCGGCGGTGCCGATGCCAAGCATCAGCAATTGCGTCGATTTGCCGCTCAAGGCCTGGCGGATGCCCAGGCGCTCCTGTTCGCTCAGGGTGGTGCCGATCAACAGGATCCTGCCGTCGCCCAGTGCGGCCTGCTCCAACAGTGCCAGGGCCTTGAGCACCGCCAGGTCGGCTCGATGGCCGGCTTCGGGCATCAACGACGGCTTGAGCGCATCGAGCAGGTTGCGGCTGGTGGACAGGTCGTCCGACAGCGGCACCAGGGTGTGGGCGCTGCCAGCAAAGACAACGATCGCAGTCTGTGCATCGTTGCGGCTTTGCAGCAGGTCGAAGAGTTTGCGCCGGGCCTGTTCCAGGCGGTTTGGCTGAACGTCGGTGGCGAGCATTTCCGGGGTCAGCTCAAGGATCACCACCAGCGGGTCGGCGGGTTTCTGGCTGGACTGTTCGACGCGGGAAAAGCTCGGCCCGAGCAAGGCGAGAACGGCGATCAACCACGCCACGCCCAAGGCAACCCACGGCAGTTTGCTTTCGCGGCCGCTGCCGCCACTGAGCAACACCGCATGGAACGCCGGTGGCAGGATCATCTGCCAGCGCCCGGCGCGTTTCTGCCGATGCCACAGTTGCCAGAGCAGCCAGCCAAGCAGCGGCAGCAACAACAGCCACCACGGGCGGAACCAGTACGGCCAGAGATCGCTCATCGGCGTCTCCGCAGGCGCAGGCGTTTGAGGCGCTGGCGCCAGTCAGGCAATTGCGTTTGCAAGAACAGGTCCTTGTTGAACAGTCGATGCAGCGGGTTATCCGGCCACAGCACGCGCACCACCAGCAGCATGCTCAGCAACAACGCCAGCGCCAGTGGCCAGTGATACAACGCCTGGGCCGGGCGAGCCTGAGTCGGTTGCTGGGTCACAGGTTCCAGTTGGTCGAGGGTGGCCTTGATCGCTTGCAGTTGCTTGCCGTCTTGAGCGCGAAAGTACTGGCCACCGGTGGCGTCGGCGATTTCTTTCAAGGTGGGTTCGTCAAGGTCCAGGCTCGGATTGATCCCCAGGAAACCCGGAGTGCCGCTTTGTTCCGGGTCGGCGCCGATGCCGATCGGGTAGATTTTCACACCTTCCCTGGCCGCCAGGCGGGCGGCGGTGAGCGGATCGATTTCGCCACCGTTGTTGGCGCCATCGGTGACCAGGATCATCACGCGACTTTGTGCCGGCCGTTGCCGCAGGCGCTTTACGGCCAGGCCGATGGCGTCGCCGATGGCGGTGTTCTTGCCGGCGATGCCGATGCGCGCCTCGTCGAGCCAGACACGCACGGTATGCCGGTCAAACGTCAGGGGCGCCTGTACGTAGGCCCGGCTGCCGAAGAGGATCAGGCCGACCCGGTCGCCGTCGCGGCTTTCTAGGAAGTCGCCCAGCAAATGCTGGACCAGCGTGAGGCGGCTGACCTCTTCGTCCTGCCACTGCATATCGGGAAAGTCCATGGAACCGGACACATCCACCGCCACCAGCAGGTCGCGCCCACTGGCGGCAATCGGCAGCGGTTCGCCGAGCCATTGCGGGCGCGCGGCCGCGCTCAGCAGCAGCAACCACAGCAGCAGGAACGGCGCCTGCTGGCGCCAGGCGGGCAGGTTGGCGCGGGCGCGGCGCCGGGCCAGGCCTTCGAGGTCACTGAGGAAACTGACCTTGAGCGCCGGTTCGCCACTGTCGGCTACCGGCAACACAACGCGCATCAACCAGGGCAGCGGCAGCAGGGCGAAGATCCACGGCCAGGCGAACTCAAACATGTTTGCGAATCCAGGTGTCGACGGCCTGGGTCAAGCCGGCGATGGCTTTGTCGTCGAGCTTGCATTCGGGCTTGTAGGCGCCTTCAACCAGCACCATCCAGCGGGTCAGGCCGGCAGCGGGGCAGCGGTTGTCGAGGAACGCCAGCCATTTTCGGCCATTGAGGGTATGGCTCTGGCTATAGGGGTAATGGTTGCGGCACAGGCGCTTGAGCAGGCCATTGAGCTGCTGCAGCCAGGCCCCTGCCGGCGCACCATCGTAAGGTTTGGGCATGCGCGCCAATTCCGCCAGTGCGGCCACGCGTACCGGGTCCAGCGGCTGTTCGACGGGCGCGACCGGCGGCTTGCCAGGCAACAGGTGGCGCAGTTTCCACAGGCCGAAGCCAATGGCTGGCAGCAACAACAGCAGCAACCACCAACCCGGTGCCGGCGGCCAGAAAGCCACGGGGGGCGGGGAAATCAGTGGTTGCAGTTGCTCGAGACCGTTCATCGACCTTTTCCCGGCTTCTGTGGGTTGAGGTACTCGCGCAGTTGCTCGACCATTTCACTCTGCGTGCTCAACGGCATCAGCAGCACCCGCAGCTTCTGCGCCAGCAACTCCCAGCGGGCGATGCGGTCTTCGGCCTGGGCGCGATAGGTCTGGCGCAGGTCGAAATTGAGCGTGTCGAGCTCCAGTTGCGCGCCACGCTCGGCGAAGCGCAACAGTCCGGCGGCGGGCAGGGCATGGTCCAGTGGATCGGACACCGGCAGCAGCAACAGGTCGCAATGGCGCGACAACAGGCTCAGCTGTTGTTCGGCGTTGCCGGACAAGGCACGTTCATCGCAGATCACGATCACCAGGCTGCCAGGGCGCAACACTTCGCGCGCGCGGCGCAAGGCAATGCCGAACGCATCGCCAGCGGGCTCGCTTTCGGTGTGCAGCGACTGGTTGACCCGTACCAGGCGGTTGAGCAACTGCAGCAGGCTCTGTTTGCTGCGCCTTGGCTTGATTTCGTAATGCTCGTTGTCGCCGAACACCAGGCCGCCAACCCGGTCGTTATGCCCCAGGGCGGCCCAGCCAATCAGGCTCGCGGCCTGGGCGGCCAGCACCGATTTGAACATCAGTCCCGAGCCGAAAAACAGGCGACGGCTTTGCTCGACCATGATGAAGATCGGCCGTTCACGCTCTTCGTGGAACAGCTTGGTGTGGGGCTCCTGGGTCCGGGCGGTGACGCGCCAGTCGATGCTGCGCACATCGTCGCCGGCCTGGTAGACCCGCACCTGATCGAAATCCACGCCACGGCCACGCAGCTTGGAATGGTGCAGGCCGATCAGCGGGCTGCGCTGGCTCGGTGTGGAAAACAGCTGCACTTCGCGCACACGATGGCGCATCTCGATCAGCTCGGCGAGCGTGACGCGGATGCCCGGTTGGGGCGGCAGGAGGGCGTTCATCGGACTCAAGCGACAGCTACGACGTCGAGAATGCGCTGGACCACCCGGTCCTGGTCGATCCCGGCGGCTTCGGCTTCAAAGGACAGGATGATGCGGTGGCGCAACACATCGAACAGTACCGCCTGGATGTCTTCGGGGCTGACGAAGTCGCGACCGGCCAGCCAGGCGTGGGCCCGGGCACAACGATCCAGTGCAATCGAACCGCGGGGGCTGGCGCCGTAGGCGATCCATTCGGCCATTTCCGGATCGAACTTGGCCGGGTTGCGCGTGGCCATGACCAGTTGCACCAGGTATTCCTCCACGGCGTCGGCCATGTACAGCCCGAGAATCTCCTTGCGTGCGGCGAAGATCGCCTGCTGGCTGACCCGGCGCTCGGGTTTGGTTTCGCCGTTCAAGGCTTCGCCACGGGCCTGTTGCAGGATGCGGCGTTCGACTGCCGCGTCCGGAAAGCCGATTTTCACGTGCATCAGGAAACGGTCGAGCTGCGCTTCGGGCAGCGGGTAGGTGCCTTCCTGTTCGATCGGGTTTTGCGTGGCCATCACCAGGAACAATGGCGAAAGCTCATAGGTGCTGCGTCCGACACTGACCTGACGCTCACCCATGGCTTCGAGCAGCGCCGACTGCACCTTGGCCGGGGCGCGGTTGATTTCGTCCGCCAGCACCAGGTTGTGGAAGATCGGACCTTGCTGGAACACGAAGCTGCCGGTTTCCGGACGATAGATCTCGGTACCGGTGATGTCGGCGGGCAGCAAGTCGGGGGTGAACTGGATGCGATGGAACTGTGCTTCGATGCCTTCCGCCAATTCCTTGATGGCCTTGGTCTTGGCCAGGCCTGGGGCGCCCTCGACCAGCATGTGGCCGTCGGCAAGCAGGGCGATGAGCAAGCGCTCGATGAGTTTTTCCTGGCCGAGAATCTGCGTTGAAAGAAAGGTTCGCAGCGCAAGCAGCGCTTCACGATGTTCCATCGATGACTGTTCCTGGAAAGGGTGACCGAAGACGTTCATATAACGCCAGGGCTGGGGGCGTTACTTTAATCCATCGCGGGGGGCGGCGACTAACGGCATTTTGTGCAAAGTGGGGGAAATGATTGGGGAAAATGTGGGATTTGGCTGGCGGGGAGTGATTGGGTGGCTGTGCCGGCCCCATCGCGAGCAGGCTCACGCCTACAGTGACGGTGTACGCCGCTCAATTGTAGGAGTGAGCCTGCTCGCGATGAGGGCCGATCAAACACCTCAAATCTGGCTGATAAAGGTGCCGGTACCGTCAAGGATGTTCTTCAGGGTTTCCTCAACTTCAGCCAGATCCACCATGTCCGGGTTGAAGGTGATCTCCAGCACATCATCCCCATTCAACGCATCGGCATCCGTGGCGGCGATTTCGATCTTCAGCAGGGTAGGGCTTAAGGTAATTTTCACGCCGTCGAGGGTCGAAGGCTCGCCGTCGAGGGTGATTTCCAGCTCGTCTTCATCCGGGTAACGGCTCATCAGGAACATTTCGCCCTTTTCGCTGTGACAGCAGAGCATGGCCATGTTGTCTTCCTCGTCGTCGCACGGGTTGACGATCAAGAGGGCGGTGGTCATTTGCATGGGGAATTCCTGGCTCGGCGAGCGTGATGAACGTGACAAAAAAGCAATTCTGCCAGCCTGTGGGAATTTCTGCTGCCTCAGGTGCTGGAACGGAGGGAAAAAACCGATTTCCATTATCAGTCTGATGTATCGAGAAGCCTCTAAAATTCGACTTTGTGAATGGTGAAAGGTACTTCTCACAGAATTTTCCTAACTTGCCCTAGGAAATTTCCGGGCCTGTCGCAGGACGTTTGCAAGAGCTAAAAATAACGCCCCTCCCGCCGGTTTTTTACTTGTGTTGGCGTCATTCAATCCCTTAGCGTGCTCGCCCAGACGCAAAGGATTGCGCAGTCAATCATGAAAAAAGGACCTCTTTCGATGAGTCAGTATTTCGAATGGGCGGATGAGATCAAGCACCTGTCCGAGGAACAAATCGAGCAACTGTACCAGCGCTATCTGAACGGTGAAAAAAGTGCCGATCTGAAAATCGAGTTCAACATTGCGCCTGAAGTCCGCAGTCTGTTGAAAATATTGCCGCCGATTATCAGCAAGGACCTGACCTGTCCCTATTGCGACCTGCCCATGTGGGTGCGTCGGCACGCCAAGGGTACCCCTGTCTCAATTCGTAACCATTTCAAGTGCGTACGTTGCGAGCACTATCACCATGAGCCCGGCCACTATGGGCGAACCAAGCCCTGTACCTGCAATGAGTGCTACAAGCTGCGCCAGCAGGAAATCGCCGCCCAGGCGCAACGCGATCGTCTTGAGCTGGAGAAACGCTACGCAACGTCACGTCCGTCAGTGCCTTATGCGTCGCTGGGTTTCGTCCAGAAACTGACATTGCTCGCCTTGCTGGACGACGGCCATGTCGCTGGCGCCGAGCGCATTGCCTCGCTCGACGCCGGGTTGCGGAGCGAACCGTTGGCGCCCACTGATGAGGCCAGTGAAGCGCTGGTGAGGAACCTGTACGAGGCCGGCGTGCTGAACGTCGATCTGGATGGCGACATCAAGGCCTTCGATCGAGCGGCCGGCTACCTGATCAAAGACTTTTCCTGCGTGCGCTGGCTACCCAATGTCGCGCTGGAAACCGGCGTACGCAGCACTCGCGACGTACTGTACCAGGCGTTGTACCAGGAACTGTCCGGCAGTGTTCAGCCGTCCTGGAAAAGCGAGCTGTATGCCTTGATGTTGAGCCTGGCCCGGGACGAGTCGATTCAGTACATCCAGGTACTGGCCAGCGAAGTGAGCTTTGTGTTCAGTGCCCGAGGGCGTGCCGAAACCGTTGTCGGCCAGCTTCTACAGGACTTCTCGGTGAGCCATGTCTACTACTTTGCGCGATTGGCGGTGAAGAATGCCGCGCATTTTTATGCCACCGGCAACTCCAAGGGCCGAAACCACGCTTGCAACACCATCCCGGGCAACATGTTGGGCACGGCGCAGGACGCCAAGGCGCGAAACTGGCGCAAAACCGCCTATCGCGATTCGCGAGTGCCGCAGTCGTCCTTGCACCGAATCCTGTACGACGTGGTGCTGAAGGACAGCGGAGCCGGTTTTTCCAAGTCCCCCGGCCACTACTGGCGTGATGAACTGGTGCCGCGGTTTTTCTCCGGCGATGCTTGTGGGGCGGATCCTACCGGGCATCTGCAGCTGTTCTGCCGCGAGTGTGAATCGAGCAACGTCGATGCCAGCATGGACCGGATGACGATTCAAATGCTCTGTTACGACTGCGCGACAGTGAGCAAATTTCAGGCGATCGAAGACTTGATCGACTGAATCGGTCGAGGTTCCTTCAATGCGCCCAAATAGCGTCCGATTGAAGTGTCCAAAATCATTAGGCCAGTCCAGTGCCGGCCCCATCGCGAGCAGGCTCACTCCTACAGTGACGGTGTACGCCGCTCAATTGTAGGAGTGAGCCTGCTCGCGATGAGGGCCGATCAAACACCTCAAATCTGGCTGATAAAGGTGCCGGTACCGTCAAGGATGTTCTTCAGGGTCAGTTCAACTTCCGCCAGATCCACCATGTCCGGGTTGAAGGTGATTTCCAGCACATCATCCCCATTCAACGCATCGGCATCCGCAGCAGCGATTTCGATCTTCAGCAGGGTGGGGCTGAGGGTGACTTTCACGCCTTCCAGGGTCGAAGGCTCGCCATCGAGGGTGATTTCCAGCTCGTCTTCATCCCGGTAACGGCTCATCAGGAACATTTCGCCCTTTTCGCTGTGACAGCAGAGCATGGCCATGTTGTCTTCCTCGTCGTCGCACGGGTTGACGATCAAGAGTGCGGCCGTCATTTGCATTTGGGAAGTCCTGGCGCTGGGTGCGGTGTTGGCGGGCAAAGCTTTATTTTTGCCAGCCTCAACGAAATTTTGTTGGAATGAGTTAAAGCTAGCAGTTCTGTTAGTTGTTGTTTTCGTCGCGACGATCGACAGTTAGGGGCGTTTACCTATCCCGGTTTCGGAGGCCCGTCATGTCCAGTACGCGGAAAACACATTTGATCCATTATCGATACGACGCACTGGATCGGTTGGTCAGTCATGTTGAATTCAGTAATCCGGAGTGTCAGCGCTTCTACTGCGACAGCCGACTGGTCACCGAGATAGATGGGAGTGAGCACCTGTCGATTGTTCAGCATGGCGATCAACTGTTGGCGCAACAGCAGCGTCAGAGCAGTGGCGTTTATAGTACTTTGCTGGCCACTGATCTGCAGCGCTCTGTCTTCAATGCGCTTCAAGCGAGGTTGCAGAAAATCAACGCCTACGCGCCCTACGGACATCGCTTCTGTGAAAGCTGCTCGTTCAGTTTATTGGGTTTCAATGGTCAAAGGCAGGATCCAGTGACCGGGCATTATTTGTTGGGCAATGGCTATCGATCTTTTAATCCTGTGTTGATGCGATTCAATAGCCCAGATGATTTAAGTCCGTTTGGTAAAGGGGGGTTGAACGCGTATGCGTATTGCGCGGGGGATCCGGTTAATCGGTCAGATCCTACGGGGCATGTTTTTTCAGCTGTTACCAATGTTTATACTAAAATCAAAGCCCAGTATCTATCGTTTATATACGGTGATCATGTTAGGCCGGTAAAAAATTTCACAAGAATTTCCGAAGGGTTGAGTGTTTTTGTAGATGAATATAAAGGTGGCCGCAGGCTGAATATCCATGGGCATGGGACAGCATCAGGAGGGGTTAAGAGGGAGCAAGGTACCTTTTTAGGTCCCCGAAGCCTTGCTGAATATATAAACGATAGCGGTTTTAGGTTTGAAGATTTTGATAGTGCTCGTCTGTTAACCTGCCATTCTGGAAGTGTGTTCGAACATCAACTGAATCCGTCGAATGCACCATTCGGTCAACTGTTTGCAGATTTTTCAGGTGTTAACGTAAAGGCATATAATGGAAGGTTTTTAGGGGGGGGTGGTGTCGACTCGGATTAGCAAACTAAAAGTCGGAGAATCCTCTACTCGTACCGAGTATTTCAGAATCAATAAGAACTCTGAATCAAGGCGGTCTAAATTTTTTGGTGCCTCCTACGATCCCGTCAGCTTTCAACCTACAAAACTCATTCGTGATGTCCGAGACAACTGATCTGAAAGATGTAGCAAGGAGGTGAGCATCGGGTAGTAGCAATTGTGACGCAGGAACCGCCAAAACGGGGCAACAGGAGAACCCGATCAACCTCATCGGTCATTTCTGGTACGTCAGTACCGTAAATTCGGGATAAAACGCCCAATTTGCCAAGTGGCTGCTAATGTTGTTCGTTGCGCGAGTCCAGAGCAGCATACCGTTGACCGAATATGTCGCAGCACCGCAAGCATCGACCTTGCCGCACTCGTTAAGCTGCGCAACGGATGAGCACCCGTAAAGGCATTGCGTTGCCCGCAGCCCAGTCGCTTTTGCAGATGCCCATTCACGGAAGGTGAATGTGACCCGAGTGTCTCGTTTAGCTTCACCCACCTGTCACCCTGTTTCCTCTGCCCGAGAATCAGGAACGGGGTGACGGGTAGCCCCTGACAGGGGTTTTGCACGCGACGCTTCCATCAATAACAAGCCCAAGCGGAGTACCACAGATGGCGTTCTTCACCGCAGCCAGCAAAGCCGACTTCCAGCACCAACTGCAAGCGGCACTGGCGCAGCACATCAGTGAACAGGCACTGCCACAAGTGGCGCTGTTCGCTGAACAATTCTTCGGCATCATTTCCCTGGATGAACTGACCCAACGTCGGTTGTCAGACCTCGCTGGCTGTACCCTTTCTGCGTGGCGCCTGCTTGAGCGCTTCGATCACGCGCAACCGCAAGTGCGCGTCTACAACCCCGATTACGAACGCCACGGCTGGCAGTCGACCCACACCGCGGTCGAAGTGCTGCACCACGACCTGCC
Organism: Pseudomonas sp. WJP1; assembly: GCF_028471945.1. Classification (NCBI taxonomy): domain Bacteria; kingdom Pseudomonadati; phylum Pseudomonadota; class Gammaproteobacteria; order Pseudomonadales; family Pseudomonadaceae; genus Pseudomonas; species Pseudomonas sp. WJP1. Next base: position 3,356,487 of record NZ_CP110128.1, read on the forward strand.
GTTCCTGGTGGACTCGGTGCGTACCGAGCTGAACCGTCGCGGCTACAGCATCCACACCCTGCAAACCACCGTGCTGAGCGTGCGTCGCGGCAGCAAGGGCGAGTTGCTGGAAATCCTGCCTAAAGGCACCCAGGGCGACGACGTGCTGCAAGAGTCGTTGATGTACCTGGAAATCGACCGTTGCGCCAACACCGCCGAACTGAATGTGCTGACCCGGGAACTGGAGCAGGTGCTGGGCGAAGTGCGCGTCGCGGTGAGCGACTTCGAACCGATGAAAGCCAAGGTGCAGGAAATCCTCACCAACCTGGACAACAGCCAGTTCGCCATCGATGCCGACGAAAAGAGCGAAATCAAGGGTTTCCTCGAATGGCTGGTGGGCAACCACTTCACCTTCCTGGGCTACGAAGAGTTCGTGGTCAGCGATGAAGCCGATGGCGGCCACATCGTCTATGACAAGGATTCCTTCCTTGGCCTGACCAAACTGCTGCGCGCCGGCCTGAGCTACGACGACCTGCGCATCGAAGACTACGCCGTGAACTACCTGCGCGAACCGACCCTGCTGTCGTTCGCCAAGGCCGCGCACCCAAGCCGTGTACACCGCCCGGCTTACCCGGACTACGTGTCGATCCGTGAAATCGATGCCAACGGCAAGGTCATCAAGGAATGCCGTTTCATGGGCCTGTACACCTCCTCGGTGTATGGCGAGAGCGTGCGGGTGATCCCGTACATCCGCCGCAAGGTCGCGGAAATCGAACGCCGTTCGGGCTTCCAGGCCAAGGCTCACCTGGGCAAGGAACTGGCACAGGTGCTCGAAGTGTTGCCGCGCGACGACCTGTTCCAGACTCCGGTGGACGAGCTGTTCAGCACCGTGATGTCGATCGTGCAGATCCAGGAACGCAACAAGATCCGCGTGTTCCTGCGCAAGGATCCGTACGGCCGTTTCTGCTACTGCCTGGCCTACGTGCCGCGTGATATCTACTCCACCGAAGTGCGGCAGAAGATCCAGCAAGTGCTGATGGATCGCCTCAAGGCCTCGGATTGCGAGTTCTGGACCTTCTTCTCCGAGTCCGTGCTGGCCCGCGTGCAGCTGATTTTGCGCGTCGACCCGAAAAACCGCATCGACATCGACCCGCAGCAACTGGAAAACGAAGTGATCCAGGCGTGCCGCAGCTGGCAGGACGATTACTCGGCCCTGACCGTCGAAACCTTCGGCGAGGCCCATGGCACCAATGTGCTGGCCGACTTCCCGAAAGGCTTCCCGGCCGGTTACCGCGAGCGTTTCGCCGCGCATTCGGCTGTGGTCGACATGCAGCACCTGCTGAACCTCAACGAAAAAAATCCGCTGGTGATGAGCTTCTACCAGCCGCTGGGCCAGGTCGGCCAGCGTGAGCTGCATTGCAAGCTGTACCACGCCGATACCCCGTTGGCCCTGTCCGACGTGTTGCCGATCCTGGAAAACCTCGGCCTGCGCGTGCTGGGTGAGTTCCCGTACCGCCTGCGCCACAACAGTGGCCGCGAGTTCTGGATTCACGACTTCGCCTTCACCGCGGCCGAAGGCCTGGACCTGGACATCCAGCAACTCAACGACACCCTGCAGGACGCGTTCGTCCACATCGTGCGCGGCGATGCCGAGAACGATGCGTTCAACCGCCTGGTACTGACTGCCGGCCTGCCATGGCGCGACGTGGCGCTGCTGCGTGCCTACGCCCGTTACCTCAAGCAGATTCGCCTGGGCTTCGACCTGGGCTACATCGCCAGCACCCTGAACAACCACACCGACATCGCCCGGGAATTGACCCGGTTGTTCAAGACCCGTTTCTACCTGGCGCGCAAGCTCAGCAGCGACGATCTGGAACAGCGTCTGGAACATGCGATCCTGACCGCACTGGACGACGTCCAGGTGTTGAACGAAGACCGCATCCTGCGTCGCTACCTGGACCTGATCAAGGCCACCCTGCGCACCAACTTCTACCAGACCGACGCAAACGGCCATAACAAGTCGTACTTCAGCTTCAAGTTCAACCCGCACTTGATTCCTGAACTGCCCAAGCCTGTGCCGAAGTTCGAAATCTTCGTTTACTCGCCGCGCGTCGAAGGCGTGCACCTGCGCTTCGGCAACGTTGCCCGTGGTGGCCTGCGCTGGTCGGACCGTGAAGAAGACTTCCGTACCGAAGTCCTGGGCCTGGTAAAAGCCCAGCAAGTGAAGAACTCGGTCATCGTGCCGGTGGGCGCCAAGGGCGGCTTCCTGCCGCGTCGCCTGCCACTGGGCGGCAGCCGGGACGAGATCGCAGCCGAGGGCATCGCCTGCTACCGCATCTTCATTTCCGGCCTGTTGGACATCACCGACAACCTGAAGGACGGCGCCCTGGTGCCGCCGGCCAACGTCGTGCGCCATGACGACGATGACCCGTACCTGGTAGTGGCCGCGGACAAGGGCACCGCGACCTTCTCCGACATCGCCAACGGCATCGCCATCGACTACGGCTTCTGGCTGGGTGACGCGTTTGCGTCCGGTGGTTCGGCCGGTTACGACCACAAGAAAATGGGCATCACCGCCAAGGGCGCGTGGGTTGGCGTACAGCGCCACTTCCGCGAGCGCGGCATCAATGTCCAGGAAGACAGCATCACCGTGGTCGGCGTCGGCGACATGGCCGGTGACGTGTTCGGTAACGGCTTGTTGATGTCCGACAAGCTGCAACTGGTCGCGGCGTTCAACCACCTGCACATCTTCATCGACCCGAACCCGAACCCCGCGACCAGCTTCGCCGAGCGCCAGCGCCTGTTCGACCTGCCACGTTCGGCCTGGTCGGACTACGACACCAGCATCATGTCCGAAGGCGGCGGTATCTTCTCCCGTAGCGCCAAGAGCATCGCGATTTCCCCGCAGATGCAGGAACGCTTCGACATCCAGGCCGACAAGCTGACCCCGACCGAACTGCTCAACGCCTTGCTCAAGGCACCGGTGGACCTGTTGTGGAACGGCGGTATCGGTACTTACGTCAAGGCCAGCAGCGAAAGCCACGCCGATGTCGGCGACAAGGCCAACGATGCACTGCGCGTGAACGGCAACGAACTGCGCTGCAAAGTGGTGGGCGAGGGCGGTAACCTCGGCATGACCCAGCTGGGTCGTGTGGAATTCGGCCTCAATGGCGGCGGTTCCAACACCGACTTCATCGACAACGCTGGTGGCGTGGACTGCTCCGACCACGAAGTGAACATCAAGATCCTGCTGAACGAAGTGGTTCAGGCCGGCGACATGACCGACAAGCAGCGCAACCAGTTGCTGGCGAGCATGACCGACGAAGTCGGTGGCCTGGTGTTGGGCAACAACTACAAGCAGACCCAGGCACTGTCCCTGGCGGCCCGTCGCGCCTTGCCGCGGATTGCCGAATACAAGCGCCTGATGAACGATCTGGAAGGTCGCGGCAAGCTGGATCGCGCCATCGAGTTCCTGCCGGCTGAAGAAGCGATCAACGAGCGCGTCGCGGCGGGCCATGGCCTGACCCGTGCCGAGCTGTCGGTGCTGATCTCCTACAGCAAGATCGACCTCAAGGAGCAGCTGCTGGGCTCCCTGGTGCCGGACGACGACTACCTGACCCGCGACATGGAAACCGCTTTCCCGCCGACCCTGGTGAGCAAGTTCTCCGAAGCCATGCGCCGTCACCGCCTGAAGCGCGAAATCGTCAGCACCCAGATCGCCAACGACCTGGTCAACCACATGGGCATCACCTTCGTTCAGCGACTCAAGGAGTCGACCGGCATGAGCCCGGCGAACGTGGCCGGTGCCTACGTGATCGTGCGTGACATTTTCCATCTCCCGCACTGGTTCCGTCAGATCGAAAACCTGGACTACAAGGTTTCCGCCGACGTGCAACTGGAGCTGATGGACGAGCTGATGCGCCTGGGCCGTCGCGCCACGCGCTGGTTCCTGCGTGCCCGTCGCAACGAGCAGAACGCTGCCCGTGACGTCGCGCATTTCGGTCCGCACCTGGCGGCGTTGGGCCTCAAGCTCGACGAACTGCTCAGTGGCGAGATCCGCGAAACCTGGCAGACCCGTTATCAGGCGTACGTCGCAGCCGGTGTGCCGGAGTTGCTGGCACGCATGGTGGCTGGCACCACGCACCTGTACACCCTGCTGCCGATCATCGAGGCCTCCGACGTGACCGGCCAGGATCCTGCGGACGTGGCCAAGGCCTACTTCGCCGTGGGCAGTGCGCTGGACATCACCTGGTACCTGCAACAGATCAGTGCCCTGCCGGTGGAAAACAACTGGCAGGCCCTGGCCCGTGAAGCGTTCCGCGATGACGTCGACTGGCAGCAACGTGCGATCACCATCTCGGTCCTGCAAGAGGGCAACGGCACCCAGGACGTGGAAACACGCCTGGCGTCGTGGATGGCGCAGCACGAAAGCATGATCGGACGCTGGCGCGCCATGCTGGTGGAGATTCGTGCCGCCAGCGGTACGGACTACGCCATGTACGCGGTAGCCAACCGTGAGTTGCTGGACCTGGCGTTGAGTGGACAAGCGGTGGTGCCAGTCACTGCCAATGCCAGCGCCGAGCTGGAACCGGCGGCCTGATCAGGCGCTGAATGAAAAGCCCCGCATCGAGAGATGCGGGGCTTTTTTTTTTGCCCGATATTTTTGTGGCGCCTGTTCGGGCCCTTTCGCGGGCAAGCCTCGCTCCTACAGGTTTGTGGTGAACCCGTAGGAGCGAGGCTTGCCCGCGAAGAGGCCTTCTCGGTCAATACAACTTCTGACCCTTGTTATCATCAAGCATCGACACTTTATCTGTCGGCCTGGACAACAAATTACTGAGCGACTGGTCAAACTTTTGCAATGCCCTTACTTGCACATTCTGTTGCTCGTTAATGTCGGCGATAATCTCTTCGCTGCGTTTAAAGTCCGCCCACACCGGACTTAACGCCTTCGCGTCATGCCCTTTTGCCGTGCCGATATAACTCAGGTTCTTGTCATAGAAGTCCACACTCACATTGGCCTCGACATCCGAACTGCGCGAGGTGATCAATTGGCTGCGGCTGTCGACGACGGCCACCACATCCGGTTTCGCCGCCTGCAGGCTTTGCATGTCCGGGTACACCGTGACCGAACCAAATTGCCGCTGCAGGGAGGCCTTGACCCAGTCCACCGCCAGATCCGGTTTTGACGTGGCCACGTAGGCGTCGTGGATCGATTGCACCAGCAGGCTCTGGCCGAAACCGGTGCCGGCATTGGCCTGGTAGTCTTGCAGGTAGGCACGGTTGGCCTGGGTATTGCGGCTGTAGACGACGCCAAGGGTTACATCGCTGCCGTTGGGGATGCGCGTTGCGCTGCTGCGGCCCACCGGTTGCGTGAAGATACCGTCCAGCGGTGTCACCGCTGAAGGCGCCGTGGGTATTGAGCATCCGCTTATTAGCACGGTCATGGTCAATGTACTGACAAACGCAAGTTTCATGGTGTTTCTCCAGTGAAACAACTTCGGTCGGAAAGTTACAGTTGCCGCATGGAGTCGGCAGTCACTCCAGACTAAACCGTGTATTGATTAATGAAATAGCCAATTCGCGAAGTTATACGGTGGCCAATAGTTTTGTTCGGTTTAAGTAAGGGTGGTTAATTGCCTGTGGATATAAAAACGCCTGAATCAAGCATTTGGGCGTTTTTATTTATGGCTGCTGGTTTAACGATCAGTTTTGCAAGGGGACCAGCACTTTTTCGTCCGGCGACAACACCATGAATACCAACAGCTTCGCAGGTTTCGTTTTACTGGCATTTTTCGAGACCAGGTGTTCTGAGCCGGCGGGTTCGTACCAATACTCACCAGCCTTGTACGTGACCTCTTTTTCGCCCTTCACCTGGGAAGTGATCGATCCCGAAAGCACATAGGCCATGGCGGTGCCGTCATGTTTGTGGGCGATGGACGCCTGGCCTGGTTTGTAGTCGACCTCAATCATCAAGGCTTTTTTGCCTGGGGCGTTTTTCAGCATCTGGTCCTGCAACACCGTGACCTTTTCTGAAGGGTCACCGGCCTCATGGGCAAACGCCGAAGCGCAAACGGTCAAGGCAAGGGCAGCGAGAGAGCAGCGCAAAAGGTTCATGGTTCATCACCTGCAATGGTTGGTTGTCAGGGACCAATCTATTGCGCCGGGGGGGATAAACAAACAGCCAATTCTCGCGAAGGCCAGGGGACCAATGTACGACGCTGGAATGAAAAAGATCGCAGTCCCCGGAACGTTTGCAGAGGTACCCATACTCTGCAAACGCGGCCAAGGACTGCGATCTTTAACCGTGTCTTATCTGATCGGAAAGCTGTTGAAGTCGACGGCGTTGGCCAGCTGGCAATCGATCAGGTCGATGAAGCCTTGCACCTGGGGACTGTTGAAATGCGATTGCATCGCCGATTCCGATTGCCAGTGGGCGCTGACAGTCCAGCGATTACTGTCCTCAGGGCAGCGGTCGACCATATAGGATTCACAGCCCGGTAGTTCGCGCAGGGTGTCGACAATCTTTTGCAATTGCTTGCCCAGCTCTTCCGAGCGGCCGGCGACGGCCTGAACCTGTACGGTATTGATCACTTTGTAGGACATTGGCTCACACTCCTCATTGAGGGATAACGCCTATGCAGGATAGGCCTGCACCTGCGGACCACCAATAGCCAATCACCGAATAAAATCGCAGACCAATCCGTTAGGCAACCTGCTGCAAAATGTCCCGGAAACGATCCAGGGCGATGTCAATGTCCAGGGTCTCGATGGCGCCAAAACCGAGGAAAAACCCCGCCTGGGGCGCTTGCTGGTAGAAAAAGCTGTCGATGGCATAGAGCCCGACTTCTACTTTTTTTGCCAGCTCGATCACCAGAGGCACGTCGATCGCGACCTTGCACAGCACCACCATGTGAAAACCCGCCGTGGTCGGCACCGCTTCAAGCCAGGGCGCGAGATCACCGGCCATGCGCGCCAGGATCCGCTCACGCCTGCCCGCGTAGATCGTATGGCAGCGACGAATGTGCTTGAGCAGGCAGCCCTCGGCGATGAATTTGGCCAGCGCCCACTGGGGCAGGGTGGAGGTGTGCAGGTCGGTGAGTTGTTTGGCGCGCACCACCGCCTCGAGAATCGCCGGCGGCAGGATCGCGTACCCCAGGCGCAGCTCTGGCAAAAGGGTTTTCGAGAAGGTCCCGACATAGGCCACGATCCCGCGCTCGTCCATGCTCTGCAGTGAGTCCGTGGGGCGGCCTTCATAGCGGAATTCGCTGTCGTAGTCGTCCTCGATAATGATCGCCCCCAGTTCATGGGCGCGTGCCAGCAGCGCGGCCCGGCGCTCCTGGCTCATGGGCATGCCCAGCGGGAACTGGTGCGAGGGGGTGACGTAGATCAGTCGCGTTCCGAGGGGGATTTTTTCCACCACAATGCCTTCGGCGTCCACCGGCACGCCAATCACCGTGGCGCCATGGGTGCCGAACAGCAGGCGCGCCGGGGGATAACCGGGGTCTTCCATGGCGACGATGCTGCCCGCTCGTATCAGCACCCGGGCAATCAGATCCAGCGCCTGTTGCGCACCATTGCACACCACCACGTCCTCATCCTGGCAATTGACCCCGCGAGAAAAGGCGATGTGCTGCGCGATGGCATTGCGCAGCGCCGGCAGGCCTTCGGGCAGGCTGTAGAAACCCTTGGACCCGGCGATCTGGCGCAAGGCGTGGGACGTACAACGCCGCCAGTCGTCCTGGGGAAACTGGCCCTTGCTGGTGGCGCCGCCAATGAAGTCGTAGCGCAGCGAGCCTTCCAGCGTCGGATGACGCAGAAACACCGGCAGGTTGCGCCAGGATTCGATCACCTCGCACCCGGCGAGCTCCGAATGGCTCTGCTTGCGCTCGATTTTCGAGACCCGGGCGTTGACGTAGGTGCCTTTGCCGATCACCCCCGTGAGGAAGTTTTCGTAGGTCAGCTGGGCATAGGTATCGGAGATGGTCTTGCGCGAAATGCCCAGTTGCTCGGCCAGCAGGCGACTGGGTGGCAGTTGCGTCCCGGCGGCCAGGCGTCCCGATTCGATAGCGCTGCGCAGTTGCGTATACAACTGGCCCGCCAGGTCCTTGCGTCCGTTAATGACAACGTGTAGTTCCATACCGGCAAGGCTCCATGGCAATTGAGGCGCGTGTGCAGTGCCAGATTAACCTCAACTGGCGTTTATGCAGTAGTTGTGTGGCGCAAAAACCGCCAATTGGTCTGGGCCAAGTGGTCCACGGATAATTCGCTAAATTGGATATGTAACGCAGCATTAACAACGGCTACCTTGGCGGCACATCATCGCCCTATGAGGTCGCGTCATGAACCCCCGCCTGGATTACTACAGTGCCTCGCCCAAGGCGATGAAAGCGATGATCGCCATGGAAGCGCTGACCAGCAGCCTGAGCATCGAGCAGGCGCTGCTGCACCTGATCAAGATCCGCGCATCGCAGCTCAACGGCTGTGCGTTCTGCACCGACATGCACTCGGTGGACGCCCGGCGCCTGGGCGAGACCGACCGCCGCCTGTACTCCATCGTGGTCTGGCGCGACAGCAACTTCTTCAACCCGCGCGAGCGCGCCGCCCTGGCCTGGACCGAAGCGGTGACCCTGCTTTCGCAGGACCATGTGCCGGACGCTGTCTACGAGCAAGCCCGGGAGCAGTTCAGCGAGGGTGAGCTGGTGGACCTGACCATCGCGGTCACCACCATCAACAGCTGGAATCGACTGGCCGTGAGTTTTCGCCAGGCGCCCAGCGCCTGAGCGGCTGTCATACGTCGTTCATGCAGATTGCGCAGGATGGAACTCCCAGTGAAAGATCGACAGGGAGTCATCGATGTCATTCATGGAAACCCGGGGCGCTCAGCCTGTAGCGCAATACCCCGCAGCCCTCGAAAAAACCACGTCCTGGCGCACCCGAGCGGCGCAGCTCGATCCGCTGCAGGCGCAGTGCTTCAGCGTGATCGCCCGTTGCGGCTGCTTCATGCAGGCGGCCCGCCGCCTCAACATCAAGGCAACCCTGTTGCGCAAGCAATTGGCGCAGCTGGAAAAGCAGTTGCAGTGTTCGCTGTTCAGCCCTTCCGAGAACGGGTTGGTGCTCAGTCGTGACGGCCTGCAACTGCACAAGCAGCTGACCGCATTGGCGCATGAACGCGACCTGCCGGTGATCGAGCAACCCATTGTGCGCCTGGCTGTCGCCGAGACGATCCTGCACGACATCCTCGGTCGTGATCTGGTGGCGTTGTTGCGACGCAATGCCAGTGCGCGCCTGGACATCATTACCCTCGACAGCGAATTGTCCCTGCAGGCGGTCAGTGCCGACGTCGTGGTTTGGCTGGCGGGTACCGACTCGCCGCAGCCGGGCCCGAGTTTTGCCGTCAGCGAGCCGCAATGCCTGGCGCGACTCGACTACGTCCCCCATATCGCCAAGCGCTATTCACGGGTCGCCTCGCGACCCGACAGCCTCGATGACCTGGACGACTTCATGCTGGTGCAGTGGCAGCATGATCGGCAGATCGACAGCTTTCGGCCCTGGAACGACCTGGTCGACCAGCGCCTGGCCGGGATCGTGCAGTCGCATTCCTATCCGCTGATGCTGGAGATGATCCGTTGCAGCGCCTGCATCGGCCTGTTGCCCGGCTACATGAGCCACTTCGACCGTGGCTTGATCGGTTTGCCGGGGCTGTTCCAGCCGCCGATGCAGCGCCAGGTGTGGCTGGCGGTGAATGCCGAGTCCGTGGGGGATGCGCAGGTACAGATGATTGTCGAGTTGATTCTCAGTACCTTCGAAGAGCGGCGGGAGTGGTTCCTGTAGGAGCGAGCCTGCTCGCGAAGAACCAGACAACACCGCGGGGTGTCAGGCATCCCACGTCATCGTTGACGACCATCGCGAGCAGGCTCGCTCCTACAGGGTGTTTTTCCATGATGGATGCGTTGTAGAGTGGGCGGCCATGTCTGTATCAAGGATGAATCACCCATGCCGCTCACTGACGCTGCCATCACCCTCGAACGCTTCGACGAATCCCACCTCGACGGCGTTACCGCGCTGTACAACGACCCTGCGGTCACCCGTCAAGTGTTGCAAATGCCATATCAGTCCGTCGAAGTCTGGCGTAAACGCCTGGAAGCGGACAACGAACGCTCGGTCAAACTGGTCGCGTTGCATCAGGGCGTCGTGGTCGGCGAGCTTGGCCTTGAACAGTTTTCACGTATCCGACGCAGTCATGCCGGCAGTTTTGGCATGGGCGTGGCGCCAGCCTGGCAGGGCAAGGGCGTGGGTTCGCAACTGCTGGCAGCGGCGCTGGACATCGCCGACAACTGGATGAACCTGCGGCGGGTCGAACTGAGCGTGTATGCCGACAACGAAGCCGCCATCGGCCTGTACCGCAAGTTCGGCTTCGAGACCGAAGGACTGTTTCGCGACTATGCGGTACGGGATGGCGCCTACGTCGATACCTTGAGCATGGCGCGTTTGCGCCGCATGCCCAATAGCGATTGATCCATACCGCTCGCGCTTTTAGTCGTACGCGGGCGGCGCGCATCTGCCATGCTGAATGTCCGCAACACCGCTTCAATCAAGGGAACACCGCAATGGACGACGTACGGCAACTGGGCGAGATGCTTCGTCACTACGCAGAAAGCGAAGCGCACAAAAAGCAGCTGTTCGAGACGCAATCGGCCGAGTGGGCCAGGCGCATCGGGGAGTTGTTCGATCAGATCCAGCAGTGGCTGGAGCCGGTCCTGGCGCCGAATCTGCTGGAGGTGAGCCGCGAAACGTATGTCGCGTCCGGGCCAAGTGTTCCGGTGGAAACGTCCACCTTCAAGACCGAAAAGCTGAGCATCCTGATCGCCGGCAAACCGGTGGAGTTCGTGCCGGATGTGATGGGTGCCGGCGGGCAGATTTCCCTGGCCGTCATGGGCTTTACCGCGGCGCGCTATGGCAGTGTTTCGCTGGTGTGCGTGCCGCCGTCCAATGGCTGGCAGTGGCGCAAGACCAATGGCCTTAAAGACCCGGATACGTTTGTCTTCGACGCGGATTTTCTGGCGCAGCAGTTGCAGAGCTTGATTCCGCGCGAACGCGCTTGATCCGAGACGCCATCGCTGGGAAGCCAGCGATGGCACTCTAAGCATCGCCTCAAATTTCGATATTCCCCCAACCCTTTGCGGGCTCTTCTGGTGCGACAGCATTTATGCGCTTGCCTGTAGCGGCTTCGACCCGCCGTGCGACCTCAGGGTCATCGGCAAACGGCATCAGGCTGGCATCGTCCAGGCTTTCGGCAGTCTGATGGCGCAGGCAGTATTCGATGGCGAACCACAGGAACACCACCCCCAGGCTATTCAGTACGATTTCAGTCATCAGGCTATCTGTGCCTCACTTTCCGCCATCGCCACGTCGGACATCCGCACCGTCCGCCACACGTTGTAAGCCATCACCAGCATGCCAGTGAGGAACAACACACCCCCGGCAAAACGCACCACGAACCCCGGATGACTGGCCTGCAAGGCTTCGACGAAGGAATAGGTCAGCGTGCCGTCGTCGTTGATCGCGCGCCACATCAGGCCCTGGGTGATGCCGTTGACCCACATCGAGGCGATGTACAGCACGGTGCCGATGGTCGCGAGCCAGAAGTGCAGGTTCATCAGGCCGATGCTGTGCATCTGCGCGCGACCGAAGACCTTCGGTACCATGTGATAAGTCGCGCCGAAGGTGATCATCGCAACCCAGCCGAGGGCGCCGGCGTGCACGTGGCCGATGGTCCAGTCGGTGTAGTGGGAGAGGGCGTTGACCGTCTTGATCGCCATCATCGGCCCTTCGAAGGTCGACATGCCGTAGAAGGCCAGGGACAGCACAAGGAAACGCAGGATCGGGTCGGTGCGCAACTTATGCCAGGCTCCCGAGAGGGTCATCATGCCGTTGATCATCCCGCCCCAGCTCGGCGCCAACAGGATCAGCGACATGGCCATACCCAGCGATTGCGCCCAGTCGGGCAAGGCGGTGTAGTGCAAGTGGTGGGGGCCGGCCCAGATGTAAAGGGTGATCAGCGCCCAGAAGTGCACGATCGACAAGCGATAGGAATATACCGGCCGGCCCGCTTGCTTGGGCACGAAGTAGTACATCATCCCGAGGAATCCGGTGGTCAGGAAAAAGCCCACGGCGTTGTGCCCGTACCACCACTGCACCATGGCGTCGGTAGCCCCCGAATACACCGGATAGGACTTGAACCAATCCACCGGAATCGCCAGGTGATTGACCACGTGCAGCATCGCGATCACCACGATGAACGCGCCGAAGAACCAGTTACCGACATAGATGTGTTTGGTCTTGCGCTGGACCATGGTGGTGAAGAACACGATGGCGTAGGCGACCCAGACCAGGGTCATCCACACCGCCCCGGAGAACTCGATCTCGGCGTATTCCTTGGTGGTGGTGTAGCCCAGCGGCAACGTGATGAGCATCACCACGATGACCGATTGCCAGCCCCAGAACGTGAAGGCGGCGAGTTTGTCCGAGAACAGCCGCACCTGGCAGGTGCGCTGCACCGCATAGTAGCTGGCGGCGAATTGCGCGCTGCCGGCGAACCCGAAAATCACCAGGCTGGTGTGCAGCGGGCGCAAGCGCCCGAACGTGGTCCACGGCAGGTCCAGGTTCAACTGCGGCCACACCAGCTGCGAGGCGATCCACACGCCCATCGCCATCCCCACGACGCCCCAGATCACGGTCGCCACGATGAATTGGCGCACGACCTTGTAGTTGTAGGCCTGTCCGGTTGTTGTTGTGCTCATGATCAATGCTTCCACGGTTGCAAAGTCGGGCAACTGTAAAAACATCGGCAAATTCAAAACAGACTCAGGAAAAATTGATTTATGCGGATCAGATTCAAAGCGGCCTAAGCCCTGCTGGATTTCTTCTGATACGGGTTTTTCAAAGCCAGCTGAATCTGTAATGCAGATCAGCGTCGGTCCATAGTCACTACCTCAAACCGCCCTCCTGTAGGAGCGAGCATGCTCGCGATGGACGTGAACGATAACGAGTGAAGCCTGACACCCCGTGGCGCCCTCAGGTTTTTCGCGAGCAGGCTCGCTCCTACAGGGGGGACGCTCAACCTGATGAGGTATTTGGATGTATCAGTACGACGACTATGACCGGGCACTGGTGTTCGAGCGGGTTGCGCAGTTTCGCGATCAGGTAGAACGCTTCATGACGGGAGCACTGAGCGAGGAAGAGTTCCTGCCGTTACGCCTGCAAAACGGCCTGTACATGCAAAAACATGCGTACATGCTGCGCGTCGCTATTCCCTACGGCACCCTGAGCGCCCGGCAGATGCGCACCCTGGCGAGCATCGCCCGGGATTACGATCGCGGCTATGGCCACTTCACCACGCGGCAGAACATGCAGTTCAACTGGATCGAACTGGCCGAGGTACCGGACATTCTCGAACGCCTGGCTCAGGTCAACATGCACGCCATCCAGACTTCCGGCAATTGCGTGCGCAACATCACCACCGAAGCCTTTGCCGGGGTCGCGGCCGACGAAATGATCGACCCGCGCCCGCTGGCGGAAATCCTGCGGCAATGGTCGACCATCAATCCGGAATTCCTCTACCTGCCGCGCAAGTTCAAGATCGCCATTTGCTCGGCCGAGCAGGACCGCGCGGCAATCATGATGCATGACATCGGGCTCTATCTTTACCCGGGCGACGACGGGCAAATGCTGCTGCGGGTGATCGTCGGCGGTGGCCTTGGGCGCACGCCGATCCTCGGCTTGCAGATTCGCCAGGACTTGCCGTGGCAGCACCTGTTGTCCTACGTCGAGGCGGTGTTGCGGGTGTACAACCGTCATGGCCGGCGGGACAACAAGTACAAGGCGCGGATCAAGATTCTGGTGAAAGCCCTGGGCATCGAAGCGTTCGCCAGGGAAGTCGAGGAGGAGTGGACGCACATCAAGGATGGCCCGGCGCAACTGACCCTTGAGGAGTTCGAGCGTGTGGCCGGTGCCTTCGTTGCGCCGCAATATCGCGAGCAGGCGGACACCAGCCTTGATTTCGGCACGCATCTGGCCCAGACCCCGGCATTCGCCCGCTGGGTGCAGCGCAATGTCCAGGCACACAAGGTAGCGGGTTATGCCAGCGTGGTGCTGTCGACCAAACCGGGCAGCAGCGCGCCGCCGGGGGATGTCACAGCCATGCAAATGGAGGCGGTGGCGCAGTGGTCAGAGCATTTCGGTTTTGGCGAGATCCGCATCGCCCACGAGCAAAACATCGTATTGCCGGACGTGCCAAAAGCTGACTTGTTCACGCTCTGGCGCCTGGCTTGCGAGCATAACCTCGGCAGCGCCAACGCCGGCTTGCTCACGGACATCATCGCCTGCCCCGGTGGGGACTTCTGTGCACTAGCCAACGCCAAGTCGATCCCCATCGCCCAAGCCATTCAAGCGCGCTTCGAAGACCTTGATTACCTGCATGACCTGGGCGACATCAGCCTCAACATCTCCGGCTGCATGAACGCCTGCGGTCACCACCACATCGGCAACATCGGCATTCTTGGAGTCGATAAGAATGGCAGCGAGTGGTACCAGATCACCCTCGGTGGCGCCCAGGGCAAGCACAGCGCGTTGGGCAAGGTCATCGGCCCGTCGTTCAGCGCCGCGCAGGTGCCTGGGGTGGTCGAGCAGATCGTCGACACCTTCGTGCGATACCGCGAAAGTGAAGAATTGTTTGTCGACACCTTGCAGCGCATCGGCCTGGAGCCGTTCAAGGAGGCGGTTTATCCGAAAGTGCTGGAGGTGTCGGCATGAACAATCTGTTGCGTCTGGAGGAGGGCGGGGCGCGGATTGCCCTGGATGATCCGTGGGCGCTTATCCGCGATCTGGAGCAGCCCTTGCCCACGGGCAAAGTGATCTTGCCGTTGGCGCGCTGGATGGAAAGTCCACGGGAACACGCCGTGTGGCTGGGGCCGGACGATGAGGTGGAGGGGCTTGAACAGTGGTTTGGCCAGTTGCCGTTGATCGCCCTGGATTTTCCGAGTTTTCGCGATGGCCGGGCCTATAGCCAAGCCTATTTGCTGCGCACCCGATTGGGCTGGCGCGGGGAGTTGCGTGCGGTGGGTGATGTGTTGCGCGATCAGCTCAGTCATATGCGTCAGTGTGGTTTCGACAGCTTTGCGGTGCGTGAAGACAAATCGGCCGAGGACGCGCTCAAGGGGCTGGCGGGGATGAGCGTGTCGTATGGGCGCTCGGTGATTGAGCCGCGGCCGTTGTTTCGGCGGCGTTGACTCAAGTCATTCAGTGGCAGGGCTGACGCCTTCGCGGGCAAGCCTCGCTCCTACAGGAGCGGGCTTTTGGATCAACCCCCGATCATTTCAACGCCGGATCCCCCATGTTCATTTTCTTCCAGCCCTGCAACAGCACCTGGGCCTTAGGTTCCTGGCCGTTGTCCAGGTAGTACTGGATCAGCGACAGCCGCGCATTGCGGTTGGCTGGCTGCACTTTCAACAGCCTTTCCAGCTCCTCGCACGCGGCATCGACCTTGCCACTGTCATGCAGGGCCACGGCCAGCACATAGCCGTATTGCGGGCTCTGCGGTTCCAGTTGCGCGGCTTTGCGCAGGAAGGGCATGGCCTGATCGGGTTTGCCAGCACGCACCAGCGACAAGCCCTGGGTGTGTTGCAGCAGTGCGGCGTCGGGGTGTTCCTTCAGGCTTTGCGCCAGCAGCGCATGAGCTTCCTGACTGCGACCGTTGGCTTCCAGCCATTGCACCAGGGTCACCAGCGCCGGGTAGAAGTCCGGGTCGCGCTGGAGCGATGTGCGCAACAATCCTTCGACCTCGCCGCTGCGGCCGCTGGCCTGATACAGCATGGCCAGGTTGAGGTTGGCTTCGGCGCGTTCGGCCAGGCTCTTCTGCACGGTCTCGTACTCGGCGATGGCCGCGTTCCAGTCGTCCTGGGCCGCACCCAGGCCATTGCGCGCCACGCTGAGCAAATCCCGGGCCGCGGCAATGCGTACAGCCTTGACCGGGTCGCTCAGCAACGGCGTCAACAGCGGCGCACGCTCCGGCGGCGGCAGGAACGCGCTGATCGCCCGCACGGCGCTTTCACGCACTTGCGGTGCCGGGTTGCTCAAGTCCCGGGTGGCCAGTTTCAGCCCCTGCTCGCTGGGGTACAGCGGCAATTCGGCAAGCAGGGTCGCCCGTTGAATCGCCGGCAGGTTGCTGCGCTGCAGTTGCTCGTACAGGGCTTGCGCGGCGCCAGGCTGGCCGTTGCGGATCAGCCACAAGCTTTCGTCGTAACGCGGGGCCTGGGCGGCGGTGGAGGTGTTCCAGAGCTTGAACTGCTCGGTGACCTTGTCGCCGGCCTTGCCCTGGTGACAGCTCAGGCAGGCGTCCGGCGTGCCGAGCTTTTTCGCCCGCTCGGGGTTGGGAATGCTGAAACTGTGGTCATGCCGAAAGTCATTGCCCATATAGAACTTGCCGGGCATGTGGCAATCGATGCACTGCGACCCCGGCTGGCCCATGGTGTGGCGGGTGTGTTCGTTGGAATCGTAGTTTTTCGCTTGCAGGCCCTTGCCGTCGACGCCTTCGATGGAGGTCTTGCCAGCGGTGTTGTGGCATTGCAGGCATACGCCATTGCCCGGCGCCTTCAACTCGGTGCTGTGGGGGTTGTGGCAGTTGCTGCAGCGCACGCCCTTGTCGAACATTTTGCTCTGGGCGAACGAACCGTGTTCGAACACTTCATCCTTGATCTTACCGTCCAACGCATACAGCTCGCGGGTCAGGGCGCTTGGAAGGTAATCGTCCATCAGGCGCTTGCCCACGGTGAAGCCGTCGCCCAGTGGTGCACGACGGGAGTGGCAGCGGGCACAGGTTTCGATCTCGACGGTGGCGTTTTTGTCCTTGAGGTCGACGGCAAAACCCGAGTGGAGCAGATCGCCTTTTTTCGTCGTCCATTGCAGGTGATTGGAGGCCGGGCCGTGGCAGGCCTGGCAGCCGACGCCGAGGCTGTTCCACTGGCTGTCGAAGGTGTTTTTCGCGGCATCGAAATTGCGCTTGTAGCCTGTGGTGTGGCACTCGACGCACATGAAATTGGCGTTCTGGCTCGGCTTGCTCCAGTGCAGCGGGTCCTTGAAGGTCACACCCTGGCCTGGATAGAGATGAAACCAGCGCTGCTTCTCGGTATCCCAGGCGATGCCGAGGGCTTGCAAGCGACCTTCGCCGACCTCGATCAGGTATTGCTGCAAGGGTGCGATGCCAAAGGCGTAGGCGACCTTGAAGTCGGCGTTCTTGCCGTCGATGCCAGGGGTGTTGACCCAGAAGCCGTCGTCCTTGCGCGAGAACCGGGTGGTTTCGTTTTCGCCCTTGAAAGTGACGTTGTTGAAGTCGCCGAGCATGGTCTGGGCGTTGGCTTCCTGCATCGCCAATTGGTGATGGGAACCTTGCCAGTCCTTGACCTGTGCACTGTGGCAGCCTTGGCATTGCTGTTCGTCGACCATGGTCGCCGGCGCCACGGCGACGGGTTGCGGTTGCACTTTTGCGGGTTGCGCGACGGGTGTGTTGACCGGCGCGTAGCTCACCGGAGCCGGTTGGCTGCTGAGCAGGAACCAGCCGATGCCCGCGACCGCCAGCAACAAGGCGCCGATGGTGACGGGGAACAGGTATCGATGGATCAGGGTCGGTTGCGAATCAGGGTTTGGCTCTACTGCTTTATTTTTATGTTTCGGCATTACGACTTCCGTAGTCCAGGTGCGTTTACCGTCAGGCGCGCGTTCATGCTCGATGCAGCTTTGCCGGATGGCCGGTTTCTGTCAAATGATGGTTGTGGTGAAGCTGATGGCCCCATCGCGAGCAGGCTCACTCCTACAGGAAAACGCATTCCATGTGGGAGTGAGCCTGCTCGCGATAGCGGTCTGACAGGCGCCGATTTACTCCCCGACAAACCACCGAAAGTATGGATTCCCCCCATCCCCGCGCATCACCTCGCGCACATCCCTGGCCCAGGCATCCCGGTCACCGTCATAGGCGTGCAGGCTCGCCCGGTAGAACTGCATCAGGCGTTGCCGATGGGTGTTCATTCGCTCGGTAAACCCCTGATCGGCGTTCACCAGTACCGGCGGTTGGTGCAAGTCCAGCAAGGCCGGCAACACGCGGCTGATTTCCTTGGCGCGAACCCATGGCGCGTATTCGATGCGCGGTTGATCATCCGTCACGGCCGGTGCATCAGCAGCGAAACGTTCCAGGCCGGCGCGATCGGTGACCCAGGTCGCGAGCAGGGCGGCGGCCGAGCCGATACCGACGTCTTGCAGGGTGCTGCGCACACTGTCCTGCTGGAAACGTTGAGTGATTTTGGCGGCATCCAGCTCGATCGGCGCAAGCGACCCCACCAGCAGCATCTCGTGGAACTCGCTGGTCCACAGCGTGGCGTAGGGGAAGACATCAAGGAAACTGCGCACCAGCGAGCGCGAGTCGTCGATGTTCTGCGTCGGCAGCGGCAACCATTGCGCGACCAGGCCCTGCTTGTGCAAGCGGCTGGCAGCCAATTGATAGAAATCCCGGGAATACAGATTGACCACGCCGGCAGCGGAGGGCGGTGGCGGTTCGAGGGTGATCAAGTCGTAGCGCTGCGGGTTGCGCAGCAGTTCCTGGCGACCGTCGCGCAGGCGCACATCGACACCCGGGTCGGCGGCGGCATTGAAGTTGCCCTTGAACAGCGGCGCGGCCTTGACCACCGACGGCAGCAGTTCAGCGACAACACGCTGCTCCAGGCCCGGATAGCGCGTCATGGCGCCGGCAGTGATGCCCGTGCCGAAACCGATCACCAGTGCCGAGCGGGGTTCGCCGTTGTGGATCAACAGGGGCAGCAGCGCCTGGATGCGCATGTAGCGCAGCGAAGGCATGGCGTCGCCGGTGTTGGAGACACCCTGGATATACAAGCGCTGGAACGCCCTCTGGCCCTTGCCCTGGGTGACCACGGCGACGGTGCCGCCGCGACCTTCATCGTAGAACGCCAAGGTGCCGTTGCGCGCGCCGGGCAGCAGGCTGGCCAGTTTGTCCACCGGGGTCAGCAGCGCCAGCGCCACCGAGACCAGGCCGAGCGCAATTACACCCTGACGCCGTCCCTTCTTCACGCCGTGGCCCTTGCGCACGGCACAGTAGCCAATCCCCGCGGCGATGATCGCTAGCAGTCCCAGGGTTCGAACCAGGCCCAGCAGCGGGATCAGCACAAAGCCGCAGAGCATCACCCCGACGATACCGCCCAGGGTATTGAACGCCACCACCTCACCGACATTGCGCCCTACATGGTCGCGCCCGACGCTCAAGCGCAGGGCCACGGGAAACGCCGCGCCGAGCAGCACCGTCGGCACGAACACAATGCTCAGCGCCGCCACGGCGAAGCGTGTGCTCATGCCGAGCAATTCACTGGCGCCCAATGACAGCACCCAGGCTTCGGCCGCGCTTTGCGCGAGCACCAGCCAACGCCCCAGCAGGGCAATTTCCAGCAATGCGATCAAGCCGGCACCGGCGATCAGCAGGCCGAACACACCCCAGGGATCGCGCAGGCGATCCACCCGACGGGCGAGCAGGACGCTGCCGAGGAACAGCCCGGTGAGGTACGTCGCCAACACCACGGCAAAGGCGTAGGTGCGGGTACTCATGAACTGCACGATGGACTGCGACCAGACCACTTCGTAACCCAGGGCCACGCCGCCGGCAATCGAATACAACCACAGGGCCAGGCGATCCGACGCTTTGTCGGCGTGGTGGTGGACCGGGGTTTCAACGGCCAGGACACGCTGGCGCTGGAACCACAGGGCACCGGCGGCGGCCAGCAGATTGAGCATCGCGGCGGCCAGGGCACTGCCGCGCACGCCGAGGGTGGCGATCAGGACGAACGCGGCGAGCAGAGTGCCGGCAATGGCGCCCGCAGTGTTGGCCGCGTACAGGTGACCACCGGCCTTGCCCAATTGCTGCGGATCGGCGGCCAGGGAGCGCACCAGCACCGGCAGCGTGCCACCCATGAGCAACGCCGGAAGGCCCACCAGCGCAAACGGCAACACCCAGGCCAACAGGCCCACCTGCTGCTCCAGCCAGGCAAACGGACTGGCCGCCAGGCTCATGGCGAAGGTCGCGCCGACACCCAGCACCGCCACCAGCACTTCCAGCCCGGCGTACAACAGGACCGGTTGCTGCAAGCGGTCCGCCCAGCGGCCGAACAGCAAGCCACCCAGGGCCAGGCCGGCGAAAAATGCGCTGATCCCGGTGGTAATGGCGTACACCTCGACGCCCACCACCAGCGACAGCTGCTTGATCCACAGCACCTGATACACCAGCGCGGCGGCGCCGGAGACGAACAACAACAGGGCGGGGATCAACAGCGCCGGGGAGGCGACGTGGGGGGCAGGTATGGCCGACGACTTGCTGGCGACACGTGAGGACATTGCGGATTGCCTTGTTCCAGTTCAAAAGCATCTGCGACTGCGCCACCCTCATCGCGGGCAAGCCCGCTCCCACAGTAGATCTTCGGTGCAACCAAAATCCCTGTGGGAGCGAGCTTGCTCGCGATGGGGACGACGCGGTCCCAAGTCTAAAATAGAGCCGCTCGCCAATGAAGGCGAGCGGCGGTCAAGCGGTCTTACTTGGCACCGGCTTTCATTTTTTCTGCGATTTTCTTGTCAACTTCTTCTTGTACCTGGTCGATACTGAAGCTCGCCGGGCGTTGGCTAGGCGGGTAATCGACAAAGGTTTGCAGGAAGGCTGCTGATTTCGAGATACCCTGGAATATCAGATAGTCGTTCTTCGCAAGCCAGTCATAGTATTGGTCAGATACCACATCGGCACGCTCGTAGGGGTCCATGCGCAAGTTGAAAATCTTCGGCACGCGCAGGCAGGTGAACGGTTCGCTCCAGACCTTGAAGCCCCCCGGCGCACGTTGCTCGCAGAAAACGAACTTCCAGTCGTTGTAACGCATGCTCACCAGCACGCCATCATCGTTGAAGTAGAAGAACTCGTTACGCGCACTCTTGTCGGCCTTGCCGGTCAGGTAATCCAACTGGTTGTAACCGTCCAGGTGCACCTTGAAGTTCTTCCCGCCCAGGTCGGCGCCCTTGAGCAGGCGGTCCTTGATATCGGTATCGCCGACAGCCGCCAGCAAGGTCGGGAACCAGTCCAGTCCGGAGAACATCTGGGTCGACACTTCGCCAGGCTTGACGTGGCCCGGCCAGCGAATCATCGCCGGAACCCGATAGGCACCTTCCCAGTTGGAGTTTTTCTCGTTGCGGAACGGGGTGGTTGCCGCATCCGGCCAGGACCATTGGTTCGGGCCGTTGTCGGTGGTGTAGACCACGATAGTGTTATCGGTGATCTTCAGGTCATCCAGCGTCTTCAGCAACTTGCCGACGTCGCCATCGTGTTCGAGCATACCGTCGGCATACTCGTTACCGGGCATGCCGCTCTGGCCCTGCATGGATTCGCGCACGTGAGTGAAGGCATGCATGCGGGTGGTGTTCATCCAGACGAAGAACGGTTTGTCCGCCTTGGCCTGTTTCTCGATGAACGCCTGGGCGGCGGCGGTGGTTTCGTCGTCGATGGTTTCCATGCGTTTTTTGGTCAGCGCGCCGGTGTCTTCGATCTTGCCATCGGCGAAGCTGTGGATCACGCCGCGCGGAGAGGCTGCCTTGACGAACTCGGCATCGTCCTTGGGCCAGTAGGGGCGTTCCGGCTCCTCTTCAGCGTTGAGGTGGTAGAGGTTGCCGAAGAACTCGTCAAAGCCATGGTTGGTGGGCAGGTACTCGTCCTTGTCCCCCAAATGGTTCTTGCCGAACTGACCCGTTGCGTAACCCTTGGCCTTGAGCGCCTGGGCAATGGTCACGTCCCTGGCCTGCAAACCCACCGGCACGCCCGGCATGCCCACTTTGGACAGGCCGGTGCGCAGTGCGGACTGGCCGGTAATGAAGGTCGAGCGCCCGGCCGTGCAACTGTTCTCCGCGTAATAATCGGTGAACATCATGCCTTCCTTGGCGATGCGATCGATGTTCGGCGTCTTGTAGCCGACCACACCCATGGAGTAGGCGCTGATATTGGTCTGGCCGATGTCATCGCCGAAGATCACGAGAATATTGGGCTTATCCGCGGCCCCGGCTGTCGCCGAGAACGCCATCACCGAAGCCGCCAGCAAGGCCGCCTTCGGTAACCACTTGCGTATGCCAGTCATATGACTTGCTCCTTTTGCTTGAGTCGCTCGGGTGCGACAAACGTTCATTGCGGTCCTGCGTCACGCTTTTTTATTGCACTTGCTCAGGTGTGGCGGCATCGAACGGATAGATCCGGCGCCACTCGGCGGCCATGTCCACAACGGTCCAGCCACGGGTTTTTGCTTCGTCCAGGGCCTTGTCCAGACGGCCGATCTGCGACTGGCGGTCATAGGCCCATTCACGCTTGGCGTCGGTGTGATGAACCAGCCCCATGAAACGCTTGCCTGTCCCGGCCGCAGTCCACTGCAGCATTTGCAGGTCGCCGTCGGAGTTGCCGAATGCCAGGATCGGTCGGCGCCCGATCACGGCGTCGATGCTCACCGGCTTGCCCGGCCCGTCATCGTTGTGGGCCAGTTTCGGGGTACGCAGGATCGACGCCTTGCCATCCTTGTATTCAAACGTGGTGACGAATGTGGTGCCGATCACCTGCTCGGGCGGGATGCCGTAGACCTTTTCGGCGAAGGCGCGCATGAAGCCGGTGTCGCCACCAGAAACGATGTAGGTCTTGAAGTCCTGGCGGCGCAGGTAGTCGAGCATTTCCAGCATCGGCTGGAAGATCATTTCGGTGTACGGCTTGCCGGTTTTCGGGTGGCGGGCCTGGCTCAACCAGGTCTTGGCGTAATCGTCGAAGGCTTCGGTGGTCATGCCGGTGTGGGTGGCACCGAAGATTTTCATCATGCCGTCAAGACCGCTGGCGGCCAGGGCCTGGTGATCGTTTTCCAGCACGGCCTGGAATGGCTGGGTGGTCTTCCATTCCGGATGCTGCGCCGCGGTGCGCTTGACCTCTTCCAGGGCGAACAGCAACTCGAAATACATCGGCTGCTCGCTCCACAAGGTGCCGTCGTTATCGAACACGGCGATACGGTCCTCGGGTTTGACGAAGTCCTTGCTGTTTTGATCGGTCACCGCCTGGACGAACTCGATGATGTTCTTTTTCGACGGACCGTCATTCCACGACGGCAGTGGTTCGGCGGCCTGCACCAGCAATGGCAGGCTCAAGGCCAGTGCCAGCAGCAGCTTTAACCCGTGGAACTGGCGGTGCGCTATCGGGTTCGTCATGGGAAATCCTTCTCGTGAACGGGGTTGAGTGGTCGTAGTGCGCTAGCGACTGATTCTTCGTTGTGTTCGGACTGACTATGCAGCGTAGTCAAGGATTGCTTGAGTTGGAGCAGGGCTTGATCTTTGGTCGGCTGCCGGCCGTAGCACGCACGCAGGAACGCTTGCAGGCGCGGGCCGAAGGCGGTGAGTTTCAGGCCCTTGCGCCGGCGCCGGGTCCACAGGTACAGGGCGCTCAGCTGCGCAGGTTGGCCCTCCAGCTGTGGCGGGATCTGGCGCCAGGCGTACTCGGACGATTCCAGCCAGGCTGCGTGACGGGCACTGCGCCGGGCCTGCCAGGCGAGGTGCGCACGATGAATGAACGGGCGCGCCAACCACACCAGCAGCGCCACGCCCAACAGCAGCGCCAGCAGGCCAAAGGCGAAACCGGAGAGGTGCAGGCGGTTTTGCTGACCGAGCTTTTTCAGGTCTTCGGTGATCGAGAACACCGGTTTGTAGGCGCTGTTGGCAACGGCGTCGAAGCTCACCGCGGGGACCTGGGCAGTGCGGGTCTGCTGGCTGCCGGTGTCCCACCATTTCAGCTCGATGGCCGGCAAGCTGTGCTGGCCTTGCGTGTCGATGCGGTAAGTCACGCTGTCGATGCGTTGGCCACCGGTGAAGTTGCCGCGGCCGTCGTCCAGATTGTTGATCTGCGGGTTTTTCGGATAACGACTCAGACCACTGATATCCCCTAGCGCCGGCGTCGGCAACGACATGCCCAGGGCGCCGTCGGCTTGCAGGGTCAATTGGCGGGTGAGGCTATCGCCGACTTGCAACGCAGTGGCCGGCTTGATGATGTCCTGAGTGAAACGCAGCCCCTGGGCGACCAGTACCGGCTCGCCGGGCTTGAACCCCGGCGGTTGTGTCGCCGTGAAGTGCAGCGCTTGGCTTTGCGCGCTGAGCTCGAGGGTGGCCTGGCCCGGGGTTGCCCGTACCGTCAGCGGCGCAATATCGAAAGCCTGGGCGACGTTTGGCGTGATCAAGTAGCTGTAGCGCATGCCGTTGAAGGATTTGCCGTCGAGCGTCTGGTTCAGGTGTTCGGCGTGGCCATCGGACGGCAGCACCAGGGCGCCGGGCAATTTCAGGTCGGGCAGGGTGGGGGCGCTGGTGAACCAGGTGTCGGTGAGCACATCCAGGCGCAGTTCGATGAGGCTGCCGACCATGGCGGTGTCGGCGGGTTGCAGGCTGGCCTGGACGCGCAGTTCGGGTTCGGCGGCGAGGGTGGTGGTGCTGGTAATGCAAAGGAGCAGCGCGCCGAGCTTTGTGGTGAATGTTCTGACGTGTTCGCGGGCAAGCCGCGCTCCTACAGGGGATGAGCTGATCATGGCTTGCCCCCTGCCTGATCCTGCAAGCTGAACTTCTGCTTCAGGAACTTCGCCGGCGATGTCGTCAGGTTCTGCAACCACTGCGCATCCGAAGCCGCCTGTTCGGTTTGCAGCGCTTTGCTCTGGCCCTTGCCCGGTGCCTTGTCCATCTTGATGTCGTCCGGTTTGACCTCGGGGGCATTCTGTTCGGCGCTTTCGGTGTCTTTCTGCAAGGCGATGGCCAGCGCCAGGTTGGCCGTGGCCTCAGGGAATTGCGGCTGCAGCTTCAGCGCCTGGGTGTAGGCCGCGATGGCTTCGTCGAACTTGAAGCGGCGCACGTAAATATTGCCCAGGTAAAAATACGCCTGGGGCGTTTGCAGCCGCGCGAAACTGGCCAGGGCCAGGTCGAAATCCGCGGCGTTGTAGGCGGCGATGCCTTTCCAGTACGGGTCGACAAAGTGCGCGGCGGCCTGCGGGAAATGTTCATGTTCGAAGGCCCAGCGACCTTGCTGGTCCGGGGTGAAAAAGGCATCGGTCAGCGCATTGGCTTGTGCTGGGGCCGGCTGCACGACAAGGCCGGCAGCCAGCACAAAACCGGCCATCCAGTTCAGGCTCCAGCCCTTGCGCACACTGAAAAACGCGATCAGCAACAGCGGCCAGCACAGCCAGTAGCCGGCGTCCTTCCAGTGCAGCTCATGCTGCTCATCACTGGCGCTCTGGAAATGCTGTTGGGCGTGCAGTTCCACCCAATCCAGGTCGTCGTCATTGAGCGTCAGGCTGCCTAGCGGCGCATCTGTGGCTGACGCGAGTTGCTTGAGTGCGGCCTGATCAAAACTGCCCAGTGCCGGCCGGCCATTGCTGTCGGTGCGCGGCTGGCCATTGGCGTCGCGAATGATCCCACCGTCCTCACTGCCGACTGCGAGGATCAGAACTTGCAGGTCGCTGCCATCCAGTTGTTTATCGAGGCCGGCCAGCGCCGAGGTGTCGGCACCGTCCGTGATCAGCAGCAGGGTGCCCGGGGATTTTTCCGCGGCCAGCAGGCGCTTGGCCTGATCGATCACCGCCCCGACATTTTTCCCCGGTTTGCCGATCAGCTCGGTGCCCAGGGCCTGAATGAAGCTGTCGAGCAGGGCCGGATCGTCAGTCGGGGGCAATACCAGGTGTGCGCTGCCAGCGTAGGCGATCAGCGCATTGCGCACGCCGGCACGACGCTGGATCAGGTCGTGCAGCTTGTGCTTGGCCGCTTCCAGCCGACTGGGTTGAACGTCGCTGGCGTCCATCGACGGCGACAGGTCAATGGCGATGATCAGCGGCGCCCGGTTTTCCAGGAAGTCCGGACGATCCTGTTCCCAGGTCGGCCCGGCGGCGGCAACCGCCCCCAGCATCAACAGCACGCAGACCAGGTGCACCGGGCGTAACCATTGCCGGTCCCGGGGGGTAATCAGCAAGTGCGGCAGCAAGTGCCCGGCGATGTTGCTGCGCAAACGCCGCTGCAAGTTGCGGCTACGACGCCACAGCAGCGGCAGCAGGGCAGCAAACGGTAGCAGCAACAGCCACAGTGGGCGCAGGAAATGGAAGTCGCTGAGGTTGATCTCCATCTCAAGCCTCCTGGCGCTGACGAGCGATGGACAAGCGCGGCAGTAGCATGGCGCACAGGTGGTAGAGCGCAAGCAGGGCGATCGCCGCCCCGAGCGGCCACCAGAACAGGTCTCGCTTGGGTTGGTGGCTGAGGGTTTTCACTTGATGCGGGGTGAGTGTGTCGAGGGTGCTGTAGACCTGATCCAGCGCGTTGCGGTCTTCGGCGCGGAAGAACTTGCCGCCTGTCGCCGTGGCGATCTGCTGCAGGCCCTGCAAGTTGACCTTGGCCTCACCGGAGGCGTCAGGATCGCCAATGCCGATGGTGTGAATCACCACGCCTTTGGCCGCGGCCATTTGCGCCGCGTGGTCCGGGGTGATCGCACTGCTGGTGTCGTTGCCGTCGGTGAGCAGGATCACGACTTTTTCCTGCTCATGGGCCTGATCGAGCAGTTTCAGGCTCAAGCCAATGGCATCACCGATCGCCGTGTTGGGGCCGGCCATGCCGATGCCGGTGTCGTCCAGCAACAACGACAGGCTGGCATGATCGAGGGTCAAGGGCGCCTGGGGGTACGCGCCACTGCCGAACACGATGAGGCCGAGGCGATCCTCTTTACGCTTGTCGATAAAGCCATGCACTACTTCCTTGACCGCTGCCAGGCGATTGATCTTCTGGCCATTGGCGTCAGTGAAGTCGGTGGTTTCCATGGACTGGGAGATGTCAATGGCCAGCATCAGGTCGCGCACCGGTTGCTGGCGCTCGATGGGCTTTTCCACGTACACCGGCCGGGCCGCCGCCAGCAGCAACAGTGCCCACACCAGCAGGTTCAGCAGCAATTGCCAGGAGTTGGTGCGCGTACCGGCCTGGCTCGGCACCTGGCCGACTGCGCGGCTCATGGCACTGAAAAACGGCACGCGCACGGCGCTGCGCGCTTCACGGTAATCGGGCAGGTAGCGATAACCCAGCCACGGCAACGGCAGCAGAAGTAACAGCCAGGGGTAATCAAGCTGCCACATGATGACGCTCCACCCAAAGTTTGCAGGTGTCGAACAATTGCTGGCGTTGCTCGTTCGGCATGGCGCGCAGCACTGCATCAGGGGCGTAGGCGAGTTGCGACAGTTCTTGGCTGAAGTTGGCGGGCAGGGGCTCTTTGCTGTGGCGCTGCAGAAAGGCCTGCCAATCCTTCCCGCCTAGCGCGGTCACCTGTGGGAGTGAGCCTGCTCGCGATAGCGTTGGATCAGTCGGCAAGGATTTTGAATGTGAGGGCCCCATCGCGAGCAGGCTCGCTCCTACAGGTTTTGTGTTGGGCATGGAGATGGCCACACGCTTGAGCAGCTCTGGGAGCTCACGCAACGCATTCAGGTCATCGCTGCGCTTTTGCAGCTGCGCCAATCGCAGCAACGCCTCCCGCCGATAACGGTCCCGTCGCCATTGCCAATAACGCCGCGCACCCAGCAGTACAACCGCGACGACAAACACTGCGAGCAACACCCACCATCCCCAGGTCTGCGGCGCGTAGCTGACCGGCGCTGGCAGGGCGATCTCCTTGAGTTGCTCAATACTCGGGACATTCGGGTTCATCGCCGCGCTCCCGCTTGCTTGCCCAGCTCGGCCCGCAGTTGTTCGTGCGCTTCGGTGGCGGTGCTGAACATCATCAACGGCACCTGGCTGCGCCGCAGCAACGTGGCCACGTCCTTGAGCCGGCCACTTAGAAAGTCGCCCAACGGCTGATGCACCTGACGCCGCTCCACCGCCAGTTCAACCTGCAGCTGGCCTTGGGTGACCAACAGGCGGCCATTTTTCGGCAGGTTCAACGCCAAGGGGTCGTAGACCTGCATGGCAATCACATCGTTGTGCGCCGACAGTTGGCGCATCAGCTGCAAGGTGCGCTCGCCGGCACCGGCAAAGTCGCTGACGATGCAGATCAAATGATCGTGTCCGGCCAGCGCCAGGCACTGCTGCAAGACCTTGTCGAGCTGGTCTTCGCCTTCGGCGTCCGGGTTGGCCGCGTTCAGTTCCTGATTCTGCTGGGCGATACGGCTGCACAAGGCTTCGATCCGCTTGCGACTGCGCAGCGGGGCTATCGCGTCGATACGCTGATCGTTGAACACCAGGCCGCCAACCCGATCCCCCGCGTTGAACACCATCCACGCCGCCAAAGCGCCGAGTTCGGCGGCGATGGCAGATTTGAAGCTGCGTTGCGAGCCGAAAAACATGCTCATGCGCTGGTCGACCAGGATCAGCGCCGGGCGATCGCGCTCTTCGGTGAAGGTGCGCACCACCGGTTTGCCGGTGCGCAGCGACGCACGCCAGTCGAGGTGGCGCAAATCGTCTCCCGGCTGATAGCGGCGCAGTTCATCGAAGTTCAAGCCACGGCCACGCAGGCGCGAGGCATGGTTGCCGGCCAGAATGCTGCCTTGTGGCTGACGCGCGAGAAAACTCAGGTCACGGGCCTTGAACTCCAGGGCCATCAATTGCGCCAGAGAGACGTAGACCAGGCCATCGATGTTCATGCCGGGATCGCAACCTTGTCGAGCAAACGGTCGAGTACCTGGTCGGCCGTCACGCCGTCCGCCACTGCGTCGTAGCTCAATTGCAGGCGATGACGCAGCACCGGGTGCACCACGGCGCGCACGTTGTCCGGCGAAACGAAGTCCTGGGCCTGCAACCACGCATCGGCGCGGGCACAGCGGTCCAGGCCGATGCCGCCGCGCGGGCTGGCACCGATGGCGATCCAGCGACCGAGGTCGGCATCGTAGTCGGCGGGGTGACGCGTGGCGTTGATCAGGTCGATCAGGTAGCGGTCGATGGCCGGGGACACGTGCACCGCACTGACTTCCCGGCGTGCGGCGAAGATCACGTCCTGGGCCAGGGCGAAGCCTTGCACCGCGGCGGTCTTGGCGCCAAGGGCCTGTTCTTCTTCGCGCAGCAGGCGCAGCACCTGGCTCTCGTTTTCCGCACTCGGATAGTCGAGCAGCACCTTCATCAGGAAGCGGTCCATCTGCGCTTCCGGCAGCGGGTAGGTGCCTTCCTGTTCGATCGGGTTCTGGGTCGCAACCACGATGAACAGCTCCGGCAGCGCATGGCTGTTGCCGGCCACGGTGATCTGCCGTTCTTCCATGGCTTCGAGCAGCGCGGCCTGGACCTTGGCCGGCGCACGGTTGATTTCGTCGGCCAGGATCAGGTTGCCGAACAGCGGGCCCGGCTGGAAGCGGATCTCGTTTTTACCCTCGACCTGGTGCAGCACCTCAGCGCCGGTGATGTCGGATGGCAGCAGGTCGGGGGTGAACTGGATACGGCTCATCTTCGCGTCCAGGTGCTTGGCCAGCGCCTTGACGGTGCGGGTCTTGGCCAGCCCCGGCAGGCTTTCCAGCAACAAGTGCCCGTTAGCCAGCAGGCCGACGAGGATCTGCCGGATCACCTGGTCCTGGCCGAGCACGGCTTCGGCGATGCTGGCTTGCAGGGCGTTGAGGTCGGTGAGTGCGCTCATGCTTGCTCCTAGAAAAACGCCAACGTCAGGTTGATCGAAAAACCGTTGCCTTCGGGCCGGTTCTTGGTGTCGAACTCCGGAATCCAGCGAGCATTGAAGTTGGCCTGGGCATCGGCGAACTTGCCCTGCCAGCCAAATGTCGGGCCGGCACCCACCGAACGTCCGCGAAAACCGCTATCGGCACCTGACCCGGTGTCGTCGGTGAGCTGCTGGATGTAACCCGCCGCCAAACCGGCGTTCCAGCCGTTGCCGAAACCGTGGGTCCACAGCGCGTCGAGGGTGAAGATGTCGCCGTTTTTATAATCGGTGGCGTCGTTCTCGGTGTAGAACTCAAGCCCCCCGGACAGGGTGAACTCGCCGCCCTTACCGTCGAGGTGGGTGAAGGCCACGGTGGGCATGAAGGTGTAATTGTTCTGGCCGGCGTTGGCCAGGCGATCATCGTTGTAGGCGCCGGTCGGCACGTAGATCGGCAGCGAGAGCGAAAGATGGTTGACCTCGTCGAGGTGGTAGCCGGCGGCGATGGGCGTCACCAGCATGTCGGCGAACTGGGTGGCAGTGTCTTCGGTGCCCAGGGTCCTGCCACGCGGGCCGGTGATGCTCGCGGTGATGTCGGTGTACTGCACCGGCACGCCGATGGCCGAGGCGTAGTTCCAGCTGCCCTTGCCGGTATCCCAGACGTGGGTGAAGTTGGCCATGGTGTAGGAGATTTTCAGGTCCAGGCCGGTACTCAGGGCGCCCACGATGGGCACCTGTGCATTGCCCTTGAGCTCGCCGTCGTACCAGAAACTGCTCAACGACATCACCCAGCCGGGTTCCGGTGGCACGATCCCGGCATTGGAAAATACCTGCAGGCCGGTCATCGGCCGGCCGCCGCCACCTTCAGCCGCCAGCAGCAACGGGCTGGCGCCGACCATGCACAAGGCCAACAACGGACGTACAACAAAAGCCCTGACCATCAACGACTCCATTTACCTGTTTTGTTTAATTCAACACTCGGCGTCATTCCACGGCCGTGATGTCGTCGAGTTTCCAGCTCTTGTCGAAATAAGGCAGGGTTGGGGCATACAGGCGGAAATAGCTGAACCAGTGTTTGCCCGGCAGGGTTTGCACCCAGTTGGTTTCGAAACCTTCTGGTGCGGTGGGACCGAAGTACAGGTCCACCGAACCGTCGGCGTTCATTTTCAGGTCCTGGCGCGACGACAGGTCGGCCTTGCGCTGCGGGTTGTCGATCAGGCAGCGACTGTCGATGTCGTACACGGTCATCGACCAGAATTGCTTGGCCGGCGGGTTGGCTCCGACGTGCAAGCGATAGCTTTTGCCGCCGTCGAGCCAGTTGCCTTTGGCATCGGTATAGGCGCCGAGGTAGGTCTGGCCCAGCCCCGGGGTTTTCGAGACCATGCCTTTGGTGTTGGTCACCGCCTCGTAGAACCAGGCGCTGCGTTCCCATAACTGGTCGTAATAGGCAACGCGCTGGGAAGGATCGGTAATGTTTAACACCTTGTCCCACTGGCGGTCCGGCCAGTATTGGGCGCCGGGGAAACGCTTGGCGAAGGTATTGGCCTTGGCGATCAGCTCGCCGATCTGTGCACCTTGTTCCAGGGCCTTGCGTTGATTGGCGTCAGGGTTGAAGGGCTTGTCCTTCTCGATGCCCAGGCTGGCAAGCATGGCCATGTAGAAACGATCACGTTCGTTGACCGGTTCTTTCTGGATGATCTGGTGCAAGCGTTCCCAGTACGCCATTGCCCGTGGCTGGGTGCCGGACCAGGCTTTGCCGCCGGGGGAGAGCAGTCGGGTCTGGTCAGGCTCCCCACGCTTGGCGTAGGGGTACATCCTGAATTGTCCGACCAACGCCTTGCCTTTGGCCGGGTCGGGATCGAGCACGCGAAATCCCACCAGCACGTTCATTGTTTGCGACTTGGCCAGGTAATACTTGCCAGCATCGGCCGGTGGCTCGGCGCCCGGTGGCAACACCAGGTATTTGCCACCCTTGCCTTTGTCCGGGCCGGTCTGGCCCATGTCGATGATCGCGCGTTGCCAGAAGTCGCCAACACCGCCTGCGGTCGGCCCGGGGGGCAGCTCGATCACCAGCGGGCCGGTTTCATTGAGATCGACGAAACCCAGGATGTAGGGCGTGGTGGCGTTGGCGGTGATGACGCCGAGCTTGTCTTCGTAACTGTCGAGCACCATCAGGTCGCCACTGCGGGCGCCCAGTTTGTCGCGAAACTCCCCCTGCCATTGCGCGTAGGACACCAGCGGCAACGCCCACAGGTAACTCTGGGTCGCTTGCTGGAAATCCAGTTCGGCATAGAGCTTGGCGATGGATTCATGGGCCGGCAGTTCACCTTCCATGGCGATCTGGCCGATCCGGGTATCCGGCTCCTGGGCACCGACCCCGCAACTGACGAACATCGTCATCAGGCTGAAACCGGCTGCGCGAATCGCACCGTGCATAGGGATTCCTTATTTGCCGAAGGTGGCGTTGAGGCCGACAAACAGCGTGAACTGCGGCATGCCATCGCCTTTTTTCTCGACGGTCCATTGCGGTTCGATGAAGGCGTTGAGGATATTGGGCCCGTCTTTCCACACTTTGCCGCCACCCAAGCCGAGTGGGATGTAGTGGGTGTCGTTCTTCAGGTCGAAGGTCCAGATGCCGGTGGAACGCAGGTACCAGCCTTTTTCCAGGTTATGGATGATGAAGGGCTGCATCGTTGCGCTTTCGACGTGGGGCCGGTCGTGGTCTCCGGCGAACGAACTCTGGTATTGCACCAGCGCGCCCAGCAGCCCGCGGGGTGAAGAGTCGATAGCGACCGCGGCCAGGCCGCCTTGCCATTTGCCTGTGCCGAGTTCGTCCTGATCGGCAGTGGGGGCGGTCAGCATCGGGCCGATGCCCAACTGCACGCCTTCGGTCTTCACCAGGAATATATCGAACAGGTTCAGGTCACCTTCGCCGGTGCTGTAGCCACCGTTCGGGTCCGGGTGGGTACTGATCGGCGCCGTGGCGCGGATCAATTGCGGCACGCCAATGTAATCATTGGGCGCAATCGGCAGCGTGCCGCGTATCAGCAGGTCGTTGGTATGGATATTGGAGTCGTAGTACCTGGGGGTGTAGTAGTCCTGGGCGCTCATGCCCGGCGCGAAGTTCAGCGGGTTGTTGCTTTTGTTGGCGGTCTCGGCGTTGTCCGCATGGGCGCACAAAACAGGCGCAAGCGAAGCCATCAGAAGATAGGCGTGCATCCCCAATTTGTTTGTCATGATTCCCCGATTCCTTGGTGGCTCATTTGGACAACCCGGCACTTGGCGGCCGTTACGACGTAGTCTCTTTCTGATCAAGCCTGTAGGACATGTCTTTTGAACCTAGCAGCTAAATGGGGGTTAGCCAGTCCAAGGGATTAATTCTTTGGTTTTTTGTACAAGTTTTTCGATGTTTTTGTGTACTAAAAAGTTAATACGAATCAAGGGATTGGAAAACAAAGAGCCCGCCATCGGTAGGAGAACGATGGCGGGCTTGTGGTTTTTTGTGGCGAGGCGGTAGTGGTGGTTAAGGCGGGTCAAGATTATTCAGCATCCGATTCACTGCCATCTCTCCCAGCACGATCGACGGCTGAATACCCGGCAGGGTGTGGCTCTGCGGCCCATTCATTGACGCCTGATTTGCAAGACCGGACTGGCATCGGTATCCCGATTGAGCGAAACATTTCCTTGAGCATCGTATGCCCTCACCGTGCCCTCAAAGGACACGTGACGGGCGGATTCAGATGTGTATGACGGAACCGAGCTTAAAGATTCATTTGATCCCCATTCGCTGTCATGGCGTCTACCAGATCCCGACCAATCCGAATCCGTAGGGGCAGATCCTCGTCTTGACCTGGAGAATGTTGTAGCAGTAGAACTGGCTGATCCCAACGAACTGATTGAATTGTTTGAGCCAAATGATCGAACACTCAAGGCTGAGGACGTCGACTCCATCGAGTTAGTTGAGTGGCTCGACGCAATTGATTCGAGCGAACCCGTCATTCCAGACCTGTTCTGAGTTCTCATGCTTGCGCCCATTGGGTGGTAGGTGAATGGAGGCATGCTGATGGGGTCCAGCAGTGGAGTTTGTGTAATGGCCCTCTGTCTGGAAACGCTTGTTCCCACTATCTGCGCTACGACACTCCTCGGGTTTTTGTTAGCTTGCTCTGCAAATCGGATGAAAGAGCTCCATAAGGAAGCATGCCCATTCGGATCTCTCCGATTAACCGGATCCCCCAAACAATACGCATAGGGATTGAGTCCTCCCTTCCCAAATGGGCTCCAACTGTCCGGGATGTCAAACCGCATCAATACCGGATTGTATGGCCGATATCCGTTCCCCAGGATATAGCGTCCAGTTATCGGATCGCGCCTTTCGCCATTGAACCCTATCAGACTTGGCAGTCCGTTGTTAACGGATTGGAAACCGTAGGGTGAATAGGAGATGGGTTGGATCATATTGGTGTTAACTGTATTGAGCACTGACCGTTGCTGGTCAGTGGTCACTAACAGGGTATCGACCGTTGTCCCGCTGCTATTTTTCTGTGCCAGGATTTGATCGTCGTCTTGAAAGATCGAATGTTTCAATTGACCTTGAATTTCCGTAGCCAAACGGTTTTTGCAGTAAAAGCGTTGAAATTCGGCGTCTGCTACGGGCGACGTCCCGATAAGCCGATTCAGTGGGTCGTAAGAGTACATACAAAGTCTGGTATCACGCATCGCCTGCACTACCAAGTTTCAATTGGACCGGGACGCTCATCTTCATCCGCAATGTTGACGATGTCTACTAGCAGAACTGATAGGTTGTTCCTCGTGGGAGATATCAGTGGCGAAGGAGCAAGTTCCCTCGCCACATCGGTTTTACGCTGTCAGTTAAAATCTCAGCACTTCTTCCCCAGCCCAAACGCCCGCTCTTCCTGCTCACGCAACTCCGGGGTCAGCTGCGCACCGAAATCCTCCAGCTCGAACACCTGGCGAATCTCGATCTCGGCTTCAGTACCCGGCATCGGGTTGGGGCAGCGCTTGACCCATTCGATGGCTTCTTCCTTGGACTTCACCTGCCACAGCCAGTAGCCGGCGATCAGTTCCTTGGTTTCGGCGAAGGGGCCGTCGATCACTGTTCTTTTGTCGCCGCTGAAACGCACTCGGGCACCTTTGCTGCTCGGTTGCAGGCCTTCGCCGGCGAGGAGGATGCCGGCCTTGGCAAGTTCTTCGTTGTAGTTGCCCATGGCGGTGAGCAGTTCGGTGCTGGGCATGATGCCGGCTTCAGAGTCCTTGCTGGCCTTGACGATGATCATGAAACGCATGGTGTGGTCTCCGCTGGATGTGGATGCTTCACTTATAGTCGAATGATCTGCGGTTGAATCGACAGCGGTGGGTCAACAAATTTTCAGAGTTCGGCGTGCGCAGGCCCCCGTGCCGGTTTTGTGCACCGACACATGACAATTTGTATCCACCCCATAGGTCACCGGCGCATTTCGTGGTTAACTTCTGCCTCTTCAAAATTCTCCACCACAACGTTCAGAAGGACTCCGTTCATGGCTCAAGTCACTCTTAAAGGCAATCCGGTTCAAGTCAACGGCCAACTGCCTCAAGCCGGTTCCAAGGCGCCAGCCTTTTCCCTGGTTGCCGGCAATCTGTCCGACGTCACCCTGAAAGACTTTGCCGGCAAGCGCAAAGTGCTGAACATCTTCCCTAGCATCGACACCCCGACCTGCGCCACCTCCGTGCGCCAGTTCAACGCCAAGGCGAGCAGCGTCGACAACACCGTGGTGCTGTGCATCTCCGCTGACCTGCCGTTCGCCCAAGCCCGCTTCTGCGGCGCCGAAGGCCTGGAAAACGTGCAGAACCTGTCGACCCTGCGCGGTGCCGAGTTCATCGAGAACTACGGCGTTGCCATCGCCGACGGTCCGCTCAAGGGCCTGACCGCCCGTGCCGTGGTGGTTCTGGACGAGAACGACAACGTGCTGCACAGCGAGCTGGTCAAGGAAATCGCTGACGAGCCGAACTACGAGGCTGCACTTGCTGTCTTGAAATAAGTAAGTTTTACAATTGTTAACGGCCTGGCCCTGTCCAGGCCGTTTTCATTTGTGTTTCAGTGTCTTGGATAAATCTCCTGTTACGTAAGCCGAAGGTAAATTGCCGGTAAAGGCGCTTTGCTTAAGACCCGCCAGTGCTTATCGTTCAGCCTCATGTAAACAAGCCCACGCGCCCAATGGTTGATCACTCAATGCAATCCTCTGCTTCCCGTAGTCCCCGTCGCTGGCTGTTTGGCCTGCTTGTCCTGTTGGTCATCGCTGCCCTGTGCTGGAAATTCTGGCCCGGCAGCGCTGCGCCGAAAGAGGGCGCGCAGCCGAAAGCCGTGGCCGGCCACACCGGCAGGTCCGGCGGGATGCGGCCAGGGTTCGGCGGGGCGGCAGGGCCGGTCCCGGTGCGCGTTGCGCCGGCAGTCACGGGGGATTTCCCGCTGTATTACAAGGCGCTGGGTACAGTGACGGCGCTGAACACCATCAACGTGCGCAGTCGCGTCGGCGGCGAACTGATGAAGATCTATTTCGAGGAAGGGCAGATGGTCAAGGCTGGCGATCTGCTGGCAGAAATCGACCCGCGTCCTTATCAGAACGCCTTGCTCCAGGCGGAAGGCACCCTGCTGCAGAACCAGGCGCAGTTGAAGAATGCCCAGGTGGATGTCGAGCGTTACACCGGCCTGTACCGCGAGGACAGCATCGCCAAGCAGACCCTGGACACCGCCGTGGCGCTGGTCGGTCAGTTCCAAGGCACGGTCAAGACCAACCAGGCGGCAGTCAACGACGCCAAGCTCAATCTCGAATTCACCAAGATCCGCGCCCCCATTGCCGGACGCGTCGGCCTGCGTCAGTTGGACGTCGGCAACCTGGTGGCAGCCAACGACACCACGGCGCTGGCGATCATCACCCAGACCCAACCGATCAGCGTCGCCTTCACCTTGCCGGAAAACAGCCTCGATGTGGTGCTGGCACGCTATCGCAGCGGCGCCAAGCTGCCGGCCGAAGCCTGGGATCGCGGTGATACCAAGCTGCAGGCCACCGGCGTGCTGCAGAGCCTGGACAACCAGATCGACGTCACCACCGGTACCCTGAAATTCAAGGCACGTTACGAGAACCGCGACCAATCGTTGTTCCCCAACCAGTTTGTCAATGTGCGCCTGCTGGCGGACACCCTCAAAGGCGTGGTGCTTGCGCCATCGGCGGCGATCCAGTTCGGCACCAACGGCACGTTCGTCTATGCCCTGGACGGCGACAAGAAGGTCAAGATCCGGCAGCTGAAAATCGGCGCCAGCGACGGCGAAAACACCGTGGTCACCGAAGGCCTGTCCGCCGGTGATCGTGTGGTACTGGAAGGCACCGACCGCCTGAAGGACGGCAGCGACGTGGAAGTGGTCAACGACCCGCAGCAAGTGCCGACCAGCCCCGCGGGCCACCTGCAGGGCAAATCGGCGGCCAACGCGCCTGAGCCGGCGACCACCGACAAGGCGAAAAAGGGCGGCGCATGAATCTCTCGCGGCTGTTCATCCTTCGCCCGGTAGCGACCACCCTGAGCATGCTGGCCATTATCCTGGCCGGCGTAATCGCCTATCGCTTGCTGCCGGTGTCGGCCTTGCCTCAGGTCGATTACCCGACCATCCGTGTCATGACGCTGTATCCCGGCGCGAGCCCGGACGTCATGACCAGCGCCGTGACCGCGCCGCTCGAGCGACAGTTCGGGCAAATGCCCGGCCTGACCCAGATGGCGTCCACCAGCTCCGGTGGCGCCTCGGTGCTGACCCTGCGTTTCAGCCTCGACATCAACATGGACGTCGCAGAACAGCAGGTGCAGGCGGCAATCAATGCCGCGACCAACCTGTTGCCCAAGGATTTGCCGGCACCACCGGTGTATAACAAGGTCAACCCGGCCGACACCCCGGTGCTGACCCTGGCCATCACCTCCAAGACCATGCTGTTGCCCAAGCTCAATGACCTGGTCGACACCCGCATGGCGCAGAAAATCGCCCAGATCAGCGGCGTCGGCATGGTCAGCATCGCCGGGGGCCAGCGCCAGGCCGTGCGGATCAAGGTCAACCCTGAAGCCCTGGCGGCCAATGGCCTGAACCTGGCGGACGTGCGTACCCTGATCGGCGCGTCCAACGTCAACCAGCCCAAGGGCAACTTCGACGGCCCGACCCGGGTCTCGATGCTCGATGCCAACGATCAACTGACCTCGCCCAATGACTACGCCAACCTGATCCTGGCCTACGCCAATGGCGCGCCGTTGCGTCTCAAGGACGTGGCGGAGATCGTCGACGGTGCCGAAAACGAGCGCCTGGCGGCCTGGGCCAACGAAAACCAGGCGGTGCTGCTGAACATCCAGCGTCAGCCCGGGGCCAACGTCATCGAAGTGGTGGACCGGATCAAGGCCTTGCTGCCGAGCATCACCGACAACCTGCCGGCCGGCCTCGACGTCACGGTGCTGACCGACCGCACCCAGACCATCCGCGCCTCGGTCACGGACGTACAGCACGAATTGCTGATCGCCATCGCCCTGGTGGTGATGGTGACCTTCCTGTTCCTGCGCCGGGCCAGTGCCACGATCATTCCGTCGGTGGCCGTGCCGCTGTCGTTGATCGGCACCTTCGGTGTCATGTACCTCGCGGGCTTTTCGGTCAACAACCTGACCCTGATGGCCCTGACCATCGCCACCGGCTTCGTGGTGGACGATGCGATCGTGATGCTGGAGAACATTTCCCGGTTCATCGAAGAGGGTGACAGCCCGCTGAACGCGGCGCTCAAGGGCGCCAAGCAGATCGGCTTCACGCTGATCTCCCTGACCCTGTCGCTGATTGCCGTGCTGATCCCGCTGCTGTTCATGGCCGACGTGGTAGGGCGGCTGTTCCGCGAGTTCGCCATCACCCTGGCGGTGGCGATCCTCATCTCCCTGGTGGTGTCCCTGACCCTGACCCCGATGATGTGCGCGCGGCTGCTCAAGCGTGAACCCAAGGAAGAAGAGCAGGGCCGTTTCTATCGTGCCAGCGGTGCGGCAATTGATTGGATGATCGCGGCTTACGGGCGCAAGTTAAAGTGGGTTCTCAAGCATCAACCGCTGACGCTGATGGTGGCGATCGGTACCCTGGCGTTGACGGTGTTCCTGTACATGGTGGTGCCTAAGGGCTTCTTTCCGGTGCAGGACACCGGGGTGATCCAGGGCATTTCCGAGGCACCGCAGTCGATTTCCTTCGCGGCGATGAGCGAGCGCCAGCAGGAGTTGGCCAAGGTGATCCTGGCGGATCCGGCGGTCGAGAGCCTGTCGTCCTACATCGGCGTCGACGGTGACAACTCGACGCTCAACAGCGGCCGCTTGCTGATCAACCTCAATGCCCACAACGACCGGGACCTGAGCGCGACGCAAGTGATCGCTCGCTTGCAGCCGGAACTGGACAAACTGATCGGTATTCGCCTGTTCATGCAGCCAGTGCAGGACCTGACCATCGAGGATCGGGTCAGCCGTACGCAGTACCAGTTCAGCATGTCGTCGCCGGATTCCGAGTTGCTCAGCCTGTGGAGCGGGCGCCTGGTCGAAGCGCTGGCCCAGCGCCCGGAATTGACCGATGTCGCCAGCGACCTGCAGGACAAAGGCTTGCAGGTCTATCTGGTGATCGATCGCGACGCCGCGTCGCGGGTCGGGGTGTCGGTGTCGAACATCACCGACGCGCTGTACGACGCCTTCGGCCAGCGGCAGATTTCCACCATCTACACCCAGGCCAGCCAGTACCGCGTGGTGCTGCAATCGCAGTCCGGCGAGAAGATCGGCCCGCAGGCGCTGGACCAGATCCACGTCAAGACCACCGATGGCGGGCAGGTGCGCCTGTCGAGCCTTGCGCATATCGAAGAGCGCCAGGCGCAACTGGCGATCACCCACATCGGCCAGTTCCCGGCGGTGATGATGTCGTTCAACCTGGCGCCCGGCGTGGCGCTGGGGCATGCGGTAGAGATCATCGAGCAGGTGCAACAGGACATCGGCATGCCGATTGGCGTGCAGACCCAGTTCCAGGGTGCGGCCGAAGCGTTCCAGGCGTCGCTGTCGAGCACCTTGCTGCTGATCCTGGCGGCGGTGGTGACCATGTACATCGTGCTGGGCGTGCTCTACGAGAGCTATATCCACCCGATCACCATTCTGTCGACCTTGCCCTCGGCGGCGGTCGGCGCCTTGCTGGCGTTGATCCTCAGTGGCAATGACCTGGGGATGATCGCGATCATCGGCATCATCCTGCTGATCGGCATCGTGAAGAAGAACGCGATCATGATGATCGACTTCGCCCTCGATGCCGAACGCAACCAGGGCGTGGACCCGGAAACGGCGATCTATCAGGCGGCACTGCTGCGTTTCCGGCCGATCCTGATGACCACCCTGGCGGCCCTGTTCGGCGCGGTGCCGTTGATGCTGGCCACCGGTTCCGGCGCGGAATTGCGGCAACCGCTGGGCCTGGTGATGGTCGGTGGCTTGCTGTTGAGCCAGGTGCTGACCCTGTTTACCACGCCGGTTATCTACCTGTACTTCGACCGTCTCGGTCGGCGCTGGGGCCGCAAGCCTGAGCCAGCGGACGCGGTAGAGCAGCCATGAACCTGTCGGGACCTTTCATCAAGCGCCCGGTCGCGACCATGCTGCTGAGCCTGGCGATCATGTTGCTCGGCGGTGTGAGTTTCGGCCTGTTGCCGGTGTCACCGCTGCCGCAAATGGACTTCCCGGTGATCGTGGTGCAGGCCAGCCTGCCCGGCGCCAGCCCCGAGGTCATGGCGTCGACGGTGGCTACACCGCTTGAGCGTTCCTTCGGCGCCATCGCCGGGGTCAACACCATGAGCAGCCGCTCCAGTCAGGGTTCGACCCGGGTCATCCTGCAATTCGACCTGGACCGCGACATCAACGGCGCGGCGCGGGAAGTGCAGGCGGCGATCAATGCCTCGCGCAACCTGCTGCCCAGCGGCATGCGCAGCATGCCGACCTACAAGAAGGTCAACCCGTCCCAGGCACCGATCATGGTGCTGTCGCTGACCTCGGACGTGCTGGAAAAAGGCCAGCTCTATGACCTGGCCTCGACCATCCTGTCCCAGAGCCTGTCGCAGGTGCAGGGCGTCGGCGAAGTGCAGATCGGCGGCAGCTCCTTGCCGGCGGTGCGCATCGAACTCGAACCCCAGGCGCTCAACCAGTACGGCGTGGCCCTGGACGATGTACGCAACACCATCGCCAATGCCAACGTGCGCCGGCCCAAGGGCTCGGTCGAAGACGATCAGCGCCTGTGGCAGGTGCAGGCCAACGACCAACTGGAAAAGGCCAAGGACTACGAATCGCTGATCATCCACTACGCGGACGGCGCAGCCCTGCGCCTGAAGGATGTGGCCAAGGTCAGCGATGGCGTCGAGGACCGCTACAACAGCGGTTTCTTCAACAACGATTCGGCGGTACTGCTGGTGATCAACCGCCAGGCCGGCGCCAACATCATCGAGACGGTCAACGAGATCAAGGCCCAGTTGCCAGCGTTGCAGGCCGTGCTGCCGGCCAGCGTCAAGCTGAACCTGGCCATGGACCGCTCGCCGGTGATCAAGGCCACGCTGCACGAAGCGGAAATGACCCTGCTGATCGCCGTGGCGCTGGTGATCCTGGTGGTGTTCCTGTTCCTCGGTAACTTCCGTGCGTCGCTGATCCCGACGTTGGCGGTGCCGGTGTCGCTGGTTGGCACCTTTGCCGTGATGTACCTGTATGGTTTCTCGCTGAACAACCTGTCGCTGATGGCGTTGATCCTGGCCACCGGGCTGGTGGTGGACGATGCCATCGTGGTGCTGGAGAACATCTCCCGGCACATCGACGCGGGTGTGCGGCCGATGAAGGCCGCGTACCTCGGTGCCCAGGAAGTCGGCTTCACCTTGCTGTCGATGAACGCGTCGCTGGTGGCGGTGTTCCTGTCGATCCTGTTCATGGGAGGGATCATCGAGAGCCTGTTCCGCGAGTTCTCCATCACCCTGGCGGCGGCCATCGTGGTGTCGCTGGTGGTTTCGCTGACCTTGACGCCAATGCTCTGTGCCCGCTGGCTCAAGCCGCACACGCCAGGCCAGGAAAACCGCCTGCAGCGCTGGAGTCAGCGGGCCAACGAATGGATGGTCGGCAAATACGCCACCAGCCTCGATTGGGTGCTGCGCCACCGGCGCCTGACACTGCTCAGTCTGTTGGTGACAATTGGCGTGAACATTGCGCTGTATGTCGTTGTTCCTAAAATATTTCTTCCGCAACAAGACACCGGGCAGCTGATCGGTTTCGTGCGAGGCGATGACGGTTTGTCGTTCAGTGTGATGCAACCGAAAATGGAGACCTTCCGCCGTGCCGTGCTCAAGGACGACGCGGTGGAAAGCGTCGCCGGTTTCATCGGTGGCAGCAACGGCACCAACAACGCGTTCATGCTGGTGCGCCTCAAGCCGATCAAGGAACGTAACCTTTCAGCGCAGAAGGTCATCGAACGCCTGCGCAAGGAAATGCCCAAGGTCGCCGGCGCGCAGCTGATGCTGATGGCCGACCAGGACCTGCAGTTTGGCGGTGGCCGCGAACAGACCTCGTCGCAGTATTCCTACATCCTGCAAAGCGGTGACCTGGGTGCGCTGCGCGAGTGGTATCCGAAAGTGGTGACCGCGCTCAAGGCGTTGCCGGAACTGACCGCGATCGATGCTCGCGAAGGCCGCGGCGCCCAGCAGGTGACGCTGATCGTCGACCGCGACCAGGCCAAGCGCCTTGGCGTGGACATGGACATGGTCACGGCGGTGCTCAACAACGCCTACGCCCAGCGGCAGATTTCGACCATCTACGACAGCCTCAACCAGTATCAGGTGGTGATGGAGGTCAATCCCAAGTACGCCCAGGACCCGATCACGCTCAAACAGGTGCAGGTGATCACCGCGGACGGCGCGCGGATTCCGCTGTCGACCATCGCCCATTACGAGAACAGCCTGGCAGACGATCGGGTCAGCCATGAAGGCCAGTTCGCCTCGGAAAGCATTGCCTTCGACATGGCCGCAGGCGTGACCGTGGAGCAGGGCAGTGCTGCCATCGAGCGGGCGATTGCCTCGGTGGGCCTGCCGGAAGACGTCATCGCGAAAATGGCTGGCACCGCCGATGCCTTCGCCGCGACGCAGAAAAGCCAGCCGTGGATGATCCTTGGCGCGCTCGTGGCGGTGTACCTGGTGCTGGGCGTGCTGTATGAAAGCTATATTCATCCGCTGACCATTCTCTCGACCTTGCCTTCGGCGGGGGTCGGCGCGTTGCTGTCGATCTATGCGCTGGGCGGCGAGTTCAGCCTGATCTCGTTGCTCGGCCTGTTCCTGCTGATCGGTGTGGTGAAGAAAAACGCCATCCTGATGATCGACCTGGCGTTGCAGCTCGAGCGTCATCAGGGCATGGCGCCGCTGGAGTCGATTCGCAACGCCTGCCTGCAACGTTTGCGGCCGATCCTGATGACCACCCTGGCCGCGATCCTCGGCGCCTTGCCGCTGCTCCTGAGCCGTGCTGAGGGCGCGGAAATGCGCCAGCCGCTGGGCCTGACCATCATCGGCGGGCTGATCTTCAGCCAGGTGCTGACCCTTTACACCACCCCGGTGGTCTACCTCTATCTCGACAAACTGCGCCATCGCTTCAACCATTGGCGTGGGGTGCGTACCGATGCTGCTCTGGAAACTCCGCTATGACTGACCGTTCGCTGTTCAACCTGGCTACACCGCTGGTCACCGCCCGAGGCTCGCGGCTGCTGAGCCTGTCGCTGTGCGTGGCGATGCTCAGTGCCTGCGCCGTCGGCCCGGATTACCAGCGCCCGCAAACTGCAGAATCTGCACAGTACAAGGAAGCGGCCGGCTGGACCCAGGCCAATCCAAGCGACGCCCTGGCCCGCGGTGCGTGGTGGGAGCTGTACGGCGACCGACAACTCAATGGCCTGATCGAGCAACTCAACCGCGCCAACCAGACCGTTGCCCAGTCCGAAGCCCAGTACCGCCAGGCCCAGGCCTTGGTGCGCAGCGCCCGGGGCGCGTTTTTTCCAACGGTGGACCTGACCCTGGGGAAAAACCGCTCCAGCCAGGGCACCGGCAGCAGCAGTTCCAGCCTGACCAGTTCGTCCAGCGGTATTCGCGACACCTACACCGCCCAGGCCGGGGTCAGTTGGGAGGCCGATGTCTGGGGCAAATTGCGCCGTGGTCTGGAAGCCGACACCGCCAATGCCCAGGCGAGTTTTGCCGACCTGGCGGCGATGCGCCTGAGCCAGCAGTCGGAGCTGGTGCAGAACTATCTGCAATTGCGCGTGATGGACGAGCAGAAACGCTTGCTGGAAGCGACCGTCGCGGCCTACCAGCGTTCGCTGAAAATGACCGAAAACCAGTACCGCGCCGGGGTTTCCGGCAAGGACGCGGTGGCCCAAGCCCAGACGCAACTCAAGGGCACCGAGGCGGACATGGTCGATCTGATCTGGCAGCGTGCCCAGCTGGAAAACGCCATCGCCGTGCTGATCGGCTTGCCACCGGCCGAGTTCAGCCTGGCGGAAACCCAGAGCATCCCGGCCTTGCCCGAGGTGCCACTGAGCCTGCCTTCGCAACTGCTGGAACGTCGCCCGGACATTGCTTCGGCAGAACGCTCGGTCATCGCCGCCAACGCCAACATCGGCGTGGCCAAGGCCGCTTATTACCCGGACCTGACCCTGAGCCTGAACGGTGGCTACAGCAGCAGCACGTCGAAAGACTTGTTCAGCCTGCCGAACCGGTTCTGGTCGGTCGGCCCGCAACTGGCCATGACCTTGTTCGACGGCGGCCAGCGTTCGGCGGAAGTGGACCGCAGCGAAGCGGCCTACGACGAAACCGTAGCCAAATACCGCCAGACCGTACTCGACGGCTTCCGCG
Organism: Pseudomonas sp. WJP1; assembly: GCF_028471945.1. Lineage (NCBI taxonomy): Bacteria > Pseudomonadati > Pseudomonadota > Gammaproteobacteria > Pseudomonadales > Pseudomonadaceae > Pseudomonas > Pseudomonas sp. WJP1. The sequence continues at coordinate 3,401,130 of NZ_CP110128.1, forward strand.
AGGTGGAGAATTTCCTGGTCCAGCTCAAGGTGCTGCAGGACGAAGCGGTGGTGCGCCAACAGGCGCTGGACGCGGCCCGCGAGTCGTTGCGACTGACCGAGAACCAGTACAAGGCGGGGGTGATCGCCTACCTCGATGTGGTCGTGGTCCAGGCCGCGGCATTGAATAATGAACGCAGCACCCTGGACCTGTTGCAGAGCCGCCTGATCGCCAGTGTGCAGTTGATTGCCGCGCTGGGTGGCGGCTGGGACGGGCAGCTAACCCCTGATCAACGTGCCTCATTGTAGGAGCGAGCAGGCTCCGGGCGGCGTTCCGACGATGCTCGTCAACAATAACTCGGGCATCCAGGTAACCCGCGTTATCGTTGTCCTCCATCGCGAGCATGCTCGCTCCTACAGAATCGGTGCAGATTCGGTTTGATGGACTTAATGTAAAACCTTAAAACAAGCGTTTCATCGCCTTGCTGGCATTTTGCTCATTTTGTGAGTGCGTTCTCATTTGGAATCAGTACAATCGGCCGGATTTACACCTCCGAGAATGGAAGCAGTACGGGGGTGATTGCGAGACACTTCCATGCTCATCGGTAGTTATTCCCCAACGCTGGTCATCATTTCGCTCTGTGTGGCAATTCTCGCGTCATACACTGCACTGGACCTGACCGGGCGCATTGCCACGGCCAAGGGCCGGGCGGTGCATTGCTGGACAGCGGGCGGCGCGTTTGCCATGGGTATCGGCGTATGGTCGATGCATTTCATCGGCATGCTCGCCTTCAAGCTGCCCATCGACCTGGGGTACGACCTCACCATCACCTTGCTGTCGCTGTTGATCGGCATCCTGTCATGCGGCTTCGCCCTGTGGCTGGTCAGTCAGGCACAGCTGCCGGCCTGGCAGCTGGCGTTCGGTGCGCTGGTCATGGGCGCCGGCATCAGTGCCATGCATTACACCGGCATGGCGGCCATGCGCATGCAGCCGGGCATCGACTATGACCCGACTCTGTTCAGCGCCTCGTTGCTGATCGCGGTCGGTGCCTCCGGCGCGGCACTGTGGATTGCCTTCCGTCTGCGCCAGCACACGCCTTATGTCCGTCTGATCCGCGGTGGCGCGGCGGTGATCATGGGCATTGCCATCGTCGGCATGCACTACACCGGCATGGCCGCCGCGCAATTCCCCGAAGGCAGTTTTTGCGGCTCAGTGGGCAACGGCTTGAGCGGCAACGGCCTCGACAACCTGGTACTGATCACCACGCTTGCGGTATTGAGCATCGCCTTGCTGACCTCGATCCTCGATGCGCGCCTGGAAGCCCGAACCGCCAGCCTGGCCCAGTCGCTGACCGAAGCCAACCGCGAACTGACCCAACTGGCCTTGCACGACACCTTGACCGGCCTGCCGAATCGAGTGTTGCTGGCCGACCGCATCGATCAGGGCATCTCCAGGGTCGATAACGAGGGCGGTTGCCTGGCGTTGATGTTCATCGACCTCGATGGCTTCAAGCCAGTCAATGACGCCTTCGGTCACCATATGGGCGACCAGTTGCTGCGCGAAGTCAGTCTGCGCCTGCGTGAAGACCTGCGCGGCCAGGACACCCTCGCGCGCATCGGCGGCGATGAGTTCGTGCTGCTGGTGCAATTGAGCGAGCCGGACGACGCGATGAACCTCGCAGCCCGCCAGGTGAGCCTGATCGCCCGAGCATTCCGGGTGGCCGAGCACGATCTGCAGATCTCCGCCAGCGTCGGCATCGCCCTGTATCCGGGCAATGGCCAGAGCGCTCACGAATTGCTGATGAACGCCGATGCGGCGATGTATCACGCCAAGGGCACGGGCAAGAACGGCTACAGCTTCTTCGATGCCTCGATGAACAGCAACGCGCGCAAACAGTTGCAATTGCTGCAGGACCTGCGCAATGCCGTGGACCAGAACGAGTTCAGCCTGCACTACCAGCCCAAGTTCGATGCGCACAACGGCCGGCCGGTGGGGGCCGAAGCGTTGTTGCGCTGGGAGCATCCGACCCAGGGCATGCTGCTGCCGGACAAGTTCATTGAACTGGCGGAGAAGACCGGGCTGATCATTCCCATCGGCGAATGGGTTCTCAACGAAGCTTGCCGCCAGATGCGCGAATGGTATGTGCTCGGCTACACCAACTGGCGCATCGCGGTTAACCTCTCGGCCTTGCAGTTCTGCCATGTGGGCCTGGTGCAGAGTGTCGCCAAGGCGCTGGCCACCCACCGTTTGCCGGCCAACAGCCTGACCCTGGAAATCACCGAGACCACGGCCATGAGCGATGCCGATGCCAGCATGACGGTGCTGCAGGAGCTGTCGGACATGGGCGTTGACCTGTCCATCGACGACTTTGGTACCGGCTACTCGAGCTTGATGTACCTCAAGCGCCTGCCGGCCAACGAGCTGAAGATCGACCGCGGTTTCGTCCGCGACCTGGAACGTGACAGCGATGACGCCGCCATCGTTTCAGCCATTGTCGCCCTCGGCCAGGCGCTGGGCTTGCGGATCGTCGCCGAAGGCGTGGAAACGGGCTCGCAGCAGGACTTCCTGACCCAACTCGGTTGCGATTCGCTGCAGGGCTACCTGCTGGGGCACCCGTTGCCGGCCGAACGCTTCATGAAGGAAATCCACCGCAGCGAGCAATTGGAACTGGCCTGAACAGGCCGGGCCGATGACGGTGCCATGCAAAATCCGCAAATGGCGGTTATTCTTCCCCCCGACTGCATAGGCTTGAAGGAGGAATGCTTGCATGGACAAAGTCATCGTCATCACCGGCGGAAGTCGCGGTATCGGTGCCGCTACTGCGCTGTTGGCCGCCAAACAAGGCTATCGGATCTGCATCAACTACCAGGCCGATGAACAGGCGGCGCAAACAGTGCTGGACCAGGTCCGCGCCTTGGGTGCCCAAGCCATCGCCGTGCGGGCCGATGTCAGTATCGAAGACGAAGTCATCGCCCTGTTCAACCGGGTGGACAGCGAACTGGGTCGGGTCACGGCGCTGGTGAACAACGCTGGCACCGTGGGGCAAAAATCCCGGGTCGAAGAAATGTCTGAATTCCGCATCCTCAAGATCCTCAAGACCAACGTATTGGCGCCAGTCCTCTGCGCCAAGCACGCCATCTTGCGCATGTCGCCCAGGCACGGTGGGCAGGGCGGCAGCATTGTCAACGTATCCTCGGTCGCCGCGCGTTTGGGCTCGCCTAACGAATACGTCGACTACGCAGCCTCCAAGGGCGCGCTCGACACCTTCACCATTGGCCTGTCCAAGGAAGTGGCGGGTGAGGGGATTCGGGTCAACGCCGTGCGTCCGGGCTACATCTACACCGATTTTCACGCCCTGAGCGGCGATCCGGATCGGGTCAGCAAGCTCGAATCGGCGATTCCGATGGCCCGTGGCGGGCGACCGGACGAGGTCGCGGAGGCGATTGTGTGGTTGTTGTCGGACAAGGCTTCTTATGCGACGGGGACCTTTGTCGATCTTGGCGGCGGCCGGTAAACATCAAGATCAAAAGATCGCAGCCTGCGGCAGCTCCTACATGGGATTGCATTTCCTTGTAGGAGCTGCCGCAGGCTGCGATCTTTGCTTTTAGAAGGATCTTACAATCCGCCCCAGCGTCTCCATCGCCTTCTCGGAAGTCTCATCCCAGGGGCTGCCATAATTCAACCGGATGCAATTCCTGAAGCGCTGCGTCGGCGAAAAAATCGGCCCCGGGGCGATGCTGATGCCCTGGGCCAGCGCCATCTGGAACAACTTCAAGGAATCCATCTGCTCGGGTAGTTCCAGCCAGAGGAAGTAGCCGCCAGCCGGTTGGCTGACGCGGGTCTGCGCCGGGAAATAGCGGGCAATCGCCGACAGCATGGCGCTTTGCTGTTCCTCCAGGGCGTAACGCAACCTGCGCAAATGCCGATCGTAACCGCCGTGTTGCAGGTAGTCGGCAATGGCTGCCTGGGCCGGCATCGATGCGCAAAGGGAGGTCATGAGTTTGAGCCGCTCGATCTTCTGCGCATAGCGCCCGGCAGCGACCCAGCCAATGCGGTAACCCGGGGCCAGGCTCTTGGCGAAAGAACCACAGTGCATCACCAACCCTTCGGTATCGAACGCTTTTGCCGGTTTCGGCGCCTGTTGGCCGTAATAGAGTTCGGCGTAGACGTCATCTTCGATCAACGGCACTTGATGGACACGCAGCAATTCCACCAGTTCGCGTTTTTTCGCTTCAGGCATGGTCGCGCCCATGGGATTCTGGAAACTGGTCATGCACCAGCAAGCCTTGATCGGGTGGCGTTCCAGGGTTTGCGCGAGTACACCGAGGTCGATACCGTCGCGCGGGTGCACGGGGATTTCCACGGCCTTGAGTTTCAAGCGTTCCAGTACTTGCAGGCAGGCGTAGAACGCCGGGGCCTCGATGGCCACCAGGTCGCCGGGTTGAGTCACGGCTTGCAGGCACAGGTTCAGCGCTTCCAGTGCGCCGTTGGTGATCAACAACTCTTCCATGGGCAGCATCAAGCCGCCAACCATGTAACGCAGGGCAATTTGCCGGCGCAGTTGCGGGTTGCCCGGCGACATGTCGGTGACCACCATGCGCGGATCCATGTCCCGGGCAGCGCTGGCCAGGGAGCGGGACAGGCGCTGCAGCGGAAACAGGGTCGGACTGGGGAATGCCGAGCCGAAGGCTACAGTGTTCGGGTCCTTGATCGATTCGAGGACCGAGAACACCAGTTCGCTGACGTCGACTTCGGTGGATTCGTTGACCTGGCTGCTGATCTCCGGCTCGGAGAACGGCCGGGGTGCATGGGCGTTGACGAAGTAGCCGGAGCGCGGACGGGCGCGAATCAGGCCGCGACGCTCGAGCAAGTAGTAGGCCTGGAACACCGTGGACGGGCTGACCCCATGGGTCTGGCTGGCATAGCGCACCGACGGCACGCGCTGGCCGGGCCCGAGGACGCCGGTGCGGATCAGTTCAGCGATATCATCGGCGAATTTTTCGTAGCGTTTCATCGATTGCCCGGATTGGTGTCATTCAAAAAAAACGAGGTGACTTCTTCGCGATCAAGTCGAATCGTCGCACCGCCACTCCCACATTTGTCCGAGTTCATCCAGACAAACCGATCTAATGTGGGAGCGGGCTTGCTCGCGAATGACGCACCGCAGTCTAAAGCCTTAACGATTCATCGGCGCAACAAACCGGCTTTTCGCCTCGCTGAAGATGCCCGGCTCATCGCTGTCGACGATCCTGAAACTGATGCTCTGCGAGCTGCTGCCCGGCCGCTCCGTGGTCATCGCCACCGAAACTGGCACATCGACAATCTCACCCGGCGCCAGGCTCAGTTCGGTCTTGCCCTGCAGCTGGAAGCCGTCGCCATCCACCAGCGTCAGGCGGTAGTCCTGGCGTTGCTGGGTCTTGTTGATCACCTTGAGGCTGTAGATGTTTTCAATCTGCCCCTGGCTATTCTCGCGAAACAGGCCGCGGTCCTTGCTCACGTCCAGCGACACCATCGGCCGCTCCATCAACGCGACCACCAGCGCAGCGATCATCACCAGCAGCACGGCGGTGTAACCGATCAATCGTGGCCGCAACAGGTGGGTCTTGCCGCCTTGCAACTGGTGCTCCGAGGTATAGCTGATCAACCCGCGCTCGTAGCCCATCTTGTCCATGATCGAATCACAGGCGTCGATGCACGCCGCGCAACCGATGCATTCCATCTGCAAGCCGTCGCGAATGTCGATGCCGGTCGGGCAGACCTGCACGCAGAGCTGGCAATCGATGCAATCACCCAGGCCGACTTCGGCTGGCTTGACCTCGCGTTTGCGTGGGCCACGGTGCTCGCCACGGGCGACGTCGTAGGAAATGGTCAGGGTGTCCTTGTCGAACATCACGCTCTGGAATCGCGCATAGGGGCACATGTGCATGCACACCGCCTCACGCAACCAGCCCGCATTGATGTAGGTGGCACCGGTGAAGAACAGCACCCAGAACAGGCTGACGCCGCCCATTTGCCAGGTCAGCAGCGCTTCTGCCAGTGGTAGGATCGGCGTGAAATAGCCGACGAAGGTCAGGCCGGTCAGCAGGCTGATGGCCAGCCACATGGTGTGTTTGGCCGAACGGCGCAGCAGTTTGTTCAGCCCCCAGGGCGCCGCTTGCAGTTTGATCCGCTGGTTTCGTTCGCCTTCGGTGATCTTCTCGCACCACATGAAGATCCAGGTCCAGGAGCTCTGCGGGCAGGTGTAGCCGCACCAGACGCGGCCGGCAAACACGGTGATCGCGAACAGGCCGAACGCGGCAATGATCAGCAGCGCCGAGAGCAGGATGAAATCCTGCGGCCAGAACGTCGCGCCAAAAATGTGGAATTTGCTCTCGGAAAGATCCCAAAGCACCGCCTGGCGGCCACCCCAGTTCAACCACACGGTGCCGAAGAACAGCAGGAACAGAAAACCCGCGCCGCTGATGCGCAGGGAACGGAACAGGCCGGTGAAGCTACGGGTGTGGATCAGGTTGTCGCTGTACTTGGCCTTCATCTTTGGTCGCGAAGGCTCGAAAGTCTTGACGACGGGGGCGCTTTCCAGGGTTCGGACGGGGATTCTATCGCTCATGGTCTTTCGCTCATCAGCCTCCATCAGGCAGGAGCACTATGAGCGGCGATCTGTTTGCATAACAGACTCAGGTATTGCTTTAAAAACCGGATCAGATGGCTTCGCAAACCCCACCTGCGACAAGTTGAAGCACCTGTCTCGACGGGACCGGGCGCCTGTATCAGACGTTTTCGGAGGGGTGTTGATCCGGGGCAGTCAAATCACCGAACCACTGTCTGTGGCCTTCAAATGCCGGCGACCGTCCACCGCACCTGCTACGGTCAATGCGTCGGCTTCTGCTTCGGTGATGTAGATACGCTGTCCTTCGAGGTCGACCGCCGACATGGCTTTAACGTCATCGGTGATGATGGTCACATCTGGACACAGGCGAATCTCCTCGCCGCTTTCGGTGGTAAAGAAGCAGGTCTGGTTCTCGATGCGTACGGTCATGACGTGATCCTTGATTTCCAGGACTGATGAAGTATTAGGGTCTCGGCGCCGGCCATCGTTCTGTGCAACTGATTAATGGTCGGCGCGGTCAATCTTCCATGACCCTTTGCAAGGCTCTTCACGAGGGAGCGCGCCATGAACGCCTGGTGGCATGAAGTCTGGGTGACCCTGCAAGCCGAATTCGCCGACATCGGCGATGCCTCGCAATTGACCCGAATCACCGTGCGCCTGCTGATGGCCGCGGTACTGGGCGGCATCCTCGGTTTCGAGCGCGAGCACAAGGGCAAGGCCGCGGGGGTGCGCACCCACATGCTGGTGGCACTCGGCGCGGCGCTGTTCGTACTGGTGCCGCAGATGTCCGGCTCCCAGGCCGACGCCATGAGCCGGGTCGTCCAGGGTGTGATCGCCGGTATCGGCTTCCTCGGTGCCGGCACCATCCTGAAAAACCAGGAAGGTGATGAAGGCCACGTCAAGGGCCTGACCACCGCCGCCGGGCTGTGGATGACCGCCGCCATTGGGGTGTCTGCCGGGTTGGGAAGGGAGGCGACGGCGGTGTTGAGTACGTTGCTGGCGTTGCTGATTCTCGGCGTCATGCCCAGCATCGTGAAGATGCTGGAGAAAGACAAAGACAAAGACCAATTGTAGGAGCTGGCTTGCCAGCGAAAAACTCAAGAGCGCCTCGGGGTGTCAGGCTTCCAGCGTCATCGTTCACGCCCATCGCGAGCATGCTCGCTCCTACAGAATTCCCCCGGCGCGGCAGGGGGAGCGATCAACTGTCTTCATTCAGGGGTCACAATCACCGGTGGCATCGTCGTCGGCGGCTCTTCCCGGGGTGGCGGGTTAGTGCCGGGCGGGTCCTGCTCGGGCACAGGCTGCGGATCGGTGGGTGGTATCACCGGGTCATCGATGTTCGGATCTGGGGTTTCGGCGGGGAATGGATTGTTCATCGTTGATGCCTCCAGTGGCACATGGCGTGAGTCGTGCTTAAGTTGGTTGACCACTGCGCGCAGGATTTGATTCCGGCAGATCGCGCTGAACTTTTCCCGGCGGCTGGCGCTCGGAACCTAAGTGAGTTCATTGCAGGGGCAATCGCCCGGCGCGATGACAAACAGACACAAGAGCGTCCATGGGGCGTAAAGGAGTGATGCTCGATGACGGCTGAAAAACCGACTGAACTGAGCTACAATCCGCACATGCCACTTTCCCAGGCCTTGCTGCTGCCGCGAATCGTGATTGAAAATACCCTGCCGACCCTTGAAGGTGGCCAGTTTGCGGTCAAGGCCGTGGTGGGGCAGGACGTGGTGGTGACCAGCAAGGTGTTTGCCGACGGTCACGACAAGCTGGCGGTACGAGTGCGTTGGCAGGCCGAGGGCGATGATGCCTGGCAAAGCGAGGTCATGGCCGATCTGGGCAACAATGGCTGGCAAGGCCGCTTTCGGGTGCAGAGCCAGGGCCGCTATGTGTTCTGCATCGAAGCCTGGATCGATCAATTCGCCAGTTTTTGCTACGAACTGGAAAAAAAGCACCTGGCCGCCGTTCCGGTCAGTCTTGAGCTGCAGGAAGGTCGCCTATACGTCCAGCAAGCCGCCGAACGCGCCGAAGATCAGCTGAGCGAGCAATTGGCCGCGTTGCACCACGAACTGTCGGGATTGCTCGAAACCGAGCAGGTTGCACTGTTTCTGCACCCCCGTAGCGCCGAGCTGATGGCCCAGGCCGATCATCGTGCCTACCTGAGCCTGAGCCCGGAGTACCCGGTCGATGTCGAGCGTGAGTTGGCGCAGTTTGCCAGTTGGTATGAACTGTTCCCGCGCTCGATCACCGACGATCCGGCGCGCCATGGCACTTTTAATGACGTGCATTCACGGCTGGCGATGATCCAGGACATGGGCTTCGACGTCCTGTACTTCCCGCCGATCCACCCGATCGGGCGCAGTTATCGCAAAGGCCCGAACAATTCCCTGACCGCCGGCCCCGACGATCCAGGCAGCCCCTATGCCATCGGCAGTGAAGAGGGCGGGCACGAGGCGATTCACTCGCAGCTGGGCACCCGCGAAGACTTCCGTCGCCTGGTGGCGGCGGCCGCGGATTACGGCCTGGAGATCGCCCTCGATTTTGCCATCCAGTGTTCCCAGGACCATCCTTGGCTCAAGCAGCACCCCGGGTGGTTCAACTGGCGGCCGGACGGCACGATCAAATACGCCGAGAATCCGCCGAAAAAATACCAGGACATCGTCAATGTCGACTTCTATGCCGTCGAGGCGATCCCCAGCCTGTGGGTCGAACTGCGTGACATCGTGGTCGGCTGGGTGCAGGAAGGCGTGAAGATCTTTCGCGTCGACAACCCGCACACCAAGCCGCTGCCGTTCTGGCAGTGGCTGATCGCCGACGTTCGTGCGCTTTATCCGGAGGTGATTTTTCTCGCCGAAGCCTTTACCACCCCGGCGATGATGGCGCGGCTGGGCAAGGTCGGTTACTCGCAGAGTTACACCTACTTCACCTGGCGCAATACCAAGTCGGAGTTGGCGACCTATTTCACCGAACTCAATGAATCGCCGTGGCGCGAATGCTACCGGCCGAACTTCTTCGTCAATACACCGGATATCAACCCGGCGTTCCTGCATGAATCCGGTCGCCCCGGTTTTCTCATTCGCGCGGCATTGGCGACAATGGGTTCGGGGCTGTGGGGCATGTATTCGGGGTTCGAGTTGTGTGAATCGGCGCCGGTACCTGGCAAGGAAGAATACCTCGACTCCGAGAAGTACGAGATCCGCCCCAGGGACTTCAACGCGCCCGGCAACATCATTGCCGAGATCGCCCAGCTCAACCGCATCCGCCGGCAAAACCCGGCGCTGCACTCGCACCTGGGCCTCAAGGTCTATAACGCCTGGAACGACAACATCCTGTACTTCGGCAAGCGCAGCCCCGACGGCAGCAATTTCATCCTGGTGGCGGTCAACCTTGATCCGCACAACGTCCAGGAGGCGAATTTCGAGTTGCCGCTGTGGGAAATGGGCTTGCCGGACGATGCCAGCACCCAGGGCGAAGACTTGATGAACGGCCATCGCTGGACCTGGCATGGCAAGTACCAGTTCATGCGCATCGATCCGGCGTTTCAGCCGTTCGGGATCTGGCGAATTACCCCCTGAACCGAAATTCTGTGTGGGAGCTGGCTTGCTCCGGGCGGCGTTCCGACGAAGGCGGCAGGACAGTCAAAGCTTATGTCGCCTGACACACCGCTTTCGCGAGCAAGCCCGCTCCCACATTGACCTCATCGCGTTCGAGGCCGGTGATCGGTTCGGCTTTTCAAATTCGACAGGAGTTTCAAATGGCGAAGAAACCCAAGGCAGCCACCTTCATCAAGGACCCGCTCTGGTACAAGGACGCGGTCATCTATCAAGTTCATGTCAAATCCTACTTCGACTCCAATAACGACGGAATCGGCGACTTTCCCGGCCTGATCGCCAAGCTCGACTACATTGCCGACCTGGGCGTCAATACCATCTGGCTGTTGCCGTTCTACCCCTCGCCACGCCGCGACGATGGCTACGACATCGCCGAATACCGCGGCGTGCACAGCGACTACGGAACCATGGCCGACGCCAAGCGCTTCATCGCCGAGGCGCACAAACGCGGTTTGCGGGTGATCACCGAACTGGTCATCAATCACACCTCCGACCAGCACGCCTGGTTCCAGCGCGCACGCAAGGCCAAGAAAGGTTCGGCCGCGCGGGATTTCTATGTGTGGTCCGATGACGATCAAAAATACGACGGCACCCGCATCATCTTTCTCGACACCGAAAAATCCAACTGGACCTGGGACCCGGTGGCTGGTCAATACTTCTGGCACCGCTTCTACTCGCACCAGCCGGATCTTAATTTCGACAACCCGCAGGTGATGAAAGCGGTGCTGTCGGTGATGCGCTACTGGCTCGACATGGGCATCGACGGGTTGCGCCTCGATGCCATCCCGTACCTGATCGAGCGCGACGGCACCAACAACGAGAACCTGCCGGAGACCCACGACGTCCTCAAGCAGATCCGCGCCGAAATCGACGCCCATTACCCGGACCGCATGCTGCTGGCCGAGGCCAATCAATGGCCGGAAGACACCCAGCTGTATTTCGGCGACACCGATAAAAAGGGCCTGAACGGCGACGAATGCCACATGGCGTTCCACTTCCCGTTGATGCCGCGCATGTACATGGCGCTGGCCCAGGAAGACCGTTTTCCAATCACCGACATCTTGCGCCAGACGCCGGAGATCCCGGCCAATTGCCAGTGGGCGATTTTCCTGCGCAACCACGATGAACTGACCCTGGAGATGGTCACCGACAAGGAGCGTGACTACCTGTGGAATTACTATGCGGCCGACCGGCGGGCGCGGATCAACCTGGGGATTCGCCGGCGCCTGGCGCCGCTGATGGAGCGTGATCGCCGGCGCGTGGAACTGCTCAACAGCCTGTTGCTGTCGATGCCCGGCACGCCGACCTTGTACTACGGTGACGAGATCGGCATGGGCGACAACATCTACCTCGGCGATCGCGACGGTGTGCGCACGCCGATGCAATGGTCGATCGACCGCAACGGCGGGTTTTCCCGCGCCGACCCGGCCAGCCTGGTGCTGCCGCCGATCATGGACCCGCAATACGGCTACCTGTCGGTGAATGTCGAAACCCAGGCCGGCGATCCGCATTCGCTGTTGAACTGGACCCGGCGCATGTTGGCGGTGCGCAAGCAGTCCAAGGCGTTCGGGCGTGGCACCTTGAAAATGCTCTCGCCGACCAATCGCCGCGTGCTGGCCTATACCCGCGAATACACCGGGTCTGACGGCAAGCACGAGATCATTCTGTGCGTGGCCAACGTTTCGCGCAGCGCCCAGGCGGTGGAGCTGGACCTGTCGGCGTATGTCGGCATGGTGCCCGTGGAGATGCTCGGCGGTAACGCGTTCCCCCCCATTGGCCAATTGAATTTCCTCCTGACCCTGGCGCCCTACGGTTTCTACTGGTTCGGTCTGGCCGCGGAGAACCAGATGCCGAGTTGGCACGTGGAACCGGCGCAAAGCCTGCCGGACTTCACCACGCTTGTGCTGAAAAAGCGCATGGAAGAACTGCTCGAAGCGCCATCACGCACCACATTGGAGCAGGGCATCCTGCCGAACTGGCTGCAGAATCGTCGTTGGTTCGCTGGCAAGGACGCGGCCATCGAACAGGTCAACCTGGCCTACGGTGTGCGATTTGGCGATGCGCAGCATCCGGTGTTGCTGAGTGAAATCGAAGTCACCGGCGGTGGCCAGACCAGCCGCTACCAACTGCCGTTCGGCTTCATCGCCGAAGACCAGGTCGGCACGGCATTGCCCCAGCAATTGGCCCTGTCGCGGGTGCGCCGTGGCCCGCAGGTCGGCTTGATCACGGATGCCTTCAGCCTGGAAAACTTCATCCGTGCGGTGTTGCAAGGCATGCACAACCACACGGTTTTGCCGTCCGATGGCGGCGAGATCCGTTTCGAACCCACGGCCGAGCTGGCCAAACTGGGCCTGACGGCGGAGTCGGCAGTGCGTTACCTGTCCGCCGAGCAATCCAACAGTTCGGTGGTGGTCGGCAACAGCCTGGTGTTGAAACTGATCCGCAAGGTCGCCTCGGGCGTGCACCCGGAACTGGAAATGAGCGCCTACCTGACCGCTGCCGGCTTCGGCAATATCTCGCCGCTGTTGGGGGCGGTGGTGCGGCGGGATGCGGCGGGCGAGGACAACTTGCTGATGATCGCCCAGGGCTACTTGAGTAATCAGGGCGATGCCTGGGAGTGGACCCAGAACAACCTCGAGCGGGCGTTGCGCGACGAACTCGCGGACGCCATGTCCGAGCAGGAACAGCACTACAACGCGCTGGGCGAGCTGAAGGATTTCGCTGCCATGCTCGGCCAGCGCCTGGGTGAAATGCATCAGGTGCTGGCGGCTGCCAGCGAAAACCCCGACTTTGATCCGCACATCACCACGCAAAAGGATGCGTCGGCGACGGGCAAGGATGTGGTGGCACAAATCGAGCATGCATTGAAGTTGCTCAAGCAGCATCAAGATGAACTGAACCCGGCGGACAAAACCCTGGTCAGCCGTTTACTGGAGAACAAAAAGGCCATTCTCGGCCATGTCCAGGAGCTGGCCAAAAAGACCGCCGGTGGACTGCGGATCCGCGTACACGGTGATTTGCATCTCGGCCAGGTGCTGGTGATCAAGGGCGATGCGTACCTGATCGACTTCGAAGGTGAACCGGCGCGACCACTGCCAGAACGTCGGGGCAAGCACAGCCCGTACAAGGATGTCAGTGGCGTGCTGCGCTCCTTCGACTATGCGGCGGCGATGACCATCAACGTGCATAACGTCGATAACACAGCTAATGCCCAGGAAGCTCGCCAACGGGTCGGCGATCGTTATTTAAGTGAGGCAAGACAGGCATTTATCCACGCTTATCGGCTGGCGGCAGCTACGCTTGGCCATGCGTGGCAAGATCCGGATGGCGAAGATGCCGCGTTGGCATTGTTCGGCCTGGAGAAGGCGGCGTATGAAGTGGCCTACGAGGCGGAAAATCGCCCCGGCTGGCTGCCCGTGCCATTGCACGGTTTATATGGATTATTGAGTGGGCTTAAACCCTTTTCCGATCTTGGTGGAGAGTAGTCATGAGTTTCTCGAACAAGGAACAGGGTCATCATCACAGTGAAGCGCTGCTACCCAGGGCGCGGGATATCGATGCGCTGGTGCGGGCCGAGCATCGCGATCCCTTTGCCATTCTCGGCCCCCACGGCGATGGTGCCGGCGGACAATTCATCCGCGCGTATTTGCCGGGCGCCTTGAGCGTGCAAGTGGTGGACAAGGAAACCGGGGAGGAGCTGGGCAACCTGGAAGCGACCCAGACCCCAGGGCTGTTCGTCGGGCACTTCCAGCGGGCGCAGCCGTATCTGTTGCGCACCCGCTGGGCCGGTGGCGAACAAATTGCCGAAGACCCCTACAGTTTTGGCCCGTTGCTCGGTGACATGGATTTGTACCTGTTCGCCGAAGGCAATCACCGCGACCTCAGCAGCGCCCTGGGCGCCCAGTTGAAGACCGTTGACGGCGTCGATGGCGTGCGGTTCGCCGTGTGGGCGCCGAACGCCCGGCGGGTGTCGGTGGTGGGTGACTTCAACGCCTGGGACGGTCGTCGCCATCCGATGCGCCTGCGCCACCCTACCGGTGTCTGGGAATTGTTCATCCCCCGCCTGCAGGCGGGGGAGGCCTACAAATACGAAATCCTCGGCAAGGACGGGATCCTGCCACTCAAGGCCGACCCCATGGCACTGGCCACCAGCCTGCCACCGGACACCGCCTCGAAAGTCGCCTCGCCTCTGAAGATCGACTGGCAGGATCAGGACTGGATGCAATCGCGGGGCGAACGCCATCACCGGACGGCGCCCTTGTCGATCTACGAACTGCACGCCGGTTCCTGGCAGTGCGAGCTGGACGACCTGGGCGAAGTGGCCCGGCAATACACCTGGCCGGAACTGGCTGAGCGGCTGATTCCGTATGTGAAGGATCTGGGGTTCACCCACATCGAGCTGATGCCGATCATGGAACACCCGTTCGGCGGCTCCTGGGGCTATCAACTGCTTTCGCAATTCGCCACCAGCGCCCGTTACGGGACCGGCGACGAGTTCGCCGCCTTCGTCAATGACTGTCACCTGGCGGGTATCGGCGTGATCCTCGACTGGGTGCCGGCGCATTTCCCCACCGACGTCCACGGCCTGGCCCAGTTCGACGGCACCGCGCTGTACGAGTATGGCAACCCTCAGGAAGGCTTTCACCAGGACTGGGACACGCTGATCTACAACCTGGGCCGCACCGAAGTGCACGGCTACATGCTGGCGTCGGCGCTGCACTGGCTCAAGCATTTCCATGTCGATGGCCTGCGCGTCGATGCGGTGGCGTCGATGCTGTACCGCGACTACTCGCGCAAGGCCGGCGAGTGGGTGCCCAACCGCCATGGCGGCCGCGAGAACCTCGAAGCCATCGACTTCCTGCGTCACCTTAACGACGTCGTCGCGCTGGAAGCCCCCGGGGCGCTGGTGATCGCCGAAGAGTCCACCGCCTGGCCCGGTGTCAGCCAGGGCACGCAACAGGGCGGCCTGGGTTTCGCCTACAAATGGAACATGGGCTGGATGCACGATTCGCTGCACTACATCCAGCAGGATCCGGTGTACCGCGCCCATCACCACAACGAACTCAGTTTCGGCCTGGTGTATGCCTGGTCGGAACGTTTCATCCTGCCGATTTCCCACGATGAAGTGGTGCACGGCAAACACTCGCTGATCGACAAGATGCCCGGCGACCGCTGGCAGAAATTCGCCAACCTGCGGGCCTACCTGAGTTTCATGTGGGCCCATCCGGGCAAGAAACTGTTGTTCATGGGCTGCGAGTTCGGCCAATGGCGTGAGTGGAACCACGACCAGCAGCTTGATTGGTATCTATTGCAGTACTCCGAGCACAAAGGCGTGCAGAAGCTGGTGAGCGACCTCAATCGCCTGTATCGCGAAGAACCGGCCCTGCACGAACAGGACGACGTACCGCAAGGCTTCCAGTGGCTGATCGGCGATGATGCGATCAACAGCGTCTACGCCTGGATGCGCTGGAGCAAGGACGGCCAGCCGATACTGGTGGTCGCCAACTTCACGCCGGTACCGCGCGAGGCTTACCGGGTCGGCGTGCCGTTTGCCGGGCAGTGGAGCGAGGTGTTCAACAGCGATTCGTCGATCTATGCCGGCTCCAACTATGGCAACAGCGGCGGGGCAACCGCCGAGGAATCGCCGAGCCATGGCCAGGCGTTGTCGCTGGTGCTGAACCTGCCGCCGTTGGCGGTGTTGATGTTACGGCCGGCGGGCTGATCCGGGGCCGCTTTCGCGGGCCAGCCGGATCGCATGTCGATCAGGCTGGCCCGCGAAGGGCCTGGAGATTTTTTTCACCAACGCATCCGCACGCCCAGGCTGCCGATCAGCCCATTCAAATCATTGTCATCCACATCGCTGCTGTAGTCGGCGCTGACGTACAGGCTCACGGTCGGCGTCACCCTGGCCACCAACCCCAGGCCCAGTTCGACCGTCGAGGAGTATCGGCTGCTGCTGATCTTGTCGACCTGGTCGAGGGTCACGGTATTGCCGGTGTACACGGTGTGCCACAAGTTGGTTCGCACATAGGGTTCGACGGGCAGGCCGTTGATGTCGTAGCTACCTTTCAACTTGGCACCGACCCGGCCGCTCCAGGAGCTGAGTTCGCTGGAGGAGGCGTTGCCCGAACCCGCATAGGGCGTATCCAGGGTGATCCGCTGATTGATCAATTGCGCCTGGGGTTCGACCACCCAGTTTTCACTGATGCCGATCGGGAAGCCGCCTTCGACCGAGAGGGTCACCGCGCTGCCTTCGGTGGCTTGGCGGGCGCCTTGCTCATTGCGACTGAACCCATTGACGCGACCCCCGCTGGCCGACAGATCGACGTGCCAGCCTTGGGGGCCGGTCAGGCTCCAGTAGGCGCCGAGGCTCTGTCCTTGCAGGTTGAGGGTGTCGTTGCGCGGGTCCGATTGCGCGCGATTGGTTAGCAAGCCGTTGCCGGTGCCGTGGAACTCGGCGGTGCCGCCGATCAGGCCGACCCGCTGGGTGTGGCCGTTATTGCTTTGCAGGGTCAAAAGCGCCGGGCTTTTCAGTTCGCCGGAGCCGGGAATGGAAAAACCCTGGGCGAGGGCATCGGTTTGTGCCTGGCGCGAGGCCTGGCCATACAGTTGATCCCAGGCCGCGGGCGCAGCCTCTGCGACGGTCAGGCTTGAACTGCGTATATCGGCAATCGGGCTGAAGTGGCCGGGATAAGGGGTGGTCGGTGCAGGCAGGGTAAGCGTCGGGATGTCCTGGCGGTACCAGGGGGTGGTTTCTTCCTCGGTGGGGGAAGCCTGCACTTCCATGGATGAACACAACAGCAATGTACTTGAAACGGTGCAAACACTAATC
This sequence comes from Pseudomonas sp. WJP1, assembly GCF_028471945.1. Classification (NCBI taxonomy): domain Bacteria; kingdom Pseudomonadati; phylum Pseudomonadota; class Gammaproteobacteria; order Pseudomonadales; family Pseudomonadaceae; genus Pseudomonas; species Pseudomonas sp. WJP1. Next base: position 3,418,159 of record NZ_CP110128.1, read on the forward strand.
CGGATCTCTTGAGGGGTGAATGAAGTTTTCATGGAGGTCTACCTTGCAATCGCATGCGGTATCTCGCTTTGGCGTCTCTCCTACCCCGAGTGAGGGGCGACCGAATGAATTAGGGCAAGCCGATTCCCGCCCGTTTTTTACGGGGAGTTATCGGTTGTTCCTGATGGTGATTCCGGGGTAGTAACGTGAAGTCAAGAGGACCCCTGGCATTGCGTCAAGAAAATGGCCGATAAATGGTAGGGGTATTTCAGATCATATAAGTGACTGATTTACGACGCATACCTAAGTGCTTGTTTATTGGATAAAACGTCAAAAAACTCGCGAGCTAGAGCCTTTGCTCGGACTTACCAGCTCACCCTGATTCCCAGGTTACCGCTCATACCACGCAATGGGTTGCTGTCGATATTGCTGCTGTAATCTGCGTTGGAGTACAGGCTGACAGTCGGTGCAAGTGTAAGGATCGCGCCGATGCCGAGGTCCGCCGATGAGGTGCGTTGTTCGGTGTTGATCTCGGTGCTGTCGTCAAATGTCACCGTGTCGGTTCCCGAGACGGTGTGCCACAGGTTGACGCGCAGGTAAGGTTCCAGCGGAAGGCCGGCGACTTCGTAGCGACCCTTGAGCCGGGCGCCGAGGCGGCCGGTCCAGGCTGGGTCCGAATCGAAGGACACCTTGGAAATGCCGTCGTCCTGACTATTTATGTCAACCTGTTGATGGATGACTTGCACCTGGGGTTCGACCACCCAGTTGTCTGCCACTTTGACGGGGTAGCCGCCCTCGACCGAGAAGGTCATGGCGTGGCCATCGTTGTCGATTTTAAGGTCGCGATCGGAGTGGCTGTCGCGGTTCAGCCAGGTGTACATCGCCACGGTATCGAAGTACCAGCCCATGGGATCTATCAGGGTCCAGTAGAGCCCCAGGCTGTCGCCTTGCAGCTCGACCTTACCTGCACGTTTGTCCTGGAAGCCCTGGTTGAAACCGTCGACATCACCCTTCAACCGAGTATGGCCGATGAAGAAACCGGTGCGCTGGGTCTGCCCACCGGAAGTTTGCGAGCCGAACAGATCGTTGCCCACCTGAAAGCCGTTGAGCGAGCCGTCGAGCCGTGGCGTGACGGTGCCGGACCAGGTCTGGTCGAAGTTTTTCCCGTAGACCCGTCCCCAGCCCGCGCCAAAGTCGCCGGTCTCGTTCAGCAGGCGTTGGTCACCCTGGCGATCGTGAAAGGTGCCGAGTGTCGTCAGGGCCAGCTGCGCGGCCGCCGGTGGCAACACAGACCAAACCGGGACTTCCTGGCGGTACAGGGCAATGGGTGCAGCACCGGGCTCAGGAGCCGGCAATGGCGGCGAGCCGACGGCCGCTACCGGCGTCGCGAGCGGCGCCGCGTCCGGTGGTACCGCAATCGGTGGCAAGGCGGGATCCGGGTTAGGCACCGTGACCGGTGCGACCAGAATCGGTGGCAAAGCGGGATTCGGGTTGGGCACCGCGACCGGGGCTACCAGAATCGGCGGCAAGGCTGGATCCGGGTTGGGCACCACGAGCGGTGGTACCAGAATCGGTGGCAAGGCGGGATCCGGATTGGGCACCGCGACCAGTGGCGTGGCCACTACGGACGAACGCAGGTACCAGCTGTTTTCGCTGCCAGCGGTGACGCCGCCCTTGTACAAGACGTAATCGAAGGCTCCGGCCGAAAGCGGGGCGCTCAGGGTGAAAGCGCCATTGTCGCTGGTTGCCGTGCCCTGGGCCTGTACCACCTGGATTCCGTTTTGCTGGGTCAGCGCTCCAAGGCCTCCGAGGTTATTGACGACAATCGAAGTGCTGCCGGTGATGGTTCCATCCTTGACGACCAGTTTGTCACTGGGGGAACTGTCATCGCCGAGGACGCTCTGCACCCATAGTTGGCCGCCGCTGCCTGCATAGTTGCCTTGCACTGTCAGGGTATCGGTGGTGCGGGTATTACCACTGCTCAGGTCAATGATCCCGGCGTTGTTCAGCGTCGCCAGCTGGCCTGCGGTGAAGGGGGTGAGGCTGCCTTGGGTCGAGGTCACGACACTGCTGCCGTCGATGTTGAACACACCACTGCCGGTGGCGCTGTCACCCAGGACAAAATTACCGTCCAGGACAAATCGCGAGGAATTCCTCAGGTTGACGGTTTCCCAGTTGACGTAACGCGCGGCTCCGCTGGTGGTGGTGTTATCGAAGGTCAGCAGATCGCTGTCTTTGGCACCATCGATGGCTGGGGTCTGGGCCAGGAGGCTCTCATTGAGATTGCGCAGGGTTGCCCGGTCATTGCCATCGCCCATCAGGATCGCCGAACGGATGATCCCGCCGCCCTCCCAGGTCAAGCTGTCATCGCCCGCGCTGGCTCGGATCTCGCCGATGATTTCGCCCCCGGTCACCGTAATGCTGTCGTTGCCACCGCTGACACTGATGTTGCCGCCAATCCTGCCACCGGAAACGATGATAGTGTCTTTACCAAAACCGGTGACCAGATTGCCGAGGATCTGCCCACCAGACAGATCGAACAGATTGTTATCGAGCTTCATGTCGACCCGGCCTATGGTGCCGCCGCTCATTCTGGCGGTGTCACCGTCCTCGAAAGCGGCAATGATCGTGCCTGCGGTCATCTCGAATATGTCACGGCTATCGCCCTGGGCAAGCGACTGGATGGTCCCGCCATCCATGCGAAAGGTGTCGACGCCATTGCCCTGGTTCACGGCTCCGGTGACCTGACCGGCACTGATGCTGAACGTATCGTCACCGTCCCCCTGATTGACGTTCCCGGTAATGACGCCGGAATCCATGATGACCGTGTCTTTGCCGATGCCGGTCGATACATTGCCTGTGATCGTCCCGGTGCCATTGACGGGAAAGGTCAGGCTGTTGTTTCCGGACAGGTCCGTCAGCGGCCCGCTGTTGCCGCTGTCGCACACCAGGTTGTCGTTACCGGCCGTGGGAGTAAGGGTACATGCCGCCTGGGTAGGCAGGGACCAGCCCATGCACAACCAGATCGAAAGGGCACAGGCGCTGTATCGGCCGCTGGGCAGTGCTTTGCAAAGGTCCATGTGCGTCTCCGCTCAAGATTCGACACCCAATGCCTTGCAAGAAGGGCAAGGCATCAAGTGCATCGGCAGCGCGAGTCGCGAGACATCATCAGGAAGGCAAAATACCCTTCAGGCAACGACGGCTACGGGGCATGTCCGCACGCGTCAAGCGAACGGATGGGAGCACCGTAGCAAGTGTTTTTGGATGTATCTACTGTCACAAATGACAGGTAGGGAGCAGATTTGACGCGTTACAGGTGTACTTCTACCGCCAACGGCAAATGATCCGACAGGTGTGTCCAGGGCTTGTGGCCGAGGATTTTCGGATTGTGGCTACTGGCATTGCGCAGGTAGATCCGATCCAGGCGCAACAGCGGGAAGCGCGCCGGGTAGGTTTTTGCCGGGCGGCCATGGTGGCGTTCGAAGGCTTCGTGCAAGTAGTCGCGGCGCGAGAGGGCGGCGTTGCCCTGCAGCTGCCAGTCATTGAAGTCGCCGGCAATGATCACGGGTGCTTCATCGGGCAAGGATTCGAGCAACTGGCATAGCAACTGCAACTGCAACTGGCGATGACTTTCCAGCAGGCTCAGGTGCACGCAGATCGCATGCACCTCGGCGTGGCCCGGCACGTCCAGCACGCAATGCAAAAGCCCCCGGCGCTCGGGGCCGGTAATGGAGACGTCCAGGTTACGGTATTCGCGGATCGGGTATTTGGACAGCAGTGCATTGCCGTGGTGACCGTCGGGGTAGACCGCATTGCGCCCGTAGGCGAAGTCGCTCCACATGCTGTCGGCGAGAAACTCGTACTGCGAGGTTTGCGGCCAATCGTTGTAACGCGAGGAATGGCGCTCATGTTCACCGACGACTTCCTGCAGGAACACCAGGTCCGCTGAGGTGCTGCGTACCGCTTCGCGCAATTCCGGGAGGATGAAGCGCCGGTTGAGGGCGGTGAAGCCTTTGTGGGTGTTGACCGTGAGCACGCGCAATCGATGGATGACCGTGGGGCTGTCCAGCGGCACTGAACCTGCTGCCTGCTGATTAGAGTCTCTGCTCACTTTCACTCCTCTGAATCCGGGTTGCTTATGTATGCGACTGATGGGGGAGCGTGCAGTTCAGCGCTTTCGGCGTATATATCCATTTTTGCGGTAACGGGCACCGTATGGTTCGCGTGAATTATCTTTCCGGTGTACATATCCATTCCTGCGGTAACGACCACCTTTGGTTTCGCCCTTACGGCGAGTCACTTGGAAAAGCCCCAAGTAACCAAGGGCTCTTGCCCCTGGCGTTCGGCCCCTCGCTGGGGCAAGAAAATCAAAAGCCAGATCAAGATCAAACGCCAAAGCGAGGCGGCCTGACAGCCGACCTGACTTTTACGGGTGTACCCGACCCCCGTAGGAGCCAGGCTTGCCGGCGAAGAACGATAACGCGGTACAACAGATACACCGCAGCGCCTGGTTCGCCGGCAAGCCTGGCTCCTACAGGGGATCAGGTACATCCGTAAAAGTCAGGTCGGCTGTCAGGCCGCCTCGCTTTGGTTTTTGATCTGGGCGCCCCGTTAACCACGCTGGCCGAACGCAGGCATTGCGCAGTGGGGAAACCGGCAGGACGCCGGTTTAGCCGCGCTGGGCCAGGGATGGCCCATCGCGGCGACCCACGGAGCAATGCCGGAGTGAGGGCATGCCGAGCCCTAGCGAGGCACCGAGTGGTGGGGCAAAGCCTTTTGGTTCCTTTTTGGCGTTTGAAAAAGGGACTCGCCGTAAGGGCGAAACCATAAGTGGCCGTTACCGCAGCAATGGATATGTACACCTGAAAAAAAATGGTCGCCTGCCAGGACGCCTTCGCGGGCAAGCCTCGCTCCTACAAGGTTTCACGCGAACCCTAGGGTACCCGTTACCGCAGCAATGGATATGTACGCCGACAACCGCCTACGTCCTTTCAGACAAACACAATCTCATAAGGCAACCGCATCCGCTCCAGCAACACCCGCGGCAACCGTGGCGCAATCCCTACGGCCGGCTCGCCATCGAGCTGACTGGCGTAAGCATGGGTAGCGTGGCTCTTGCGCGCCACCGTCCAGGTGTCCAGGCGCACTTTGCGTGCCCGGTGCCAGGGGATCAACGTACTGTCTCGCGATGGCCAGTGCCAGGCCCAGACCGGTATTTCAGTGAAGACGGCACCGGCGATGGTGGCAGCATTGGCGCTGGCGCGGCCGACGGCGTCATGGTCGCTGTTGCCATCCTCGCACCAGGTGCTGAACACCACATCGCCCGGGCGTAGATAACGGGCGATGAATTGCGTGAGCGCCTGTTCATGCTCCGCCAGGGTGTGGTCGGTGAAGCCGCCACGTATCCATTTCAGGCTGTGCATCGGCAACCCGAGCCGGCGCAAGGCCTCGACACTTTCCTGGGAGCGGAACACGCTCAGGCGCTTCTCCGACCACTGTTGCGAACCTGGATGGCTGGCGCTGCCGTCGGTCACCGAGATCAGTTGCAAGGGGTGGCCCGTGGCGCTGAGCAACTGCAGCAGACCGCCGCAGGTCACCACTTCGTCGCCAGGATGGGGGGCGATCACCACGGCGCGGGCGCCGGGGGGGAGGAGGGACTGGGTACCGATTACCGGGATATTCGCCAGTTGCGGGGCGCTGTTCCAGATTTGTTCTGCACAGCCGCTGTCACTGATGGACACAGATTTCATGACGTTACGTCCTTGTTCCGTTCGCCCCACTCGTGCACAACAGCAAGCGCTGTAGCAGCCGTGAGGGCAGGTTGATAGCGAAGCGCGGCGCTCCGGACCCTGGACAGCCGCGCATCGAGTATTGCTCATGTATCGCTATTCGTCGCGCCGGATGTGCATGCATGGCACAAATTTTCCGACGCGCTGTTTTACTCCTCTTCCTCGCGCTGCAGTTCGAACAACAGCAGCGAGCGCCCGGTGACCGAGTACTCGCGCCCGAAATCGAAGCGCTCCTGGCCGCGTATGGACGGTTGATTGGTGTCGATCAGGCACGTCCAGAAGCCGCCGTCGGGTACCTCCGGCAGGAGGAAGTTGACGATGTCGTGATGGGCGTTGACCACCAGCAACAGCGTGGCATCCGCGCCTTTGCGACGGATCCCGGTTTCCTGGGCGCGCCCGTCGAGCAACATGCCCAGGCAGCGATTGTGCGCATCGTGCCAATGCTCGGTGGTCATTTCGCTGCCATCGGGCGCCAGCCAGGTGACGTCCTTGACGCCGATGTCCTCGTTGTAGTTGCCCACCAGGAAGCGCCCGCGGCGCAGGATCGGATAGCTCAGGCGCAACTTGATCAGGCGCTTGACGAACTTGAGCAGGGCCTTGCCGTCTTCGCTCAGGTCCCAGTTGACCCAGCCGATGTCACTGTCCTGGCAATAGGCATTGTTGTTGCCTTCCTGGGTCCGGGCGAACTCATCGCCGGCCACCAGCATTGGCGTACCCTGGGCCAGCAGCAAGGTGGCAAAGAAATTGCGCATCTGACGATGCCGCAGGGCGTTGATCTGCGGGTCGTCGGTGGGGCCTTCGACGCCATGGTTCCAGGACAGGTTGTTGTTGCTGCCATCCTGGTTGTTCTCGTCGTTGGCTTCGTTGTGCTTGTCGTTGTACGACACCAGGTCGTTGAGGGTGAAACCGTCGTGGGCGGTGATGAAGTTCAGCGATGAATAGGGCCGCCGGCCACGCTGGTTGAACATCTCGCCGGAAGCGGTCATGCGACTGGCGAAGTCCGCCAGCTGGCCGTCGTCGCCTTTCCAGAACGCGCGCACGGTGTCGCGAAACTTGTCGTTCCATTCCACCCAGCCCGGGGGAAAGCGGCCGACCTGATAACCGCCGGGCCCGCAATCCCAAGGCTCGGAGATCAGCTTGACCTGGCGCAGTACCGGGTCCTGGCGGCAGGCCACGAGGAAGCTGTGGCGCTCGTCGAAACCGTCGTGATAACGCCCAAGGATGGTCGCCAGGTCGAAACGGAAGCCATCCACATGCATTTCCGAGGCCCAGTAGCGCAGGGAGTCGGTGACCATCTGCAATACGCAGGGGTGGCTCAGGTCCAGGGTGTTGCCGGTGCCGGAGTCGTTGATGTAGAAGCGCTTGTCCTCAGGCATCAAGCGGTAATAGGAGGCGTTGTCGATGCCGCGCATGGACAGGGTCGGGCCTTGTTCGTTGCCCTCGGCGGTGTGGTTGTAGACCACGTCGAGGATCACTTCCAGGTTGGCTTCGTGCAGGTGCGCGACCATTTCCTTGAACTCGGCGATCTTGCCGCTGGCCAGGTAACGCGGGTCGGGGGCGAAGAACGCGATGCTGTTGTAGCCCCAGTAATTGGTCATGCCTTTGTGCAGCAGGTGCTGGTCGTTGACGAAGGCGTGGATCGGCAGCAGCTCGACGGTCGATACGCCCAGCTTGCGGATGTGCTCGAGCACTTCGTCGACCATCAGCCCGGCAAAGGTCCCCCGCAGGTTTTCGGGAACGGCGGGGTGGCGCATGCTGAAGCCGCGCACGTGGGTTTCATAGATGATCGTCTTGTCCCATGGCACGCTGACCCGATGATCGTGGCCCCAAGTGTGCGCCGGGTCGATCACCTTGCATTTGGGCACGAAGGGCGCGCTGTCGCGTTCGTCGAAACTGAGGTCGGCGTCGGGGTGGCCAATGGTGTAGCCGAACAAGGCCTCGGACCATTTCAACTGACCGACCAATTGTTTGGCGTAGGGGTCGATCAACAGCTTGTTGGGGTTGAAACGGTGGCCGTTGGCCGGGTCATACGGACCGTACACGCGGTAGCCGTAGATCAGCCCCGGATGGGCGTCGGGCAGGTAGCCGTGGTAAATCTCGTCGGTGTATTCCGGCAGTTCGATGCGTTCGAGTTCCACTTCGCCGGCGTCATCAAAGATGCACAGTTCGACCCGGGTGGCGTTGGCCGAGAACAGGGCGAAATTGACCCCCAGGCCATCCCAGGTTGCACCGAGCGGAAAGGGCAGACCTTCGCGGATGCGCGACGGCTCGGCGCGGGGAGGCGGCGTTTCTTTCTTGGGACGGGTCATAAGTGCTCCAGTAACGGCAGACAGTGACGGGGCTCAGTTTTTTTCGCGGGCGAGCAGACCCCTCTGTGGCGAGCGGACTCGCCACTGGAAAACCTTCACGACAACGGTAGAAAAAGCTTAGACGGCGGGCGGTTTTCGCGCGGCGCGAGGTTTTTTCTCGGCGGCTTTTTCCCCCGGCGGAATCACCGAAGAGGCAGCAGCCGGCTTGGCTTTGGCCTTGGGTTTTGGCGCTGCGGCCTTGCCATTGAGCTTGCCGTCGCCGACTTTACTCACGGCGGGCTTGCTCGCCGCCACTTTTGCCGGCTTTTTCGGTGCCAGGGTTTCGGCTTCAGCCAGTTTGCGCGCCATCTCCCAATGCCGTGCTTCCTGGCCCTCGGGTTTGCCTTCGGATTCCCAGATCTGATAGGCAAACTCGCGGATGCGTTTATCGTCGGTACTCATTGCATTGCTCCTGAACTGAACTCAAATGTGTGTAGCCTGGATAAAGAGATTGACCGGGAAGTCCCCCAGCGCGGCGCTGATCATCAGCTCCCTGTTTTTTGTGACTGCGACGCTTGAAAAAAGTCCCTTCAGATTTTCGTCGGCGACTGTGAACGTCAAGCTGACCCGGGTATCGCCCCACTGCGGCGCGTCCACGTGGGGCACGGCACTGTTTTCCAGCAGTGCCGAACAACGGATCGGCACGATGACGATGGCGCGGATACCCTCCCACTCACGGACAAAACCGAGCACCCGATTGGCCTGGCTGCCGATGACTTCGAGCGCCTGGTAAGTCCCGCGTCGAAACAGCTCGGCGTGCTCGGCACGGGTGTTTAAAGTCCGCGCAATCAAGGCTTGCTTGATGCGCCCGTCACGCCATTGCTCCAACAAGCCAGGCAGATCCAGGGGATGCTGCAAGGCCTGTTGGCGGCTGGCGTAATCCACCGGCCGGCGGTTGTCCGGATCGACCATCGTGAAGTCCCAGAAGTCGTTGCCCTGATAGAGGTCCGGCACGCCCGGTACGGTCATGCGCAGCAAGGTTTGCGCCAATCCGTTGAGGGCGCCAGGCAAGGCAATCGTGCGGGCTGCCTTGCCGAGGGCGTTGCGCAGCAATTCGCCTTCCGGGCCCAACAGCAGGCGCCGGGCAAAGCTCTCGCTGGCTTGTTCGTACGCTTCATTGGGTGTACTCCAGCTGCTTTGCAGCTTGGCTTCGCGCAGGGCTTTGCGTTGCCATTGGCTGATGCGTTGCGCGTAGTCCTCCAGGGCCGATGGGTCGTCAGCGCGCAGGTCCAGCGGCCAACTGCCCAGCAGTGCCTGATAGAGAATCAACTCATCGCCCGCCGACGGCATCTGATCGTCGTCACGCAAGGGCCGGGCGAGGGCGCGCCAGAGGCCGATCTGCTCGACGTACCATTGACTGCGTTCACTCAAGACCGCCAGGCGCGCGCGGGTATCTTCGCCACGCTTGTGATCGTGGGTCGCGGTGGCCAGCAGGTTGTCGGGAAACGGTTCCAGGCGCTGCAGGCAAGCGGCATGGAAATCAGCCACCGGGGCACTGAATTGCTCGGTGCTGAAGCCGACGTCATTGCGCGACAGCAGCACCGCCGAGCGATAGAACGCGGTGTCTTCCACGGCCTTTGCGGCGGCGGGTGAAGTCAGCTGTTGAAAACGCACGCAGGCATGCTTGAGCCGTTTGCGCAGGCGGCCAGCCGGGCGTTTTCGCCAGCGCTCGCCCCCTAGCCACCCCGCCAGGCATTCGAGCACTGGCCAGTCGGCCTCGCCAAGGGTTTGCCGGGCGCCTTCCATGGCTTGCTGGAAAAACACCTCGTCCTGCGCCGAACGCCCAAGGGCGCCGATGTAGGTGCGATACACCGAGAAGTGCACGATCAGCTCCTGCAGCGCTCGACGGATCGCGCCCAGCGTGAGGTCGCGGGTCATCAGGTCATCCCGGGCCACTTGCAACAAAGCCTGGGCCACGCTTTCGAAATCCCCGGCCAGCGAGCCATTGAGAATCTGCTGACGCGCCAGTTGGGCTTCCTGGCGGAAGTCGGCCGGACGCTCGCTGTACCGGTGCCAGAGTTCGCCCAGGGCGTGCTCACCTGCGGGGTCGTGTTGCAGCAGCGACAACTGGTTCATGAATTCGTAGCCGGTGGTGCCATCCACCGACCAGTCGCGGTGCAGGGTTTCGCCTTCGCCAAGGATTTTTTCGACATAGATCGGCAGGTGCCGGCCGGGCGCCAGGCTGTCGACGCGCCGCCGCAGTTTGCGGCAGTAGCCCCGTGGGTCGGCGAGGCCGTCGATGTGGTCGATGCGCAACCCGTCGACCAGCCCTTGCGCCACCAACTGGAAAATCTTCGCGTGGGTTGCCTCGAACACCGCTGGACGCTCGACGCGCAAACCGCCCAGTTCGTTGATATCGAAAAAACGCCGCCAGTTGATGTCGTCCGCGGCGGTGCGCCAACTGGCGAGACGGTAACTCTGGCGTTCCAGCAAGTTGTGCAGGTTTTGGAAACCCTCGCCGGTCTGCGAGTCGTAGGCTTTGAGGTTTTGTTCAATGGCCTGCAGTATCGCGGGATCGCTGGCCAGTTCGCGCAACTCTTCCTTCAAGGGCGTCGCCAGGCCGTGGGCATCCGTCTGATAGCTCAAGGTGCTGAAGCGCTCTGCCAGTAACTTGAGCGGCTCGGCATCGGCCTTGAGCAGCTCGCCGTAATGGCTGGGGCATATCGGAAAGTGATGATCGTAATGCTCGACATGAAAGGCGCCGCGCTGGGCATTGAAACGCAACGCCAGGGTGCCGTCCTGCAAAGCGATGCCGTAGTCGCTACCGAGGAACGGCAACAGCAACTGGCCTTCCATCAAGGGGTCGGGCGAGTGCCACTGGATATCGAAGAACTCGCCGTACGGGCTCAGGCGACCCCACTCCAGCAAGTCCAGCCACCAGGGGTTGTCGTTGCCGCCGACCGCCATGTGGTTGGAGACGATGTCGAGGATCAGCCCCATGTCCTGGCCGCGCAGCGCGCTGACCAGGCGGCGCAGCGCCGGTTCACCGCCCAATTCCGGGTTGACGTTGGTCGGGGCCACCACGTCATAGCCGTGCATGGAGCCGGCGCGGGCGCTCAGTAGCGGTGAGGCGTAGACATGGCTGATGCCGAGACGGGCGAAGTAGGGCACCAGCGGCACGGCGTCGTCGAGGGTAAAGCCTTTGTGAAATTGCAGCCGCAGGGTGGCCCGTAGCGGCCCGACAGCGACCGGGCTCATTGGTCACGCTCGGCCGCCTGGAGTCGCGCGCAGGCGAGCAGTTCCAGGCGTCGGGCGGCGTCCGGGCCATCGAGCAAGGCTTCGCTGTTGCCGGGCAGGCGACGGGACCAGTTGGGGTGGGTATCGATGGTGCCGGGCAGGTTGGCCTGCTGCTCGATGCCCAGGGCATCCTCCAGCGGCAGCAGGACCAGCGGCGCGCGGGTGTGGCCGAGGAAACGCACACTGGCGTCGAGGACCTGGTCGGTTTCGTGGGACTCTTCGCGAAAGTTTTGCGGATCCTGGCTCAAGGCCCGGCGCAGGCCTTCGCGCTCGCGCTCGCGATGCTGGCGCCACTCGATTTCAGCGCTGGCATCCACCAGGCCGAGGCGGGCATTCCAGTCGATATCGCGGCCGTGCCACCAGCCATTGAGGGTGGGCAGGTCGTGGGTGCTGGTGGTGGCCAGGGCGTTGTCCGGCCAGTCGAGGATCGGCTTGAAGTGCGTGTTGTCCTGTTCGAACAGCAACACGCGCATGCCGAGGATCGCACGGGCGCTGAGTTTTTCCCGTAGACCGTCCGGCACCGTGCCCAGGTCTTCGCCGAGGACGATGGCCTGGTGGCGATGGGACTCGAGGGTCAGCAGGCGCAGCAAGTCGTCAAGCGGGTAATACAAATAAGCGCCATCGGCAGGCGATGCGCCATTTGGGATCACCCACAACCGTTGCAGGCCCATGACATGGTCGATCCGCAGGCCACCAGCATGGGCGAAGTTGGCGCGCAGCATTTCGATGAACGCGCGAAAGCCGTTGCGCACCAGGCCTTCGGGGGAAAACGCGGAGATTCCCCAGCCTTGGCCGGTGCGGTTGAGAATGTCCGGTGGCGCGCCAACGGTGAGGGAGGCGAGCAGTTCATCCTGGCGACTCCAGGCCTGGCTGCCACCGCCATCGGCACCGACGGCCAGGTCGGCAATCAGGCCAATGCCCATGCCGCTGCTGCGGGCGGCCGCTTGCGCGCGCTCCAGGCAACGGGCGATCAGCCACTGGCAGAAGGCGAAGAAGCCGATGCGTGTGGAATTTTCTTCGGCGAATTCGGCCAGGGCGGCGCTGCGCGGGTTGCGCCACTGCTGCGGCCACTCACGCCAGTCGAGGCTTTCGCCTCGCACGGCGCGGGCCTCTTGAATGGCCTCGAAGCGGCAATGATTTTCCAGCGCTTCACCGCCGGCATGGCGAAAGCTGCTGAAGTCGGCATGCAGCGGATGTTCGCCGTGCACGAAACCGTCGTACAGCGCCTGCAACAGCCGATGCTTGGCTTCGGCGGCGGCTGGCCAGTTGATCAGTGGTTGTTCTTCCAGGTGCTTGAGTTCGGCGGCAAGGCCCGTGGCATCGATCGCGGTACGCAGCGCGCGCTCACCGAGAATCGCCCCGGGCGCGCAATACAGGCTATTGAGAAACAGACGGCTTGAAGGCGAATAGGGACTGTAGCGCTGGGTATCGCTGGCAAACATGGCATGCAGCGGACTGATCGCCAGTGCTTCGGCGCCGCGTTCACCCGCCACGCGCGCCAGGTCTTCCAGCGCCTGGGTGTCACCAAAACCGCCATCGCCGGCACGGCGCAAGGCGTACAACTGCACGCTCAGTCCCCAGGCGCGCGGGATCGGGCTGTCCACCGCATCGCCCACGCTGTAGCAGCGGGCGGGCGCGACGGCCAGGGTAAAGCTTTGCCCGTCGATGTTGACGTGTTGGTAACCCACCGGAATCAGCCCCGGCAGAACGGCCTCGGCATCCAGTTTGAGACTGAGTTGCGAGCCATCTTCGAGATGAATCTCGCAGGGTGTCAGCGGCTCGAAAAAATGCGCCAGGTTGAGACCGACGCCGACATCGGCGGTGATCAGTGGCGGCAGGTGCCGGGTCTGTTGTACCTGTTGCAGTTCGAGCAGGCTGGCGTCGATTTCCTGGGCGCTGCCGGCCGGGTGGCCGAGTCCGGTGAGGACGTTGCGCAGCACCGAAGGCGCGACTTTCTGCGGGCGACCATTGGCGTCGATCCAGTCGACTGCCAGGCCAGCCCGGGTGGCGAGGATTTCCAGTTGCGCATCACTCATTGGCGCTCTCCATCAAGGGGTAGCAAAGGGGCCGCGGCCGTGAGGCTGACCAGCGCGCAATACGGGGGCAAGGTGCCTTGATCCAGCTGTTGGCCAGACCCGGGCGGGTGTTCGAACAGCAAGCTGGCGTTCACCGGTGAGGTGTGGCGTAGCGGTGTGTCGCTGAGGTTGAGGTCGATGCGCAACTGGCTGCCATCGCCCAGGCGCCATGATGCGCTCACCGCACCAACGCCCAGCACCTGGGCATTGCGCGCCCGGGTGCCAGGCAAGTTCGGGACGATGTGCCGATGACGGATCTGCAACAGGTGGCGATAAAGCTCATACATCGCCGAGGGTTCGCTGACGGTGAGGGCAGGGCGTGACGCTTCGAAGGTCTGTGGCGCGTTGGGATCGGGAATCTGTTCGCGTTTATGCGGGTCGGCAAACGCGCTGAACGCGGCAAATTCATTGCGCCGTCCTTCGCGCACCAACTCTGCCAGTTCGCCGTGGTGGCTGGTGAAAAACAGGAACGGTTGCTCGGCGGCGAACTCGTCGCCCATGAACATCAGGGGGATCATCGGTGACAGCAGCAACAGCGCCGTCGCCGCTTTCAAAGCGTCGGGGTGGGCCAGTTGATGCAGGCGCTCACCAAAGGCGCGGTTGCCGATCTGGTCGTGATTCTGCAAGAACAGCACGAACGCGCTGGGGGGCAAATGCCCACTGGGCTCGCCGCGCGCTTCGCCATGGCGATTAAGGTGGCCCTGGAACACGAAGCCCTGGCTCAGGCAGCGGGCCAGTTGTTCGGTGGGGTTGTTTGCATAGTCGGCGTAATAGGCATCGGTCTCGCCGGTCAGCAGCACGTGCAAAGCGTTATGGCCGTCATCGTTCCACTGCGCGTCATAGCCCTGTTCGAGCAGGCTGGCCTGGTTATGTTCGTTTTCCACCACCAGCCATACATGGCGCGACGGGTCGGTCTGCTGGCGCACCCGCTGGGCCAGCTCCTGGAGAAAGTCCGGGTCTTCGATGGCATGCACCGCGTCCAGGCGCAAGCCGTCGAAGCGGTACTCCAGCAACCACATCAAGGCGTTGTCGATGAAGAAGTCGCGCACCTCGCGTCGACGAAAATCGATGGCCGCCCCCCAGGGCGTGTGCTGGTCTTCGCGGAAGAAGCCCTTGGCGTAGCGATGCAGGTAATTGCCATCCGGCCCGAAATGGTTGTAGACCACGTCGAGCAGCACCGCCAGGCCAAGGCCATGGGCGGTGTCGATCAGGTGCTTTAGCTCTTCGGGCGTGCCATAGGAGGCCTGGGGTGCATAGATCAGCACCCCGTCGTAGCCCCAGTTGCGCTCGCCGGGAAACTGCGCAATCGGCATCAACTCAATCGCGGTGACCCCAAGCTCCACCAGGTGCGCCAGGTGTTGCTCGACGGCCAGGAAGCCGCCGAGGGCACCCACGTGCAACTCGTAGATCACAGCTGTGTTCCACGGGCGTCCCAGCCAGGTGCTGTGCCGCCATGGGTAGGCCAACGGGTCGACCACCACGCTGTGCTGGTCGATGTCCCCGGCCTGGGCGCGGGAGGCCGGGTCGGGCACCTCCAGTTCGCCATCGATGCTGTAGCGGTATCGCGTACCCGCCGGGCAGCGGGTGTTGATCACGAACCAGCCGTCGGCCTGAGGCAACAACGGCAAGGACTGTCCATTTTCCAGTTCGACACTGACGTAGAACGCATCCGGTGCCCACAACGCGAATCGCGTGTTTTGCGGGTCCAGTTTGATTGCGCCGTGGGGCCAGGTCTCAAGGGTCCGTAACGGCATTTCGAGAGCCTCTTACTGTTTGTGCGATTTCCCCAAGGCCTTGGCCACCAGCTGTTCGTAAAGTTCGGCGTAGGGTTCGACCGCCTTGCACCAGTTGAACGGTGCCGCCATCGCACGGCAGCGCATGGCGTGCAGCAGGTCGGGGAAGGCGAAGACCTTGAACGCGCGGCTCAGGGCTTGCTGATAACTGTCCACCGTGGATTCATTGAACAGGAAACCGGTGACGCCATCTTCAATGGTGTCTGCCAGGCCACCGGTATTGCGCGCCACGGGCAACGAGCCGAAGCGCTGGGCGTACATCTGGCTCAGGCCGCAAGGTTCATAGCGCGATGGCATCAACAGGAAGTCGCTGCCGGCAAACATCCGCCGCGCATCGGTTTCGTTGAAGCCGATGCGCACCCCGATCTGCCCGGGAAAACGCAGGGCCAGTTCGCGCATGGCTTGCTCTTCTTCCGGCTCGCCACGGCCGATGATTGCGATCTGGCCGCCGGATTTGACGATGTATTCGGAGACCGCTTCGGTCAGGTCCAGGCCTTTCTGGTAGACCAGGCGCGAGACCACGGCGAACAGTGGGCCTTCGCTGTCTTGCAGGCCGAACAACTGGCGCACGTGGGCGGCGTTGACCGCCTTGCCGTTCCAGTCGCCGATTTCGAAGGGGCAGAACAGGTGCGGGTCGGTGGCTGCGTCCCAGCTTTCGTCGATGCCGTTGGGAATACCGCTGAGCAGGCCTTGCTGGGTCTTGGCGGCGAGGAAGCCGTCCAGACCGCAGCCGAAGTCCGGGGTGGTGATTTCCTGGGCGTAGGTCGCGCTGACCGTGGTGATGTGGCTCGAATAGGCCATGCCGGCCTTGAGGAACGACATCTTGCCGTAGAACTCCATGCCTTCCTGTTGCAGGGCGTGTTGCGGAATGCCCAGCTCGGGGCAAGAGCCCAGGCTCGTCACGCCCTGGTACGCCAGGTTGTGGATGGTGAACAGGGTGGGCGTGCGCTGCCCGCGCCAGTGCATATAGGCAGGGGCCAGGCCAGCCGGCCAGTCATGGGCGTGCACCAGGTCCGGGCACCAGTGGATTTGTGCGAGGTTGGCGGCAATATCGGCGGCCGCCAGGCCCAGGCGGGCGAAACGAATATGGTTGTCCGGCCAGTCGCGACCGTTGTTGGCGCCATAGGGCGAACCTTCGCGCTCGTAGAGCTCAGGGCAGATCAACACATAAATGACCAGACCGTCAGGCATGTCCATGCGCCCGATCTTGCACGGCGGGAGCGCCGCGTGACCACCGAGTTCGCCGATGATGTGAATCGGGTTTTCACTGTGCATCACCTGCGGATAACCCGGGATCAGGACACGCACATCGTGCAGATGCGCCATGGCCCGTGGCAGCGCGGCGGAAACGTCTCCCAGGCCGCCGGTTTTCACCAGGTCCGCAATCTCGGAGGTGACGAACAACACTTTCTTCTTGTTGGGATTCTGACTGGCAACCGGGCCCAGCGTCCGGGTACCGCTAACGCTGATCGGTTGAGCACTGCGAGCAGTCACGACGCTTGATTCGCCGACCTGTTGATGAGCCAGCTCTCCCTGAACATCCAATGCCGCACTAGTCATATGAATCTCCCGTGTTGTTGATCTAATTCTTAGGTCTGGCAAACGGTGTTACTGGCCATGGGTGTGGCCGCGCGCAAAAGCGCTACGCAACGGCGAGCAAGCGCTCCCCAAATGCGCTGAAGCAGAATGGGTGAATTAACCATTGCAAGGATTGCACCAGTCTCAACGCACCTTCTTTTCACTCGACCGATCCTGTGGGGCAAAAGTTTCGACTTTTTTGCCACTTTATGACCGACCGGTCTCCCCCGCGGAAATCAGTCTAGGCCAGAACTTAGAGCGGTAAAGTCCGGATGGCAAAATTGTTCGACAATCGGTTATTTAGGTACGAACGTGCATGGTTTCGGTGCCAAAGCGCCGACGAAGTGCAGGTTTTTTTGCATTTTGGCGACGACAAGTCACTTGGCAGTCACATAAATGTGCGTCATGTCGCGTTCATGTTGCACTGTTATGGTGCGCACGAAGGTCCCGCTTTTGGCCGAACCACTGCCTTACTGCCTGCCTGGCTGCCTTGTTATAGTTCGGGCTTCTTTTTTGCCCGGTAAAGGATCACTAGCATGTCTCAGTACACAGCGTTCAGCGTCGAACTGGTCGATAAAATCGCCCATGTGCAGATCAATCGCCCAGACAAGATCAACTCGATGAATGCTGCCTTCTGGACCGAGATCATCGAGATCTTCCAGTGGATCGACGACACCGATGAAGTTCGCGTGGTGGTGCTCAGTGGCGCCGGCAAGCATTTCTCCTCCGGCATCGACCTGATGATGCTGGCCGGCGTGGCGAACGAGCTGGGTAAGGACGTGGGGCGCAATGCGCGCTTGCTGCGCCGCAAGATCCTTGAGCTGCAGGCTTCCTTCAATGCGGTCGACAACTGCCGCAAGCCGGTGCTCGCGGCCATCCAGGGTTATTGCCTGGGCGGCGCCATCGACCTGATCGCCGCCTGTGACATGCGCTATGCCGCCGAAGACGCGCAATTCTCGATCAAGGAAATCGATATCGGCATGGCCGCCGACGTTGGCACGCTGCAGCGCTTGCCGCGGATCGTCGGGGACGGCATGCTGCGCGAACTGGCTTACACTGGTCGCACTTTCGACGCCGAAGAAGCACGGGGCATGGGCCTGGTCAATCGCGTCTACAGCGACACCGCCAGCCTGCTCGACGGCGTCATGGGCATCGCCCGCGAGATTGCGAGCAAGTCACCGATTGCCATTACCGGCACCAAGGAGATGATCAGCTACATGCGCGATCATCGCATCGACGATGGCCTGGAATACGTCGCCACCTGGAACGCCGCCATGCTGCAATCGACCGATCTGCGCGTGGCCATGGCCGCCCATATGAGCAAACAGAAACCCGAATTTCTGGATTGATTGAAAAATGACTCCACGCTGGACCACGGCAGTACTGGACACCGACCAGCCCGGCGGCTGGGCGGTAGCGCGCAGCCCCGAAGGCTTCCTGTTCGATGACAACGGCGCACTGTTCCCGCGCGAATGGCTCAAGCGCCAGGACCTGGCGGTACTCGCCGAACACGGCATCGGCCATCTGGATGGCGAACCTGTCTATCTGCTGGAGTTGCGCGCCCACAGCGATGTGCCGGGCTGCAACTGGAAAGGCTTGCGCGCGTTCATGCTCGAGGGCGATCACACGGTGTTCAAGGTCCTGGGTTACGCCGCGCAAATCGGCACCTGGGCCCGCGAGCACCGTTTTTGCGGCAACTGCGGCCAGGCCATGACCCAGGTGCCGCGCGAGCGGGCGATGTATTGCCAGCCGTGTGATTTGCGCAGCTATCCGCGGATTTCCCCAAGCATGATCGTACTGGTGACCCGTGGCGATGAAGTGCTGCTGGCACGCTCGCCACGTTTTGTCGCCGGGGTCTACAGCACGTTGGCAGGGTTTGCCGAACCAGGCGAATCGGCGGAGGACTGCCTGATTCGCGAGGTGCGTGAAGAAGTGCAGATCGAAGTGAAGAACATCCAGTACCTGGGCAGCCAGTGCTGGCCGTTCCCGCACTCGATGATGCTCGGCTTCCATGCCGAATACGCCGGTGGCGAGATCGTCTGCCAGGAGGACGAGATCGAAGACGCCCAGTGGTTCAACGTGAATAATCTGCCGCCGTTGCCGGCTTCACGTTCGATCGCCCGTTACCTGATCGACGCCTATGTGGCGCGGCGCTTAGGCCACGCTGAACCAGTGTTGCCAGGCTAGCCGGACGGTCAGGCCCAGTACCACGGTGATGAACACCGGCCGAATGAACTTCGCGCCGCCGCTGATGGCGGTGCGAGCACCGAAGAAGGCCCCGACCATCACCGACAGGCCCATGCTCAGGCCGATGATCCAGTCCACCTGCCCGGAAAACACGAACACCGACAGCGCCGCAATGTTGCTGACGAAGTTCATGCTGCGCGCCACGCCGCTGGCCTTCACCAGGTCGATCGGGTACATCAGCAGGCTGCTGACGGTCCAGAACGCACCGGTGCCGGGACCGGCCACGCCATCGTAGAAACCGAGGGTGAAGCCCTGGGTCGATTGCCACTTTTTCCTGATCGGTGCGTCGCTGTCCAGCGGCGCCTTCGGCGTGCCACCGAACAACAGATAGAGGCCGCAGGCGAACACGATCACCGGCAGCATCTTGTTCAACCATTCGGCGGGCAGGTAGTGGGCGACGACCGCACCAGTCAGCGCGCCGACCAGGGTGCCGACAATGGCGTGCGTCCACTGCCTGGGGTGGAACAACTTGCGGCGGTAAAACGTGAAGCTGGCCGTGGCCGAGCCAAAGGTCGAACTGAGTTTGTTGGTGCCCAGCACCAGGTGCGGCGGCAGGCCGGCGGTCAGCAAGGCCGGGGTGGTCAACAGACCGCCGCCACCGGCGATGGCGTCGATGAAACCGGCAATGAAAGCGACAAAGGCCAGGATGGCCAGGGTGGTAAGGTCAACGCTGAGTTCGAAAGGCATGGAATCGGCTTAATCGGCGGGGGGCAGCAAAGGGCTGCGGGGAAGGGCCGGTATCTTACCTTTATCCAACTCTTGCGGCGACCCGTCCGGCACCCTTGTAGGAGCCAGGCTTGCCGGCGAACCAGGCGCTGCGGTGTATCTTTTACACCGCGTTATCGTTCTTCGCCGGCAAGCCTGGCTCCTACGGGGGGGGCGGGTTCAGATTTTGTGCTGGGGCCCATTGCCGATCTGCCACACGAACGGCGGCTCGGTCCGGTTGATTTCCCAGTCCCCGACAATCCGCGACTTGTAGATCACCGGATTGTGCGAAGACACGGTGCGCGCATTGCGCCAATGCCGATCCAGCGCCTTGCCCTGGCGAATGTCCGAAGCCCCCAGCGCATTGAACAACTGCGTGGACGCGCGCTGGATCAGATCCGTGACCACCACCTGCGCTTTCGCCGATTCGATTTCCGCGGCGACGTTTGCCACGCGCTCCCTTTCCTCATCGCCAGCGAAACGCGCCAGATAAGCCTGTTGCGCCGGCTGCGCTGCCCGCAAAGTGGCGGCCTCCGTGGCATACACCCAGGCGGCAATTTCGCCGACCACTTGCTGCACCTGCGCGTCCTCGCTGACGCGCTGGGCATTGCCATGGCTGTAGATGCGCTGGCGTTCGCGCACATGCCGGGACACATCGCGCAACGCCGCACGGCCGATCCCCGCCAGGGTGGCCAGCAACACCAGCTGATAAAACGCGGTCTGATACTTGAAGCGGGTAGCGAAGTCGATGACGTTTTGCGCGTCCACCTCGGCGTCGACAAAGCGTGAGGTGCCGCTGCCCGTGGTGCGCTGGCCGAACCCGTCCCAGTCGTCGCTCTGCACGATCCCGGGCTGGCGCGTGCGCACGGCGGCAATCACGTCGCCACCGGTGTCGCTGCGCTGGGCGTAGACGTCGATCCAGTCGGAGAACAGGCTGCCGGTGCTGTAGAACTTTTCGCCGTTAAGCTGCCATTGCTCGCCGTGGGGCGACACTTTGGTGACCACGTCGCCAATCGCCACGTTACCGATTTCAGTCCAGGCGCAACCGACGATGTCACCTTCGACGAAGCGTTTGAACCAGATGTCCCGGGCCGGACCGGGTGGCGAATTGAGGCGATCCTCGGCAAAGGCGAAGTGACCGCGCAACGCCTGGGGGATGTTCGAGTCGGCCTCGGCCAGTTCGATCAGCAGTTCAAACAGCTGCGGCAGCGAGGCGCCGCCACCACCGTATTCAACGGGCACCCGCACAGCGCCAAAGCCCGCGTCCTTGAGCCACTGGATCGGCTCATGGGGCAGGGTGCGCGACTGCTCGCGTTCCAGGGCGCCCTCGGCGATTCGCTGGAAGATCGGGCGGAACCTGGCGGCCAGCGCTTCATAGTCAGTGCCAACGGACAGCGGGTTGATTACCTGGTGTTCGGTCATGGAAACAGCTCCTTGGCTGGGCAGAAAAATACGATGCTTATGCAAGGGGCGATTGCACAGTCCATGCCGTAGGAAGCAGCCAGGATTTTCGGGGCCATGTGGAGATGGATTTGGCTCAAACTGTTGCTGTACCAACAGTGCAGCAGCAAATTGCCCCAGAAACCCCCAAATCATTGTAGGAGCGAGCCTGCTCGCGATGGTCGTCAACGATAACGCGTATCTACTGGATAAACGCGCCGTTCGTTAGTCCATCGCGAGCAGGCTCGCTCCTACAAGGGGTTGTTGCCCGGCTCAAGAAAGTCCTGGCACGCTTGCTGCTCTGACCCAAGGACATTCCCCATGTCCCGAGGACACGCCAATGAGTCAGCAAGCCGTTAAATTCGCCTACTGGGTACCGAACGTCAGCGGAGGGCTGGTGGTCAGCAAGATCGAGCAACGCACCCACTGGGGCATCGACTACAACCGCAAACTGGCGCAACTGGCCGAAGAGGCGGGTTTTGAATATGCGCTGACGCAAATCCGTTTCACCGCCGGCTACGGCGCCGAATACCAGCATGAGTCCGTCGCCTTCAGCCATGCATTGCTGGCCGCCACCAGCAAACTGAAAGTCATCGCCGCGATCCTGCCGGGTCCATGGCAACCGGCGCTGGCGGCCAAGCAACTGGCGACCATCGATCAACTGACCAACGGCCGGGTGGCGGTCAACATCGTCAGCGGATGGTTCAAGGGTGAATTCCAGGCCATTGGCGAACACTGGCTGGAGCACGACGAACGCTACCGCCGCTCCGAAGAATTCATTCGCTCACTCAAAGGCGTCTGGACCGAAGACAACTTCACCTTCCGCGGCGATTTCTACCGTTTCGACAACTACAGCCTCAAGCCCAAGCCACTGGGCCGGCCCGAGATCTTCCAGGGCGGCAGTTCCCGTGCGGCGCGGGACATGGCCGCGCGGGTGTCGGACTGGTACTTCACCAACGGCAATACCCCGGAAGGTATCAAGGCCCAGGTCGACGACATTCGCGCCAAGGCCTCGGCGAATAATCATTCTGTGAAGGTTGGCGTGAATGCCTTCGTCATCGCCCGCGATACCGAAGAAGAGGCACGGGCGGTGCTGGCGCAGATCATCGACGAGGCCGATCCACAGGCGGTGAATGCCTTTGGCGATGCGGCGAAACAAGCGGGCAGGGCATCGCCCGAAGGCGAGGGCAACTGGGCCAAGTCGACGTTCGAGGACCTGGTGCAGTACAACGACGGCTTCAAGACCAACCTGATCGGTACCCCGCAGCAGATCGCCGAGCGCATCGTCGCATTGAAAGCTGTGGGGGTGGACCTGGTGCTGGCGGGGTTCCTGCACTTTCAGGAAGAAGTGGAGTATTTCGGCAAGCGGGTGTTGCCGTTGGTGCGTCAGCTAGAAGCTAAAGCGCAGGTAAAACCGCAAACAGCGGTTGCCTGAACACGACTGATCGTTCCCACGCTCTGCGTGGGAACGATCAGTGTTGGATTACAGGCCCAGGTCCGACAGGCTTGGATGATCGTCAGGACGACGACCCAGCGGCCAGTGGAACTTGCGCTCGCTTTCCTTGATCGGCATGTCGTTGATGCAGGCGAAGCGCCGCGCCATCAGGCCGTCTTCGTTGAACTCCCAGTTTTCATTGCCGTAGGAGCGGAACCAGTTGCCCGAATCGTCGTGCCATTCATAGGCATAACGCACGGCGATGCGGTTGTCGGTAAACGCCCAGAGTTCCTTGATCAGGCGATAATCCAGTTCCTTGGCCCATTTGCGCGTCAGGAAACCCTTGGCTTCTTCACGGTTGTAGGCGAACTCGGCGCGGTTGCGCCATTTCGTGTCCAGGGTGTAGGCCAGCGAAACACGTTCCGGATCGCGGGAGTTCCAGCCATCTTCAGCCAGGCGAACTTTTTCAATGGCTGATTCACGGTTAAATGGCGGCAATGGCGGACGAACTTCGGCGTTAGACATTTCATGTCTCCCTATTAAATTAAAGTTCAAGCAAGTTGTCGGTCTTGATCAAGTTATTACAGGCCCAATAACTTTCGCGCCATGCATTGCGCATTATCGGCTGCACTGTGGTCACCCATGACAAGTGCGACGGTAATGGCCCCGTCGATCAGAATCAGCAGCTGCTTGGCCAGCACCTGCGGATCTTCAGCGCCATATTCGGTACACAGCTCGCACACGTAGTCGAGCAGCTTCTGTTTGTGGTCCCTGGCAACCAGGCGCACCGGGTCTTGCGGGTCGCCGGTTTCACCGCTGGTGTTGATGAACGCGCAACCGCGAAAGCCTTCGCTGGCGAACCAGGCCGTGAGCACGGTGAACAGGTTGAGCAGGCGTTCGGCCGGCGTTTGTGCCTGTCCGACTTCGCTTCGGTACCAGTGCATCCAGCGTTCGTCCCGGCGTTGCAGGGCGGCGACGGTCAGCTCCTCCTTGTTGGCGAAGTAGCGGTAGATACTTTTTCTGGAGACGCCGGCGGTTTTCACCAGAAGATCCATGCCCGTGGCGGCAATGCCACTTTTATAGATCAACTTTTCGGTGACATCCAGAATGATGTCGCGTGTGTCGTTGCTGGTTATCTTGTTCATGTGGCTACAGTGGAACGATCGTTCTCCTTAGTCAATTTATATTTTGTACCGCTCGTAAAATTGCTATCGCGAGCAGGCTCACTCCTACAGGGGAGCGCATTTCAAATGTAGGAGTGAGCCTGCTCGCGATGGCGTCTTTGCAGACATCAACAAGACCCAAACCCATCCATGGTGTAAGCTCTCAAACTCTTCGGATTCGACCCATTGCGAGCCCTATGCCGTCGCTTTTCAAACGCCCCCTGCTGCCCAAACTGCGCAGTTTTCCGCTGACCGCCGATGCCGTCACCATCCTCTCTGGCGCTGCCGAGTTCCGCCGTTGCCTGCTGGAGAAAATCGCCAGCGCCACCCAGCGCATCTATATCGTTGCGCTGTACCTGCAACAGGACGAGGCCGGCCAGGAAATTCTCGATGCCTTGCACGCGGCGAAGCTGGCACGTCCGGAACTGGACGTGGCGGTGGTCGTCGACTGGCTGCGTGCCCAGCGCGGGCTGATCGGTGCCGGCAAGCAGCCGGGTAACTCGGCCTGGTATCAGGAAATGACCCGCACCCACGAAAGCGTCGTGCCGGTGTATGGCGTGCCCGTGCAGACCCGCGAGCTGTTTGGCGTGCTGCACTTGAAAGGGTTTGTCATCGATGACTGCGTGATCTACAGCGGTGCGAGCCTGAACAACGTCTACCTGCACCAGTTCGACAAATACCGGTACGACCGTTACCACCTGCTGTACAACCGCGCCCTGGCCGACTCGATGCATCACCTGGTGCAGCACGGCCTGATGGCTTCCAAGGCGGTGCATCGCCTGGACCTGCCCAACCTGCCGACCACCCGCAGCCTGCGCAACGACATTGGCGACCTGCGCAGCCGTCTCAAGCACGCGGCCTACGACACCACCCAAGGCAGCACGGATAAAAGCGGCCTGTCGGTCAGCCCGCTGCTGGGCGTCGGCAAGAATAACCCGTTGAGCCGGGTGATCGGCGAGCTGATCGGCAGCGCCCGGCAGCAGCTGACCATCTGCACGCCGTACTTCAACCTGCCCTTGGCCGTGACCCGGGAAATCAACCGGGCGCTGGCCAGGGGGGTGAAGATCGACATCGTGGTCGGTGACAAGACGGCCAACGATTTCTACATTCCGCCGAGCGAACCGTTCAAGGTGATCTCGGCGCTGCCGTATCTCTATGAGATCAGCCTGCGTCGCTTTGCCAAGCGGCATCAGCGCAACATCGACAGCGGCCAGTTGAACCTGCACCTGTGGAAGGACGGCGATAACACCTATCACCTCAAGGGCATGTGGGTCGATCAGCGCTACACCTTGCTGACCGGCAACAACCTCAACCCGCGGGCGTTTCGCCTGGATCTGGAAAACGCCTTGCTGATCGATGATCCGCACAACGAACTGCTGGAACCGCGCCGCACCGAGCTTGCGCAAATCTTCCAGCACACGCGGCGCATCGAGCGCTACCAGGATTTGCAAACCCTGCCGGATTATCCGGCGGGGGTGGCGAAGTTTCTCAAGCGGGTGAGCAGGGTGAGGATTGAGCGGTTGCTTTACCGCATCCTTTAAGATTTGTAGCGCGGCCACTGACGCCATCGCGGGCAAGCCCGCTCCCACAGGGTTCAATGTCGATCACGTAATTGTGCGTCGACTCGGAACCTGTGGGAGCTGGCTTGCCAGCGATGAGGCCCGTCCAGACGCTACAAGGTCAGTTCAACCCAAGCTTGCCCCGCAACGTCGACAAGTCCTCAGCCAGTGTATT
The DNA here is from genome assembly GCF_028471945.1 of Pseudomonas sp. WJP1. Lineage (NCBI taxonomy): Bacteria > Pseudomonadati > Pseudomonadota > Gammaproteobacteria > Pseudomonadales > Pseudomonadaceae > Pseudomonas > Pseudomonas sp. WJP1. The sequence continues at coordinate 3,443,682 of NZ_CP110128.1, forward strand.
CACCGGCCCGACCAGCGCCTTGCGATCGTTTTCCTTCACCTTGTCATAGGTCTCGAAACCACCATCCGCGGTTTTGTACTTCGCCAGGATCTTGTCCACCGTGGCGAAGTTCTTGTCGACCTTGGCAACAAACGCCGCGTCCTGTTTCCCGATCTGCCCACGGAACAGGTCGACGATTTTCTTCGCCCCGTCGATATTGCCCTGGAAGTCATAGAGGTCCGTGTGGCTGTAGCGGTCTTCCTCACCGGAGATCTTGGTCGCCGCCACTTCTTCAAGCAGGGCCGCAGCACCGCCGACGACTTTTTCCGGCGGGAAGGTCAGGCCGGCGACGCGGGTTTGCAGGTCTTGCACATCCTTGTTCAAGCCATCGGCGAGTTCACCCAGGCCCTGGGTGCTGTTCTGCGCGAACAGCGCGTATTCGATGCGGTGGAAGCCGGTGAAGTCTGCGGCCTTGACGCCCTGTTCGTGGTCGTCGACCCGGGAGTCGATCGACGCGTCCAGGTCACTGAACAACTCGGCGATCGGCTCGATCGACTCGTAGTAGACGCGGGTCGGGGCGTAGAGTTTTTTCGCGGTTGCCAGATCCCCTTTCTTGACCGCGTCGGTGAACTGCCGGGTGTGACTGGCCAGTTCATCCAGTTGCTCGGTGACATAGATCTTGTAGTCCGAAATCGGCTGCACCAGCTCCAGCGGCGCCGTTGCCGCCCATGCCGCAAGCGGGGTGTTGAGCAAGCCTAGGGTCAGCATTAACGCAAGTGGCGACTTTTTCATGGGGCGGTTCCGTCTTTGTTGTGGTGGTCAGGCTGTGGTCTTGGGTTGCGTGGCTTCAAGCAGCGAGCGGCCAATGAAATCCTGCTCGCCCGTCACACCCGGTAGGGTGAAGAAGTACCCGCCGCCAACCGGCTTGAGGTATTCCTCCAGCGGTTCGCCGTTGAGCCGGGTTTGCACGGCGATGAAGCCTTTCTCCAGGTCGGCCTGGTAACAGATGAAGAGCAAACCCATGTCGAGTTGCCCGTTCCTGTTCACACCGTTGGAGTAGTTGAACGGCCGGCGCAGGATCAGGTTGGCCTGGGTCTCTGTGGTGCGCGGATTGGCCAGGCGGATGTGCGCGTCGAGCCGGGTCAGCTTGCCGTGGGGGTCTTTGGTATAGTCCGGCACTTGCGACTCATGCTGGCCATCCATGGGCGCACCGGAGGCCTTGACCCGGCCCAGAATGCTTTCCTGTTCCTGCAACGGCGTGCGGTCCCAGCGTTCGACGAAGTTGCGGATGATCCGTACCGCTTGGTAGCTGCCGTTGGCCACCCAGGCCGGTTCGTCGCTGCCGGGCCGGACCCAGACGATGCGGTCCATGGTCTGGGCATTGTTGGAATCGGGGTTGGCCGAGCCGTCGCGAAATCCCAGGAAATTACGCGCGCTCTGGGCCGGCACGCCGGGCTTGGCCGGGGCCTGGGGCGGTACGCTGCCTTCCTGCTTCCAGCGCACCAAGAGCAGGTCCGGCAGGTTCTTCACGATGTCACGCAGGGCGTGGATGTTGGTATCGGTGGTGTTGGCGCAGAACTGGATGCTCAAGTCGCCGTGGCAGCAATCAGGCTCCAGGGCGTCGTTGGGAAAACCGACCATGCGCACCAGGCGCTTGGGCTTGGCGGCGGCCAGGCCGAAACGTTCGTCGAACAGCGATGCGCCGACCGACACGGTGATGGTCAGGTTATCCGGGGTCACCACCGGGCCGAGAATTCCTGAATCCACGGGAGGCAATTTCGGATCGACCTGGGCCACCGGGCCGCCCTTCATCAGGAACGTGATGCGTTGGTCGAGGGTGCGCAACAGCCGCTCCAGGTCCTCGCGATCGCTGGCCAGCACATCGAAGGCCACCAGCATGCCGGCCGCCGGGCGTGGCGTGACGATGCCGCTCTGGTGTTTGCCATGAACATCGTGGCGGTCCTGGGTGCGTTCGCTACTGGGTGCCTCGGTCACTTGCGCTGGGCTTGCGGCCATGGCCGGGCAGCTCAATGCCGAACCTGCCAGTGCGACACCGGCGGCTCCCATGCCCATCAGTAACCGGCGGCGCTGAAGGTTGAATTGCTCTGAATCGTTCATCTGAAAGTCGTCTTCTGCTTACAGGCCGGAAAGGCCAAGGGCGGGATCTATCCCATCGAGTGCGACGGCCAGTGCCTTGGCCTTGTCGCCGATCTGTTGGCGTTGCTCGGCGCTGACGCTGTCGTAGCTGGCATAACCTTCGTCGACCTTGAATCCGTCGAGTTCGGCATCGAGATCGCCAAGGGCGCTGTCGATTTTCGCCAGCAGGGGTGTTGCAGACTTGACCAGCAATGGCCGCAGCAGCTCGACGACCTTGCGGCTGGCGTCAAGGTTGCCGGCGAAACCGTTGAGGTCGCTGTGGCTGTAGCGCTCTTCTTCGCCACTGCCGGCGCGCACCTGGGCGAGGTTGTCGAGATTGCGCACCAGGATGTTCACCAGTTGCTCTGGCGGCAGCGACTGGGCCAGCAACTGTTGCTTGAGGGCGGTGACGTCTGTCAGCAGGCGCTGGGCGACCGGTGCCAGGCCGTCGAGGTTGCGTTGCTGGAACAACGCATATTCGAGGCGATGGAAGCCAACGAACTGCGGATCCTGTTCACGTTTTTCGAAGTAGTCGGCACGGGCGTTGATCCCGTTGTCCAATTGCGCCAGGCGTTGCGCGGCGGGCGCCAGGCGCTGATAAGCGACGCGGGCTGGCAGGTACAGCGCCTGCGCCTGGGGCAGGTCGCCGGCTGCGATGGCTTGCTCAAGGGTCGTGACCGCCTTGATCAGTGCCGAGCCCTGGCTACTCAGGTAGACGCGGTACTCCGACAGCGGTCCGACAAAGGCCAGCATGGCGGGCCTGGCCTTGGCGGCTGCATCGGACGCCGCCGTCGGGGTGACGTGCAGCGTGCCGCGGGGGTTGCTGAGCAAGCCGCAGGTGATCGTGTAATCGCCGGGCAGCAGGTTGGCGTTGATCACCTGGCTCAGCCCGGGCGCGATGTTTTCCCGTTCTTCGATCACCAGCACGCCGTCCAGAATTTCCCATTCGACGGCGCGATCCGAGCGGTTGACGATTCGAAAACTGGCGCGTCCGGCCGGCACCGTCAGGGCGTTCGGCTCACAGCTGTGGGAGGCGATGGTCACCTGCACCTGCACCTGGTCGTGGTTGGCCTGGCGCTTGGCCGCGGCCATTTGTGCGGCATAGTAGAACAGGCCGCCGGCGGCGATCATTACGATCACCGAACCGGCTACCGCCCAACGCAAGGCTCGGGGTGGGGTTTGATCTGGCATGGTTGCCCTTACTGGCTGGAAGCAGATGAAGAGTGTTTGGCGGGAACGGCGGCGGGCATGAAGAACATCGCCAGCGCTACCAGCAGATAAATCAGGTAGGCGCCCAGGGTGCTGACGGTCGGGGCGTCCTGGTAGCCGAACATCCCGGCCAGCACCGAGCCCAACGGGCCGTCCATCGGCAGTGTGGCGCTGAAATCGAAGAGCACGGTCTGCAAGTGATTCCAGAGTCCGGCTTCATGCAGTGCCTGCACCGAGTTGGCAAGGATTCCCGCCGCCACTACCAGGATGAACAGGCCGGTCCAGCGGAAAAACGCGCCGAGATTGAGGCGCATGCTGCCGCCGTAGATCAGCAAGCCAACGACGATGGCCAGCAGCAGGCCGAGCAGGGCGCCCATCGGTGCCGCCGGGCCTGTGCTTTGCTGGAATACCGCGAGCAGGAAGAACACAGTTTCCAGGCCTTCGCGGGCCACGGCGAAAAACACCATGGCGATCAGCGCGAACACCTGGTGCCTGGAACCGGCCAGTGCGTTATCGAGGGATACGTGCAGCGAGTGCTTGATCGAACGCGCCACTTTGCGCATCCAGAACACCATGGAACTGAGAATGCCGACCGCGACCAGGCCGACCACGCCTTCAAACAGTTCCTGTTGCTTCTGCGGAAACTCGGCGCTGACCAGCTCCAGGCCTCCGCCCACCAACAGCGCGAGCGCGACGGCGAGGAACACCCCGATCCACACCGCGGGCATCCATTGGCCACGGCCGGTCTGCTTGAGGTAGCTGGCGATAATGCCAACGATCAACGCGGCTTCAATGCCTTCGCGCAGCATGATCAGAAAAGGAACGAGCATTCAGCACCGTGGGGAATTAGATAGGGTGCTAAGTTGTAACATAATGACACTCATTCCCATATGGGAGTGATTGACAATTACCTGAACCTAAGCTGAACAATCTTAGATGTCTCACGGACGCCTCGCCAGCATGGGCCTCAAGGACGATTACTTTTGATCTCTATAACCAATCGCTTCTCAATTTATACCGATGCGCTCAACGTCGCGTCTTTTCGCAAGTTGCTCATCGGGCAAAGCCTCTCGATGGCGGGCGATGCTATTTGTCTGGCGGCGCTGCCAATAGCGCTTATTCGGAGCGGATTCGGAGCAGAAGTATTCGGCTTTGTCATGGCGGCAGTCGGGGTAGGGACCGTATTCGGGGCCTTGGCCGGAGGTTTGCTGGCGGATCGAAAGTCGCCGAAACAAGTGCTGATTTACACCGATACGGCGCGGGGTATTGCGCAGCTCGCCGCGGTAGTGCTGATCGTCTCTGGTGCGCCTTGGTGGTGGCTGATTTTTGCCTACCTGATATTTGGCATCGGCATCGGAGTATCTCGTCCGTGCGCCCAGGTGCTGCTGGTCAATCTGTTGCCCAAGCAAGCACTGGTTGCGGGCAATGGTGCGATGAACTTTGTCGATAATCTGGTCGCTGTACTGTTTCCCGCGACGCTGGGCGTGTTCATCATTTTCTGGGACCCGGTCTGGGGCATATTAATCGATGGTCTGACATTTTTTTGTGCCGCCGTTTATACGGCGATGTTGCCCGATGTGGAGCCCCGTGAGTTCGAGGAGGCGATATCGATCAGAGACGCGGTCAGTGGCGTTTCCGTTATTACCGGCAACTCCATGCTTTCGCTGGGTTTCGCAGCCACGCTCGTGGTGAACGTACTGTGTTTCCCGATTTTTCTTGTCGTCGCACCCTATGCCATCAGCGATCGCTTCAGCCAGGAAATGTGGGGATTGTGCCTGGCCGCATCGGGATTCGGCGCGTGCATTGGATCTATCACCACGGTTCTCACTTGCGGCCATGAGCGATTGGCCAGTCTTGCCTTGGCCTGGGCATCGTCGAAGCGGCGTGGTTGACGGGCTGGGCCACCGCGATGCAGACACTGTCTCCGGAGAAGGACCTTGGCAAAGTGGTGGCAGTCGATACGTTCTTTACCAGTGGGCTGCACCCCTTCATTTATCTTGGAAGCGGAATTGTCGGCGGGATGGTTGGTTACTCCCAGACCCTTTCCCTCACGGCAATCCTCAGTGCCCTGGGCACACTGTTGATTGTTCTGGCGGCTTTTGCGGCCATGCCAAGGCGTACTCAAAACCTGTAGGAGCCAGGCTTGCCGGCGAACCAGGCGCCGTGGTGTATCTGCTGCACCGCGTTATCGTTCTTCGCCGGCAAGCCTGGCTCCTACAGGCGAACAGGACATTGCGGTTTATCTATTGCACCGCGTTATCGTTTTTCGCCTGTAGGAGCGAGGCTTGCCCGCGAACCAGGCGCCGCGGTCTATCTGTTGCACCGCATTATCGTTCTTCGCCGGCAAGCCTGGCTCCTACAGGGAATGATCAGGCGTTACGATGACGCAAACTGCGCTCCATGCGCGCGATCCCTTCTTCCAGCATCGACCGCGGGCAGCCGAAGTTCAGGCGCACGAATTGTTGGCAGTCATCGCCGAAATCCAGGCCTGGGCTCAAGCCGACCCTGGCGTGTTCGAGGAAGAACTGTTGCGGGTTATCCAGCCCCAGCGCCGTGCAATCGAGCCAGGAGAGGTAAGTGCTTTGCGGCACATTCATCGTGATGCCCGGCAAACGGCTGCGCACGGCGTCGACCAGGTAATCGCGGTTGCCCTGCAGGTAGTCCTTCAGCGCTGCCAGCCAGGGTGCGGCTTCGCTGTAGGCGACGCGGGTGGCTTCCATGCCCAGCGGATTGACGCTGTCGACCATGCCGCAACGTGCATGATTGACCTTCTCGCGCAGGTGGCGGTCCTGGATGATCATGAACGAGGTTTTCAGGCCGGCGATGTTATAGGCCTTGCTGGCAGACATCAGGGTGATGGTGCGCTGGGCGATTTGCGGGCTCAGGGACGCCATCGGCAGGTGCTGGCGGCCGTCGAAGCACAGTTCGGCGTGGATCTCGTCGGAAATGATCCAGGCCTCGTTGGCCAGGCAGATGTCGGCAATGGCCTGCAGTTCCTCCCGGGCGAAGGCTTTGCCCAACGGGTTGTGCGGGTTGCTCAGCAGCAGTGCGCCGCCCCCTTGCAGGGATTCCTTCAGGGTCGCCAGTGGCGTGGTGTAAGTGCCGTCAGGCTGCGGGTCGAAGTTCAGCTCGACCTTGTTCAGGCCCCAATGACCCGGCGCGTGGCGCAGGGGTGGATAGTTGGGCACCTGCACGACCACATTCTGCGCCGGCTGTACCAGCGCCTTGAGCGCCATGTTGAAGCCCGACTCGACGCCTGGCAGGAAGATCAGCTCTTGCGGCTCGACGCGCCAGGCGTACTTGCTCCACAAATCGGCAACGATGGCTTCGCGCAAATCGTCCTTGGCCACGCTGTAGCCGAGCAACGGGTGTTCCAGGCGCTTTTGCAGGGCCTGGATGATCATCGGCGGCGCGGCGAAATCCATGTCGGCGACCCACATCGGCAACACGTCGGCCGGGTAACGGCTCCACTTGGTGCTGCCAGTGCCGTGGCGGTCGAACACCTGATCAAAATCGAAAGTCATGCGCAGTCTCGTAAACGCTGGGTTGGAATGGCAACCATGATAATCGCCAAGCCCCGGTGGGCGCGAGCGAGGATGTTGCCGGTTGCCCGACGGTCGGTTTTCACACAAGGCGCCCACCCGTTGTCTACAGTTTCAGGTGTCGGTAGCGAGACTGCCGCAACCGTGATTGTCCAGAAAAGTCCGCCAACGCAGCGGATTTCCACCTGATAAGGAGTGCACGATGGACCTCAGCCGTCGTCAGTTCTTCAAGGTCGCCGGTATCGGCCTTGCAGGCTCCAGCCTGGGCGCGTTGGGCATGGCCCCGACGGCCGCCTTCGCCGAGCAGGTGCGCCATTTCAAGCTCGCCCACACCCATGAAACCCGTAACACCTGCCCGTATTGCTCGGTCGGTTGTGGGTTGATCATGTACAGCCAGGGCGATGCGGCCAAGAATGTCGCGCAAAATATCATCCACATCGAAGGTGACGCCGACCATCCGGTCAACCGCGGCACCCTGTGCCCCAAAGGCGCCGGCCTGCTGGACTTCATTCACAGCCCCGGCCGCCTGCAATACCCGCAGATGCGCAAGCCTGGCAGCAGCGAGTGGACGCGAGTCTCCTGGGATGAAGCGCTCGATCGCATCGCCGACCTGATGAAGGCCGACCGCGACGCCAACTTCATCGAGAAGAACGCCCAGGGCCAGACGGTCAACCGTTGGCTGACCACTGGTTTCCTCGCGGCATCGGCGGCGTCTAATGAAGCGGGCTACATCACCCACAAGGTGGTTCGCAGTCTCGGCATGCTGGGGTTCGATAACCAGGCGCGTGTCTGACACGGCCCGACGGTGGCAAGTCTTGCCCCGACGTACGGCCGTGGTGCCATGACCAATCACTGGACCGATATCGCCAACGCGAATCTGGTTCTGGTCATGGGCGGCAACGCAGCGGAAGCGCACCCCTGTGGTTTCAAGTGGGTGACCGAAGCCAAGGCGCACAACAAGGCGCGGTTGATCGTGGTCGATCCGCGATTCACTCGGACAGCCTCGGTGGCCGATTATTACGCGCCGATCCGCACCGGTACCGACATCGCCTTCATGGGCGGGCTGATCAACTACTTGTTGACCGAGGACAAGATCCAGCACGAATACGTGCGCAACTACACCGACGTTTCGTTCCTGGTCAAAGCCGGCTATGGCTTCGAGGACGGGATTTTCAGCGGCTATGACGCGGCCAAGCGGGTGTACACCGACAAGTCCGGCTGGGGCTATGAGCTGGGTGAAGACGGCTTCGTCAAGACCGACCCGACCCTGCAGGATCCGCACTGCGTCTATCAACTGATGAAGCAGCATTACAGCCGCTACAACATTGAACTGGCGAGCCAGATCTGCGGCATGCCGGTCGACGCCATGCAGAAAATCTGGGAGGAGATCGCCACTTGCTCGCAACCGGGCAAGACCATGACCATCCTCTATGCCTTGGGTTGGACCCAGCACTCGATTGGCGCGCAGATCATCCGTAGCGCGGCCATGGTGCAGCTATTACTGGGCAACGTCGGCATGCCGGGCGGAGGCGTGAATGCCTTGCGCGGGCACTCCAATATCCAGGGGCTGACCGACCTGGGCCTGCTGTCCAATTCGCTGCCGGGCTACCTCACGCTGCCGGGCGATGCCGAACAGGACTACACCGCCTACATCGTCAAGCGCACGCAAAAACCGTTGCGACCGGGGCAACTGTCCTACTGGCAGAACTACAGCAAATTCCACGTCAGCCTGATGAAAGCCTGGTACGGGGCCAATGCCACGCTGGAGAACAACTGGGCCTTCGACTATCTGCCGAAACTGGACATTCCCAACTACGACATCCTCAAGGTGTTCGACCTGATGGGCCAGGGCAAGGTCAATGGCTACATGTGCCAGGGCTTCAACCCCATTGCGGCATTGCCGGATAAAAACCGCGTGATGGCCGCGCTGGCCAGGCTCAAATGGCTGGTGGTGATGGACCCGCTGGCCACCGAGACTTCGGAATTCTGGCAAAAGGTCGGGCCGTACAACGACGTCGACAGCGCGAACATCCAGACCGAAGTGATTCGCCTGCCCACCACCTGTTTCGCCGAGGAAGACGGCTCGCTGGTCAACAGCAGTCGCTGGCTGCAATGGCACTGGAAGGGCGCCGACGGCCCTGGGGAGGCCTACACCGACATACGCATCATGAGCGAGCTGTTCCTGCGCCTGCGTCAGCGCTATCAGGCCGAGGGCGGTGCCTATCCCGACCCGCTGCTGAAACTGTCGTGGCCCTACAAGATCCCTGACGAACCGTCACCGGAAGAACTGGCCAAGGAGGTCAACGGCTACGCCGTCACCGACTTCACCGATGCCACCGGGGTGCTCATCAAGGGCAATGCGCAACTGGCCGGTTTTGGCCAGCTGAAGGATGACGGCAGCACGGCGTCCGGGTGCTGGATTTTCTGCGGCAGCTGGACCGAAACGGGCAACCAGATGGCCCGGCGCGACAACAACGATCCGTATGGCATGCACCAGCACCAGGGGTGGGCCTGGGCCTGGCCGGCCAACCGGCGGATTCTCTACAACCGTGCCTCGGCCGACCTGCAAGGTAAGCCCTGGGACGAGAAGAAGCGCCTGGTGTGGTGGAACGGCAAAGCCTGGGCCGGCACCGACGTGCCGGACTACAAGGCTGACGTGGCGCCGGAGGCGGGGATGAATCCGTTCATCATGAACCCCGAAGGTGTGGCGCGGTTCTTCGCCGTCGACAAGATGAACGAAGGGCCATTCCCCGAGCACTACGAGCCGTTCGAGACGCCGATCGGTATCAACCCGCTGCACCCGCAGAACAAGAAGGCCACCAGCAATCCGGCGGCGCGGATCTTCGATTCGGTTTGGGACTCACTGGGCGTGGCCAAGGATTACCCCTACGCCGCCACCAGCTACCGGCTGACCGAGCATTTCCACTTCTGGAGCAAGCACTGCAAGCTCAACGCGATTTCCCAGCCCGAACAGTTCGTCGAGATCGGCGAAGTGCTGGCCAAGGAATTAGGCATCGTCGCTGGCGACCGGGTGCGGGTCAGCAGCAAGCGTGGCTTCATCGAGGCGGTGGCCGTGGTGACCAAGCGCATTCGTCCGTTGCAGGTCAACAATCAGATCGTGCACCAGATCGGTATCCCGTTGCACTGGGGGTTCACCGGGCTCACGCGCCACGGCTACCTCACCAACACCCTGGTGCCGTTCCTCGGCGATGGCAACACCCAGACCCCGGAATCCAAGTCATTCCTGGTCAACGTGGAGAAAGTCTAAATGGCCAGCCAAGACATCATTGCCCGCTCGGCCACCACCACCGTGCCGTCATCGGTACGCAACCTGGAGGAAGTCGCCAAGCTGATCGACACCACCAAGTGCATTGGCTGCAAGGCCTGCCAGGTCGCCTGCTCGGAATGGAACGAGCTGCGTGACGACGTCGGCCACAACCTCGGCACCTACGACAACCCGCAGGACCTGAGCGCAGAAACCTGGACCCTGATGCGTTTCACCGAGCACGAAACCGACGCCGGCAACCTGGAATGGCTGATCCGCAAGGACGGCTGCATGCACTGCGCCGAACCCGGCTGCCTGGCGGCGTGCCCCAGCCCCGGGGCGATCATCAAGCACGCCAACGGCATCGTCGATTTCAACCAGGATCACTGCATCGGCTGTGGCTATTGCATCACCGGTTGCCCGTTCAACATTCCGCGCATCTCGCAAAAGGACCACAAGGCCTACAAGTGCACCCTGTGCTCGGATCGGGTGGCGGTGGGGCTGGAGCCGGCCTGCGTGAAAACCTGTCCGACCGGCGCCATCGTGTTCGGCTCCAAGCAGGACATGAAGGAACATGCCGCCGAACGCATCGTCGACCTCAAGAGCCGTGGCTTCGACAACGCCGGCCTGTACGACCCGGCGGGAGTCGGCGGCACGCACGTGATGTATGTGCTGCACCACGCCGACACGCCGAGGCTGTACGCCGGCCTGCCGAGCGATCCGGTGATCAGCCCGTTGGTGGGCCTGTGGAAGGGGGTCAGTAAACCCCTGGCCCTGCTGGCCATGGGCGCGGCGGTTCTGGCCGGGTTCTTCCATTACGTGCGCGTCGGGCCGCAAGTGGTCGAGGAAGATGAACTGCCGCCGTCGAGCGATCCCGCGGTACATGAAGTCGATCCGTCGGTGCACACCTATGATCCGAAGCGGGGGGACAGGCCATGATCCGCAAGCAGATCCTGCGCTACACCAGCAACCAGCGCACCAACCACTGGCTGGTGGCGATTCTGTTCCTGATGGCGGGGTTGTCGGGCCTGGCGTTGTTCCACCCGGCGCTGTTTTGGTTGAGCAACCTGTTCGGTGGCGGGCCCTGGACGCGCATCCTGCACCCGTTCATGGGCGTGCTGATGTTCGTGTTTTTCTTCGGCCTGGTCCTGAGTTTCTGGCGCGCCAACATCTTTATCGCCAATGATCGACTGTGGCTGCGGCGCATCGACCGGGTGATGAAAAATGAAGAGGAGGGTGTGCCTGCCATCGGCAAGTACAATCCCGGGCAGAAGCTGCTGTTCTGGACTTTACTGCTGTGCATGCTGGTGTTGCTGTTGAGCGGGCTGGTGATATGGCGCGCTTACTTCAGCGCCTATTTCGGCATCACCAGCATTCGCTGGGCGATGCTGTTGCACGCGCTGGCCGGTTTCGTGCTGATCCTGAGCATCATCGTGCACATCTACGCCGGCATCTGGATCAAGGGCTCGGTCAACGCCATGCTGCACGGCTGGGTCAGCCGCGCCTGGGCGAAGAAACACCACGGGCTCTGGTACCGCGAAGTGACCCGGGATGAGCGAGTCGATCCGCCGCTGAATAAAAAAGGATAATCACTTGGCCACGATCCTGGAGCCGGGACAGATCGAAGCGGCGGCGACATCGCCGCCGTTTCTGCACCTGCCACCGCATAACCTGTTTGCCTTGCGTGCGCAGCGCCTGGAGCGCCTTGCCGATAGCCATCCGTTGGCCGATTACCTGCGCCTGGTGGCGGGGTTGTGCAACGTGCAGCAACGCCTGATGGACGCTCCACCCGAGGCGGCATTGCCGGACCCGCAACGCGTCCAACTGTGCCTGGATCATGGCCTGCCACCGTTCGCCGCCGACAGCCTGGTGCGCGAGGATGCGTGGCTGGCTTATCTGCACGCGCTGTTGCAGCACTATCAGCCACCGGCGCAACCGGCGGTGGAAAACGCCGTGGCAACCTTGCGTGATGCCAACGTCGGGCAGCTCAAGGCATGGGCGATCGCCTTGGTCAGCGGCCAGTTCGCCTTGCTGCCGGCGGCGCTGGTGCCATTCCTGGGGGCGGCGTTGCAAGTCGCGTGGAGCCATTGGCTGCTGAGTACCAAGGATCTCGCCTTGAAACCCGGCAACAGCCTCAACCAGTGCCCGGCGTGTGGTTCACCGGCCATGGCTGGGGTAATCCGCCATCGCGGCAAGTACAACGGCTTGCGCTACCTGGTGTGCTCGCTATGTGCCTGTGAATGGCATGTGGTGCGGGTCAAGTGCGTGTATTGCGAGCAGAGCAAAGGCTTGCAGTACGTCAGTCTCGACAGCGACCGCTTTGCTGCGGACAAGGCACCGTTGCGCGCTGAAACCTGCCCCGGTTGTCACAGTTATCTCAAGCAGTTGTATCTGGAATGCGACGCCGAGGCCGAAGCGCTGTCCGCCGACCTGAGCAGCCTGATGCTCGACATGCGCCTGGACCAGGAAGGCTTTGTGCGCCCAGCGCCCAACCTGCTGCTGGCACCAGGGGGCGACTGAAGGGAACGTCTACACTCAGGCGGTCAACGTTTGCCGGAGCGCCTGATGTCTGCCAGATCCACCCGCCCAGCCTTGCGACTGCCTTCGATCGACAGCCTGCTGCGCCACCCGGCCTGCCAGTCGCTGGCCGAACGCTATGGGCGCGACGCCTTGCTCGCCAGCCTGCGCCAGTTGCTCGATGATTTGCGCCAACCTGTCCTGGCGGGGCAACTCGACGCGGTCGAACTCACCCCGCAGGTGCTGGCGGGCAGGGCGGGCGAGCGTCTGGCCAGCCAGCATCGCAGCCACGTGCGCCGGGTGTTCAATCTCACCGGGACGGTCCTGCACACCAATCTGGGGCGCGCCTTGTTGCCCCAGGAAGCCATCGACGCCGTGCAAATGGCCGCGCGTTATCCGTTGAACCTGGAGTTTGACCTGCACAACGGCAAGCGCGGCGACCGCGACGATCTGATCGAGGGCCTGATCCGCGAGCTGACCGGCGCCGAAGCGGTGACCGTGGTCAACAACAATGCCGCCGCGGTGCTGCTGACCCTCAACAGCCTGGGTTCGCGCAAGGAAGGCATTATCTCCCGGGGCGAGCTGATCGAAATCGGCGGCGCCTTTCGTATCCCCGACATCATGGCGCGCGCCGGGGTCAAGCTGGTCGAGGTCGGCACCACCAACCGCACCCATGCCCGTGACTACGAAGCCGCCATCGGCCCGCGCAGCGGCTTGATCATGCGGGTGCATGCGAGCAACTACAGCATCGAGGGTTTCACCACCCGGGTGCCGACCGTCGAGCTGGCGCGCCTGGCCCATCAACAGGGCTTGCCGCTGCTCGAAGACCTCGGCAGCGGCAGCCTGCTGGACCTGACCCGCTGGGGCTTGCCGGCCGAACCGACGGTGCGCCAGGCCCTGCTCGACGGCGCGGACATCGTCACGTTCAGCGGCGACAAATTGCTCGGGGGTCCCCAGGCCGGCTTGATTGTCGGGCGCAAGGAACTGATTGCACGGATCAAGAAGAACCCGCTGAAACGGGCGCTGCGGGTCGACAAGTTGACCCTGGCCGCCCTCGAAGCGGTGCTGGGCCTGTACCGCAACCCGGACCGACTGGCCGAACGCCTGCCCAGCCTGCGCCTGCTCACCCGGGCACAAACCGACATCCTGGCGCAAGCCGAGCGCCTGCAACCGTCCCTGGCCACGCGGCTGGGCGCGGGCTGGAGCGTCAGCGCGGTGCCGGCGCTGGGGATGATCGGCAGTGGCAGCCAGCCGGTGGCACGCTTGCCGAGCGCCGCGTTATGCCTGCGGGCCAATACCTCCAAGCGTCAGCGCGGGCGCTGGTTGTTGAATCTGGAACAGGCCCTTCGAGCCTTGCCGATCCCGGTGCTGGGGCGTATCGATGACGACGCCTTGTGGTTGGACGTGCGGCAACTGGACGACGAGCCGGCGTGGCTGGCGCAGCTCGATCAATTGCAGGTGACGTAAGGTGATCGTCGGCACAGCCGGGCACATCGACCACGGCAAGACCGCATTGCTTGAGGCATTGACCGGGCAGGCCGGTGATCGGCGTCGCGAGGAGCGCGAACGTGGCATGACCATCGACCTGGGCTATCTTTACGCCGCACTGGAGCCTGGCGCGGCCTTGACCGGTTTTATCGATGTGCCGGGGCATGAGCGTTTCACCCACAACATGCTCGCCGGTGCACACGGCATCGACCTGGTGCTGCTGGTGGTGGCTGCCGACGACGGCGTGATGCCGCAGACCCGGGAACACCTGGCCATCGTCGAGTTGCTGGGTATTCCCCGCGCCATCGTGGCGATCACCAAATGCGACCGGGTCGAACCGTCCAAGGTGCAGGCTGTGCGCGAGCAGATTGCAACGTTGCTGGCGCCCGGTCCTTACGCCGAGGCACCGCTGATCGCGTTGTCGAGCATGACCGGGGAGGGTGTGCAGACCTTGCGTCAAGCGTTACTCAAGGCCCAGTCCGAAGTGCAGCAGCGCAGTCAGGAGGGTGGTTTTCGCCTGGCCATCGATCGCGCGTTTAGTGTCCCCGGTGCGGGCATCGTGGTGACCGGCACGGCGCTGTCCGGCCAGGTCACGGTGGGTGAATCCCTGGTACTCGGCCCCCTTGGCAAGACCGTGCGGGTTCGCGGCCTGCACGCGCAGAACCAGGCGGCCAACGTGGCGGTGGCCGGACAGCGGGTCGCCTTGAACCTGAATGCCGAGCGCCTGGCGCTGTCGCAGATCCACCGCGGCCAGTGGTTGTCGGCCCCGTGGCTGCACGCCCCGACCCAGCGCCTGGACATCGACCTGCAGCTGTTACCCGGTGAACCGCGCGCCTTCGAGCACTTCGAACCGGTGCACGTGCACCTTGGGACACGGGACGTCACCGGGCGGGTGGCCCTGCTGGAGGGGCCCAGCCTGGCGCCGGGGCAACGGATGTTCGCGCAACTGCTGGTCAATGCACCGGTGCAGGCGGTGCTGGGTGACCGGTTGATCCTGCGGGACCAGAGCGCCCAGCGCACCCTTGGCGGCGGCAGGGTCCTCGACCCCTTTGCGCCAAGCCGCCACCGCCGCAGCCCCGAGCGATTGGCGCAGCTTTCGGCGTTGGCCGCGAGCACTCGCCTGGAAGACGTGCTGCCAGGGTTGCTGGCCAACAGCGACAGCGGGCTCGATCCGCAACAGCTTGAACGCCAGTTCAACCGCCCGCGCGCGACCTGGGTGCTGCCCGGCGACATACGCCTGATCGAAACCCGCCAAGAACCGGTCCTGTTCAGCGCCAGCCGCTGGCAGACCTTGCAGGATGAGTTGCAGCAACACCTGGCGCGCTTCCATGAACAGGAGCCGGACCACATGGGCCCGGACCGCGATCGCCTGCGCCGATTTGCCGGCAGCACCCTGGATCGCCCGGTATTCATCAGCCTGCTCGAGCAGTTGCTGGCCACTGGGCATATCGCTGCCAGTGGGCCGTGGTTGCACCTGCCGGAGCATCAGGTGCGCCTGAGCGACGAGGAGCAAGCCTTGTGGCAACAGTTGCAGCCGCGGTTCGACGCCGCCGGGTTCGACCCGCCCTGGGTGCGTGATCTGGGGCATGACGAAGCCAGTGTGCGCGCACTGCTGCGTAAAATGGCGCGGCTGGGACTGTTGCACCCAGTGGTCCGCGATCTGTTCTACACCGACACGATGATCCGTCGCCTGGCGGCTATGCTGTTGCAACTGGCCGATGACAACCCGGTGATCGAGGTAGCGGCATTTCGCGATGCGGTGGGCCTGGGGCGCAAGCGCAGTATCCAGATCCTGGAGTATTTCGACCGGCTCGGCCTGACCCGTCGCGTGGGAGATCGACGCCAGATCCGCGCGGACAACGCCCTGGCACGCAGGACGCAAGATTGAACCAGGGGCCGTTTCAAGGAAGGTAATCGCGCCCGGTGGCGCGGCCGGGCTTCAAACCCGGTTGGGGACGGCATCCGTTCCCGGGCAGGTTCGACTCCGGCTACCTTCCGCCATTTTCGCTTGAATATTGCTCGTAGGAGCCAGGCTTGCCGGCGAACCAGGCGCTGCGGTGTATCTGCGGCACCGCGTTATCGTTCTTCGCCGGCAAGTCGGATCGCCGCACCGCTGGCTCCTAGGGGGGGATGCGTACGGCTCCCGATCAGGTCGGCTCGTAGGCCGCCTCGCTTTGGATTTTGATCTTGCTCTGGCTTTTGATTTTCTTGCCCCCTCACGCCCTGAGCCTGTCCGTCAACGTCAACGTCTGTGGGCGATTGTTGTCTGAGTACATATCCATTGCTGCGGTAACGGCGGCTTATGGTTTCGCCCTTACGGCGACTCCCTTTTTCAAACGCCAAAAAGGAAGCAAAAGGCTTTGCCCCACCACTCGGTGCCTCGCTAGGGCTCGGCATGCCCTCACTCCGGCATTGCTCCGTGGGTCGCCGCGATGGGCCATCCCTGGCCCAGCGCGGCTAAACCGGCGTCCTGCCGGTTTCCCCACTGCGCAATGCCTGCGTTCGGCCATCGTGGTTAACGGGGCACCCAGATCAAAAACCAAAGCGAGGCGGCCTTAAAGCCGACCTGATCTTTGCAGATACCCCCCAACCCTCCGTAGGAGCCAGGCTTGCCGGCGAACCAGGCGCTGCGGTGTCTCTGTTGCACCGCGTTATCGTTCTTCGCCGGCAAGCCTGGCTCCTACAGGGGAAGGCGGACAGGCCTGCAATCAGGTCGGCTTTAAGGCCGCCTCGCTTTCGCGTTTGATCTTGATCTGGCTGTTGATTTTCTTGCCCCATCGAGAGGCTTCGTTCCGGTTCTGCGCAGTGGGTAAACCGGCATGGATGCCGGTTTAGCCGCGCTGGGCCATGGAGCAGGACCGGAGCGAGGGCATGCCGAGCCTTAGCGAGGCACCGAACGCCAGGGGCAAGAGCCCTTGGTTACTTAGGGCCGGGCGGCGTTCCGTTTTTCCAAGTGACTCGCCGTAAGGGCGAAACCCTAGGTGGCCGTTACCGCAGCAATGGATATACACCCAAACATGCACCTGCATGGAAAAAATGCTCTATATCGAACCATCCCGCCGCTCCGCCACCAACAGCAACGATTGCGGCACAGGGCTTTGCGGGTGCTGCGGCTCCTGCAGGCCAACCAGCCGAAAACCGGCCATGTCCAGCGCATTGAACCAACTGGCCAGGGTGCGCAGGTACCACGGCATCGGTTGCCACTGCCCCTCGAACCCGGCGAAAGTCTCTTCCCGCCAGCCATCCTGGTAGTCACCCGCGGCCACGGTCCACGGATGCAGGGTCTGGATCACCAGCGCGCCGCCGGGGGCGAGCAGGGCGTTCATGGCCGCGAGCAACGGGATGATGTCCTGGTGCAGCAAGG
Organism: Pseudomonas sp. WJP1; assembly: GCF_028471945.1. NCBI lineage: Bacteria > Pseudomonadati > Pseudomonadota > Gammaproteobacteria > Pseudomonadales > Pseudomonadaceae > Pseudomonas > Pseudomonas sp. WJP1. Next base: position 3,461,182 of record NZ_CP110128.1, read on the forward strand.
CGAAGTTGGCGCAGATCAGGTTGTAGTCATTGCCGATCTGCACTTTGGCCTCTGCCAGCGCTTCATAGCTGGCCAGGTACACCGATGAGGCGCCCGCCGCCCGCGCCGCCTCGACCAGCGTCGCGTCGCCATCCACGCCTGTGGCCTCGATGCCACGATCCGCCAGTGCCCGCAACAGCCAGCCCTCGCCACAGCCGAGGTCGAGCACGCGTTCGGGCTGGCGGCCCAGTATCGCCAGCAGGATGGCCTGGTCGGTGACCTTGAGACGGCTTTCAATGGCGCCGGTGCGCACGGCTTCGATCCAGGCGTGGGCGTTGTGGTGCCAGCTTTGCAGGAGGGTCGATTCGTCGGCAGGCATGGCGATGTCCGAAGTGGTGGGCTGGATAGAAGCATAGGACAGGAGCATGCGAACCATTAGCCCAGCTGCGCCTGATGGGGACAATGCGCGATGTGTGTTGTCGAATGGAGTGACAAGCAACGGTGCATGAACTAGTGGTTGTCGCACCCGCGTTTTTCAATCCTGTCAGATTGAGAGGTGGACTGATGAACAGCATTATCTACATCGTCGGATTGGTGGTGGTTATCGCGGTCGTCCTGTCGTTCCTTGGATTCGCATAGCCTCATGCCGGGCACAAGCGACGGTCTGAACCAGCCCGTCGCAGTGCCTGGGGTTATCGGTTAAAACGCTCGGCCAGGCTGTGCAAGTACTCAGCCATGACTTCAAGGTCCTGGCTGATTGCCGCGCCTTGCTTGGCCTGCCCGGCACTGTGATCGCACAGTTGGGCAATTCGCGTGATCTGTTGATTGATATCCTCAGTCACGTGACTTTGCTCTTCTGACGCTGACGCCATCTGCTGACTCATATCGGTGATCCGGCTGACAGCCTGACTGATGCCGACCAGGGCAGCCTGCACCGCCTCGACACGCTGCATGCTGTCGCGGGAAATCTGCTCACCCCGGGACGCCGTTGCCACTGCGCGATCGGCACCGATGTGCAGGGAGGCGATGATGCCGTGGATCTGCTCGGTGGAGGTGCGGGTGCGCTGGGCCAGGGATCGCACCTCGTCGGCCACCACGGCAAAACCGCGTCCTTGTTCACCCGCCCGGGCCGCCTCGATGGCCGCATTGAGTGCCAGCAGGTTGGTCTGTTCGGCAATGGACGTGATGACATCCACGACGCTCCCGATCGATTGCGTCTCGCTCGCCAGCGCATTGACCGCCTGGCCGATTTCGTTGACGGCGGCGTTCATGGCCTCCATGGCGCGCAGGCTTTGCCCGGCTAACTCGCTGCCATCCCTCGTCAACTGGTCAGCATCGCAGGCGGCATGGGCCGTAGTGATGACGTTTTGCGTGACTTGCAGATTGGTTGCCGCCATTTGCGAGATGGCGGCGGCGGACTGATCGGTTTCGCTGCGCTGGCGGTCAAGCGCCTGCGCTTGCAAGCCGGATAGCTCCGATGACTGCGCCGCCTTGGCCTTCACACTGACCCCGGCATCGACGAGCCGGCTCAAGGCGGTCTGCAAGCGCGCCTCCTCACTGAGCATGGCCATGTCCAGTTGCCCCTGGGGACCATGGTTGTCACTGTAGGTAAGGGCTACCAACCGATCGGCAAAGGCTTTCGGATGTTCGGCCAGAGTGCGTTGTATGGCACTGCGTTGTCGGGACACGATCAGGAACCAGGCAATCCCCAGGCTCACCACCAGTACCCCCTGGGCCGCCGTCTTTGTCAGCCACTGATCAGCCAGCAGTGAAACCGTGGTTGCCATCAGTAATGGCCAGCCCTGTTGCAGCGGCCGGAAAATCCGCGCACTCAGCGCGACGATCGGCTTGCCGGCGCGCATCCTTGCATAGAGCACGCTTGCCCTGCGCACCTGGTCGCGAGTGGGCACCGAGCGAACCGACTCGTAACCACTCAGGCGGCCGTTTTCATACATGGGCGTGACATAGGCACTGACCCAATAATAATCACCATTCTTCGCCCGATTTTTCACAATGCCCATCCAGGGCTTGCCTTGCTTGATGGTGTGCCACATGTGCACGAATACCCCAGGCGGCATATCGGGGTGGCGGACCATGTTATGCGTCTGGCCGACCAGTTCGTCGAAGGTAAAACCGCTGATGTCGACAAAGGCGTCATTGCAGTAAGTGATTCGACTATCAAGATCGGTGGTGGAGATCAGGCGTTGTTCGGCGGGGAATAATCTTTCGTGGTCGGTTACGGGCAGATTCACACGCATAAAATGCGATCCCTGTACGGATTATTATTAGGGTCTTGAACAGGTACATCAGAAAAATACGCGGTTGTGTTCTACACGCATTCCGTGATCGCCGACCCCGCAGTCGACGACACTTTCTTTTCATTTGATGACAACTGCAGGTGTGCCCCCAGCTTTCCCTACTGTCCCTAAGTGAGTTCGGGGCTCGAGGCGGGATAGAGTTCGTCGAGTACCTGCATCAGCGCCCGCTTGCGCGGGTTTTCCAGGCCGGTCCAGGCCACGCCGATGCCGGCTCCGCTCATGGCCAGCGCCAACGGGCGGATCACGACGCCGATGGGCAGCGCCGATGCGGCACCGCTTGGCAGGATGCCGACGCCCAGGCCGGCGGCCACCAACGCCAACTGGGTGGTGAACTCGCCCATCTCCCGGGCAATCGTCAGGGTGATCTTGCGTCGGTGGAAACCCGCCAGCATCTGGTCATACAAACCGGGCGCGAACTTGCGCGCCAGCACCAGCATCGGACACCCGAGCAGATCCTGAGGTTTTATACGGCGTTGGGCGCACAACGGGTGGTCCTGCGGCAGCGCCACCACCAGCGATTCCTCGAAGAGCAGGCGTGTGTGCACGCCAGGCAGATTCAAGGGCAGGCGCACCAGGCCGAAATCCAGGGCGTTGTCCAGCAAGGCCCGGGCCTGCGGCAGCGAAGGCATGTCCTTGAGTTCCAGTTCGATACGCGGGTAGCGCTCCTCCAGCGTACGCACGAGCACCGGCAACAAGTGCGACAGCGTCGAAGACACAAATGCCAGGCGCAACACCCCGACCTCTCCGGCCGCGGCCTGCTGCAACACCTCACGGGCACGCCCGGCCTGGCGCAGGGTCGCCAGGGCCTCAGGCAGAAACAGCGCTCCCTCTTCAGTCAATTCGACCCGGTGGCGGTCACGCTCGAACAACTGCGCCCCGACATCTTCTTCCAGGGCACGTATCTGTGCACTCAAGGCCGGCTGGACAATGTGCAGGCGCGCCGCCGCGCGACCAAAGTGCAGTTCTTCGGCCAAGGCCGTAAAAGCGCGCAGATGCTTGAGTTCCACTTGAGGCTCCCGATGGGCTACAGCGTGCTTGGTGATCACGAACGGTGATCACGGCATCACCATAAACGATTGGCACGCCCAGGCGGTAGCGGTTGAAAGTGACGTCATGGCCCATTCGTAAATCCAGCACAGGGAGACACACATGATCGATAACTTTCGCCTGAACCGGCGTCGGGCGCTGATCACCGGCTCAGTGCGCGGCATCGGCCTGGCCCTGGCCCGTGGGCTGGCACAAGCGGGCGCCCGGGTGGTGCTCAATGGCCGCGATGCCGAGCGCGCCCAGAGCGCCTGCGCGCTATTACGCGATGAAGGCCTGGACGCCGAATACGTGGTGTTCGACGTGACCGACCACCACGCCGTCGCGACCGCCATCGATGGGCTGGAAAACCGCCTCGGTCCGATCGACATTCTGATCAACAACGCCGGGCTGCAGCATCGCCAGGCACTAGAAGACGTCCGTGCGCAAGACTGGCACCGGCTGATTAGCACCAACCTCGACGGCGTATTCAATGTGTCCCAGGCGGTGGCCCGGCACATGATCGCTCGCCGGCGCGGCAAGATCATCAACGTAGGTTCAGTGCAAAGCGAACTGGCGCGGCGCTCCATCGCGCCCTATGCCGCCAGCAAGGGCGCCGTGCGCATGCTCACCCGTGGCATGTGTGCCGACTGGGCAGGTCTAGGCCTGCAGATCAATGCCCTGGCCCCCGGCTATTTCCAGACCGAGCTGAACCAGGCGCTGGTCGACGACCCGGCGTTTTGCGAGTGGCTGGTGCAACGCACACCCGCCGGGCGCTGGGGCCATGTCGAGGAACTGTGCGGCGCGGCAGTTTTCCTTGCCTCGCCAGCGTCCGACTTCGTCAACGGCCAGACCCTCTTCGTCGATGGTGGCTTGACCAGCGTCGTCTAACTCATCCGAAGGACACCCACATGCCTCAATCCCTGCCAACCCTCTGCGGCTCAATCATGGGTTCGCCGTTTTCGCTCTCGGCAAAGATCCACAACGCTGCCTATGACGCCCTGGAGCTGGACTACACCTTTGTCTGTTTCGGCGTCGAAGACCCGGTTGCCGCCGTGGCGGCGATTCGCGCCCTCGGCGTGCGCGGCATGAACGTCTCCATGCCCTATAAAACGGCGGTGATGCCTTATCTGGATACGATCGACGAATCGGCCCGGGTGATCGGCGCGGTCAACACCATCAACAACGTCGACGGGGTTCTGACCGGCTACAACACCGACCACTTGGGCGCGGTGCGCGCCCTGCAGGAAGTCACCGAACTGCACAACAAGCGTATCGCCGTGATCGGTGCCGGCGGCGCTGCCCGAGCGGTGGTCTACGGTTGCCTGCAAGCGGCGGGGGAGGTCACGGTGTTCAACCGCAGTCTCGAATGCGGTGCCGCTCTGGCCGAAGATCTGGGCGCCCGCTGGGGCGGTAGCCTCGAGGCGTTCACGGCCAAGAGCTTCGATATCGTCATCAACGCGACTTCCGTGGGCTTCAAGCAGCCGGACAACAACCCGCTGGATGGCCGCTTGGCCAGCCACCTGATCGTCATGGATGTGGCGTTCATGCCAGTGCACACCGCTCTGTTGCTGCAAGCCAAGGCCCTGGGTTGCCGCACCGTGGCCGGCACGCGCATGTTGGTGCACCAGGCCTGTCGGCAAATCGAGTTGTACACCGGCAAAGAGGCACCCATCGACATCATGGAGCAGGCCATGCTCCAGGAAATCCGGCGGTTGAAACTGTAAGCACCCCAACGACCTGTCAATAACAAGATGCCGTAAAGGCACCTGGAGGTACCCAGATGACTCACGATCATTCTCCATCCGACATCACTTCGACCCCCGACGCCCGCGAGCGCAAGAAAGACTTGCACCGTGCCGCCTGGGCCTGCTCCCTGGGCAGTGCCCTGGAATATTACGACTTCGCGCTTTACACGCTGGCCTCGGCGCTGATTTTCGGGCCGCTGTTCTTTCCGGAACAGACCCGCGCCATGAGCCTGATCGCCAGCTTCGGCACCTACTTCCTGGGCTTTGCGATACGGCCGCTGGGCGGCGTACTGTTCGGCATGATCGGTGACCGCGTGGGGCGCAAGTTCGTGCTGGCGTCGACGGTGCTGCTGATGGGCATTTCCAGCACCCTGATCGGCGCCTTGCCCACCTTCCATCAGGTCGGCTACCTGGCACCGGTACTGCTGGTGATCCTGCGTCTGCTCCAGGGGCTGGGCGCCGGTGCCGAACAGGCCGGTGCCGCGGTGATGATGACCGAGTACGCCCCCGAGGGCCGGCGCGGTTTCTATGCCGCCTTGCCGTTCCTCGGCATCCAGTTGGGCACCATCCTCGCGGCGCTGGTGTATTTCCTGGTGGTCAGCGGCAATGACAACGTGATCGAGAGCGGGCTGTGGCGTTTGCCGTTCTACAGCAGCGTGGTGATCGTTGCATTGGGCCTGTACATGCGCCTGTCGCTCAGGGAGTCGCCGACCTTCATCCGCCTCAAGGCGCTCAAGCGCGTATGCGTCAACCCGCTGAAAAGTGCGATGACCCATTCCCGGCCAACCTTGCTCGTCGGTATCGGCCTGCGCCTGGGGGAAAACGGGGGGTCATCGATTTACCAGGCCCTGGCCGTGAGCTACATCGTTGGGGTGGTGGGGCTGCAAGGGCCGGTGGGCGTGCTGACCCTTATCTGCGCGGCAAGTCTCGGCGCGATGACCGTGCCGATTGCCGGCAAACTCAGCGATCGCTTCGGTCGTGTCGTGGTCTACCGCGCTTTCGCGCTGCTGCAACTGGCACTGGCCTTCCCGGTGTGGTGGGTGCTGAGCCTGGGCAACGTGGCGGCGAGCATCGTAGCCATCTCCATCGCGCTGGGCATCGGTACCTGGGGCATGTTCGGTACCCAGGCGGCGCTCTTGCCTGAACTGTTCGGCTCGCGTCACCGCTACATGGGGGTGTCGATCGCCCGGGAAGTGTCGGCCGTGATCGCCGGTGGCATTGCGCCGATGATCGGTGCCAGCATCATCGCGCTGGTCGTGGCGAGCCACGACGGCGACGCCAGCGCCGGTGTCAAAGCCTGGCTGCCGATTGCCTGCTACCTGACGCTGCTCACGTTGATCACCCTGTACGCCACGTTCAGGACCCCGGAAACCCTCAACCGTGACCTGGACGAAGCACGTGATGCCTGGGAAATAGCCAACGCCGCAACAGCGAGGCCTATCCAGTCCGGAACCAGCGCACGCGCAGTGTGAGATGAACCAGTCAGACCTGTGCCTTCATCAAACGACTCGCTCAACGGTCGATCTTGTCGCGCAGCTTGAAGCGAATGGCTCTTTGGGCTACGCGACAGTTCCACGCGCTCCCCATTCAAGGGGCGGATTTTGGCGTGATTCAGCGTAACGGCGGGAGAGGGTTGGAGCATTGAAATTGTCTGAAAATCTGCTGTGCTTAGCGAGCAGCCAGCACAGCACGGAGGTGAATCCACCTCCTGGAGGATCCAAATGCGTGAGATCGGGATCATAAACGGTGAGAATTACTCAAGCACAATCTATGAAGACGACCACGGCAGGGTCTACTTCACGGCAGATGCAGATATCGACGCAGATGGCGCCAATGGGCAGAACGGGGCTCCCGCCGCTTACATGGAAGATGATTCGGGCAGCGAGTTTCTGGCCAATGGAGGAATGAAACGTGTAGGCGGCAAGGTGATATGTGCGCATTCCTGGGCCAGAAGCATTGTCATCCTGGGTGCTGACAATGAACCGCGCGTCTTTCCCGGTGGAATTATCGCCTCGACAACCTGGTACCGCCATCGACATCTCGCACTTAATGACCCAGCGGCTTATGTGGACGCAGAAACCGTTGCCTACATCGTTGTACCGCCATTGATTGTCCAGGAAACCAGAGGAATCGTTCGAGGATGCGCCGCCCGTGTATCCTGGAACGGCAAGTCGGTTGATTGCGTGGTTGCTGACAGAGGCCCCAGTAACCGAATAGGGGAGTTGAGCATCGCTGCTGCCAGGGCGCTAGGCATTCCGCAAAGCCCGCGCCATGGTGGGTTGGAACGCGCCGAAGTTTTTTATGAGCTGTGGCCCGGTACTCCTGCACCGGGTTACGAACTGCAACGATCTTGAAGAAGCGTATTCGAGCTGCAGGTGATTGAGAATCTGTGTTAGACCGACTCTCAACTTTCGTTTGTCATGCCGTACCCTCATCACGAATGTCCGCTTGCAAATTACGGCGCGCAAATGACGGTTTCATTTCAACCGGTCCAAGTGTATTGAAGTAACTCATCTCATTGAAATGCATGATTTAATGAAGTATGTATTGTCGCTTGTCGACATCAATAATAGTGAATGACTATAAGTATTGGTTCGGTAGGTCGCAATCTTTCTATCGATTGGCGACGGGCGGTTGGAAGTTTCTTTGATAAAGCTGGATCCCTATCTATTCTCAAAAAACCTACACGACTGAAGTGGGTAGTGGGTAAGTAAAACCCATTAGCCTGATGCTTCGGTCTCTGATGTAACTACGATTTAACGTCGAATCGTTAGTGTTTGCATTGTATTTTAATGGTGTCTGGACTTTAACTGTCACAACGGATTTATCGCTGGCGCTTTCGCAGTTTTAGGGTTCTGGATCTCTGGCTTCTTGCAAAAACAGTAATAGGTTTTATCGCATTGAAGATTGCTAGGGGTGTGCGATGGTGCAACTAATTTGTTCACTGCCCTGAAAGTCATCGGGAATTCGGTAATTCCTGTGTCGGCTTCTCGAATGCCTCGGGAAAGGATAGAAGATATCGTGTCCAAGATGCTCTGCTGATATCTTCATTTCAAAATAGTCACGGACAACGGTACTGATGCACGAACAACCGAATGCAGACTTAGGTTCGCGCAGAGATTCTCAATCATCCTAAAAGGGTGCGTCAGAAACGAACGCAGACAACAGGTATCGTATTGAAGGAGCAAGGCCATGACTTACACCTATCGCGGTGGCAAGAAGCTGGATCTGGAAAAACGCCCTGACCAATTCATTGCCCGGGCATTGCCGGACACGCTGCGGGCCGCTGGCATCGCCGAGGCGGGCGAGACAGCATCGCCAGGGTCGACTCGGGTAACGGTGCCGCCACATGAGTTGGAGGCAACGATGGCACTGTCGCGGGAAATAGCGCCTACCCATCACGCCTACACGCTGGCCGACACGGGCCAGGATTTCCTGATCACCGACCGGGTATTCGTCACCTTCAAGGACCGCCTGACTCCCGAGCAGATAGCCGAGTTTGCCGGGCGCTACGGGCTGCTGCAGCGCGAGCACTATTCGGAGCGTGATTTCCTGTTCGAGTTGACCAACCACACCGGTATCAATCCGGTGAAGCTGGTGGTCCAACTCTGCGAGGAAGAACCGCTGGTGGAGCTGGCCGAGAACGACCTCAACTATATTGTCGCGAAGCAGGCGATTTTGCCGCCCACTGATCCACAGTACGCACGCCAATGGCATCTCCATGGCCATTTCGCGGATCCTGAGGTGGACCCCAGGGCCAATGCTCGCTGCGAACCGGCGTGGTTGTTGCTCGATAACTTCGGCAGCGCTGAAGTGGTGGTCGGCGTCTCCGATGATGGCTGCAAACTCGACCACCCCGATTTCGACTCGCCCGGGAAGTTCGCTGCCTGGGGGTATTTCAACGGCTCGCGCCTGGTCACCAACCTGGACGTCGGTGCCCAGCCCGCCCGCATGTACCAACGCGACGCCGACCATGGTACCTCGTGTGCCGGAGTGATCGCCGGCGAAGCCGATGCAGTGCTGACAGTAGGGGCGGCGCCGGGTTGCCGGCTGTTGCCAATCAAGTGGGAATCCCAGGGGCCGTCGCTTCTGATCAATGATTCGAAGTTGCTGACCGCACTGGCCTTCATCGCCGACAAAGTGGACGTACTGTCGAATTCCTGGGGTTCAGTGCCGACTTCAATCTACGCCTCCCCGGTCATCAGCCGCATCAGGCAGCTCACGACCTCTGGCGGGCGGCGAGGGCGGGGCATCCTGTTCCTGTGGGCGGCGGGCAATGAGGACTGCCCGATCCTGCACGTGGCGAACCAGGACGTGCCCCATACACATGGCTGGGTGCACGTGGCAGGTGCGTGGCAATGGGAAGGCGTGCAGACGGCGCGCAGCTTCGTCAACAACCTGGTGGAGATCCCGGGTGTGATGCACGTGGCCGCGCTCGCCAGTACCGCGCGCCGTAGCCATTACTCCAATTACGGCACGGGTATCGAGATATGCGCTCCGTCGAGCAACAGTCATAGTTTCTCCCGCATGGAGGTGTCAGGGCTGGGCATCACCACCACCAGCGGGGAATCCGGTAACTTCACCGCCGAGTTCGGTGGTACTTCCAGCGCGACACCACTGGCTGCCGGCATTGCAGCACTGGTGATTTCGGCGAACCCAGGGCTTGGCGCGCTAGAGGTGGCATCGGTGCTGCGTCGCACTGCGGCCAAGGATCTGGATACGACGCCCTATGCACGTACCCCACCGGCGAACTATGACCTGAATACGTCCTGGGATGTCTCGCCGATCGCACCCTTTGACAGCGGTAACTTCCAGGATATCGACCACGCCGACGGTACCTGGAGCCCCTGGTTCGGGCACGGGCGAGTGGATGCCGAGCGTGCAGTGGCCCTGGCGTTGGAACTTCGCCGTGGCCCCGAGCCGCAACCGCAGCCCGGAGGGCGCCATGTCTCCCGGCCTGGCAAGGAGATTCCCGACAACCAGGTCGAGGGTATTCGCGACCTCCTGGTTGTTGAGCAGCGAGGTGCGCTGAACTTCCTGCGGGTGGCAATGGATCTGCGGCATACATACATCGGCGACCTGGTGATCACGCTGATCGCACCGTCTGGCCGCCAGGTGGTACTGCATGACCGCGCCGGCGGCGGTGGCAACAACCTCGCCCGCACCTGGGACACATCAACGTTGCCGGCCCTGCGCGGTTTCGACGGTGAGGAAGGGCACGGCGACTGGACGCTGTGGGTACGCGATGTGGCATCGGCGGACACTGGGCGGTTGGAGGAGTGGTCGCTGGAAGTTGGCGTGAGTGCGCCAACGCTGGTGATAACCGGACAGGACGCGCCTGGTGCAACGATTCCGGACAACCAGGCCGCGGGTATCGAACGCGTGCTGGAAGTGGTCGAGACTGGGCTTATCGGGGACCTTGAGGTAGCTGTCGACATCACCCACACCTACATCGGTGACCTGCGTGTGGTGCTGCGTTCGCCAGCGGGTACGGATGTCGTGCTGCATAACCGTGCGGGCGGCGACACCGATAACCTGCGGGCAACCTACGCCTCCAAAGCAGCAGTGGCATTGCAAGTGTTGCGAGGCGAAGCCTGCGATGGCAAGTGGACCCTGCAGATCCAAGACCTGGCCACTCGCGATTTGGGCAAGCTGAACCGCTGGAGTCTACGCATCCAGTTGCAGGGATAGGCCCTGGCAGCCGGTGTACGCGAGACGGCCGCAAAGATGCTCGCGAATACGCAGTTACGCGGCGACAGCGGGACGGTTTCGGTGGTGAAAGCTGCAGAAGCGGTCGTGAAGGTACGCGCGCGGACCCGTATTCGCAACATCGTCGAAGTGCTACACGTCTTCCTGCCAACATTACTATCAGGAATAAAATTATGTTTCTTTAAGGGTGGCTCTCGTGGGGTTACGCAGCTTTATGGCTTGCTGTTTCTATTGTCGTCGCTAGTTGCGCCGCCATTAACACATGGGTTGCTGGGTAATAGCGGGTTGACACGTACAGTCCTATCGGAACCTGCCATGGCTTGCTGGCAGCTCTCTTGATGTCGGAAACCTTGATGGAATGCTCTGCCTCATTATTCATAATGTTTTTATGTGGTTGGGGGCTGCGTGTCACCTGCACGGCTACTTTCTGGGCGTCGGCACGAGTCGATTACATTTGAGTGTACTGCGTGGCGAGTACGGTGGGCTTATTGTTCAACTTGAACCTTGCCAGTGTCTGGAAGCTATAGATTGACCATGTGGGTATTTGGCTGTCGAGCACGTTGAGTTGCTGGGGATAGATTAATTTTGTAATGCGTCGATAGCTCATTGATATATGGCCGTATAACCATGTCATTCTACATCTTGGTGATTTGATTTCCCCGGGCAGGGATATTATTACGCCGGACATCGCCGGAAAGGTCGACGTGGCCTAAGGCTGCAGCCGCCGCGAGGGTGTCCGCTGCCAGTGCATCGAGGTGCGCGGCTTCGACGATAAGTTATACAACAAACGCCGAAAAGCTTACTCATTACATGTGTTTTACCATCTTAACACTGGCGTGAAGTTGAAGAGGGGAGTCGCGAGGACTTTAATTTCCATGAGGCATAATAATCGCGAGCAAAACAATAGACAGTGCTAAAAACCCAATGAGCTTCTTGTTGTAAGTGTCATAGCGAGAAGTTATTAGATATTACGGGTTGTCGAATATAAAAAACTCATCTATATCTAATATTACCTTCGGACCATGGGCATAAGTGTTGCGCCGCGCAATACAAACAGTGACCAGGTCATCAACGATTTCCGGGCAATGGTTTGAATCCGGATGCATTAGAGTTGGGTGTGAGGCGCGAGCCTCTGGAGGTCTAGAGCCATCAACCTACTGCAGCCTATCCGGTAAGGACTCCCCATGCCTGCCCAACTTAGTTATCCAGGCGTCTATATCGATGAAGTGACCAGTGGCGTGCGCACCATCACGGGTGTCGCGACTTCCGTGGCGGCCTTTGTTGGCTGCGCGCCGCGCGGGCCGATCAACAAAGCCATACGTTTGTTCAGTTTTGCTGATTACGAGCGGAGTTTCGGCGGCTTGGCGACGGACTCCGAGATGGGTTATGCCGTGCGCCAGTTCTTCCAGAACGGCGGCACCGATGCCTACGCCGTACGTATCGTCAAAAGTGCCAACACGGCCAACAAAACCCTGCACAACGCTGATGCTATCGATGTGTTGAAGGTCGAGGCACTGGACGAAGGTATTGCAGGTAACGGCATCGAAGTGCGGGTGGATTACCTGACCCTGACACCCGGCAGCACGTTCAACATGACACTGGTCCGTGCGGTGGATGGCCGCACCGAGCGCTTTGAAAATCTTTCCTTGAATTCAAAGGATGCCCGTTACGCACTCGACCAGATCAACGACATTTCTAAATTGGTGAAGCTGACTCGGCTGCTTGACAAAACGGCCCTGGACGCTCTGTCCCCTGCCACCTCGCGCAGCGCCAGTCTGGTTGATGTGGAGAAGCTGCTGGACGCCAATCACAACGCCTTTCGCCTGAGTGTAAACAGCCTGCCGCCGCTTGAGGTGGTGATCACGCTGCCGACGGACATCAGCGGGGCTACGCCGACCCAGCGCCTGGACTCACTCTGCGCGGCGATCCAGGCCAAGGTGCAGGCACAGGCCAATAGCCAATTGGCCTATCAGAATTTCACCTGCACGCGACCGGTCAACACTCAGACGATCCTCATGACTTCGGGCGTCGGTGGCGAATTTTCGAGTGTCCGGGTGCTACCCGGCCTGCAAAACAACGCTCGCGCAGTGCTCGGCCTGGGTAGCGAAGCCCTTGGCACCGATTCCGATGCGGTCGCGGCCATCCGGCCCGTGCCGGTGCCCGGCCCCGCAACACTGACGAGCGATACCTTCGGCGCCAACGATCTGAATAATCTGCCGAATTCCACCCACACCAGCCTGTACATCAGCCTCGACGGCTATGGCCCGGATCTCATCGACATTGGTGGCGGGGACGTTACCGGGAACCTGGCGGTGAAACTGGCCGATGTGGCCGCGCGCATTCAAGCAACGGTTCGCGAAAAAAGGATAAACGTAGACGCTTATAAAAATTTCACCTGCACGGTGGCGGGCAGCACCCTGGTGCTCACAACGGGCAGTCAGACTGCGACTTCCAGCATTGTGGTCTCCGAGGCACCGTCCAACAGCATAGCCAGTGAACTGCACTTGTTGGCCGGTTCGTCTATTGCCCCGCCGTTCTACATCACCCTGCAAGGTGGGGCCGAAACGGCCTATACGCCGGATGATGTCTACGCCGCATTCATTGCCGATCGAGCCACTCGCAAAGGGCTGTATGCCCTGGAAGCGGTGGACTTGTTCAACATTCTCTGTCTCCCGGGAATCACGGAGGTCGGAGTACTGATGGATGCTGCGGTCTACTGCGAGGAACGCCGGGCGTTTTTCGTGATTGATGCGCCGCTGACGAGTGTCGCGCCGGATGAGATGGTCGAGACTTTCAAAAAGGCTTTGCCCAAGTCCGATCACGCCGCTGTCTACTATCCCTGGATCGCCATCGCCGACCCTTTGAAAAACGGCAAGCTGCGCCTGAGCGCACCCTGCGGCACCGTGGCCGGGCTCTACGCGCGCACCGACGGCGACCGCGGTGTGTGGAAAGCACCGGCCGGCACTGAGGCTAGCCTGGTTGGGGTACAAGCGCTGAGCTACTCACTCAATGACCGCGAAAACGGCACTCTCAACCCGCTGGGAGTCAACTGCCTGCGCAACTTCCCGGTCTACGGCGCGGTGTCCTGGGGCGCCAGGACCCTGCGCGGGGCAGACCAAATGACTTCGGAATATAAATATGTTCCGGTCCGTCGACTGGCCTTGTTCCTGGAAGAAAGCCTGTATCGCGGTACCCAGTGGGTGGTCTTCGAACCCAATGACGAGCCGCTCTGGGCGCAGATTCGCCTCAATCTCGGTGCCTTCATGAATAACCTGTTTCGCCAGGGTGCCTTCCAGGGCAAGACGCCGCGTGAAGCCTACCTGGTCAAATGCGACCGGGAAACCACCACCCAGGACGACATCAACCGTGGGGTGGTCAATATCCTGGTCGCGTTTGCCCCGCTGAAACCGGCGGAGTTCGTAGTGATCACCATTGCGCAACTGGCGGGGCAGATTCAAGTGTGATCAAGGCCGCAGTTGCCCGCTCGGGCAACTGTTGAACCGCTGCATCGGAGAGAAAGGACATGGCTCAGTTCAACATCAACGCCCAGCGATTCGATCCGTACAAGAACTTCAAATTCCGTATCAAATGGGATGGCCGTTACGTTGCCGGTATCAGCAAGGTATCGGCACTCAAGCGCACCACCGAGGTGGTCAAGCATCGCGAAGGTGGCGACCCCAGCAGTAGCCGCAAATCGCCGGGGCGTACCGAGTTCGAGGCCATTACGCTCGAGCGCGGGGTCACCCACGACAGCAGCTTTGAACAATGGGCCAACAAGGTCTGGAATTTCGCCTCGGGCCTGGGCGCGGAGACCTCGCTCAAGGATTTTCGCAAGGACATCATTATCGAGTTGTACAACGAGGCCGGCCAGTTGGCTCTTGCGTACAAGGTGTTCCGCTGCTGGGTCAGCGAGTTTCAGTCGCTGCCGGACCTGGACGCCAATGCCAACGCCGTGGCGATTTCCCGGTTGAAACTCGAGAACGAGGGTTGGGAGCGTGACTATGAAGTGGTCGAACCCAGCGAGCCGAGCTTCAACGAGCCCAGTTGACAGGCTGTGAAGTCGTGCGACGAGTCCGTCAGCGGAAGACGATTGAACTGTGCTGTTTGACTCATTCCTGGCGTTTCCATGACGGAGGCCCCTCATTGTGTCCACACTCACCACCTCAGACTGGCTCACGATTCTGGACCATAGCCTGACGCTACCCACCGCGTTACGCCCCTGTGCACTTCTGGCACCGTTGTTGACTGATGGCCAGGCAGGCGCCGAACGCCTGCCACTGGGTCGGCGTGACGCACACCTGCTGGATTTGTACGGTGCTTTGTTGGGGCCACAACTCACAGCCTTGGCCTGCTGTGGGCATTGCGGTGAACAGGTGGAATTGAACCTGAGCACTTCGCAGCTGCGCCTGGACGACTCGCCCACTGACGAAGCGTGCGGGCAGTTCGAATGGGAGGACTACCTCGTGCATTTTCGCCTGCCCGATAGCCTCGACCTGCAGGCTTTGGTCCCCGAGACAAGTATCGACCAGGCGCGCAAGGTGCTGGCAGGTCGCTGCCTGCTAGAGGCGCAGCAGGGGGGGCAAACCGTTGAGTTTTCGACCCTGCCACAAGCATTGCTGCAAGCACTCAGCGAAGCCATGGGCCGTGCCGATCCGCAAGCGTTGACCGAGCTGCAGATGTGCTGCCCAGCGTGCGACCAGCGCTGGAGCGAGGTATTCGATATTGCCAGCTACCTGTTGGAAGGCCTCGATCACTGGGCCCGGCAAACACTCGACCATGTGCACCTGTTGGCCACGGCCTACGGCTGGAGCGAGGGGCAAATCCTAGCGTTGAGCCCCCAGCGCCGTGCCCGCTATCTGGAACGGGTACTGTCGTGAACGACCTGCTGCTGGGCCTGGCCCGACGCGTCTTGTATCCGCCAGCGATACGGCCACGCCTGGCATCGCGCTTCGAAGCCGAAGGCATTGCACCAAGCCGTTGGGAGCAGGCGCCAGAAACGCTGATCGCGCAGGCTGGCGAAGTGCTCACAGTGGCGGCGCAGAGACCTGACACAGCGCTGCCCAGCCATGAACCGATCACTCCCATTCGACCCGACCCGGTACTACCTTCGCCAGTGCCCGTCACTGCGGCATCCTACACTTCGAGTTTCGAGCGCAATGCTCTGCCACCCACGGTGGCTTTGCCACAGGCATTCCCTGGCTCGCCTTTCACGCAAATGCACGAAGCACCGACGGTTCAGTCCGCACCGGCGACGCCACCGCTTGCATTGGCAACCCCGGCCCATTCGCCAAGCCTGCACGATACCCGCCCGGTAGAACGCTTGCTCCATCGGGAGCGTATTGAGCAGCAGACGACTCACCGCGAGACAATCGAGCGCCGAGTCGAACGCCTGAGGGTGTCGACGCCCAACACCGCGGTACCACAGCCGCCACAGCTTTCCATGCCCGAGGCGCGCGCCACGCAGCCGCAACCCCTGCCTGCCGCCCCCAGGATCGAGATCAGCATCGGTCGCATCGAGATTATCGCGCAGAGCCCCGCACCAGCCGGGCGCCGTGAAGAACCGCCACCCCGCCTGCCGGCCAAGTCCCTGGAAGAGTACCTGAGTGAACGAGATGCCAGCACGGGGCGACGATCATGAGCTCGCCCCTGGGGCTGGCAGCCGCTCTCGCGACCCTGCAGCAGATGCTGGAGGTCGGCTTTGCCGACATGAAAATCAGCGATGTGCTCGGTGGCGCGCCGAGTGTCACCTGTGTAGCCCCGGACCGGATCGATACGAACGGCAGCAGCGACCAGTTGAATATTTTTTTGTACAACCAGATGCGCAACCTCGGCTGGACCAACCTTGGTCTGCCTGGCCGGGACAGCAGTGGAGAGCGCATTGGCAATCCGCCTCTGGCGCTGGATTTGTACGTACTGATTACGGCCTACGGAGTCGCCGACTTCCATGCCGAGATTCTGCTGGGCGCTGCCATGCAGGTCCTCCATGACATCCCGGGCATGGGACGCGATGCCATTCGCGAAGCGCTCAAACCTAATGCCAACAAACCCCATTTGCCAAAAGCGCTGGAGTTGGCCGGGTTGGCCGATCAGGTCGAGCAACTGCGAGTAACGCCCCTGAACCTGAGTGCCGACGAAGTTTCGCGGATCTGGTCGGCCATCCAGCTGCCGGCCCGGCCCAGTGCCGCGTACCTGATCAGTGTGGTGCTGCAATCGACCGCCAGGAGCCAGCGCACGCCGCTGCCGGTATTGGCGCGTAACCTCTATGCAATGCCATTGCGTGCACCGCGGGTCGACCGGGTCGAGTCAGTGGAGGGGGCGTCGATACCGATTGTGCCCGACGGCAGCGTGCGGGTCAGTGGCATGAACCTCAAGGCACAGCCGATGTGCCTGTTGGTCAACGGACTGGACCTGAGTGCCGCTCTGAACAGGGTCGACAACGAGGTGCTGGAGTTCGGTTTCCTGTTGCCTGACCCGCCGCACCCGCCGGCATTGCCGGCCTCCTTGCGGGCCGGGGTCTGTACCTTGCTGGTGTCGCACGGGCAACTGATGGGCACGCCGCCCACTGTACATGGCGCGATAGAGTCCAACCTCGGTGTGTTCATCCTTAACCCCCAGGCAATATTCACCGTGCTGCCTGGCGCGATCAGCATGGTGATCGACGGTGTCACTTTTCGGGCCGGCGCACTCAAGGTGACCTGCACGCCGCCGCTGGGGGCCCGACAACGCGTGCGCCTGTTACTGAACGAAAAGAACCCTCCGAGCGCCCGTCCCGCGCGGGCTTACAGTTTCAACGCCAGTGAGGGTAACGGCATCTCCTGGCCCGATGAGCAGGCGGATGCCGTCACCATCGAATATCAGGGGGTTGTGCAAGGCGCCTATCTGGCCCGGGTGCAGGTGGATACCGGCACGAGTGCGCTGACCCAAGGCATGGATGGGCAGTTCGACGGCCCTGAGGTGGCACCATGAGCCACCGTCGCGATTTCGCCGAAAACAGCCGCGCTCTTGCACAGGCTCTGGACGCTTTCGCCGCCTATCTGACTGCGCACCTGGCAGAAGCCGCTACGCCGCTGGGCACCTACTTGCAGGCACCGCCAGCCTTGGCGCTTATCAGTGAGCGTCTTGGCCTGAGCCGCTTCGAACAGGATCTGTTGCTTTTGGCTGCTGCCGTGGACCTGGACCCACGCTTTCGAGCGTTGCTGGCACAGGCGCAAGATGACCCCGACAAACCCTGGTTGAACTTTGAAGTGGCGTTGCGTCTGTTGCCCGAGCCCGAGTGGAGCGCGGTGACGCCGATAGGCCGTTTACGGCGTTGGCAATTGCTTGAGCCCGTCGGTGCCGGTGGACCCTTGCAAGCGCGGCTAGTGGTCGACGAAAACATCCTGCATCGCATCGCAGGCCTGAGCTTCCCTGACCCACGTCTGGAGCCCTGGTTGCGCCAGGAGAGCCGGCCTGAAGGCGAACCCGAAGCGGGCGACAGGGTTCAAGCAAGCTTGCACAGCATCGCCGTGCAGTGGCAATCGGCACCCAGCCTGGTCCTGGCGCCGGTGGTCAGGCTGACAGGTTGCGAGGGTGAAAGCTTTGCCCAGGTGCTTGCGGCCAGCCTGGGCCTGCACCTCTATCGTCTTGCCGAGCACAATTTGCCCGCCGGGCATGTCGAGCGAGAACAACTGGCGCGCCTGTGGGAGCGTGAAGCGCTGCTGCGAGGCGCCTTGCTCTGGGTGCAACCAGAAAGTCCGGGGCCTGAACAGGCGCAACGTCTGGGCGACTTTATCGACCGCTTGCAAAGCCTGGTGTTACTGAGCGGGGATAGCACGATACCGCTACGCCGCGATCAGCTACGCCTCGGTGACCAACGCAACGAAGCCTGCGCACGTCTGAAAATCTGGCAGCAGCAGTTGGGTGAAACGGGTGAGGGCTTGAATGGCCGGCTCGGCTCCCTGGCCGAGCAATTTCAACTGAGCAGCAACGCCATCTCCCGGCTCGCGCAAGGTTTCAAAGCCCGTGGCGAAACCGCCGTCGAGCAGCTCTGGCAGGCCTGCCGCGAAGAAGCTCGCCACGGTCTGGAGCAATTGGCCGAACGGGTCGACGCCCGTGCCAGCTGGGATGATCTGGTACTGCCTGACGCAGCGCTGTGCAGTTTGCATACCCTCGCAGCCCAGGTTCGTCAACGTTCCCGGGTCTATCGCGACTGGGGTTTTGCGGTACGCAGCAGCCGCGGACTGGGCATCAGCGCCTTGTTTGCCGGCGGCAGCGGTACGGGCAAGACCCTCGCCGCCGAGGTGCTGGCCAGCGAACTGCAGCTGGACCTTTACCGCGTTGACCTGGCGGCACTGGTCAGCAAGTACATAGGCGAGACCGAGAAGAATCTGTCGCGGGTGTTCACCGCAGCCGAAAGCAGTGGTGCAATTTTGCTGTTCGATGAAGCCGACGCCTTGTTTGGCAAACGCAGCGAGGTGCGCGACAGCCATGATCGCTACGCCAACCTGGAAGTCAGCTACCTGCTGCAACGCATCGAGACTTATCGCGGCCTGGCCATTCTCACCAGCAACCTGAAGCAGGCCATCGATCCGGCGTTCCAACGGCGAATCCGTTTCATCGTGCAGTTTCCCTTCCCGGATGTGCAGGCCCGTAGTGCGATCTGGCAGCGGGCATTCCCGCCCGACGCGCCCTGCGACGCGCTGGATATCGGCAAGTTGGCAAGGCTGTCGTTATCCGGTGGGCATATCCGCAACCTGGCGCTGAACGCGGCCTTCCTCGCGGCGGACCAGGACATGGCCATCGGCATGCAGCACTTGCGCGCTGCCGCCGAAGCGGAATTCGCCAAACTGGAAAAACCGTTATCGGCGGCGGAAGTGAGGGACTGGCAATGAACACGCCCAAGGCTACGGCTACCTCAGCCATCCGGTTGGCCATCGACACCCTGGCGCTACCCGGTTATTCCGTCGGCAATGGTCAGCGTCTGGCTGGTGCGCTGGAGCGCGAGCTGGGGCGCTTGTTGGTCCAGGGACCGCTGCCGGGGCTGGGTTTCGAGGTCGATCGCATACACCTCCCTCGTTTCGAAACGCCTGCGGGCGAACGCCCCGAGCGCACCGGACGGCGCCTTGCGCAGTTGATCGCCAGGCAATTGCAGGGGCAGTGGACATGACAGAACACAGCCTTGCACGTGCACCCGCCACCGAGCACGACGCGCCACCGTCAAGCAGCCCCGGGGCGAGACTGCTGTTGCAGCGTAAATGCGCCTGTGGCGCCGGGGCTGGCAGCAGTGGCGAATGCGACGGCTGTGCGGCCAGGCGTTCGCTTGACCTGCAACGCAAGGAAAACGGTGCTCACAGCGGACAGGGCATACCGAGCACCGTCAGCGACACCCTGGCGCGCCCCGGTCGACCGCTCGATAGCGATACCCGCAGCTTCATGGAAAACCGCTTCAACAACGATTTCACGACCGTACGCATCCACGACGACAGTGCCGCCGCGGCCAGCGCCGAGGCGGTCGATGCTCGCGCCTACACGGTTGGCCAGGACATCGTCTTTGCCGGCGGCCAGTACCAGCCCCATACCGACAGCGGTCGCCATCTGCTGGCCCATGAACTGGCGCATACCGTGCAGCAGCAGGGGCTGCAACGTTTCGCCAGCACTGACCTGGCCGACCAGGGCCCGCAATACCAGCGCCTGGAGCATGAGGCCGACCAGGCCGCCAGCAGCGTCATGCGCGGTCAGCCACTGGCGAGTGGTTTGCTTAGCCAGGGTGGAACGCGCCTGTCGCGCACGGCCAACAAGGGCAAATCACAAGAGCATGAGATTGAGAGCCGCTACAAGGGCACGGAAATGACCACTGGCCACAAGGTCACGCCAGAGAAGAAAACCAGTGTCAACGTAAAACGCGAGGATAAGGAACTGGCTTCCTTCATCGTCAATAAACTGGAACTGCATGAAGTCAAGGGTCCCGTCATTGAAGAATGGCGTAGTAAGGCCAAGGCGGGAGCCCTGCGCGGCATTATCACCATGCAGGGCACCAAGGCCCAGGCAGCCGGGCACTGGCAGGAGCGTGTCAAGTCCGATGAGTTGCGCTCGCGCTGGGTCAACAAGCGAGGCTGGAAAATGGGCGATGCGCTGAACGCAGCCTGGCAAAAGGCCGGTGGCGACTCCGAATTCCCCAAGGTCGGCGGCGGAACCTGCGAGATGGACCACATCATCGAGCTGCAGGTGGGTGGCGACAACACCGAGGAAAATATCCAAGTGCTCGATCGTGCCGATAATGGCATGAGCGGTAGCCTTATCAAACAGCAGGTCTTCGGTCTGGCCCAAAGCATCGCACAGAAAATGGAGAAAGACCGCAAGGAACCACCGGCCGAGCTGCGCATGATATTCAAAGACGCCAAGATGAAATCCACTGGCAAGTGCGGGCCGTGTTGTAAAGTCGCCAAGAAGCTGAAGGCACCAAAGAAGGGTGAGGCCGGACACGCCGATAAGTCCAGTGAACCCCTTTTCGGCTATTCGATCAGCGCCGGTGGCAGGACCGTGGAGTTGCGGATCCGCGAAGGAAGCAAGGTCCAGGATATTTTTAAATCCGGTATTCGGGAAAACGTCGCCAGCGCAGAAGTGCTGCCTGGGCTGTTGTTGATGACGCTGCACCGGGTCGCCAAGGGTAAAGACAGCATCCACGCCATGATCGACGACCGCGACCGCACCCGGCTGCCGATAACGTTGCCGGCCAAAGGCACCAAAGTAGTCTTGAATGTGGCCAAGAACGGCGACCTGAGCCTTTCCGATGAGGCGAAGACGCACCCAGGCATTGTTTTCACCTACGACTACCTAAGCGAGGGACGCTTCACCAGCCTGAGCGTGGTCGAGGGCGGGGTGGCCGGGGAGGGCTATATCACAACGAACAAAGTGCCTTTCCTCAACCGTTTCGAAGTGGCTTTTACGCCGAACTCTTTTTGTCTCAAGGCGCCGCTGGGCAAGGATAAACTGAAGCCGCCGTTTCCCGGGGTCAAAATCAAAGACGCGTCCCTGTCCATGGCACTTGCGCCCAAACTCAAGCCTGACGGTTACGTGAGCCTGGAGTTCGGTGAGGCGAAGAAAATCGCCGAGAGCAAAGTCATTATCAGCGCCGACGAAAAAGGCCTGATGTTCAGCAACGATCTTTTCGTCTACTTGCCTGGCATCGACGAGGCCAAGGGCAAGATCAATTATCGTGACGGGCAATGGAGCGGGGGCGCCACAATCGAGTCGGCGCAAATGGCCGGCAAAATTCCCTACTTCAAGAGTGGTTCTGCCTTTGTGTCGTTCGAGGGGGGCAAGATCGCCGCCGGTGGCAAAATAATTCTGCAGCTGCCGGGCGGCAGCGAAGGATTCCTGGACCTCAGCTACGCCTCCAACAAATGGATGCTCCAGGGTGCCGGTACGATTGGGGTCAAGAACCCCTATCTCAAACCCTTCCAGGCCAACCTCTCGTACGATGGCGAGTCGTTCAGCGCCAAGGGCAAGGCCGGTTTCATCTTCCCTGGCCTGGAAGGCACAATTGACGCTACCTACGAATACAGGAAAGGCAATGAGAAGGTCTCCGCCAAGGGGGACATGAAGATCAACAAGGGCCGGGCCCAGGGCAGTATCCTCGTCGAGTTGTGGCCCAACGGAAAGATCACCGGCAAGGGCAAACTCTCCTACGAAATCAAGAAAGGCCTGGTGGCTACCGCCGGCATTACCGTGGACGAGCACCAGAAGATCGTCTTCGACGGTGAGCTCGGCTTTCCCGACATCACCTTGTTCAAGCGTTTCCCGGAAAAACAGGAAGACCACACCCTCTTCAAGGCCTCCGGGAACATTCCGATCCCGGGTGCCTCCATCGGCGTGGTCGGTCTGAAGTTCAAGCTCTGGGGAAGCCTGGGGTATTACTACTCTGTCGGCCCCGGCGTGCTCACGGGAAGCAGGGCGCAGGTCAAGTTCAGCCCGTTCGATGCGGACCCGGATTTCAGTTTCAACCTCAAGACCAAGGCCAGTATCCCGGCCGATGGCGGTATCACCGGGACTCTGGGAGCCGACGCGGTCGCTGACGCAGGCATCGCCGAAGCCGGTGGCGGCCTTAATGTAGTGGCCACTGCCGGCCTGCAAGGCAAGGTCGATCTGGGCGGCGAGATCGCCTACAGCAAAGAGAAGTTCATCATCGATGCCAGCGCTTACATAGGGGGCAGCATTGTCCTCACCGCGAAGCTCAATGCCCGGCTGTTTGCCGAGGCCGGGGTCTCGACATTGAAGGTGCGTACAGAAAAAACCTGGGAGCTGCTGGGTGGCAAATTCGACACCGGCCTTAGCCTCGGCGTGCGCATGCCGTTGCACTACGACAGCGTTGAAGGCCCGCGGATGCCCACGTTGTCGGACATCAAGGCGGAGCCCGCGCAACTCGACCTGAACCCTTCGAAAATGCTCGACAATCTGTTCGCCGCGGCCAAGAGCCAAGGGGGTGGAGCATGACCGGTCTTCCCAACTCGCCCAAAGTGCTCAAGGGCGGAATCATTCTTATCGATCCGGTCAACGGCTCGGTGCAGCGAGTAATCGCCCTGCAATACAACCCCGACCTGTTGACCCGCAGCCTGCAGCCGCAAAGCACTGGTGGCAGTGCCGCGATCAGCGAACCGTTACGGCTCAAGGGTCCGCCCATAGAGACCATCAAGCTCGACGCCGAGATCGACGCCACCGACCAGCTTGAATTTTCCAACCAGCACCGCAGCGTGATCGAAGTGGGCATCCATCCGCAGCTGGCCGCGTTGGAAACCATTGTCTATCCGGACAGCAACACCCTGATCCGCAACAATCAGATGGCCAACGCCGGAACGCTGGAAATTGTTCCGGTGCAAGCGCCACTGCCTCTGTTTGTCTGGAGCAAGGAGCGCGTGTTGCCGGTGCGTATCACCGACTTCTCCATCGTCGAGGAAGCCTTCGACATCAACCTCAATCCAATCCGTGCCCGTATCAGTCTCGGCATGCGTGTGCTCAACATCAATGACCTAGGCCTGGGCGACAAAGGCGGGCACCTGTACATGGTTTACCACCAGGGCCGCGAACGCCTGGCGCGCAAGGCCGGCAACGCGACCCTGGCCAGCCTGGGTTTGAGTACCTTGTTCTGATCAGTGAGTCGACCGCCAGAAAGGACTAGACCATGAGTGATCGTTTCCCACCCAACAGCCGTTACCACTTGACTGAAACGACCGAGCTGACCCAGGCGGATGGGCACCGGGTGATGTATCTGCGACGGCGCTTCGTCCCGGACCCTTCGGCATTCGTCACCCTGCAGGTCTACAGGGTGGTCCAGGGCGACCGCATCGATCGGTTGGCGGCTGCGGTACTCGGTGACCCCGAACAGTTCTGGCGCCTGCCCGATGCCAATGGTTGCTTGCATCCACTGGAACTTGAAGAGCCGGGGCGGCCTGTGCGCCTGACGTTACCCGAAGGTATGCAGGGGCCTGGTGATGCTTAAAGGTATGCACGTCTCATTGTTGGTCGGCCCGGCGATCCCGGTACCGGTGCCCAAGCCACTGATCGATGCGTTGCAGAGCATCCAGGTGACGTCGGCGGCGGGCACGCGCAGCGGTTTTCAGATCAAGTTTTCGCTGCACAGCCAGTCACCGCTGCATGTGCTGTTGCTGCTCACTGGCGGGCGTGTTCCGTGGTTGCGGGTACTTATCGTAGTCACTCTCAACAGCCTGCCGATGGTCTTGATGGATGGGCTGATTACCCGCCAGGAAGTCAGCGGCTCCAACGAACCGGGGCAGAGCACCCTGACTATTACCGGTGAGGACCTGTCGGTGGCCATGGACCAGCAGGAATTCAATGGCATTCCCTATCCGGCCATGCCGGTAGAGGCACGGGTGGCGTTGATCATCGCCAAGTACGCGGTCTTTGGCATGGTGCCGCTGGTGATCGCGCAACTCTTCAAGGATGTGCCGGTCCCGGTCGACAAGATCCCCACCCATGAGGGCACCGACCTTGCCTATGTACAGCAGCTGGCCAAGGACGCCGGTTACGTTTTCTATGTCGAGCCTGGCCCGCTGCCAGGGGCAAACACCGCTTATTGGGGACCTGAGATCAAGCTGGGCATGCCGCAACCGGCGTTGAACCTGGGCATGGACGCCCAGAGCAACGTCGAGTCGCTGTCATTCAGCATCGACCACACCAAGGCCAGCTTGCCTACGGTATTTGTCCAGAACCCTTTGACCAAGTTTCCGATCCCGCTGCCGATTCCTGACATCAGCCTGATCAACCCACCGCTCGGGATGCTGGCACTGGTGCCCAAATCGACTCATTTGCTCAAGGACACTGCCAAGCTCAAGTCGACGGAGGGGTTGTCCAAGGGCCTGGCGGAAGCGGCGAGCTCCAGGGATGTGGTGACCGCCACCGGCTCGCTCGACGTGTTGCGCTATGGAACGCTGCTAAAGGCACGCCAACTGGTTGGCGTGCGTGGCGCAGGTGTAGCTTTCGACGGGCTCTATTACGTGAAAGCCGTGACCAGCAACTTCAAGCCGGGCGAGTTCAAGCAGAGCTTTACGCTGACTCGCAATGGGCTGGTTTCGACGATACTGAGGGTTCTGGCATGAACGCTGAAGGCAAGTTCTACGGCAAGTTCCGTGGCGTGGTGCAGAACAACATCGACCCGATGCAAATGGCGCGTATCCAGGTGCAGGTGCCCGATGTGCTGGGGCTGGGCGTTTCCAGCTGGGCGATGCCTTGCTTGCCGTTCGCGGGGCAGCAGAGTGGCATGTTTGTGGTGCCACAGATCGGTGCCGGGGTCTGGGTGGAATTCGAGCAGGGCAACCAGGATTACCCGATCTGGGTCGGTGGCTTCTGGGGCAGTGCCGCAGAGTTGCCGGCACTGGCGCTGACGGGCTTGCCAGTGTCGCCGAGCATCGTTCTGCAGACCGGCAACCAGAACGGCCTGACCATCTCCGACCTGCCGGGCCCAACCGGCGGCATCCTGCTCAAGACCATGACTGGCGCGATGATCTCGATCAACGAAATCGGCATCACCATCAGCAATGGCCAGGGCGCCACGATCATGCTCACGGGGCCAACGGTCGATATCAACCAGGGCGCCTTGGCGGTGATTTGATATGAAGCGTTCAAGCTGCGGCCAACGTGCCAACCCGCCCCTGACACAGGAGTGCCCATGATGCCTGGTTTTCTCCTCCATGCCGGTGCCACCGTGATGTGCGCCCACGGCGGCCAGGCAATGTCGACCGCACCTTTTGCCCGGGTACTGCTGGCCGGTCAGCCGGTGACGACCCTCACGGCGCCCTATGTGGTCGCCGGCTGCAGCATGCCGCCACCGCTGCCAGGCAATGGGCCTTGCATCATCGGTCAATGGTTGGTCGGGGCCACGCGGGTGTATGCCGGAGGGCAACCGGTATTACTGCAATCGAGTACCTCGATCTGCACGCCAACCGGTACGCCATTGATGATCACGGCCACCCAGATGCGGGTCTCAGGAGTCTGATATGGCCTTGGACTTTCCATTAAGTATCGATTCGCGCGGCCGCAGCACGGAGGTCTTCGCCGACCTGCACGTGCGCGACATGATCGAGCAAGTGCTGTTTACCGTACCGGGCGAGCGGGTGAACCGCCCGGACTTCGGCTGTGGGCTGCTGCAACTGGTGTTTGCTCCCAACAGCGATGCCCTTGCCGCCGCCTTGCAGATGACCGTGCAAGGGTCGCTGCAACAGTGGCTGGGTGAGCTGATCGAGGTCGAAGAGGTGCAAGTACTCAATCTCAATGCGCGCCTGAACGTGACCGTGAAATACGTCATGCGCCAGGATCGCCAGCCTCAACTGGCAACCTTCAGCCGGGAAATCGGACCATGAAACGCGAGTTCCTCTCTGATAACCGCCACCGCCTGCAATTGCTGCGCGATCTCGGCTCGCCGGCCCTCAACGGCATCGACTACCTGGAGGTGGTCTCACGGGACCAGCGCAAGTTGCGCGTGGTGTTCGTCTACCCGCTGATCGGTATCACCAGCGCCAATTGCATGATCGAGGGTGGGGTGCGGATCACCGGGGTGCATATTGCAAGCCTGAGCATCAAGGGCAATCAGCTTGACTTGACCCTGGACCAGGCCGGTGATTTTTCCTGGTACCGTTTCGTGCTGATCGATCCTGCTGCCCCGCAAGACCCACCCGAGGGATTCGACCCTTGCTTGTCGAGCATTCGCTTCAGTTTCAAGGCACAGTGCCCCTCCGAGTTCGATTGCGCCGATGACCACTCATGCCCCCCGCAGGCTTGGGTCGAGCCGCAGCTGGATTACCTGGCCAAGGACTATGGAAGTTTCCGTCGGCTGATGCTGGACCGGATGGGGCAGCTGATACCGGGGTTTCGCGAGCGCAACCCGGCGGACTTCACGGTGGCGCTGGTCGAGATGCTCGCGCACATCGGCGATCAGCTCAGTTACTACCAGGACGCCGTGGCCACCGAGGCTTACCTGGGCACGGCACGCCGGCGCGTGTCGTTGTGCCGGCACGCACGCTTGCTCGATTACCCGATTCAACAGGGTTGCAACAGCCGGGTATTTGTCAGCTTGATGATCAACGGTAAAGCCGATGGTCAGGTGCTGCGGGTACGCACACCATTGCTGACCCGCGGGTTTGGCCCGGGCCCGCGAGTGGAAAAGGCCGTGCTGGAGACCCTGCCAGACGGCGCAACCCAGGTCTTCGAAACCTTGCACCCCTTGCCTTTGTGGGCGGCGCACAACGAGATTGCGATCCACCCTTGGGGCGAGCCGAATTTTTGCCTGAGCGCTGGCGCGCAGGAAGCCGCATTGGTCAACAAGCCGCCACTCAATTTGCAGCCGGGGATGTTGCTGCTGCTGGAGCAAGTACCCGACCTGAAATACGGTTGGGCGGCGAATGTCGATCGCAGCCATCGGCACGTGGTGCGGCTGGTCGAAGTCACGCAGGGGCTGGACCCGCTCACCGGTACGCCGCTGAAACTGGTCAGATGGCATGCTGAAGACGCATTGCCATTCGAGATGTGCGTCAGTGTGCAGATAGAGCAGGCGGGGGTGAGCCTGGTACTCACCGTCGCCTGTGCCCGTGCCAACCTGGTACTGGCCGACCATGGCCTGACCCGCAGCAATGAAACCCTGTTGCCGGACACTGTACCTGACACAGGAAACTACCGACCGCGCCTGCGTGAGCCCAATATCGTCTATGCACAGCCCTATGAAGACGATCCGACACGCTCGGCCTGCAGCAGCCTGAGACAGGACTGGCGACAAGCCGTTGCGGCCGACATGCAGTTGATCGAGGACGGCACCGGCGTTGCCGGCGCCCCGCCCAAGGCAGATGTCATCAGTTGGACGCCGCGCCGCGACCTGCTCGCGAGCGACTGTTTCGCCCGGGCATTCGTGGTGGAAACCGAAGCCGATGGCAGTGCCTTCCTGCGTTTCGGTGACAATCGCTTCGGCCTGCAACCAACCCCCCGAAGCCGTTTGTTGGCCAGCTATCGCCAGGGCGGTGGCAGCATCGGCAATGTCGGCGCCGAGAGCATCACCCACATCATTTGCGATGACCCACTGATCGAACCCCACATCGAAGCGGTGCGCAACCCGCTGCCGGCGCTGGGCGGCGCAGAACCCGAGAGCGCGAACTCGATCAAGCTGTTTGCACCGCAAG
The DNA here is from genome assembly GCF_028471945.1 of Pseudomonas sp. WJP1. Classification (NCBI taxonomy): domain Bacteria; kingdom Pseudomonadati; phylum Pseudomonadota; class Gammaproteobacteria; order Pseudomonadales; family Pseudomonadaceae; genus Pseudomonas; species Pseudomonas sp. WJP1. The sequence goes on from NZ_CP110128.1 coordinate 3,489,616, forward strand.
CATTTCGTACCCAGGAAAGGGCGGTCACCGAAACCGACTATGCACGCATTGCCGAGCGCCATCCCGAGGTGCAGCGGGCTGCCGCTCGGCTGCGCTGGACCGGCAGCTGGTACAGCATGTTCGTCAGCATTGACCGCAAAGGCGGCAAGCCGATGGATGCGCCGTTTCGCAAGGCAATGCTCGAGCACCTGGAGCGCTATCGCCTGGCCGGTTATGACTTGGACTTGAGCGAGCCGATCAACGTAGCGCTGGATATCCAGCTGAACATCTGCGTGCTGCCGGGCTACTTTGCCACGTCGGTGAAACGTGGGCTGCTCGTGCGCCTGGGCAACCGTGAGGATGCGCTGGGACAACAGGGCTTCTTTCATCCCGATCACTTCAGCTTTGGTCAGGGCCTGGCCCTGTCGGCACTGGTGGAGGCGGCGCACTCGGTGACGGGCGTGGCCTCCCTTGAGGTGAAGGTGTTCCAGCGCTGGGGCAAGACACCCAACCAGGAGATCGAACAGGGCTTTATCCACGCTACCCCCCTCGAAGTGCTGCGCCTGGATAACGACCCGAACTTCCCCGAGAACGGCCGGCTGCGGCTCAGCATGCAGGGTGGCGTATGAGTAATGGCGCAGGAGAAGACAAACAATGCGGCTGCTGCAGCGCACCTCAAACGCCGACTCCGGTCGATGAGATGAACCCACCGGGGCAGCCGATGCTGCACTACCGTGTCGGCACACACGGGCGCTTTCGCCAGGCCATGCTGGAGCGTCTGTCCAGCGTGCCGGTGTTGCTCGACCTGAGCACTCGCGATAGCGATGATCCGGTGCTGGCACTGCTCGATGCCTGGGCTGGGGTACTCGACGTGCTGAGCTTCTATCAGGAACGCATTGCCAACGAGGGCTTCCTGCGCACCGCGACAGAACGGCGCTCGGTGCTGGAACTGGCACGTACCATCGGTTATGAATTGCGCCCCGGCGTCGCAGCCTCGACCTTCCTGGCGTTTTCCCTGGAGACCGCGCCTGGCGCGCCGCTGACGGCGCGAATCGAAGCGGGCAGCAAATGCCAGAGCATCCCCGAGCAGGATGAGATGCCTCAGGTTTTCGAAACCCTGGAGCCATTGCACGCTCGCGTGGCCTGGAATGCCTTGCGCGTGGTGAGCCAGGAGCCCGTGCCACCGTACTGGGGCAGTCGTACACTGTATTTGAAGGGGCAGGGCACCCGCCTGCAAGTTGGCGATACGCTGCTGATCGTTGGAGATGAACGGCTGAAAAACCCCGGCAGCGAAAACTGGGATGTGCGCCGGGTGGCGCGCGTACAGGTGATTGCGCCCGTGGAACCCAGTGCCGATCCCCTGGCCGGGTACACGGTGGTGAGCCTCGACCGGCCGCTGGGTAACATCCTGCCCCATGTCGAGCCAGCCAGAGCCAACCCCCGCTGCTTTGCCTTGCGCACCAAAGCTGCGTTGTTCGGTCAGGCGGCGCCAGACTGGCGCGCCATGCCGCGCAGTCTGCGGGCGAGCTACCTGGGGTTTGATGACGACGCCCAGGCCCTCATCAGCGTGCACGGGCAATGGCCGAACTTCACCCTGGCGGACATTTCCGATCCACCCGGCACGAAGGCTGCGGGCAGTGGTTTGTATGGCGAGTATTTCGAAGGCAGCGATTTCAAGACGCGAAAACTGAGTCGTACGGACGCCACCGTTAATTTCGACTGGGGTACTGCCAACCCCGATCCGAGCCTGAGCGCCGATAGGTTCTCGGTACGCTGGAGCGGTTGGCTGCAGATACCCGAGAGCGGCAGCTACAGCATTTTCGTCAAGGCCGATGATGGCGTGCGCCTGTGGCTCAACGGGCAATTATTGATCAATCAATGGCCCGGCAAGGACAACCCCGAGCCCAGTGCCACCTTGCACGAACTCAAGGCCGGGCAAAAGCTCGACATCCGCCTGGAGTACTTCGAAAACACCGGTGCGGCGCTGATACAACTGAGTTGGCAGGGCCCCGGTATTGCCAAACAGATTATCGGGCAAAGCCGGCTGTACCCACGGGATGTGCACACGGTGCATCTGGACGCCAGTTACCCCAGGCTGGTGGCCGGCAGCTGGCTGGTGTTGGCGCTGCCGGACTACCAGGAGCTGTACCAGATACTGGAAGCCGGCGAGGACGCCCGCGCCGCATTCACCCTGAGCAGCAAGACCACGCGCCTGAAATTGCGCGGCGAGCAATTGCGCGAGCTGTTCAACGAGCACCTGCGCGATACAACGGTATATGGCGAATCCATCGAACTGCCGTGGGCGCTTCGTCCCGTTTCAGGTTTGCTCAGTGGTCATGAGCTGACCCTCGACGGGCTCCAGGCGCAACTGCAGGAGGGGCAGTGGCTGGCCATCAGCGGCCTGACCCTGGCCGCAGCGGCGCAAAATGCTCCGGCACGCAAGCGACTGCTGGAGGGCGACGCGCTGGCAGCCTTGGAGATTTCCAGGGACGGGCGCCTGGCGAGTCTCACGTTCGCCGACGGCGCCCACCACGAAGTGCTGCTGGAGTCGGCCAGTGAGGTCGTGCAACTACGGCGTAACGACAGTAGCGGCCCGCGTTCACGCCTGGAGCTTGCCAGCGATCTGCTCAACACCTACCTGCCACTGAGTGTGCGCATCAATGCCAACGTGGCGCCTGCCAGTCATGGCGACAGCAAACAGATGCGCATTGCGCCGGAAATCCTCGGCAGCGGCGATGCCGGGCAAGCGTTCCAGCGCTTTGTGCTACAGCAAAAGCCGCTGACTTACATTAGCGCCCCCACGCCTTCGGGTATCCAGAGCACACTGGAAATACGCGTCGATGGCCTGCGCTGGGCCGAAGCGCCGCGCCTTGGCGAACTGACGCCGCACGACCGTGCGTACCTTGTCCGACGCGGTGACGACGGGACTGTCACCGTGCAATTGGGCGATGGTCAGTACGGCAGCCGTCTACCCAGCGGGCAGATGAACGTGCAGGCACGCTATCGGGTCGGCATTGGTGCTGCCGGCAACCTGAAACAAGGGGCCATTAGTCTGCTGTTGACTCGCCCGTTGGGGGTCAAGGAGGTGATCAACCCCGTGCCGGCGGCGGGTGGGGTCGACCCGGAAGGCTGCGACAGCGCCCGACAAAATGCGCCTTTGCCGGTAATGACCCTGGACCGGATTGTTTCCCTTCGGGATGTCGAGGACTTCGCCGCCGCCTTCGCCGGCGTCGGCAAAGCCCAGGCGGTGTGGCTTTGGGATGGCGAACAGCGGTTGGTCCACCTCTCTATCAGCGGCGTCGGCGGTAGCGAGATCGATCCCGGATCACAGCTTTATCGCAACCTGGCAACGGCGATTGATTCAGTTAGCCCGGCCCACCAGCGCCTCAAACTCGAACCGGGTGTGGTCCTGCGTTTCGGCCTGTCGGCCAACCTTCGGGTGAAACCTGATTATGAAAGCGCAGCGGTCCTGGCGGCTGTGCGCGATTCGCTGGCCGAGGCGTACTGTTTTGCCGCACGGCGCTATGGCCAGTCAGTAAGCGGCAGCGAAGTGCTGGCCCTGATGCAACGTGTAGCAGGCGTGGAGCGAGTCGATCTGGACAGCCTGCAGCTTTTCGACGGCCTCCTGACCAGCAGCGTCGCTGGCCCGGACGGGCGCCTGCGTGCACGTGGTGCGCGTTGGCAAGGCACGCAGATCCTTGCCGCGCAGTTGTTGTTGCTGGACCCCGGACAAGTCATCCTGACGGAGCTTAGCCAATGAGCATCGATGCCGAATTCCTGTTGGCCCGGCTGCCGGCGTTCTACCGTGATCGTGACGCCGAAACGGGTGGGCAACTGCGTGCGCTGTTGGAGGTGATCGCCGAGCAGGGCGCTTTTGTCGAGGCCGACATCGCCCGACTTTACGACAACTGGTTCATCGAGACCTGCGATGATTGGTTGATCCCCTATATCGGCGAGTTGCTGGGGGTGCGGGCGCTCTACCCGGTCAGTGGCACTCAAGCCTTTACATTGCGTGCATACGTCGCCAACACCCTGCGCCTGCGTCGTCGTAAAGGCACGCTGCCGGTGCTCGAGCAACTGGCGTGCGACACCACCGGATGGTGCGCTCGGGCGGTAGAGTTTTTCGAGCTGTTGGGCACCACCCAGTACCTGGACCATCGCCGCCTGCACAACGTGCGCACGCCGAACGTGCGCGACGCCGCGCAAATGGAACGGGTCGACGGACCGTTCGACCGCTGTGCCCACAGCGTCGAGGTGCGACCGCTGACAGCCGGGCGTTACAACATAGCCAACATCGGGCTGTATATCTGGCGCCTCCAGGCTTATCCGCTGCAACGGTGTACGGCCCATACCGCCACCAGCCTGCCCGGTTTCTACAGCTTCGATGCCTTGGGTCGCAGCTTTCCCGGACCACTGCAGCAAGGCGAGGGCATGTTGTTCAACCGGTCCCGCAGCGAGCAGGAAATCACCCATCTGGCGCTGCCGGAAAACGTGCCGGAACCGCTGTCACGGCGCGTTTTGCATGATGAACTGACGGCCCTGCGTCAGGCGTTGGCCGATGGCGTCGAGCCCGACAGTGTCTACTTCCCCAACGATCAGGAGCAAGAGAATGGCCCGGTGTTGCGGGTCTGGCTCGACGACTTGCAAATCCCGCCGGAACATCTGGTCGTGTGCAATTTGTCTGCGCTGCCGGGAGTGGTGCCCGAACAATGGCGGCGACCTCCGCCAAGCGTGACAGTCAAAACAACCAGCGTTGGAGGGGCGGCCAAGACCTTTCCCGCCGACGCCAGCCAGTTCCTGGTAGGCATCGACCCGGTGCTCGGGCGCATTGCCCTGCCGGCCGGCAAGACCGCGACAACCGTGGAGGTCGCCTACAGCTACGGCTTCCCCGGCGATATTGGCGGCGGCCCTTATGACCGCCGCCCCGCGCAGCATGACCGGGAAGCGGAGCAGGGTCTGCTCAAGCCCACGGACTTCCAGGTGCTCTTGCGGGTGCCGGATGATCACCCGTCCCTGGCCGATGCACTGACGGCAGTAAAAGCCGGCACCAGCACGTTGATCTACTTGCTTGATGACGCGACGCAGCAGCTCACACCCGATCTCGACCTGCCGGACACCCACCTGGCCATCGAAGCCGCCAACAAGCGGCGACCAGTACTGGTCGGCGACTGGCGTCTGCGCGGCAACCTCAATACCCGGCTCAGTTTGTCTGGCCTGCTGCTGGACGGCCAACTGGGCCTGGACGGCGCGCTGGGCGAAGTCAACGTGCGCCATTGCAGCCTGACCCCTGACAAGGGCGGTATCCGCCATACGGGGGCCGCCAGCCAGTTGTGGCTGCGCCTGACCCATTGCCTGTGCGGCCCGCTGCAGGTTGCCAAGGCCATTGCTGGCGTAGTGGGGCGCGCCTGCGTGTTCGACAATGCGGATAAGCCAGCCTTCGACTTGCCGGACACGTATCTGGACCTCGACCGCTGTAGCGTATTTGGCACTACAGCGGCCGGTGGGCTGACAGCCAGCAATTGCCTTTTCAACGCGAAATTGACGATCACCCGGCTGCAGGAAGGCTGCGTTCGCTTCAGTTTCGTACCGCAAGGCTCGCAGACACCACGTCGCTATCGCTGCCTGCCTGACCTGGTTATGCAAGGCGTGCCTGCTACCAAGGCCAAGCGCGAGAGTGTGCGGGTTACCCCAGCCTTTACCTCGGTGACATTCGGTCACCCAGCCTATTCCCAGCTACGCCTTGGCTGCGCCGTGGAGCTGTGCCGCGGTGCCGAGGACGGCGCCGAAATGGGCGTCTGGAACCTGCTGCAACAACCCCAGCGTGAGGCCAACCTGCGCCAGGCCCTGGATGAATATCTGCGCTTGGGCCTCGAGGCCGGCGTGATTTTTGTGAATTGACCGAACGTACACATCGGGACAGACGACCATGAAAGCCGATCTCACCCGCTCCACCGACAAACCTGGCCAACACTACCGCGCAGTCCGCATGCAGCAAGGAAGGGTACAGCTGGATGCAGACTGGAACGAACAACAGGACATTCTCAATCGCCGCATCGAAACCGAAACCGTCGATACGATCGGCCACAGCGGCGGACCGATCGCCAACCCCGGCTTTCTGTTGACCGGTAACGGCAAGAACATCGTGGTCGGTGCTGGCCGTTACTATGTCGAAGGGTTGCTTTGCGAGATCGCAACCCCCGTCGCAGTGACCAGCCAGCCGCAACTGCCAGCTAACGCTTCGCCGGTGCTGCCCGGTTCAGCAGGGATGTTGCCGCTGCCACCGGCAAACGCCCCTGCGTTGAGCGAAATCAAGGTCTACGACAACAATGGCCAAGGGATCGACCCACCGGACGGCCTGTACCTGGGCTACCTCGAGGCCTGGTTGCGCCATATCACCGCCCTGGAAGACCCTCTGATCCGTGAGGTAGCCCTCGGCGGGCCGGACAGCGCGACCCGTGATCAACTGGTCTGGCAGGTCAAACTGCTTCGCGCAGCCGACCTCGGTGCTGACTTCAACTGCCAGAGCGTGCTGCCGGCCTGGACCGCCCTGATCGCTGAGACGGACGGCAAACTGGCCGCCCGTGCCGAGCCGAGCACACCGCCGAAGGATCCGTGCCTGCTGGCCCCGGAAGCAGGCTATCGGCGCCTGGAAAATCGCTTGTACCGTGTCGAGATTCATGATGATGGCAGTGGGTCGGGTGATGTCCTCTACAAGTGGTCCCGAGACAACGGCAGCCTCCTGACCCGGGTGACGCGCTGGCTGGGTAACCCGGCCGGGAACGAGTTCGAAGTCGCCAGCATCGGTCGCGACGCGGACCTGGCCATCACTGCCGAATGCTGGCTGGAATTTATCGATGATACCCATGAACTGCTCGGACGCTCAGGCGCGCTGGTTAAGGTCCTCAAGACCGCGGGCAATGTGGTGACCCTCGACCTGGGCAGCGCCACCGAGCCGCTGGATGAACTGTTGTACCTGAATAATCCGCGAGTGCGTCGCTGGGAGAACTGGGCCAGGATGGCGCCTGCACCGGCCAACGCCAACAGCGGATGGGACACGCTGGAGGACGGTGTCGAAGTCAAATTCACCCCCGGCAGATACCGGATCGGCGATTTCTGGACCATCCCGGCACGCACCGCCACGGGCGACGTGGAATGGCCGGTGGAGGCAAACAAGCCCAAACTAATGCCACCCCAGGGTGTGCTGCGTGCGTTCACCCGCCTGGCCGTGCTCGCCTGCCAGGCCGGGGCCTGGACCTCGTTATCCGATTGCCGCCAGCTGTTTCCAGCGTTGACTGCGCTGACCAATCTCTATTACGTCGGCGGTGACGGGCAAGAAGCCATGCCCAACCCACTGGACCCACAGCCCGTGCCACTGCCCAGCCCTCTGGAAGTGGCGGTGTTCAACGGCGAGTTTCCGGTGGCTGGGGCCCAGGTCCGTTTCAGCGTCAGTCACGGCACATTGCCCAATGGCACCGCCGTGCAGATCATCGCCAGTGGCGCGGATGGCGTTGCGAGTGTTGCCTGGAGCTTGTCAGCCACAGATCTGAACCAGACCTGCAACGCCCAATTGTTGGAGGCGGGCCAGCCGGTGGCGGGCAAGTTCAATACCATTCACTTTTCTGCCCGCCTGTCGCTGGCGGCGCAGGTCGCCTATGACCCGGCCAAGTGCCCTGACATGGCCGCCCAGGGCATCCATACCGTGCAGGAGGCAATCGATGCACTGTGTCAAAAGAGTCACGGCGGGGGTTGCTGCACCAGCGTAGGGGTCGGTGGTGAATTCGAAAACCTCGACATCGCGCTCATTACCTTGTTCAAGCAGGACCGGCGTGACCTCTGCCTGTGCCTGCTGCCCGGCATACATCGCCTGGCCGACAGCCTTGACGAGGACGCGCCGCCGGGCACCCACGTGTTCATCCACGGCAGCGGCCCGGCCAGCCGGCTGGTTCTCAGGGATCAAAAATGCAATTGGCGCGGCTACAGGTCATTGACCTTGATGGATTTCGACATCGTTGCAATGGGTGACAGCCAGTCCATGCAGTTCGATGGATGCGAGCAGTTGCGCTTGCATCGCCTGCGTTCGTCGGGCCTGACGGTAGCGGGAAATAGCCTGGTGCATATCGAAAACGCCCAGCGCATCGACCTCAGTGGCAATGTAATCAATGCCTACCGAACCGACGGGGCGCAACGGGTGTTGGACCTGATCGCCGCCGTACCCCTGTTGGCGCCGCTGCAGACCGCCTTGAAAGTGGGCAACGGTGCGCTGTTTACGTCCATCGCAGACACGACCGTCGCCGAGTTTACAGCCTACAGCGCAGCGCAACGCAAGCTGTTCGGTCAACAGGTTGATCAGATTATGGGCGCAGCTGGCAATGCGCTAAAGCTCAATGGCGAAGAACTGGATGCGCTGACGACATTGCGTGCGGATATTGAAACAGCAGCCGGTCCGAGTCGACTGGCTCTTTCGCTCGGGCGGCTGCGCGCTGAACTGTTGCTCGAACGCCCCGGTTTTGCGTTGTCCCTGGGCGATGGCGACGCCGATACGCTGTTGGCCGACAACGTCTTCAACGGTCGGCTGTCCTTGTATGGCGAAGCCGAAAACGATGAGCGATTGGACATTGATGCCTTGAAACGCGTGGCCCTAGGATTGAGTTCGGGCCGGGTCCGCTTCAAAGTTGGCGCTGGAGAACTGCGTTTGCGCAACAATCGCCTGCGTCAGATCAGGCTTAGCGACGAGATGCTCAAACGCCTGAGTGCTCTAGCCGGCGCGGGTAATGGCGGGGTGATCGAAGGCTGTTACCGAAGCCTGTTGGCAGACGCCAATACCCTGGTGGGGTCGCAAAACCAACTATTGGCAATGAAAATCAGTCTGAGCCAGAACCTGTTCGATCCGGCCGGTGAGGTTGCCGCGTGCATCGCGCACCAAGGCAAATACATTGGCAACTTCACCATTGAATCCCAACTGTATTTGCTGGGCCACGACGCCTCGCAGCAGTTGGCAAATAGCGGAATATTTTTCGTCGAGATGTAAACCGGGATCGCCAAACCAAACGATGAGTTTTGTTGGTCATGGTTATAACGACAAGAGGGTGCCAGTAACGTTTTACAAGACAAAACATAAATTGCAGGTGCGCCACACCTGGCGATTGGCAACAAGTCTGACGTTGTCTTGCGAAGTCACGCAGCATTGGTATCGGCTCGATGGTGACAAGGAGGGGAAGTGTACGAAAGCTCTGCGCATTACAAGTAGGCGCATAAAGTTCAGCATTTCTTGAGGAGATAAAAAATGCATATTCAAACAACTTATCACGGAAAGGGAGTATCCGAGGCGTGGATAGGACTGGGCACGCACGAGTATCTTGAGTCAGCCGGGAAGTGCGGACACATGGCGTGGTCCAGCCATAAAATGTTAGTGATGCTTTTTTTTCTGGCGCTCTCAATCAGTTGCACATTCCTTTGCATCGATGCCGTCGCCGGTGACGGTATTTGTTCGACTGGTGCAAGCGCTACAACGGGCGGCTGTGTGGCTTATGAGCATGCCGACTTTGATGGAAGGCACCAGGATTTAAGGCCTAATCATATTAAAACGTATGTTGGAGACAGGATGAACGATAAGATTTCCTCGTTCAGAGTCTCTCCCGGGTGCCGTGTTGTCGTGTGGGAGGATAGGGATAAAGGCGGTGCATCACAGGCGTTTGGGGAGTGCCAATATATTGGAGATGACTGGAATGATGATATTTCATCGTGGCAGTGTGAATGCAGATAGGGCAGGGCAGAGCATAGTTAGCCAGGACATGTACGGAGAGTCAGCCGAGCGAAGGCAAGGCAAGACGAAGGATGGTTAGCCTGCTCACGAATTGGCCTGGTATTTGCTATCGAATAGCCATCTGAATGTCGCAATGGACGAAGTGGATGTCGCTATCAAGTAATTTCATGCCGTTGTCCGCCAGTGAAAAGCGCTGGCTCCCCTGGTTCGGCAAGACTGGCAAAGTCCGGATGGGCTGGTCGTGCTGGCTCAATCGGTCGGCTTACCCGGTGATCGAGCAAACCTTCGAAGCCATCGCTGAAACCCGGGTACAGTTGCTGCAGAACTGGACGCGCGAGCAGTGGGAACACCTGGCGGAACTGGCGGAGAACCTGGGTCGTGATTTCGCCCACCTCGACAGCACTTCGTTGGTGGACAAGCTCAACCAGGCGGAAGATTTTTCGGAGTTGTTCGTCGTAGACACCAGCGGCAGTGTGATCGCTTCGACCTGGACTCGACGCGGTCAAAACCGGCATGAGCAAACCCGCGCATTGGCAGAGGGATTGAAGGCGCCGTTTCTGCATGGCCCTTACAGCGATCCACTGACCTTGCAAATCGGCCCTTTGTCTTCACGCTTCTTTGATGAAGTCACGCTGATGTTCTATCAGCCCCTGAGGGTCGATGGAAAGGTCCTGGGCTGCCTCTGCGGTCGCGTGCCCAACGATGTATTGGGCGATCTCATCCAGCGCGAGGCCGGGCACATTTTTGCCGAGTCGGGTGACAACTATCTGTTCATGGCGCAATCGCGTTTTGATCCGGCCATCGAACCCGGCACCGCATTGTCACGTTCACGTTTCGAAGACGGCACCTTCAGCCACGGTGAAAATCTGAAAAGCGGGGTGCACACACCCTGGAAGACCGTGCAGATCCAGCGACACACCGAGCTGGAGCTGCGTTTCACCGACCCGGCGACGCAACAACTGCACCCCGGGGTACGCGAGACTATCCGCAAGGGTTCCAACCTGTTCGTGACCTATCCCGGTTACTCGGACTACCGGCACATTCCAGTGGTGGGCAAGGGTGTTACCTTCCAGTTGCCGGGGTCACCTGATCGCTGGGGCATGATGTGTGAGGCCGACCTTGAGGAAGTCTACCGCCGGCGTTCGCTCAGCCATGGCTTGATGAAACCCTACATTGCGACCATGACCGGACTCTTTGCCTGCAATGTCCTGGTCCAGCATTACAGTGGCCTGGCCCAAGGCATGATCGATGCCGTCGAGGTTGTCAGCATGGCAGGCGCCGCCTTCCTGTTCAGCCGGCTCGGGCCCAAGCGTCTTGCGGCAAGGTTGAACGAGATGACGAGCGTGATCAGGGCCATTGCCGAAGGCGAGGGCAACCTGCGCCAGCGCCTGGATATCAAGCGCATGGCCAACGATGAGACCGGCGACATGGGGCGCTGGATCAACAGTTTCATCGACAACCTCGACTCGGTGGTCGGGCAAGTGGTGAAGGCCAGCAGCAACGTAGGCACCACCAACCAGATGATGCTGGGACGCAGCCAGCAGGCCAGTATCACCTCCGACGAGGTGGCCGAAGCGGTGCATCGCATGATGATTATCGTCGAAGACCAACTGGGCGAGATCCAGCAGGCTTCTGCCAGTGCCGAACAAATGAAGCAGGCGATGGATGAAGTGGTCAGCCGCGCCCGCGAGCAATTTCTCGCTGTGCAGCAAGGCACGCAATCGATTCGGGACGTGGTCGAGCGTTCGTCTTCGAGCGTGCAGTTGCTCGACAGCCGGATGACGCAGATCGGCAAGATCACCGGCCTGATCAGCGACATCACCAACCAGACCAACCTGCTGGCGCTCAATGCGGCCATCGAGGCCGCGCGCGCGGGTGAACATGGGCGAGGTTTCGCGGTGGTCGCCGACGAGGTACGCAGCCTGGCCTTGCGTACATCACGGGCGGCCGACGACATTCGGCAGATGGTCGAGGGCCTGCAGAACGAAACGCAAAAAGCCGTAAGCTTCATGGAGGAGGGCGTCAAGGACGTCGATAACAGCCTGCGCCTGGCCGAAGATGCCTCCTCGGAAAACGTGCAGTTGCATCAAGCGGTAGAAAGCATGTTTGCGATCATCCAGCAGCTCAACACCCGTAGCCTCGACTACGGCAAGACGATCAGCAAGGTCGATCACTGCTCCACGCAAATGCGCCAGACCGTGGTGGTGCTGCAAAACAGTGCCGAAACGGTCAGGCTCAATGCCAATAAACTCCAGAAACTGGTGGGGCAGTTCGAGGTGAGCAGCAACACCGAGCGGGTGGCGGTCGCCTGACCGCACCCGATCCCAAGGCCTTCAGCCCTGGCGCCGTCCTGGATAGTTAAGGACAAACTGCACATGCGCCTTCACCCCGGTCGCCAGCGTTGCATCATCGGCAGTGAAGTAGGGGCTGTGGTTGTTCGGCGCCTTGCGCATGTCCTGGTTCTCGGGCGTCGCGCCAAGGAACACGAACAGCCCGGGCACCTTCTGCGCGTAGTAGGAGAAGTCTTCGCTCGGCGACAGGGAGGCATCCAGTCGCGTGACCTTGCCCGGTGCCGCCAGCTCCAGCGCGGGCACCATGGCCTCGGTCAGCTTTATAGTTTTTGCGCGCAGGCAGACCCTGCCGAATCACAGGCTAAGTGTGATGGGCGGCACCTGGCAGGTATGGCTGGGAGCTTGTTTGCCTTTGGTTTTCGGGCGCGGTCGCCGGCCCTGCGGATCGCAGCACCGCAGCGCTTACAACCCCTGGCTGCTCCTGATCAACTCATAGGCCCGGCGTACCAGCGGGTTCACGGTGTTGGGCCGGATCCACAGGTAATAGGTCACATCCGGCAGTCGTGGCAGGCCGTCATTTTCACCGAGCACGCGCATGTCCGGGCCGAGCATTTCCATGCTTCGCGGCGTGACGCCCAAGCCTGCCCGCGTAGCGGCCTTGATGCCGATCAGGTTCGAGGCCAGGTACGCCTGGCGCCAGGCAATGTTGGCGCGTTCAAGTGCCTCCAGTGCATAGCGGCGATAGATGCTCGGTTCATCCACGAGAATCAGTGGCAGCGGCTCGCCCGGGGTGTGGATGTATTGGGCCGAGCAAATCCACCACACTGGGGAAGTGCGCAAGGCAAACCCTTCAAGTGTTGGATCGGCGCGTGTGGAAATCACCATGTCGACCTTGCCACGGTGCAGATCATCCATCAGGAACGGACTGCGACCGACATCAATTTCCAGTCGCAATCGAGGGGCCGATCGGGCGATGTGGCTGAGCATCGGTGGCAGGATAGTGTCGGCAATGTCATGGGGTGAGCCGATGCGCAACACACCGCTCAAGCTGCTTTCACGCAGGGAGTTGAGTGCGTCGTCGTTGAGCGAGAGCATTTGCCGGGCATGACGCAGCAGCTGAAGGCCTGCTTCGGTGAGCTGCTTTTGCCGCCCGCGTTTCTCGAACAGGTTCACCCCGACCAAGTGCTCCAGCCGTTGCATGTGCTGGGTGACCGACGATTGGGTGCGATCCAGTTGCGCACCCGCTTGCGCGAAGCTGTGGTGATCCACCACGGCAATAAAGGTGCGCAGCAATTCGAGGTCGAGGGTAGGTGAGGTCGACATGGCCGTTCCCGGTAGCTGTTTTTATATCAATACGGCAAATATAAACATTACATTTGTTTATGTGTTTTTGTCGATCTCAAGATTTTAGTTCGGTAATTCACCGTGTTTACTGGGATTTACGCCAAATTGGCGTTAGCGCGCGACACCAAGTTATAACGATATTAGATATTTGAATTTCCGTTTACCCCATGACACTCCCTAGCATGCCCACACAGTAGATCGGGGGACGCCGATCATCCATTGGGGGAAAAATCCATGTTGCTTGAACGCTCACCGGTTAAACGATTACTGCCTGCGATGTTGGGCGCCTTGATCTCCTTGGCGGCGAGTACCGCTGCACACGCTGATGCGACCCTGGACAAGATCGAGCAACGCCATCTACTGGTGGTCGGTGTCTTGCTGTCCGGCGGTCCCTTTGGCGGGATCGATCCCGCCAACCAAAAACCTCGCGGCCTGAACGTCGACCTCGCCCAGGAACTGGGGCGGCAACTGGGTGCAGAGGTTCAGTTGGTGCCGGTATTGCCTGCCAACCGTGTGCAGTTTTTGCAGCAGGGCAAAGTGGATCTGTTGATCGCCAACATGGAATGGACCGCCGAACGCGGCGAGATCCTCGGGTTTGTGCCAACTCCGTTCTACCGTGTAGGCGGAACTGCAGCGGTGTTGAAAGACAGCAAGATCGCCCGTTGGGAGGATCTGAAAAACCAGCCTGTGTGCACCTCCCAGGGCAGCAGCTATATCAAGCCGCTCACCGAGTTGGGCGCTGAGATCAAGGGCTTCAAGAGCTCTTCCGAATCCTTGCTCGCGCTGCGCGGCAACAACTGCGTAGCCGCGGTTCACGACGCCACGCTGATCAACCCGCTGATTGCCGACAACGCCGAATGGCAGGGCTATCGTGCACTCAGCCCGGAACTCAACCCGGCCCCTTCGGTGATCTGGACCCGACCTGGCGAACGCGATACCCAGGCGCGGCTCGACCCCATCGTCAAGGAGTTGCACCGCAGTGGCTGGCTGATCGAAGCCCAGACCCGCAACCACATCACCCCCGCGTCACCGGCTTTGGTGGAACTGCAGAAACAGTTCCAGGCCAACGGCGCCTGAGCGGTTCCCCATCATTTCAGCTGACCGTCGACGGACTCGGCGGTCGTTCAAGGTAGTGGTACATGAACCGATATTTGCAGGGTGACGCATGAGCCAGTGGCTGGAGGTGTTCGTTCACTGGACCGCCGGATTCGGTCTGAACTACAGCTTTGTGCTCGACGCCTATCAACGCGGAACACTGGAACAGGGCGCGCTGACCACGGTGTTGCTGTGCCTGTTCACCATCGTCGGCAGTTTGCTCGCGGGTGTGGGGCTGGCGGCGATGCTGACCTCAGGAAAGCCCAGTTTGGCAACACCTGCGCGGGTGTTTGTGGAAGTCACCCGCAACACCCCGACGTTGGTGCAGCTGTATTGCGCGTTCCTGGTGCTGAACATGCTGTTGACCCAGGCCGTCGGCACGGCCAATCCGCTGACACCCTTTGCGTGGGTGGTGATCGTGATTTCACTGCACAAGGGGGCGTTTCATGCCGAGGCCTTGCGCGCCGGCATCGAGGCTGTGCCGGCGGTGACCATGGAGGCGGCCAGTTCCCTGGCGTTCAACGGCCGCCAGTTGTTGTGGAACGTACAACTGCCGCTGGCCCTGCGCTTTGCCTTGCCGTCGCTGATCAACAACCTGATCGACCTGGTGAAGATGACGGCCGTGGCCTCTGCCATTGCCGTAGGCGACATCACCTACGCGGCCATCATGATCTGGACACAGAGCGACAACGTACTGGAGCTGATGATCCTGATCCTGGGCTTTTTTGGCCTGCTGAGCTTTATCGTCAATTGTGTGGGGCGCTTCCTTGAAGCGCGCCTGAGGATGCCCGGCTATGGCCATTGAATCGTCCGCGGCCGCGCCGATGGCCTGGCCACGCCGGCACGTCGGCAAGCTGCTCGTACTGGCCTGTATCGGGTTGTGGCTGGTGTATTTCGCCCCGCAAAGCCCGGTGCTCAATGCGTTGCTGCAGTGGTCACCCGCCCTGGCGGCAGGTTTCGGCCAGAACATTCTGATCAGCCTGGTTGCCATCACGCTGGGTTCAGTACTGGGCTTGCTGGTGGGGGCGCTGGCGTGTTCACCCTTGCGCGTCCTGCGCTTGCCGGCGCGGATCTGGGTGCAGATCTTCCGCAACGCGCCGTGGCTGGTACTGATTTATTTCACCACCTACGTGTTTCCGTTCGAGATCAAGGTCGGCAGCACCTATGTACCGTTCCCGGACTGGGTCAAGGTGACGATTGGCCTGGCTTTGCCGGCGAGTGCCAACGTCGCGGAAATCTTCCGTGGCGCCATTGCTTCGATCCCCAGCACCCAATGGGAGGCCGCCCGTTCGCTGGCCTTTACCCGTGGGCAGATTTTCCGCTCGATCATCCTGCCGCAATGCTTCAAACGCATGTTGCCACCGTGGATGAACCTGTACGCGGTGATCACCATGGGGACCGCGCTGGCCTCCCTGGTGGGCGTGCACGATGTGATCGACACCGCCCAGATTGCCAGCAACACCGTCAACATGACCGGCTTCACCGTGGTGATTTACCTGAGCCTGTTGGCGCTGTTCTTCGCGTACTGCTACCCGATTTCCCGATTGACCCAACGCCTGGAGCGACGTTATGCCTTCTACTGAAACCGTCGCCGCACCCTTGGTCAGCCTGCGCGACCTGCACCTTTCGTTCGGCAGCAATCCGGTGCTCAAGGGCATCGACCTTGACGTGCACCGAGGCCAGGCCGTGTCGATCATCGGCCCGTCCGGCTCGGGCAAATCGACGATCCTGCGCTGCATCACCGGGCTCCTGCAGCCGCAGCGCGGCACGATCCGTGTCGGCACCACCGAGGTTCACACCCAGGTCCTCGAAGCCCAGCGCATCGAGTTGCGCAAGCGTGTGGGGTTTGTCTTCCAGCAGTACAACCTGTTCCCGCACTTGTCGGTGTTGGAGAACCTGGTGATTGCGCCACGCAAAGTGCTGGGGCGCAGCCGCCTCGAGGCCGAGAAAGAAGCGCGTGCCTTGCTGGCCAAAGTGCGCATGGAGCACAAGGCCGATGCCTATCCGGGACAACTGTCCGGCGGCCAGCAACAGCGGGTGGCGATTGCCCGTGCACTGGCGATGCGCCCGGAGTTGATCCTGTTCGATGAAGTGACCTCGGCACTTGATCCGGAAACCGTCGGCGAGGTGCTGACGGTGATCCGCGAGTTGACCGAAGAGGGCATGACCTGCGTGCTGGTCACCCACGAGATGCGCTTCGCCGAAGAGATCAGCGACATCGTCTACTTCACCGAAAACGGCGTGATCGTCGAGCACGGCAGCGCCGCACAGATTTTCCAGCACCCGACCAGTGAGCGCACCCAGGAATTCCTGCGTCATGCCTTGGGTGATCCGGGGCGCCGTCCTGCCGTCGCCAACGACCCTTATCTGCTGACCAACCTGGGTCGCTACAGCTTGTCCGTCTAATACCGAGGAGCCTGTTCATGAGTACCGAAAACCGTGCCGCCGTCATCGAGGATTTCCTGAAGAAAATCCGCGTCATCAATCAACGTGGCGTCGACCGTGCCGCGCTGGTGGAAATCGTTGGCTTGCTCGAAACCCTGGCCGAGCGCCGCGATCTGTTCAATTTCGACGCGTTCCCTGCACCGGTGCCGGGGCAGGGCAGCACTGCGTTTCGCTACCGTCTGAATGACGACGGCGACACGCCGACGCTGTACCTGAACTCGTTGTTGCCGGGCAAAAGCACCATCCCCCACAACCACGAAACCTGGGCGATCATCAGTGCTGTCGAGGGCCAGGAGATCAACTACGTCTACCGCCGTGACGACGAAGGTCGCGAGCCTGGTTTCACCACCTTGCATCTGGAAAAGGAAGTGATCGTGCAACCCGGCACGTCGATCTCGTTCCTGGGCGAAGACCTGCACGGCATACGTGTCGAAGGCGAGCAGGCGACCCTGCATTTCCACCTCTATGGCCTGCCGCTGGAGTCGCTCAATGGCCGCTACGGTGTCGAGGCGGACGGGCGCATTCTCAATTACAACGCCTCGCAAATGGCGCCGTCGATCAAGGCCTACACATGATCGCCGTGCTGTTCACTTGAAGCCTGACCTACACACGCTGCTTGAATAATTTCTTTTCTGACGGGACTTCCATGAGCCAGACCGTAACCCCGGGGCAATTGCAGCAATGGCTGTTCGACGGGCAGGAAATTGCCCTGTTCGATGTGCGCGAACACGGCCAGTATGGCGAAGCCCATCTGTTTTTCGCAGTCAACCTGCCTTATAGCCGAGTGGAGCTGGAGGTTCGGCGTCTGGCGCCAAACCTCCGGGTGCGGCTGGTGATCTATGACCAGAATGGTGGGGATGTCGCGGCACGGTCCGCCGAGCGCCTTCAAGCACTGGGATACAGTCGCGTGCAGGTGCTCGAGGGCGGCGCCGATGGCTGGCAGGCTGCCGGGTATCAGCTGTTTGCCGGCGTGCATGTGCCGTCCAAGGCCTTTGGAGAATTGGTGGAGGAGGCCAGTCACACGCCGCATGTCACCGCCCGACAGCTAGCGCAATGGCAGCGTAGCGGCGAGCCACTGGTAGTGCTGGACGGTCGGCCGTTCGATGAATACCGCAAGATGACCATTCCCGGTTCGGTCTGCTGTCCGAATGGCGAGCTGGGCTATCGCGTACAGGATCTGGTGCCCGACGACAGCACGCCGATCGTGGTCAATTGCGCAGGTCGAACCCGCAGCATCATCGGCGCCCAGACCCTGATCAACCTGGGTGTGAAAAACCCGGTCTACGCCCTGGAAAACGGTACACAGGGCTGGTATCTGGAAGATTTCCAGCTGGAGCACGGCAGCACCCGTCGTTATGCCGATGAGGTGTCATCGACAAACTTGCCGCAACAGCGCCTCGCGGCGTCACAGCTTGCGGCAAAGGTCGGGGTGAAAAGCGTTACGGCCGCTCAGGTCGAGCAGTGGGCCGGGGAGGCCGCACGCAGCCTGTTTCTCTGTGATGTGCGCACCGCCGAAGAGTTTGCCGCCGGTAGCCTACCCGGAGCGCAACACACTCCAGGTGGACAGTTGATCCAGGCCACCGACCTGTACATCGGCGTTCGCCAGGCGCGGCTGGTGTTGATCGACAGCGATGGCGTACGGGCACCGATCGTTGCCAGTTGGCTTCGGCAGCTGGGGCATGAGGCTTACGTGCTGGCGGGCGGGGTGAGCAGCGGCCTGGCGTTGCCAGTGGCTGATGGAGTGACGTATGACGCGTTGCCATCGATCACGGCGCAGTCCCTGAGCGACGCATTGAAGGATAACGCGGTGGCGCTGATTGATCTGCGCCCAAGCATGAGCTACCGCAAAGCCCATATCGCCGGCTCGCGCTGGTCGATCCGTTCGCTGCTGGCCGATGAAGTGACCGCTGAGTCGCGACCTTTGGTGTTGCTGGCCGATGACCCGCGGTTGGCGGCTTTCGCGGCGCAGGCGCTGCCAGGCACACAGCGCACGCAAGCCCGCTGGCTGGACGGTGGACTCGATGCCTGGCGTACGGCGGGATTTGCCGTGCAGGAGGGCGCCAATACACCTCCCGACGACCAGTGCATCGACTTCCTGTTCTTTACCCATGATCGTCACGCCGGAAACAAGGAGGCGGCGCGTCAGTACCTGGCCTGGGAAAACGGCTTGTTGGCGCAGATGAGTGCAGACGAAATCGCCAGTCTCAAGCCTCTGCGCGCGCCGTCGCAAGCGCTCGATGATGCACGGGTCCGTACCCGACTGGTGCACGCGGCGCGAACCGAAAAGGGCAGTGGCAGTCGGGGCGTCAACGTGCCGGTCAGCCGTTTGAGCACGGTACTGTTCGACAACCTGGCGCAAATGCGCGACGCCCGCGCTCGGCGCGATAGCGAACGTGTCCTGAGCTATGGCGCCCGGGGCAACCCGACGGCGTTTGCCCTGGAAGACCTGGTGACGGAGCTGGAGGGCGGTTACCGTACCCGTCTGTTCGGCACCGGGCTGGCGGCGGTGGCGCAAACGTTCCTGGCCTACCTGCGGCCCGGCGATCATGTGCTGATCACTGACGCGGTGTACGCCCCCGTACGGCGCCTGGCCCGTGAGCTGCTTGAGCCGTTCGGCATCCAGGTCAGCTACTTCGCGCCTGACGGCAGCGACCTGCAAGCGCAACTGCAAGCCAACACCAGAATGGTCTACACCGAAGTGCCCGGCTCCTTGCTGTATGAACTTGGCGACCTGCCGGCCATCGCCGCGTTGTGCAAACCACGGGGCATCCTGCTGGCCGTGGACAACACCTGGGGCTCGGGTTACCTGTACCGGCCACTGGCACTGGGTGCGGACATCTCGATCATGGCATTGACCAAGTACCTGTGCGGTCACAGTGACGTGGTCATGGGCAGCGTTTGCACCCGGCAAGACGTCTGGCAGCCGCTGGCATCCATGAGCGACACCTTCGGTATCGCTGTCAGCCCCGACGACGCCTATCTGGTGCTGCGCGGTGCACGAACCCTGGCGCCACGCCTGGAGGTTCACGAACGCCAGGCCCTGGAAATCGCTCATTGGCTGCAGGCGCAACCCCAGGTGAAGCATGTGTTCCACCCCGCGCTGCCTGAGCACCCCAATCACGCACTGTGGCGACGGGACTTCAAGGGCAGCAACGGTTTGCTGTCCTTTGAGTTGCATAATGCCGACGCAAGCGGTGTCGAGCGTTTTATCGACGCGCTGCAAGTGTTCGGCCTGGGGGCTTCCTGGGGCGGCTACGAAAGCCTGATAACGGTTGCTGACACGAAGGATCGCAACAGCGCCGCTGATCGCCTGTTGAATCCGGTGCTGCGATTGCACATCGGGCTTGAGGATGTCGCGGCGTTGCTTGAGGATTTGCAGCGGGGTTTTGCCGCTCTGGGGTAAAACCGAGAGGCAGGGGGCGAATGGCGAAAGCATCGCCGCCATCCGCGCCCATTGTGCCTGCCGTGTCTATTGGCTGGAGCGAACAGCCCCGCCATCGATCAGCAGGTTCTGCCCGGTCAGGTAGCCCGCGTGACTGCTACAAACGAAGGCGCAAAGTGCGCCGAACTCTTCGGGGGAGCCGAAGCGTTTAGCCGGAATTTCGCTTCGGCATCCGTCGAGGAATGCCTCACTGTCCTGCCCCGACTCCTGGGCGGCAGCGACCAGGTTGTCACGCAGTCGGTCGGTATCGAACGAGCCTGGTTGCAGGTTGTTGATCGTCACATTGCGACTGGCAAGGTTTTCTTGCCGGGCAAGCCCTGCGATAAACCCCGTCAGGCCGCTGCGCGCGCCATTGGACAGGCCGAGGCTCTCGATCGGCGACTTCACCGCGCTCGAGGTGATGTTGATGATGCGGCCAAATCCGCGTGACGCCATGCCGTCCACCGTTGCCTTGATCAACTCGATGGGGGTGAGCATGTTGGCATCCAGCGCCTTGAGCCAGGCGTCGCGGTTCCATTCGCGGAAATCCCCGGGGGGCGGGCCTCCGGCGTTGTTGATCAGGATATCGAAATGCCCATGGGCTGCGAGGGCAGCCGCACGCCCCTCGGGCGTTGAGATGTCGCCGGCGATGGCGATGACCGTCACTTCAGGGTTGATCGCCCTGAGCTGGCGGGCTGTTTCATTCAGCGCCGGTTCGCCCCGGGCGGTGATCACCACGTTCACGCCTTCGCTGACCAGTGCCTGTGCGCAGGCTTTACCCAGGCCTTTGCTGGCGGCGCACACCAGCGCCCAGCGTCCTGCTATTCCAAGATTCATGCGTGTGTTCCTGAAAGATAAAAGTTCAAGGAAAAGGGCCAATACTGTTTTGTATAGGCATTGAGGGCATATCCATTGCTGCGGTAACGGCCACTTATGGTTTCGCCCTTACGGCGACTCCCTTTTTCAAACGCCGGAGTGCCGGCCCAGCAAAAAGTAAGCAAAAGGCTTTGCCCCACTACTCGGTGCCTCGCTGTGGCTCGGCATGCCCTCTCTCCGGCATTGCTCCGTGGGTCGCCCAAATCCAAAGCCAAAGCGAGGCAGCCTTAAAGCCGACCTGATCTTTTCCAGGCATCCCAATCACTTGTAGGAGCCAGGCTTGCCGGCGAACCAGACGCTGCGGTGTATCTGTTGTACCGCGTTATCCTTCTTCGCCGGCAGCCTGGCTCCTACAGGGGAAGGCGGACAGCCCTGCAATCAGGTCGGCTTTAAGGCCGCTTTGGGGTCTAGTCATGCAAGATCCACCGTCGCCGACGGGTTTGGCGATCGGGCAGCGATCCCCATGAAGCGCCGAACTCGCTCTCCTTCGGCATCGCAGAGGATGGTGTCAGGTGCGGCATCGAGTTGGATATTGCCGTTCTCCATGAAGATCACCCGATCGGAGATCGACATGGCGAAGTCCATTTCGTGGGTCACGATCAGCATGGTCATGCCTTCTTTGGCCAGGTCGCGGATCACGTTCAGCACGTCGTTGACCAGTTCCGGGTCGAGGGCCGAGGTCGGTTCGTCGAACAGCATGATCTGCGGCTCCATGGCCAGGGCCCGGGCGATCGCCACGCGCTGTTGCTGCCCGCCGGACAGTTGGTGCGGGTACTTGTGGGCGTGGGCCAGCAGGCCGACCTTGTCCAGCAGCGCATACGCACGATGTTCACTCAGCTCGCCCGGCTGGCCGTGGTAACGCGGTGCCAGGGTGACGTTGTCGAGGATGGTGCGGTGTGGGAACAGGTTGAAGTTCTGGAACACCATGCCGATGTGCCGCACGCCTTTGCGCAGGCGGGCGCTGTTGGGTTTGTCCGAGGCTTCGATGAATTTGTCGCCGAACAACAGGATGTCGCCGGTATCGATGCTTTCCAGGCCGTTGACCGTGCGAATCAGCGAGGTCTTGCCGGAACCGGATGGCCCGATGATCGAGACCACCTGGCCGTAGTCGACATTCAGGTCGATACCCAGCAGCACTTTGTGCGTGCCGTAGCTCTTCTGGATGTTCTTCAGTTGCAGGATGGGCGTCGCGTTGTTGCCGGCCGCTTTGCGCGCGCTGTCGGGCAAGGCTTCGGCGCAGGCCCTGAACTTGGCCACGGCGGCGTCATCGAGGGTGTGCGGCTTGCGGAAGTTCAGGTCCAGGTAGCGCTCCAGGCGCTGCAGGAAAAAGCCGAACACGGTGACGATCAACACGTAGTAGACGCCGACCGCCGCCAGGGTTTCCATGACCAGGAAGTTGGTGGCATAGAGGCGTTGGCCGACCGTGAGGATTTCGGTCAGGGAGATCACCGAGACCAGCGATGTCAGCTTGACCACCGTGATGTATTCATTGATCAGGGTCGGCAGCGAGATACGGAAAGCCTGGGGGATCACGATCAGGCGCTGCATGCCGAACAGGCCGACACCCAGGGCGCGTCCGGCCTCCTTTTGCCCCTTGGCCACGGAGATCAGTCCGCCACGGTGGATTTCCGCCATGTACGCCGCTTCCGTGACCACCAGGGCCAGCAAACCTGAGTAGAAGGGGTTGGACAGGATCGGCCCGCTGCCGGGAAACAGCTGCGGCAAGTTGTAGACGAAGACCACCAGCACCAGCAGCGGGATGCTGCGGAAGAACCAGATATAGACCGCTGCGGGAATGCGCAGCAAAGGCGAGTGGGACAGCTTGGCCGTGGCCAGGACAAAGCCCAGCAGCATGCCGATGAACCAGGCCAGGGCACTGAGCTGGACTACCGTAACGCAGGCCTTCCAGAAGTCCGGCAGGGAGAACAGGGATAAGAAATACGACCAATCGAATTGCATGGGGCACCTCGATCTGCCGCCCCCGTGCAGGGGAGGCAGATGACCAGACTACAAGGACAGGTTCTTAGTTTGCGGTCGGTTCTTCCAGGCCATACTTGCTGAGGATGGCTGCGTACTCACCGCTCTTCTTGATTTCCTCGAAGGCCTTTTGCACGGCCTGGAAGGTTTCGTCGTTACCCTTCTTGACGAAGATGCCCAGGGTTTGCTGGTAAATCGGGTGCTCGGTGGTGATCACTACCCGGCCATTGGTCTTTTCCGCGATCATTTTTGCGGCACCGGCGATTTCAACCTGGGCCTGGATGTTTTTCGACAACAGGGCTTGGGTCACTTCCGGCGCCGAGGGGTATTCGCTGACGGTGATGGCGCCTTTGTTGTTGGGCACACAGTATTCATCGGACAGCTTCCTGAATTCCTTGACCCAGGTCGTGCCCTGTTCCAGGCCGAGCTTCAAGCCGCACAGGTCTTCAGGCTTTTTCGCATTGATCTCGCTGCCCTTGGGCACCATGACCGAGGCGCCGGTGTTGGCATAGGCGATGGTCTGGGCCTGGGTCTGGCGCTCCGGGGTGATGTACATGCCGGAAATGATTGCGTCGTACTTGCCGGAGTTCAAACCGAGGATCAGGCTCGGGAACTTGGTGTCGACGAACTCCACCTTGGCGTTCATGTGCTTGGCCAGCGCCGCTGCCACTTCGGGGTCCGAACCCACTACGTTCTTGTCCTTGTCATAGGACTCGAAAGGCGGGTAGGTGATTTCCATGCCGACCTTGAAGGTGTCTGACGCGGCCATGCTCACTGAGGCGGCGAGCATGCCGGCGGCCAATACAGCCAGGCCCAACAGGTTTTTCTTGTTGTTTTTCATTTTTTACTGACTCCGGCGTAGGTAGGGGTGTAGCTGAAAACTTCAATCAGGACGCTTGCGCCTGATTTTTCAGATGTCCGAAACTGGCGGGCTTGCGTGCCTTGCCTGGCAGTTGAACGTCCCCGTTGGCTACCCTCTGGCGCAGATACTGATAGGTCTGCAGGGCCTGGCCATACATGTGTTCGCCGATCGTGATCTCTTCGTAGTCGTTGCCTGCCTGGGCAAATCCGGGCAGCGGTTTGATCTGGGTGTGATAGTCGCAGGCATAAAACAGCGGGAAGGAGTAACGCTCCTCCTTCACGCTGCGCACCCGGTGCGCGGTGGCAACGAAGGCGCCTGCGGTCATCACTTCCAGCATGTCGCCGATGTTGACCACAAAGGCATCGGCGATCGGTGGTGCATCGATCCATTGTCCGAGGTTGTTCATCACCTCAAGGCCCGGTTTGTCGGCCAGGAGGATGGTGAAGCACTCGTAATCAGTATGGGCGCCAAGTCCCGGTGCGTCATGGGCGGCACCGTCGAAGGGGTAGTGGATCAGGCGCAGTTTTGATGGCGGGCGGGTGACCAGGCTGTCGAAGTAGTTCTCTTCCAGGCCCAGGGTCAGGGCAAAGCCTGCGAACAGGCGCCGGCCCAGGGCGAAGATCGCATCATAGTAGGCCGAAACAGCAGCCTTGAAACCTGGCAGCTGCGGCCAGTCGTTGGGCCCCAGCAATGGGGTGTTGGCCAGCACCAGCGGGTCATTGGCCGGCACTTCGAAGCCGACGTCGAAGGCCTCCTTGTGGTCCGGCTTGCCCTTGGAGTAGACCTCTTCACCTTCCGGTACAAAGCCCTTGTGGGTTTGCGAGGTGCCGATGTAGTGCTGCATCTTGGTGTCGAAGGGCTGGTCGAAATAGTCCTTGGCCGCTTTGCGCAGGTTGGCGATCAATTGCGGGTCGATACCGTGATCGGTGATATAGAGGAACCCGACTTCGCTGGCGGCACGCCCCAATTGTTCAGCCACGGCCAGGCGGTGTTCCAGTTCAAAACTGAACAGGCCGGCGATGTTGACCACCGGGATGCTGTTGAAGTTGGCTTTGTGTGTGTCAGTGCTGATGCTTTTATTTTTATTGTCAGGCATGACGCGTGGGCTCCCTAAGGATGGCTTGAGTGGTGGAAGCGCTCGAAGTGTTCGCGCTCGGTCTGGCCCATCCACACGTTCAATGACCACAGGTCGGCCACCGGGACATTGGTGAAGGGCAAATGATGCAGGTAGCCGTCGGCGCCGAATTCCGGGGTCAGGGTGCTGACCTGGTAACCGCGGGCTTGCTGCGAGCGCCAGATGCTTTCCCAGTGCTGCTGATGGAAAGCCAGTTCCTTGGCATATTCGGGCGCCGCCGGGTGCGGAACCTGTGGACCCTGGTCATAGCCGACCCGGGCCTGGATATGGTGAACCCGCTCGACGAAGGCGCTGAGGTCATCGGCCGGGTCATTCAACAGCCGCTCGCAAGTCACGACCCAATGGCTGATGTCACTGGTGAATAAAAGGTCGGGCAGTTGCCGGATCAACTCCAGGGTCACCCAGGGGTTGAACAGCGAACGCGAGCGGTGGGTTTCAAAACTGCAGACCTGGCCGTGCTTGCGCGCCAGTTCCAGTGCCTGGCCGAAGAACTCCACTTGTTGCGCCAAGGTCCAGCGATCATTGCCCGCCAGCACGTTGACAAAACGTGGGCCAAGCTCGGCGGCCCAGGCCAGTTTCCGGTCGAGGTCATGCAGATGAACGGCGGGGGACGCCGATTGGTCCGGCAGTACATCGTAGGCGGTGAAGACCGTGCTGATGTAACCCACGCGATTGGCCTGGAGAAACGCGCCAAACTCAGCTCGCTCACCGGCGTCCAGTGGCAAGCGTGCTTCCATGCCCTCGAAGCCCGCCCGCAGCAACTCATCGAGTGCCTGGGCCTTGCTGGCGGTGTAGCCCCACAGCGTGCGGAAAATTTCCAGCTTCATCGGTGATCCTCGGCTATTTCGCTCTGGAGCCGATGTTAGGCATAGGCGGCGGCGTCAAAGAATCGGAAAAATCAAATCAATACTTCAGGCTTTCATCAACAAATAGCTGGCTACTTATCCCGTTTGCCGGACGGGATTTCAGGGGCGGGCAGGCGTCTACGTTGGGGATTAGCGAGAGATGCCACTGTTACGGCATCATTTTGAAGAGTCCCAAGCTACAGTGGGCGCTGATGGCTCGGCGTTTACGACTCCTCATCGCCTAACAACGACGTGGCTCGGCTGTTCAGCAGTGAACCCGCCTGGAAGTAACCCATTACCGTGGACACGCTGCGGTGTTCGGTCATGGCCATGACTTCGCCGAGCGGAACGCCCTGGCGCCCGGCCTCGGTGACAAACCCCGAGCGCAGGCTGTGCGCCGCCCAATCGCCCTCCAGACCCGCCAACTTGGCCCGGCGCTGGACAATGCGGGCCACCTGGTCAGCCGACAAGCCTGCCGTCCCGACCTTGCCGCCTTTATACATCCGCCGAAACAACGGGCCCTCCTGCGCCGGCGCAGCCTTCAGCCAGGCCGCCAGTGCCTGCGCCGCAGGGCCGCGCAATGGCTTGTCACGGCGTACACCGCCGGTGTCGGTCTTGGTCGCGCCCAGGGCGTACAGCCAGGTGTCGGCATCCAGTTGGCGCACATCGCCCACTTGCAGGCCGACCACTTCCGAACGGCGCCGTCCGCCACCACTCCAGGCAAGCAGGAGCAGGGCGCGGTCGCGAACGCCGCGCACACCATCGGTACAGGTGGCAAGCAGGGCCTGCAACGGTTCCAGCACGATCGCAGTTTTCTTGCGCACCGCCACGCCCTGGCGCGCCTGCGCTTTGCGCGCTTCGCGCAACAGGGTCTTCAGCGCCGACGCTTCGGTTGGACTGTCCCACTCATTGATTCGGTGCCATTTGCCCAGCACGGCCAGGCGGTGAGTGACCGTGTTGTACGCCAGGGCGCCGGGTTTGCTTTTGACTCGCGCCTTGACCAGCGCCGCGTCGATTCCGGGCGGCAGCAGGTGCGTCCAGCCACCATCGGCCAGGGGGCGTGCCAAATGATCAACGACAAACTGCAGCGCCACCGCGGTCGGCAGTGGCGCGTCACCCAATGCCTGGCCGTAACGCAATTGCAGCCACGCCGACCAGTAGGTCAGGGCGCTGCGGTAGCTGCGTACGGTATTGGCCGCGGTGCCGGCAGCGAGAAAGGCCGCCGCCGCTTCCTGGGCGTTGATCGCCAGGGAATGCGGGTTTAGCGGGGTTTCGTCCACCAACGATAATTGATCTGTAATATTTAATACGTTCAACGTATGATAATTCCATTATTCAAAATATAACGTCGGATAACATTCTATTATCAGATCTAATATACCCGGAGGTGAGCCATGGCAGTAGGGGTGCCGGAAAATGACGTGTTTGCGGCGGCGGACGCGGTGCTGGCCCGCGGCGAGCGCCCGACCGTGGAACGCGTGCGCCTGGAGCTGGGGCGTGGCAGTCCGGCGCGGGTTGGCGGCCTGCTCGATCAATGGTGGGCGCGCCTGGCAGAGCGACTGAGCGGCGAGACCCGTCTGCCAGCGCTGCCCGGCGAGGTCTCGCAAGCGTTTGTCGCGGTGTGGCAGCAGGCGATTCACCTGGCGCAGGGCGTCGCCGAACAAGGGCTGGCGGAACAACGCAAGGTGCTGATCGCAGAGCGCGAGCGGGTCGCCGAGATCGAGGATCAGGCGCGTCAGGACGCAGCACAGTTTCGCCAGCAGGCGGCGGAGGCTCTGGCTGGACGCCAGGCAGCCGAGTTGCGTCTGGCAGATCTGGAGCTGCTGTTGTCCCAGCGCCAGACGCAGATCGAGGACCTGCAACAGCAGCGTGAAGGTTTGTTGCATGAGCGCCGCGAAGCCCAGCAGCACAACCAGGCACTGCAGCAGGATCTACAGTCGCTGCGACTCAAGGCCGAGGAGGATTTACAGTCGCTGCGGGTAAAGGCCGAGCAGGAGCGCGCCGCACAAGAGAGCTACGTGCGCGGGGTCGAGGATCGGGCACACCGAGAGGTCGACCGTGCGCGGGAGGAGGGCAAGGCGATGGCGATCCAACTCAAGGCCACCGGCCGGCAAGTCGAGCAGTTGCAGCGCAGAATCGAGTTGAGCCAGACCGAATTCAATCAAGTCCAGCAACGCGCCGCGGCGCAGCAGGCCCGTGCCGATACCCTGGAGCAGCAACTGATCCAGGTGCGCGAAGCACCACCCGCCAAGCGCAAGGCGCGCATACGCAAAACGCCCGCGGCGCAGGGCTCAGTCTAAACGTGAGTGTTGTGATGCCCTTTGCCTCCTTTTCGAAACGCAAAAACCGGATTGCACGGCTTGAGCTCAAACGGCCAGGGCAAACATTCGGCGCCGGCGGGCTATCAAGTGGGCGATGGTGGTGTAGCAGGGGGGGGATTGGGTCGAGAGGGGGTGACGTGCGGGTGAACTCAGAACAGGAAGTTCAGCGACTCCTGCAACAACAGTGCATCGCCGTGCACTGGGGTAAGCACCGGGTTATGAGTATAGGTCAGGCCGCTGATCAGGTAGATGCCGGACGTTAACTGCGCGGCGTAGGAGGCGGTCGCGGCCAGGGTGTAGTCAGCGGTGTTCATGCGGGAACCGGTATACACGTCACGCAGTTCCTTGCTGTAGTAGCTTTTGGTCACGCCGAACGCGAGCATGTCCGTCGGCCGGTTGACGAAGGGCCCGACGTTGAATGCGGTGAACTGGATGGCCTTGTTGATGGCGTTGACCGAGTCCGGTGAATAGTCGACCTTGCTGTCCAGGTACCAGCCCCGCGCATCGCCCCAGGGTTTGCTGACCTGCAGGGTGCCGGCAAGGTACATCCCATAGTTGTTGTCGGATTTCTCGCCGGACTTGAACTCGGTGTATTGACTGGTGTTGTACAGCGCGCCGGCGCGAAACCAGGCCGAATTCTCGCTGGCGCTGGCGGCGCGCTTGTAGCCGAACTCGTCGATGAACAGTGCCTTTGCGTTCGGCACGCTCAGGCGAAAACCGCTGGGGTTGTCTTCCACGTCCTGGGCAATGCCGCCGGGGCTGACGCTGCGAGTGACCGCGAAGCTGTTGTAATAACGCAGCTTTGGGTCGCGCACGATCACGTTCAGGGTCGGCGTCGGCTCGGTGGCTGACATGCCCACCTGGAACGGCACCACGCTGCTCGGACCGAGTGCTGCCGTGGAGGCGTTGCCACCCAGTGCGATGCCGTAGAACAGGCGTACGCCGGTGATGTAGCCGTATTCCAGCTCAAGCTGATGATTGAAGAACGACTGGTTGATCGCAAACACGGTCATGGTGGTGACACGCGGGTTGGCCGGCGTGTAGTTGGCGCCCACCCACTGCGCGGCGAGGGTGAATTGCGCGTCATTGGCAAAGCCCACGCGGGTCAGGTCGTAGGTCAGGTAGGTATTGAGGGACGCGTTGTAGCTGGGGTTCTGCCCGTTGTACACCTGAGGCTTGGCATTGTGTCCGAGCACGTCATAGGTGTAGCCATTGAAGGAGGTCGCGGTAAAGCCAAGGCCGTGCTCGGCCAGGGCTTCGCGCAGGCCGCCGAGCTCCGGGCTGATACGGCCGCAGATCGGCACGGGCTTGATGACGATTTCGGCGCGGGTCAGGTATTGGTCGTAATTCATGCATTTGGGTTTGCCGGGGGCAGCCGGACTGGCGCTGCTGGCGGCATTGGCGGCGGTACAACCGGACCAGGCCAACACCACCAGGCAGGCTTTCATCGGGTACGGCATGGATCGCATCTTAAACAATTCCCCATCCTGTTCCAGTCAAAAAGGACGACCCCCAACGGTTTTCGGCAGCGGGTTGCGGCGCGGGTATCCGCGCATTTTCGTCACCCGCGCAGGGTGCCAACGGGGTGCGACTGTACGGGATAATGCGTTTGGATGGGGCGCGATCAGCGATTCCAGTGCAACCAACAGCCGCTGCAACCTGCGGACATCGCCGAGACGATCTTCTGGCTGATGAACCAGTCGGCGCAAATCAACATCAACAGCCTGGAGGTGATGCCGGTGGCCCAGGCCTGAAACAACTTTGCGATTGAGCGGGGGGGCGGTGGGTTGAATGGCCAAACTGGCTGGACAATCGTACGCGGTCCCCTGTAGGAGCGATGCTTGCTCGCGATGCACGTCAACGATGACGCGGGCGACCTGAATGCCCGCGGTCTACATCGAAAACAGTTGCTTCAGTGGGTCACCACTCAAGCAGGAAATTGCGCTATCCAGTGCCTGGCAATTTCTTCACGCCGACAGATCCACACCGCGTCATGGCCTTGCACGTAATCGAGAAAGCGCGCCAGCGCCAGCGCACGACCAGGATGGCCACTGATCCGCCCATGCAGGCCGACACTCATCATCTTCGGATGTTGCGCGCCTTCCTGCCACAGCAGGTCGAAAGCATCCTTGAGCAGCCGGAAGAAGTCATCACCACAGGCGAAACCATTCGGCAGCAGATAGCGGGCGTCGTTATTGACCAGTGTGTAAGGGATCACCAGGTGGGCGGGCTCGCCTGGGAGCCAATAGGGCAGGTCATCGTTGTAGGCGTCGGAGCTATAGAGAAACCCGCCTTCCTCGCGCAGCAGGCGGCGGGTGTTCTGGCTGACCCTGCCTGTGTACCAACCCACGGGGCGTTTGCCGCAGATCTGCTCGATCACGTCTAGCGTGAGGCGGATATGGAGCCGCTCCTGGTCTTCAGGCATGTCGCGATAGTCCAGCCAACGGTAGCCATGCCCGGCAATCTCATGCCCGGCAGCGCACAGCGCATGGCCAATCGCCGGGGTGAGTTCCAGTGCCCGGCCTACGGCGAAGGCGGTCAGCGGCAGGCCTCGGGCGCTGAACAGCTCGAGAATGCGCCACACACCGGCGCGCGCTCCGTATTCGTACATGCCCTCGACGCTCAAGTCCGCTTCCCCCACACGCGGCGGGCGGCCCGGCAGTTCGTGAAGCCAGGCCTCCGACTGCGCATCGCCATTGAGGATGCATGACTCTGCGCCTTCCTCTATGTTCAGGACGAACTGCACCGCAACGCGCGCCTCACCGGGCCATCGCGGGTGAGGCGGGCAGCCACCATAACCGATGAGGTCGCGGGCGGGCATCAGCCCAGCTCGAAGGTGGTGACGCCGAACACGCGTTCGTGCGCGATCGCCGGAGGAGGGCCGAGGTACATGCGTGCACAGCCAAAAACCTCGACCATGCCCTGTTGGCGCACGAGCGCCATCGCGGCGGGGTTATTCTCCGGGGCATCGAGAAACAACGGGGCACCCTGCGCAAATTCCGCCAGGCGCGCATAGAGGGCATTGGCTGTCAGGGCGTCATCGGCGAACAAGGGGCCGATCTTGTAGCCTTCAAGGCAGCGCCTTGCTACGCCATAGCCGCTGAGTTTGCCATCACGCTGGCAACCCACGGCGAGGGCGTCAGCCTGGGCTATCCACCCCCTCAGAAAGTCGGCGCGCTCGGCCGGGAAACAGGTGCGGTCGTAATCGACAACCTGATCGAACGGGAAAGTGGCCAACGCAACGATGGCCTGGTCGTCTGCCTGCGAGATCGCCGGGCGTTTGGCAGCATCGGCACGAAAACGCATATTGCGATGGGAGAAGACGAAACCACCCTTGGCGTAGTAGTCCTGCATCGCGAAGACTCCGTCCATGCCGATGCTTGCGCCTGGGCGCAGGCGGGCGAGGAGTCGCTCGCGGCGTGCGTGCCAGAGGGTATTGCCCAGGCCTTGGCCGCGAAATTCAGGCCGGACGATGAAAAACCCCATGAAACCGAATTCGCCATGGTAGGAAGTGATGGCGCCGCCGCCGATCAATTCGCCGCCCAGGGACGCCGCGATGAAGGCGGCAGGGTCCGCAGCCCAGAACAGCTCGGCATCGTGAACGCCGGGATTCCAGCCTTCACGGGCAGCCCAACCGACGAGCTCGTCCAGCTCGGGACGGGTCATGTTGCGTATGACCAGCTTTTTCGACACTGCGAAGTTCTCCTCAATTGCTAATCGAGTAGGTTAAACGCTAGCAGATGTCGGGGCTTCGGGATAAAGCGGGGAGGGAACCAGCATTGAATCTATCGACATACAGGCATTTTATCGAATTTAAATAAACTCCATAATTTGGGTAGAAACATGGACGCTATTCGCAATCCCTACGCACCTGGTGCCGATACTCGTCCCCCGAGCTTGCCGGGTGTCATGTTATCCGCGAGAAGGCGATCTAACCACCTTGCCGCCTGAGGCCTAGGCGAGCTTCATGGTATTACGATGAGTTCACGTTTGCGCATCGTGCGTTCGGCAAAGAAAACATTCGCCTTGCCATCGCCAACAGGCTTGAGACTCGCTGCAGTGTCTTGCACCGTGACGAGCGTGGCGACGACTCCAGTACTGGCGGCGTTGGTTTCTTCGCCCAATCCCGTCACGTATTTCTTTTGATAGGCAATAATCCATCTCTCAATTTATTTCAGGTGAAACCACCCACACGCTGCACGGCATCTTGTACAGCAGATGCTCCACAGTGCTGCCGATTAATCGCTCCATGGCGCCGTGACCGATGCGACCCATGACAATGACATCAGTGTCATAAGCCCCGGCATAGCTGGAAAGCACCTTGACCGGATTACCCATGATCATGTGCTGGTGCTCCGGCGCAATACCGTTGCGCTCCGAAAGCTCGCGGAACGCGTCAGCCTGCGCGTCGAACAGCGTCTTGGCTTTACTCGAGAAAAAAAATGCCGAGCCATTACTGAAACCGAATTCATCTGCGCTGATGGATGAAAGGTCATGGGCGTAGACCACGTCGAGCTCAGCGTTGCAGGTAGCGGCCAGTTTTGACGCCTCGCGCAGAATCCTGTCGTTGAAACCTTCGTATTGGTCATCGCAATGAAAAGGGTCGACGGCGGCGACGATCTTGCGCGGCAATGCGTGGCGCATATGGCTGACAAAATGCAGTGGCACCGGGCATTCGCGCAGCAAATGGATATCCAGAGTGGTAAACATCAGACGTGACAGCAGCGATTCGTGTTCCAGCGCCTTGATCAATGCCGCCATCGGCTGTTCTTTGAGATGAATGAGGATTTCCTGCAGCGGCCGCTCCACCCAGACCACTTCAGTGGTGACGTGAACCCCGATCTTGCGCATCGGTCTGGCCTGGTCTTCAAGCCATTGACGATGGCGCTCGACATAGCCTAGTCGCATCTGTTCCTGCGCTTGTTCGTTGACCATTCCAGCGGTCGCCAGCCCCTCGAGATAATCGAACGCCACGATGTGCAGTGCCGCATCCGAGGCCTTGGCCAGCGCAGCGGCCCGGTCGAAGGCCGGGCTGTTTTCCATCAACGGCGAGACGACCAGCATGAAACGTGATTGATCAGACATGACAAATCTCCGGTAGGTAATCACGCAATTGCTTGCCCAAATCCTGCTGAAGACCAGAGCGACGGGGTTGATCTTTGTCAAATGGCGTGGAGAAGCACGATGCTGCCCGACGTGTGGTCGCCCACGTCTCGTCCAGTGACAGATTTGTTGACCATGATCAATCTTTCGTCGATCTCCCCGGCGCAGTCTTTGGGTTCGTACGGGAGGTTGGCTTGCGCACGGTAGAGGAGGGAACACCATGGCAACCATGAAAGCGGCTGTTTTCGTTGAACGGAACCGGATCGTGCTGGAAGACAAACCCATCCCTGAAGTCGGGCCGCAGGATGCATTGATCCGTATCACCACCACGACTATTTGCGGAACCGACGTGCACATCTTGCGCGGAGAATACCCGGTGGCCAAGGGCCTGACTGTAGGCCATGAGCCGGTGGGCATCATTGAGCGCCTGGGTTCCCAAGTGCGCGGCTTTGTCGAAGGCCAGCGGGTGATTGCCGGTGCCATCACGCCCAGCGGGCAAAGTTATGCCTGTCTGTGTGGTTGCGCGTCACAGGATGGACCAGACACGCGCCATGGTTTTCGCGCTATCGGGGGCTGGAAGTTCGGCAACATCATCGACGGCTGCCAGGCCGAGTACGTGCTGGTACCGGACGCCCTTGCCAATTTGTGCCCGATTCCCGACGGGCTCAGTGACGAGCAGGTGTTGATGTGCCCGGACATCATGTCCACCGGGTTTTCCGGGGCAGAACGGGGCGAAGTGACCATCGGCGATACGGTTGCCGTGTTTGCCCTTGGGCCAATAGGCCTTTGTGCGGTCGCAGGTGCACGCCTTAAAGGCGCGACGACAATCATTGGCGTCGATGCCGTGGTTGAGCGGATGAACGTTGCGCGACGGTTGGGCGCGACCCATATCGTCAACTTCAAGGACGGTAACGTGGTCGAGCAGATCATGGCCCTGACCGATGGTCGGGGAGTCGACGTGTCCATCGAGGCACTGGGGACCCAAGGGACTTTCGAGTCCGCGCTGCGCGTGCTGCGTCCGGGCGGTCGACTGTCCAGCCTTGGCGTTTACTCCAGTGATCTGCGCATTCCACTCGATGCCTTTGCTGCAGGGTTGGGAGATTACAGCATCGTCACCACCTTGTGCCCCGGCGGCAAGGAACGCATGCGCCGCCTGATGGCGGTGGTGCAGAGTGGTGGCGTGGACCTGTCACCACTGGTGACTCACCGTTTCAAACTTGATGATATCGAGGCGGCTTATGAGTTGTTTGCCCACCAACGGGACGGTGTGATGAAGGTCGCGATTACGCCGTGAGGGTGTCCGGCTTTATTCTCGAAGTGGAACGGAGGTGTCTATGATCATTGATATCATGGAGAAACCGGCAAGCCATTGCTGGGTCGTGTGCATGGATGCCCTGGAAGTGAACTTCAATAGCCTGGGCGAAGCGCGGGCTTTCGTTGGCCAACTCAAGACGCGTATCGAAGCACCGCATGCCTGGCCGATTTCCCCTTCCCCGGCAGCCGTTACCAGACCGATGCCTGACCGTCGAACGGCCTGTCCCAAGGGCGAACAGTCTCGAGCCGATTTTGTCGAGTAACCCTTTGGGTCAGCAAGGGACTCATGCGGATGACAACCCAATGAACCAAACCATTGGGCTGACAGGCCAAACAGCCGATCAAGATCGGTTGTTGCTGACACTCGCGATGTGGGCGGGTTTGGGGTTGAACTGACGGACATCGCGCGTGTAACTGACAAATATCAAGTGGTCGGAACAGGTATTAATCAATCTGTGGTTCCTACTACTGGATTGAAATGGCCGTGTGCCGAGGTGCCCCATGTCGCAAACTCAACGTTTACTCCTGGTCGCGCCCCCTGCCATGACCCGTACTCCGGCATTCGACCGGGCTGCGGCGCTGGCGCTGGCGATGCACTTGCCCTTGCATATCGTGGCGTTCGACTACTCACAGGCCTTGGCGGTAGTTGGGTTGATCGCACCTGAACAATTCAGTCTGGCCCGGGACGGCTATCTGAAAACTCATCAGCTATGGCTCGCCGATCAGGCCGGATTGATGAGCAAGCATGGCGTGCAGGTTACCAGCGAGGTGGTGTGGGTAGAGGATCCTTATGAAGAGATCCTGCACTTTATCAACGAGATGCCGCTGACCCTGATCATTAAGGACGCCCAGGAAGAATCGGCGCTCAAGCGCGTGTTTTTCACGCCGCTGGACTGGCAGCTGCTGCGTGAGTGTTCGGTGCCGGTGCATCTGGTGACCACGCCTTTATATCCCCGGCCCCGTAACGTACTGGCCATTATTGATGTGTTGCGCGATGAGGAACTGGGCCGGATGTTCAACGACCAGATTATCGACGCAGCAGCGAAATTGGCCGCTGTCTGTGATGCCAGTCTTGAACTGCTGCATGTGTATGACTGGACGGCTGTATACGTTCAGGACATGGGCTTTGGCGCATTGCCGTTGGCCACCGGAATATATGAAATGTTGGGAACGGCTCAGCATGACGCGTTTGCGGCCATCGCTGAACGCCACGGCGTGCCACCGGAACGTCGTCACTTCAGGGAAGGCATACCCGTGCCGAGTATTTGTGAATTCGCCGCCGAGCACGGCACTGACGTCATTGTCATGGGCACGGTGCAGCACAAGGGTTTAAGCAAACGTCTAGGCACCACGGCCGAGCAACTCTTGCATCGGGCGCCGTGCAGTGTATTGGCGATAAAACCGGGGCGAATGCTGCAATCCTGAGGTCAGGTAGCGCGTCAGGGAATGTGCACGAGCTTGCCGTTGAACTGGCCGGTGCCTAACCGTTCCAGCGCCTAGCTGAGGTGGCGATGGCAGCCCACGATCAGTTGCTTGAGCCCATCGAGGCTGCGAATGTTGACGTCGCGTCCGTTGATTTCCACCAGTCCTTGGTCACGCAGGTGCGCAATGCCGCGACAGACGGTTTCCAGGCGCAGGCCCAGGAAGGAGCCAATTTCCTCCCGCCGCATTTTCAGCACAAAGCTGTTGGCCGAATAGCCGCGAGAGTTCAAGCGTTGCGACATATTCAGCAGGAAAGCGGCCAGGCGTTCATCCGAATTCATGTTGCCCAGCATCATCAGCATGTCGTGATCGCGAACGATTTCCCGGCTGAGGATTTTGTTGAGGTTGTGCTGCAGTGAAGGCAGCTCTCGGGCAAGTTTTTCCAGGTGGGAAAAATGGATGGGGCAGACTTCGCTGTCCTCCAGGGCAACCGCGTTGCACGTATGCAGATCGGTGCTGATGGCATCCAGGCCGAGCATTTCGCCGGGAATCTGGAACCCTGTGACTTGCTCGCGACCATCAACTGAAACCACGCTGGTCTTGAAAGAACCGATTCGCACGGCGTAAAGGGAGCGAAACTGATCGCTTGCACGGTAGAGTGCTGCGCCTTTCCTGACCTTGAGTCGCTGGATGATCAACGTGTCCAGGCGCTCGATTTCCCCACCGGTCAGTCCTAGTGGCAGACACAACTCCAACACGCTGCAACTGGAACATGCAGTTTTGAGGTGATGGTCGCGATAGGATCGAGTTTCAATCATGCGAAATCCCTCCATATCAGCTAATAGAGCATAGTTTCTCGATCGCCGTCGCAGCAGGAAAACGGGACACCAACGATCGGGATTCGACGAGTGGATCCATATCCTGCGTTCCAAGTAAATATCAGAACGGTATTGAATGGCTCAGTAACAGCTGCTCTGAAACTTGAGGTAAATCAAGTCCCATCTCTGCCAGGCTCACAAAATCAATTCATATTGATCGGTGGATCAGATGCGCGGCTTCAATGAGGAGGGCGCGACCACGACGCCATTCGATATGGCGGTGATCAACAACCTGGATCGCTATCGGCTGGCGCTGGACGTCATCGAATGGATGCCCCGGTTGCACGATCAGTTGCAAGCCGCGCGCTCGCGCTACTGGTCGACCATGGAAAAACACAAGCTCTACCTCATCGAGCATGGACAGGAAATGCCCGAAGTACTGAACTGGCAATGGGCGCCGGGAGCGGGCCACTAAATCCAGTGAGGGCGGCTTTACGGTGCCACCGATTTAGTTGATAAAAATCAACGCTCCTACCGGACAACGCCAGATACTTGAACAACAACTTTTGCAGTTGCGATAGCGCCGACGAGGCGTACGTAAAAGCGCAGCTGGCCGCGGCCGCACAGGCGCAAGGCACAGCCGATGGAGCAAAAGAACGCGCCAGGCGGATGCTGGAGAGGGCGAGTCGCAAATAACCGTCGATTGCCTCGAGACCCTCGGCAGGGAATCAGGCGTGCAATCAGGTAGTTAACGTTTCTGTGAGAGGTAAGTGATGCTCAAACTCAAACGAATCCTAATGATAGCGCCTAGCGAAATGACCCTTAGCCCGGCATT
Organism: Pseudomonas sp. WJP1; assembly: GCF_028471945.1. Classification (NCBI taxonomy): domain Bacteria; kingdom Pseudomonadati; phylum Pseudomonadota; class Gammaproteobacteria; order Pseudomonadales; family Pseudomonadaceae; genus Pseudomonas; species Pseudomonas sp. WJP1. Next base: position 3,527,462 of record NZ_CP110128.1, read on the forward strand.
TCAGCGTGCATATGCCCTGGCCGGTGCAACCGGCTCGTTATTGCATATTGTCGCGTTCGATTATGTCCCGGCACTGGCGGTGGCGGGTCTTCTTGATCACGATGCGATGGCCCAGGCCAGGGAGGGATACCTGCAGGTGCACCGGCATTGGCTAGAGCAGCAAGCCCGGTTTCAACGATGCATCGGAATGCAGGTGACCACTGAAGTGGTCTGGGCCAAGTCGAGTTTGACGCACCTGCTTGAATACGTGAATGACTTCCTCCCGGATCTGGTGATCAAGGACACCCATTACGTGCCGGCACTCGACCGTGCCTTTCACCGACCTCTGGACTGGCGCCTGCTGCGCGAGTGTCCGGCGCACTTGCACCTGGTGACCAGTGCCGCAAATCCAAAACCATTGAAAATTCTCGCGGCGATCGATCTGTCCCATCTGGAGGAGCTGACTCAGGGCTTGAATGACCGAATACTCGATCTGGCCTCTACGCTGGCAGCCAGCTGCGGGGCTGCACTGCACGTGCTTAATGTCAGTCGTTGGTCAGTGATGAGCGATGCACCGATGAGTGTGCCGACAGGCAGTCTGGATGACAGTTTGAGGGATGCGATTCAGGATGCCCAGCAAGAGGCCCTTGATGTGCTTGCCGAGCGCTATTGCATCAAACATAAGTGTCGACATTCGTTGACGGGTAACCCCCAGAAAGTCATCGGACTTTTCGCTCAACAGAATGCCTTTGACATCGTAGTGTTGGGTACGGTTTATCCCCATGGAAATGACTGGTTTATCGGTAGTACTGCTGAAAGTGTTCTAAACCGGGCACCGTGCAGTTTGATGATTGTCAAACCATTCCCCCCGCCCGACTGAAAGAGGCACTGACAAGCTTGCAGTTGATAAAAATCAACTGGCCTTGAAGCAAAAGGAGCGATCAATAGCGCTCCCCTGAATGTTCAAGGAATCGGCCATGCGAATCACATTTCTAGGTGCCGCGGGTACCGTCACGGGCAGCAAGTACCTGCTGGAGCATCGTAACCAGCATGTGCTGGTCGATTGCGGGTTGTTCCAGGGCTACAAGCAACTGCGATTACACAACCGGGACCCGTTCCAGCTCCCGGTCAGCGAACTGGATGCGATTGTGCTGACCCATGCCCATCTCGATCACAGCGGTTATCTGCCCGTACTGGTGCGCAATGGTTATCGTGGCCCGGTTTATGCTACGCCCGCGACCTGTGAGCTGGTGAGAATTCTGCTGCTCGACAGTGGTCGCTTGCAGGAAGAAGAGGCTGAGTTCGCCAATCGCCATGGCTTTTCAAAACACAGCCCGGCACTGCCGCTTTACACTGAGCAAGATGCCGAGCATGCGCTAAAACTGTTGCGGCCAGTGGAGCTGCACCACAAGGTTCAAATTGTCCCGGACATGACCATCGAGCTTCGATGCGCCGGGCATATCCTGGGGGCGGCAACGGTGCAAGTGAGCGCCAATGGCATGGACTTGGTGTTTTCCGGGGATTTGGGGCGACCTGACGATCCTTTGATGTTCGCTCCGGAAACCGTCGAGCAGGCGGATTACCTGCTGGTGGAGTCGACTTACGGCGACCGTAAACATCCAGTCGAATCGCCGCAGGAGCAATTGGCTGAGGTCATCACCCGTACTGCGCTGCGCCAAGGAATTACCCTGGTGCCGTCGTTCGCTGTAGGACGTGCCCAGCTGTTGATGTATCACCTGTATCAGTTGAAACGCAAAAGGGCGATTCCCGATATTCCTGTCTACCTGAACAGCCCGATGGCCACCGATGTCACGAGCCTGTACCAGCGTTTTCGCAGCGAGCACAGATTGTCCCAAGAGGACTGCGAAGGTATGTGCCACGTGGCGCAATTCGTACGGACTGTCCAGGATTCCAGAGAACTCGATCAGCAACGCACCCCGGCGGTAATTATCGCCGCCAGCGGCATGGCGACCGGAGGGCGGGTGGTCCATCACCTCAAGGCGCTGGCTCCCAATCCGTCTAACACGTTGCTGATGCCGGGTTTTCAGGCCGGTGGCACCCGTGGGGCGCAGATTGTCGCGGGGGCTCCTTCAGTTCGTATCCACGGTAAAGACGTGCCAGTGCGCGCCGAAGTGGTACCGATGCAAACCCTGTCTGCGCATGCCGATGCTGATGAAATCATGCAGTGGCTGCGTGGGTTCAAGCGACCTCCAAAACACACCTTTGTGGTGCATGGGGAACCCAACGCATCGGATGTGCTGCGCCGTCGCATCAGCCTGGAGTTGGGATGGACGGTTTCGGTGCCAGAGTATCGCGATAGCGTCGAACTTGCCCCTGTTGATCTCCCTGAAAACTAACCGCATTGAAAAAATGCCCCCGGCCGGTTTACCGGCAGGGGGCAGGTACGCCAACGGTCAATCGGCCTTGATCGGCACGACTTTGTCCGCCTTCATGGTTTCGGGCTTTTTCGGCAACGAAATGCTCAGCACGCCTTTGCTGAAGCTCGCTTCTATCTTCTCGACATCGACGCCTTTGGGCAGGTTGAACACCCGTTCAAAGGAACCATAGTGCCGCTCGCTAAGGTAATAGCCCTTTCTTTTTTCTTCCTTGTCCTCTTTCTTTTCCCCCTTGATGATCAGATTGCCGTTGGACAGTTTGAGCTCGATGTTCTTTTGATCCATGCCGGGGAGTTCGGCGGTGATTTCGAAGCTCTTGTCTTTCTCGGTGATGTCCACGGCAGGCAGGCCATGGCCGATGAGTTCGCGCTTCCAGAATGGTTCGACATCAAATAGCCCACGGCTGAAGGGCGATAGACCTGAACCACGGTTGAATTCTTCGAACAGGTGATCGACCTGTTGCCGCAATTTTTCCAGAGGTCGCCAAAGGTCTGACGACACTGGATGCTGGCTTGATTTGTCTTCGGTCTGGATCGGCATTTTTTTCACGGAATTGCTCATTTTTCACCACTCCTCTTGGGTAAAGGGCAGGCTGCAAACGTCCCGTACACGAGTCCACCCTGAAAAAAACAGCCAGGCGCTGACCTTTTCAAAGCCAGCGTCACTTATCCAATGCGATGGTGCGAACGCTGACTCTAATTTCTACGGGAATACCCAACGGTCGGTTGATTTAAATCAGAAAGAGGACAAACACCCTTATGGCCCAGCCGTCACCTCGGTGCTGGTCAAAAACGGACACGATAGACGATCGAGTCCTAAGCTTTGACTCAATGGGCGACGGGTGTTTTCGCGAGGAAAAACGTGACACGCCCTTTGAGGAACTCACCTCCGTGCTCAGTAAATGGCTGGACCCCATGCTGCTTCTGCTCAACGCCTTGACACTGCTGGCGGGGGGCGTTGCGCACCTTTCACAAAGACCGGAATGGGCGTCGTTATGCTGGGCCGCAGGAAGTATGGTCATGGCCTTGGTACTGCTGGTCGAGATCGTCAGGCGTCTGGCCCGGCGCGAGTCTGGTGTAGACATGATCGCGTTGCTGTCGATCACCGCCGCCCTGGCCTTTACGCAGACATTGGTGGCAGCGGTGATTGCCTTGATGCTCGCAAGCGGACGTACCCTGGAGTTTTATACCAGCCAACGCGCCGAGCGTGAGCTTCGTGCCCTTATCGATCGGGCGCCACGTTTTGCCTGGTTGCAGGAAGAGGGTGGGTTGCGCGAGATCCCCGTAGAACAGATCCAGCCAAATCAAACATTGCTGGTGCGCCTGGGGGAGGTGGTACCGGTCGACGGGCGGCTACTGAGTCCCACCGCCGAACTGGATGAATCGGCACTCAGCGGCGAATCGTTACCCGTCACTCGTCGAGAAGGAGAGCAACTGCTCAGCGGCGTTTCCAATGTGGGTGCAGTCCTTCTGCTGACCGCCACGCGAACGGCTGCACAAAGCACCTATGCCGGGATCGTTCGGCTGGCCGAGGAGGCACGACGTTCGCGCGCGCCTTTCGTGCGCTTGGCCGACCGATATGCGTTGTTCTTCATCCCGTTGACCTTGCTGATTGCCGCAGCGGCCTGGCAACTGAGTGGCGATCCTTTGCGAGCCCTGGCGGTTCTAGTGGTTGCCACGCCGTGCCCGTTGATTCTGGCGGTACCGATTTCCATCATGTCAGGTATTTCGAAGGCGGCGCGGCGCGGGATCCTGATCAAGGATGGCGCGACCCTGGAGGCGTTGGCCGGCGTCAAGCAGGTGTTTCTTGACAAGACCGGAACGCTTACCAGCGGCCATGCCCGTCTACAGTCGATTGAGGTCAATGGACTGGCCGACCCCCAACGGTTGCTCTGCCTGGCTGCTTCGCTGGCCCAGGCCTCGACACACCCCATCTCCAGGGCCATTGTCGAGGCGGCGCATCAACGCCAACTGCTCCTCAGCGTTCCCCAGCAGGTAGAAGAGGCTCCGGGCTCAGGCCTGCGTGGGGTGGTCGGTGGCAGGCAGGTTCGTTTCGGTACATTGTCTTTTGCACATGCAGACGCACCTGTGTCGGACTGGGCCGCCACCATGTTGCGCCACATGGATTACCTGGCTTGCAGTGGCAGCTTTATTGAGGTGGATGGAACACTTGCCGGCCTGCTGGTGTTCTCCGACAACGTGCGCCGAGAAACACCACAAACGCTGCGCCGACTGCGCAACAGGGGCATCGAAAGGATCGTCATGCTCACCGGGGATCGTCTGGAAACCGCCGAGATGGTTGCATTGTCTGCCGGGATTGACGAGCTGCGTGCAGGATTGATCCCCGAGGATAAGGTTCGAGCGGTGCAGGAAGGCTGCTTGCGCGCGAGCACCTTGATGGTCGGCGATGGCATCAATGACGCTCCCGCGTTAGCGGCGGCCAACGTCGGCGTGGCAATGGGAGCCAGCGGTGCCACTGCGTCAGCGCAAGCAGCGGGCGTTGTGCTGCTGGTGGATCGTCTTGATCGTCTGGTGGAGGCGCTGGACATTGCCCGAGGAACCCGCCACATCGCGCGTCAGGGTGTGCTGGTCGGCATGGGTATGTCGTTGCTGGCCATGGCGGTGGCGGCCTTCGGTTACCTACCACCCCTCATCGGCGCCATCGTGCAAGAGGGTATCGATGTGGTGATCATCATTAACGCCTTGCGTGCATTGGGGCCGCTGCGGGAGGTGAGCCAACAAAGGCTTGCTGCGCAACAGATTGATCACCTGCAGGACGAGCACAAGCAACTCTCTTCAGTGCTCAGCGATCTGCATCAACTGGCCAATGATTTTTCCCGGCGTCCACTGGCGCAAGCACAGACTGATTTGCAGGAGCTGGTCATCAAGCTGCAATCATCGCTGGCGCGCCATGAACGTGAAGATGAAAACACACTCTATCCGCAGTTGACGCAAAGCCTGCCAGGCGAGGACCCCATGTCCGCCATGAGCCACGCTCACCGAGAGATTTTTCGCCTGATCCATCTACTGGCGCGCATGAGCAGTGACTTCAGTGCCGCCCCTGAAACGGCTTCGGCGGATGAGATTCAGCATCAGCTGATTCGGCTCGACACCCTCGTGCGACTGCACTTTGATCAGGAAGAGGAGCTGTTCCGGTATCTGGATCGGCGTTAAACGCTTGTGTCAGGCACAGCGCAAACGCAGTTGAGTCTGTCAACCTCCGTATTACCGACAACAGCATGTGGGGAAGTTTACTGTGATAGCCGCTGATTGTTCCACTGGGCGCAAGACTGCTCCTTGGTGCAGTTTGTCACGCGAGTCATTTCATTTTCTGGCTGCGTTCGAGGAGCATGTGTTGTTGCAAACTATTTGACCTAAGTCAAACCGCATCCTGTTATTGGCTGCATGCTTTTGTTACACAGGGGTGAGGTGAGCTTGTCATGAACATCAACAAGCTGATTGGGATTCACGTGGTACGAGGTTGGTGGCGGGACAGAGGTGCCGCATTCGAAAACCTGCGTCGGCCGGGCAAAAGACCCTGGAAACGTGAAGTAGTCTTCCTGTTGTTGATCTCGCTGGCGTTGACGACGTGTTATTTCACGGCGTATCACTTTACCTCTCATGCGTTGAAGGAATTGGTAAACGCGTGCTCCACACGCTTCGAGGTCGAGCTTGAGAATGCCGACATAGAGCCTCCCATAAAAGCCTTGCCCCGATCCTTATGCGAATGTATGGCACATGTGCTCCTCGACAAAAACGGAACTGTGCGACTTGCGTTGGTCGACAGCCGCATGTTGGATCCGCAGGCTCTTGAGCCTGTAACGGAGGAGGACGGAGAAGCCTGTATCAACGCCCTGTGGAAGCCTGACGCCGAACTGGCCAAACGCTTGACGCTTGAGTGACAGAGGAGAATCTGTAACTAAAAAAGTTAAACACAACGAACTAGTGAGGGTATTAAATGAACGTCTTATTGAATGAACTTCATGCCTATCATCATGAAGTGGCTGGAAAAATCAACCGGGTCAAGGCATTGCTGCAGAAACTAAGACATGAGTCCGCAGGCAGCGACGACTGCAAGCTATTGTTCAAGATGCTGGAGGCCTTGCATGGGGAAGCAGAGCGCCACCACCATGAAAATGAAGAGCTTATCCGGCGGGCGTTGCTAACAACTGAAGCACCGATCCATCCACGGGTTGAGGATATCGAGCGAGATCATCAGGCATTTGGGCGCATTGCAGGACAACTCATGATGTTGGAGGATTCAACTAAGGAGACGAGCGTGATCGCTGCTGCCATCGATGATTTCATCACAAAATACTATGATCATATGGAGGCAGAGGAGAACATTTTCTTCCCGATGGCAGACAAGTGGCTTTCAGGCATTCAGTGGCAGGAAATAAAGCGTCAATGGCATTAATCGGAGTTATTGCCTTCTTCCTCAAAAATTGTGTTGCTGCCAGAGAGATTTTCGGTCGGCGGGATTGTTTTCGAGGGGGGGGAAGGGGGCAGGTACCACTTGAACTGACTTAGACCTTTAGTAAACTAAAAGTTAACTAAACTAAATAGATGTTTAGTTGAGCTAGCTAATCACTCCACGTAAAGATCATTACGTTGCCATGGGCGGTAGACCATCTTCAAGAGCTCATATCTCTCACCAGACACGCGGCGTCGGGGCTCTCTGATGTGGTCCAACCTAATCTAGCAGGGTGCCAAAATTTGAAAGTTGCGGCTGACAGAGCAGCGCGAGTGATAGTAAGGGTAACATTCCAACCGGCAAACCCCATAGCTCCAACAGCATTACGCAGCTTTGAAATCCCAGGCGTGCTGGGCACGTAGGTTCGACATTACGCTGTAAACCTGTTTTTTGACTTGTTAACTACGGTGGTTAACAAGTCAAAATTGTGGTTAACAACGGTACCGGACGAGCATTTCACTGAGCTTTTCATCTAACCAGATTTCGGCGAGCACAACGTGTGCATCGCCAAACCGTCAGGGTCTGCAAGCAAATAATGGGCGTTTGTGTTTTCCCCGTATGGCAATCTTGAAATCTGCGCATCAACTCCACGCTGAATGCTACAGATTTCGCACAGCGACGTGCTTGCAGGCTTACAGGTGGACCTGTGGCGTTAGCAATGCCGTAAACGAACAAGCGGTTACCAAAAAGACCCTTTATATCAAACGAACAGACGAACTCGCATACGGTGCACGATCACGCGAATCTAGGGCAATTTCACACGATTTCTTCCAAGATCTGCGGGCTCCGACGACAGGCATGCTCACGTGAGGCCGCGAAGAGCTAAAATGTCAGATGGGACTCATCGATGTAGTGCATGGGTTAAGTCCAATGTACTGAGTGGGACAGCACCGATTACTTCATATGCTGAAACCACGAAGAATCATTTTCGTGACTTCCTAGGTCCATGAATTTTCGAGAATATTTTTTTAAGATGATTTTTCTGATTTTTAAGTGACGACGACACCCAGAGGCACCCTGTGTGGAGTACCTATGAGTACGCATAATGTATATTATGTTAAATTGCATATCCTCTCCGTTTCCCTACTGTCCACTTTTCCCTTGGCATACATTGCGCCAGTCCTCCGAACTAATGCGGCAATCGCTATTTGATGCGACTCCAGACGTCTCTTCGCTGAACCCGCGCAGAGTTGATTCTGGCAAGCGATGAGCAGACATTTTTTTTGCGATTTACTCTGATACGCTGCTGGAACACTCGTTTACAGGAGTTGTTCCCATGATTGGCAAGTTAATTTCGACGGGTTTCAGTTTGGCCACCTTGCCCGCCCGCCTGACTTTTCGCAGTGTCCGCGCCTTGGCCATGACGCCTGCCGAGGCCAGCCGTCTGCTCGCGGACATGCATCAGGCATCGGATCAGGCGGTACAGGAACTCCAGGGGCTGTTGGCCAACGTCGATGCGGACATGACCCACAAAACGGCGCACCTCAGTGCTGCCGACAAGCGCCTGGCAGCCGAACTGGCCCTGCACGCCGCCGAACAACACCTGAATATGGCCGCGATCAACATTCTGCGGGCCGTCTGGCTGACGCTTCACTCGACGCCGAACTTGCCGCCAAGCAAGCTTGATAAGCGGCTTGAACAATTACGCTGACGCCTCACTCGATGCGACGCGTTCGGCCACATGCCGTAAAGAGTCGAAATTGATATTGGCACCGGAGTCGATCGCGATCAGTGTCTGATCCCGCACACCCGTTCGCGCAACGTATTTCTTGATGCCAGCAACGGCCAGAGCGCCAGAAGGCTCAGTGATAGAGCGCGTATCGTCGTAGATATTCTTCATCGCAATGCAAAGCTCATCGTTACTGACAGTCAGTACCTCGTCGACGCAAAACCTGCACACCTCAAATCCGTGTGCGCCGATCTGTGCAACCGCTACACCATCGGCAAAGGTGCCCACACTTGGCAGCACCACTCGATCATCGGCCTGTAGGGCTGCGTACAAACAGGCTGAATGTTCCGACTCGACGCCAATGATGCGCACCTCTGGCCGCAAGTATTTGACGTAAGCCGCGATGCCGGCGATCAAACCGCCACCGCCTACCGGAACAAAGATGGAATCCAGCGCCCCTTGATGCTGACGCAGAATTTCCATGGCGACCGTGCCCTGCCCGGCAATGACATCCGGATCATCGAAAGGCGAAACAAAAGTTTTGCCGGTTTGGCTTGCCAGTTCTAGCGCATGAGATAGGGCAAACGGAAAACTTTCTCCGTGCAGCAGCGTCTCGGCACCGCGACTGCGCACGCCGCCCACCTTCAACTCTGGCGTCGTAGCGGGCATTACGATGGTTGCCTCGATGCCCAACTCCCGAGCCGCCAGTGCCACGCCCTGGGCATGGTTGCCGGCGGACGCGGTAATCACGCCGCGCGTTTTTTGCTCATCGCTCAGGTTAACCAGCTTGTTGTAGGCGCCACGAATCTTGAAGGAAAAGGTCGGTTGCAGATCTTCGCGCTTGAGCAGGATCTGGTTACCCAATGCCAAGGACAATGCGGGTGCCGGCTGCAGGGGCGTATGCACGGCCAGTTCGTACACCGGCGCGGCGAGGATCTTTTTGACGTACTGCTCAAGTAGGGTTTGTTGGTCGCGCGTGCTGGGCATGATCGTCTCCTGACATTGATCAGAGCCCCGAGACAGAAAATGAAAACCCGCCTCTAGGGCGGGTTGGGTGCTGCAGTCGTGAGCTAGCCCGCCAAATGAGGAATGGCGGTAATAATGCTTGGCTGGCAGCGCAATACGATGGAAGTCATGCTCAGAAATTAGCTGGCTGCTGATTGCAAGTCAACAGCCAAACTCCACAAGCCTCGGCTGTCATACGCCCTGTTTGTTGTCCCGGGAAAAGAAACACTAAATCCGTCGCCCAGACACTTAACGCCTGGCTCACAATCAGTGCACCGAGGAAACCGTTATGGCGGGTTTACCATGGACGCCGTTTCAACAGGAGGACTGCAAATGGATCTGAAATTCAGTCACGTAGATGTACTGGTCAAGAATCTCGACGAAGCCTGTGCTTACTACGCGCAGGTACTTAACGCCAGGATCTCTAAAACCCTCGTCTGGGAACGAGGTGGTCTGCATGTGCGCTACGCGATTGCGCTGATGGGCCAAGAGCGTTTCATGCTGGTACAGCCGTTGGCGGGGAATCTGAAAGAGCTATTGGATACGTCCGGTGAAGGGATGATTTACCGCCACTGCTACTCGACACCGGACATTGAGAAAGCCTATGACGAATTGATGGCCGCCGGTGTTCAGCCAGAAGACGAAAATGGAAAGCCATTGGCTCGTGCGAACCTGCAATCCCCGTCTGGGGCACGCATCATTTGGTTGCCCAAACGCTTCGGGTACTTCTCTATTGAGATACTGGAAGATAAAGCGCTAGAGGCATTTATCGAGGCTGCGTTTTCCTAAGATTGGAGCTCCGGTCAACTGGCCGTTTTGCCATGGAGATCGCGGGAAGCTCCTTCGAGGGTTTTCCACAAGCTGCGCATCGTAGGGTTCTCATTCGTAATGGAGCAGTAGGAGCGTATCTCCAGTCGCGTGCCCCATTCATCACCACCCGCTTTTACCAACTGTCCTCGCTGAAGCTCGTCCATGACAGCGCTTTGTGGCAACCATGCCACCCCATAACCCTCGACTGCCATTCGCATCAGTAGCATCGTCATATCCGCCTCGTAGCACCGCTCCAACATGCATGCAGTCGGGCCATTTTTTATGACGATGTCGGCAACGCGACCTAGAAAAGTCGTGGCTGTATAAGCGAGGTGAGGAACTGTTTTGCTGGAGGTACCCGGTAAGGGATACAGCGGATTGCCTTCGCTGTCAGGTGCGCACACAGGAATGAACGCGTCATGACCCAAGGTCAAACTCCCGAACTTTTCCGAATCGAGAAGAATGGGCGCCAAGGGGTGATGATAGACAATCATCAGATCACAACTCCCCTCCTCCAGAGATATGACCGCGTCGTGGATGTTGGCGGCAACGACCCGCGCATTGAATTGCTCATTGTGCTGCTGAAATTGCTTCAGCCATTTCGGCAGGAATGTCATCGACAGACTGTGGCCGGCAGTGACCTGGATGGATCGCCCTGGCATCCGCTCTACCTCGCGAAGGCTTGAGCGCAGCCTCATTAACCCCGCCAATGCCTCGCGACTTTCTTCACAAAATGTGCGGCCAGCAGAGGTCAGTTGGACAGGATAGGTGCCACGATCGACCAACTCCGCACCTACCCATTCTTCAAGTGACTTTATACGCCTCGACAAAGCCGACTGGGTCACACAACGAACCTCCGCAGCCCGAGAAAAATTCTTCCACTCCGCGACCGCCAGAAGGTCATCCAGCCATTTGATTTGCATACCGACACCTCATGTCCCGAATGGGCAGTTTACTGCGGCCCAGTGAGGAACAAGCAGCAGATTCGAAAACTATTCCAAAAGCGCATGGGGCTATCGGGATTACTCATCACGCCCTTCCAGGCCCGACCCTAGAATCGAAAACGTTGGAGCGAGGCCACAGAGCTTCGACCCAATGACACTTGTCTCCTGCCAAGTAAAAAAAGCAAAAAAACCACTTGAGGAAAGCTCCGTGAAGAAAAATAAACTTCCGCGTCGGATCGCAATTGGCATCGCCTTAGGCGTGCTTGTCGGTTGGGCGTGCCACCACTTCGCAGGGAGCGAACAAAGCGCCAAAGAGATCGCGTCTTATTTCTCGATGGTCACCGATATATTTTTACGCATGATCAAGATGATCATCGCGCCTCTCGTGTTCGCCACCTTGGTCGGCGGCATTGCCAGCATGGGAAACTCTCGCTCCGTTGGGCGCATTGGCCTGCGAGCCATGGCCTGGTTCGTTACCGCTTCGGTGATATCGTTGGCAATCGGCATGGGACTGGTGAACCTGTTCCAACCCGGTGCAGGACTGAACATGGAGGTCGTCCAGCACGCGGCGAGCCCCGTGGTGAACACCGGGGATTTCAGCCTCAAGGTTTTCATCAGTCACGTGTTTCCCCGTAGCATTGCTGAAGCAATGGCCAACAACGAAATCCTGCAAATCGTGGTGTTCTCGTTGTTCTTCGGGTTTGCCTTGGCGGGTGTGAAGCGGGCCGGTTACACAACGATTGTCGATGGCATCGAAGAGCTGGCCAAGGTGATGTTCAAGGTCACGGACTTCGTTATGGCTTTCGCGCCAATAGGCGTCTTCGCAGCCATCGCATCGGCCATCACTACCCAAGGCCTCGGTTTGATAGTCGATTACGGAAAATTGATTGCCGAGTTTTACCTGGGCATCGTGATTCTGTGGTGCGTGTTGTTCGCTGCCGGCTACCTGTTCCTGGGGCGCTCAGTGTTTACCCTGGGCAAGCTCATCCGCGAACCGGTTCTGTTGGCATTTTCCACTGCCAGTAGCGAGTCCGCGTATCCAAAAACCATGGAAGCATTGGAGAAATTTGGCGCACCGAAGCGCGTATCCAGTTTCGTCCTTCCGTTGGGGTATTCATTCAACCTTGATGGCTCGATGATGTACCAAGCGTTCGCCATCATGTTCATTGCCCAGGCCTACAACGTCGACTTGAGCTTCACACAGCAACTACTCATTTTGCTGACGCTGATGATCACCAGCAAGGGAATGGCAGGTGTAGCCCGAGCATCGGTGGTTGTGGTGGCGGCTACGTTACCCATGTTCAATCTTCCCGAAGCCGGCATTTTATTGATCCTCGGCATTGACCAATTCCTTGACATGGCCAGGACTGCCACCAACGTGGTTGGCAATAGCATCGCGACGGCTGTGGTTGCCAAGTCAGAACCACATGAAGAGGCTGAAGACGCGCCAGGCACCACATCTGCGCTCCCAACCCCCACTGTAGCCACCGCTTGAGAGCATAGACATGAAAGGTAAATCGAAGCCGTCCAGCCAGTCATCGTTTGCTCGCAAACTAGGTATCGTCGGCGGACTTGGTTCACTGGCCGGCGGCGATCTTTTCTACAAGTTGGTGAAGTCCCGAGCGGTTTTGGAGGATCAAGGCCGCTATCACTTCCTGTTTGAGCAACACCCCTTCAAGGACGTCCTGATGCCCCTGGATCGGGGAACCAGCATGACCTCCAGAAAGTTCTATGTTTTCCAGGTTTGTCAGACATTCGAGGCCAGCGAAGTCAATGCAGTTGTACTGCCTTGTTTTGCCAGTCACACCTTTCGTGAGGAGATCCAGGAGGAAATTGGCATACCCGTTCTGGATATGATGGCGGCGCTACGAAAGCACGTGGATCATGTCGCTGAACGCGGCAGTACGTTGGGCGTCATCGCGTCTGACTATGTTCGGCACTCAGGACTGTTTGAGCGCTATTTCGGCAATGACTTCAAGCTCGTTTATCCAAACGATAACAAGCAATCCGGGTTGATGGGCGCCATGTACGGGGTTAACGGTATCAAGGATGGATACCTTGACGGTGTGCCGCTCGAATGTGTCTATCAGGCCTGCCTGTCGCTTCAGGATCAGGGAGCCACAATCATCTTGCCTGGCATGACTGAGCTCTCATTGGTTTGTGGTGATCTGCAACGGCGTGGTCTCACTGTACTGGATATCAACGAGATCTATGCCGCTTTCGCCACCTTGGAGAAAGGCCAATCGAGCCGCCCACCTTTCAAGCTTGGGATAGTGGGCGGCGTTGGGCCAGCGGCTACTGTCGACTTCATGGGCAAGGTCGTTGCGCATACACCGGCGGGTCGCGATCAGGAACACATCAAAATGGTGGTGGAACAGAATCCCCAAATCCCTGATCGCACCGCCAACCTGCTGTATGACGAAACCGATCCAACGATGGCGATGTACGCAACATGCAAGCGACTTGAAAGCTCGGGTGCCAATGCCATTGCGATTCCATGCAATACCGCTCACGCATTTGTAGAGCGCATCCAGGCGCATTTACGTGTACCCATTGTGAATATGCTGACAGAGACCGTTGAAGCCATCGTGCAGCGTTACGGTGCTGGTAAAACCGTCGGGCTGCTCGCTACGTCCGGCACAATCAAGAGTCAGGTTTACCATGAGGCAGCGAGGCTAGCCGGGCTTCAAATAATTACCCCTGGTGTGGACTACCAAGCGTTGGTGATGGAATCGATATACGGAGATCACGGCATCAAAGCAGGTTTCACAGAGGGTATATGCAAAGACCAGCTCCTGATCGCCGCAGAGCACTTATGTGAACTGGGCGCTGATGTGCTGATCCTGGGATGCACGGAGCTACCTCTGGTGCTGGAGCATAGCGAATCCCACATGATCAAAAATCATGAGGTCGCATTGGTTGACCCGACAACCATTTTGGCATTGAAGTGCATTGAGCTTGCCCGAGAAAATACTCTAAAGCCTGGTTAGCCAGCTGGCTTGCCGATTACTTCTACCTCTACCGAACCCCTCCCGAAGCGATAGGTCTGCTCTTATATGACCTTCGGGAATAAATCCAATGTCCACTCAACACACCCTTGTCATGCTCGCTCGAGGCGGATATGCCGCTCGGGGCATTCTGTATCTGATCATAGGTATTTTCGCTCTGCTGGCGGCTCAAGACTCGACAAAACCGAAGGACAGTCAAAAAAGCCTGGAGGCATTGTTAACCCAGCCATTCGGATATGTCCTGGTTGGGCTAGTGGTGGCTGGTCTACTCGCCTTCGCAGGGTGGCGTCTGGTGCAAGCGATTCGCGACGTTGATCATCACGGTACGAAACTCAAAGGGTTGGTGATTCGCGCAGGTTTGTTAGTGGGAGGTTTGATCAACGGCGCTCTTGCGTTTTTTGCATTGGGGCTGCTCATAAGCGGCGTCAGAAGTTCAGGCAGTTCCGCAGGTGGGGAGACGAAGGATTTACTGGCGCATCTTTTGTCCTGGGATCACTCAAACGTGTTGGTTTACCTCGTGGCGCTCGTCCCACTAGGCGTAGGAATCGCTCACATCATCAAGGCATGGAAGGCGTCGTTCGAGAAGTACTTTGAGGCTGACGAAGACGTGATGCGCTATATACGCCCGGTGTCTCGGTTTGGACTCATAGCCCGAGGAGTGGTGTTTATCGAGATAGCCCTGCTCCTGGTGATCAGCGGCTCCCGTTATCAAGCCACTGATCCACCAGGCATGAAGGAAGCCCTCGATGCTCTCCAGAATCTGCCCCTTGGCGGTTTGATTTTGATGGTGATGGCGTTGGGGTTGATCGCCTTTTCGGCTTACAGTTTTTCAGAAGCCGCTTGGCGCAAGATAAATATGGATGTGCCGGGAATACCGAGATCATAGTCGCCAAGTGCCCCTGATGGATGCAGTCCTCGAGAAATTGTGAATTTTTCGCCCTGGGCACTCTCTCTATTTCGAGTGCTTTGGCGACTGCAGCATGGCAATCAGATGCTCTGAAGCCAGTGCGTACTTATCGGGATTCATACGCATTCACAACTCAAGATCACTCACCGTAGACAAGGAATGATCATGACCTTTTATATTTTCCTTTTGGCCTGCGCAGCGGCGGCAAGCACAGGCATCTTTTTTAAACCCGGTCAGTGGTACGAATCTCTCGCTAAACCCGGCTTCACGCCACCCAATTGGTTATTTCCAGTCGCTTGGACGACGATTTATCTGTTACTCGCCTGGGCCGGATATCGGTTGACCCAGATACCTGGTAGTCAGGTAGTGCTGGCTTTATGGGCGGCGCAGATTGCGCTTAATACGCTATGGACACCGGTGTTTTTCGGTGCGCAACGCATTCTCGCCAGCATGTTGATCCTGACGCTGCTCTGGCTGGTGGTCGCTGCAATGGTAGTGATGGCTTTGCGGCTTGACGTGATCACCGGCTTGATCCTGTTTCCTTACCTGGTATGGCTTTGTTTAGCCGGTGCGTTGAATTTTTCCATATTGAGCAAAAACCGATGAGTTGATCTGGAACTGTCATAAATCCGCTCTCCCCTGACAAAAACGAGCCTTTTGTTTACGTTCGACGATCCCTGCAATCCTTGAGGCGCGCCGCTCTTCGATCAGGCGCGTATTTGAGTAGTGAAATACGCTTCATTCCGAATTATGATTTAACTAGATAGTTAGCTATCTATATAATGCACAGATCATTTCAACGGGACACTTAACGTGAAGCAGAGTCACCGCCTCTCGGGCATATCAAAATTCATTCTGGTCGGGTTGGGCGTGATCATCGCCCTCCTCGGTTTGGCATTGGCTGCAGGTGGCGTGAAACTGGTCAACCTGGGAGGGTCCTGGTACTTCCTGGTGGGTGGGCTGGTGATGGCCATTTCCGGTTTGCTGATCGCTCGCTTCAAAACGGCCGGTGCCTGGTTGTTCGCCGCGTTTCTGGTGGGCACGGCGATCTGGGCTGTGTGTGATGCCGGGCTGGTTTTCTGGCCGGTATTCTCACGCCTGTTCATGTTCAGCGCCGTTGGCCTGGCGGTCACGCTGGTCTACCCGCTGCTCAAGCGTGCCAATGGTAGCGTCCCAGGTCGCGGTGCCTATGGCATCGCGGCTGTGTTGGCGATTGCGCTGGCGGTGGCCGCTGGCAACATGTTCGTTGCGCACCCGACTGTTGCCGCCACGGGCACTGGCCCGGGCCTGACGCCGGTTGAGCCGGACAAGGCGCAAAAGGACTGGGCTCACTACGGTAATACCGAAGGCGGCAGCCGCTTCGCAGCACTGGATCAGATCAATCGCACTAACGTCGACAAGCTGAAAGTCGCGTGGACGTACCACACCGGTGACGTCGCCGAGAGCGATGGCAATGGAGCCGAAGACCAGCTCACCCCGCTGCAGATCGGCAACAAGGTGTTCATCTGTACCCCGCACAACAACCTGATCGCACTGGATGCCGACACCGGCAAGGAACTCTGGAAAAACGCGATCAATGCGAAGTCGAAAGTCTGGCAGCGTTGCCGTGGCATGGCGTATTTCGACGCCACCCACGCCATCGCTCAGCCGAGCAATTCGACGATCATCGAAGCCAAACCGGCGCCGGCTGCCAATTGCCAGCGCCGTTTGCTGACCAACACCATTGATGCCCGCCTGATCGCAGTCGATGCCGACACCGGCGAGTTCTGCCAGGGGTTCGGCAACAACGGTCAGGTTGATCTGAAGGCAGGCCTGGGTGATGTTCCGGACAGCTATTACCAGTTGTCTTCCGCACCGCTGATGGCCGGCACCACCGTGGTGGTTGGCGGTCGCGTGGCCGACAACGTGCAAACCGACATGCCGGGTGGCGTGATCCGTGGGTTCGATGTGATCACCGGCGCGATGCGCTGGGCATTCGACCCGGGCAACCCGCAGGATCGCAACGCGCCGACCGACGGCCGTACTTATGCACGCAGCACGCCGAACAGCTGGGCGCCGATGTCCTATGATCCGACGACCAACACGGTGTTCCTGCCGATGGGCAGCTCTTCCACCGACATCTATGGTGTCGAACGCAGCAAGCTCGATCACACCTACGGCGCCTCGATCCTGGCGCTGGACGCCAGCAGCGGTGAAGAACGCTGGGTCTATCAGACCGTTCACAACGACCTCTGGGACTTCGACCTGCCGATGCAGCCGAGCCTGATCGACTTCACCAAGGACGGCAAAACCGTACCGGCGCTGGTCATCGGCACCAAGGCCGGGCAGATCTACGTGCTTGACCGTGCCACCGGCAAACCGCTGACCGACGTTGAAGAAGTGCCGGTCAAAGCGGCAAACATCCCTGACGAACCGTACTCGCCCACCCAGCCGAAATCGGTGGGCATGCCGCAGATCGGTGCGCAGCACCTGACCGAATCCGACATGTGGGGCGCGACCCCGTACGATCAGTTGCTCTGCCGTATCGACTTCAAGAGCATGCGTTACGACGGCTTGTACACTGCGCCGGGCCTGGACAAATCGCTGAGTTTCCCAGGCTCACTGGGCGGCATGAACTGGGGCAGCATCTCCACTGACCCGGTGCACGGTTTCATCTTCGTCAACGACATGCGTCTGGGTCTGTGGATTCAGATGATCCCGTCGCAGAACAAAGGTCAGGCCACTTCCGGTGGCGAAGCGTTGAACACCGGCATGGGCGCGGTTCCACTCAAGGGTACGCCTTACGCAGTGAACAAAAACCGCTTCCTGTCGGTGGCCGGCATTCCTTGCCAGGCGCCACCGTTCGGCACGCTGACCGCCATCGACATGAAGACGCAGAAAGTGGCTTGGCAGGTTCCGGTCGGCACCGTTGAAGATACAGGGCCGCTGGGCATCCGCATGCACCTGCCGATTAAGATCGGCCTGCCAACCCTTGGCGGTACCCTGTCGACTCAAGGTGGCTTGATCTTTATCGCCGGCACTCAGGACTTCTACCTGCGCGCGTTCAACAGCGGCAACGGTGAGGAAGTGTGGAAAGCGCGTCTGCCCGTCGGCAGCCAAGGTGGCCCGATGACCTACGTTTCGCCGAAAACCGGCAAGCAATACATCGTCATCACCGCCGGCGGTGCTCGCCAGTCGACCGATCGCGGCGACTACGTGATGGCTTACGCCCTGCCGTAAGCCGCTGTGCCCGCCTCACTGGCGGGCACTCTCTCTGTGCGCGGCACCTGCGGGTGCCGCGCCGCTTTGCGAAATCATTCAAGATTCCACCAGGTAGACTCACATGTTTTTGGCTGTTCGCTTTTCCCATGCAGGCTGGCTCAACGGATTGCTGCTGGGCCTGACCTGCAGCGCCACCCTGCCCGCCTTCGCCGATACCGATTCAAACCTTTTGACCCGCAATACCCTGACCGGCGATTGGGGTGGTCTACGCCACCAGATGGACGAAAACGGCATCAAGTTCACCGGCGATTACAGCGGCGAAACCGCTTATAACGCCGATGGCGGCCTGCACCGTTCAGCCCGTTACTCGCAGAACATCAAGCTCGGCGCGCAGTTCGACCTGAGCAAACTGTATGGCGTGGATAACGCCGGCAAGATTCAGCTGACTATCAACGACCGACGCGGCAATAGCGCCTCCGAGGATCTGGTCGGCAACCGCCTGCCCATCCAGGAAAACTACGGCGGTCTCTACACTCGCCTGACTGAACTCAGTTACGAGCGCAGCCTGTTCACCCCGGCGCTCAACGTTAAGCTGGGTTACATGGCCATGGGCAACGACCTCGGTGGCCTCGACAGTGGCATTCTCTGCAACTTCATGAACGCCGGTTTCTGCGGCCATCCGCTGAATATGTCTGGCGGTAGTGGCTGGACCAACTACCCCAACGCCCACTTGGGCGTGCGCATGAAGTACGACCTGTCCTCGTCTTGGCAACTACGTGTGGCGGCCTTCAATGTCGATCCTGAGAGCAACGGCAATTCCAGCCGTGCCTGGCATCTGGGCCCGAAACATACGACCGGCACCGTGGTACCGATCGAACTGGTGTACAAGCACGCGGGTGAGTTACCCGGCGAGTACAAGGTTGGCTACTACTACGACAGTTCCGACGTGAAACGCATCGGCAGCGATAAAGAAGTGTCCGGCCGCAGCGGTCATTACCTGCTGATTGATCAGGCCGTGTGGAGTTCGCAATCGTCCGAGGGCCGCAGTCTGCACGCCTTCGGCCAATACTCGGCGGCCAGCGAAGCGGCTTCGCCGTTCAGCAAGTGGTACGGCACCGGCGTGGTTCTGTACAAACCGTTCGAGGGTCGCCCGCGTGACACCGTCGCTCTGGGCTATGGCCGGGCTGTACCTAACCCGCGCAGCCGCGATGTGCAGGAGGACGCCGCGCTGGCCAATGGCACAACGTTCCCGAATCTGGACAGTGCCGAACAACTGATCGAGCTTGGCTACGGCTACCAAGCCACTCCTTGGTTGACGCTGCGCCCGAATGTGCAATACATCATCGAACCCGGCGCGTTTTCCGGGCAAGACATCGACAATGCGCTGGTGCTCGGTTTGCAGGTGAAAGCCGCGCTCTGAACTCTCGGTCAGGGAACCTCAAAGAAAAAGGAAAACCGGCGCAAGGCCGGTTTTTTTGTTGTTCGATTATCCTCCCCTGTCGACCGTCAATCGCTGACGGCCGCGAGAAACCCTGCGATTGACGCCAAGGTCTTTTACTCATTCCCGTTCACTTTCTCACGGTTTCGTTCGCTAATCGCACGACATCTCGTGCCGGGACACCCACCACCCCCCGTTGTTTGGCACGCTATGCACACCTAGCAGTCATGATGATCCAATCGGGTTTTCCATCAGATCATTCTGTTCAGCCATACAAAAACGGGAGTACGTCTTGATCAACAAAACATTTGAATCCGTCGCTGCTGCACTGGACGGCATTGCCGACGGTTCGGTCATCATGGTGGGTGGCTTCGGCACTGCCGGGATGCCGTCGGAATTGGTTGATGGCGTCATCGCTTCGGGTGCTCGCGAGCTGACCATCATCAGCAACAATGCCGGCAACGGTGAGATCGGTCTGGCTGCATTGCTCAAGGCCGGGCGAGTGGCCAAGGTCATCTGTTCGTTTCCACGCCAATCCGATTCCTATGTATTCGACGAACTCTACCTGGCGGGCAAGGTGCAACTTGAGGTCGTGCCTCAAGGCAATCTGGCCGAACGCATTCGCGCGGCTGGCTCTGGAATCGGTGCGTTTTATTCGCCAACCGGATACGGCACCTTGCTGGCCGAAGGCAAGGAAAACCGAGTGATCGACGGTCGCAACTATGTGCTGGAAATGCCGTTGCATGCCGATGTCGCACTGATCAAGGCTGAAAATGGCGATCGCTGGGGCAATCTCACCTATCGCAAAGCCGCGCGTAATTTTGGACCGATCATGGCAATGGCAGC
Organism: Pseudomonas sp. WJP1; assembly: GCF_028471945.1. Lineage (NCBI taxonomy): Bacteria > Pseudomonadati > Pseudomonadota > Gammaproteobacteria > Pseudomonadales > Pseudomonadaceae > Pseudomonas > Pseudomonas sp. WJP1. The sequence goes on from NZ_CP110128.1 coordinate 3,548,138, forward strand.
GAAAACGACAATCGCCCAGGTCAAGCGGATCGTCGAGTTGGGAGAGTTGGACCCCGAACACATTGTCACGCCGGGGATCTTCGTTCAGCGCGTGGTCGCAGTGCCGCTCGCCCCCATCTCGAATGCCAACGTCAACTGAGGCCCGCCATGACTGTTATGAAAAAACTATCGCGTAGCGAAATGGCCCAGCGTGTGGCCGACGATATTCTCGAGGGTTCTTACGTGAACCTGGGCATTGGCGTGCCCACGCTGGTGGCCAACTACCTCGGTGACAAGGAAGTGTTCCTGCACAGTGAAAACGGTGTACTGGGCATGGGCCCGAGTCCTGCGCCGGGGGAGGAAGACGATGACCTGATCAACGCGGGCAAACAGCATGTGACGTTGCTGGCCGGTGGTGCTTATTTTCACCACGCCGATTCGTTCTCGATGATGCGCGGTGGGCACATCGATATTGCCGTGCTTGGCGCCTTCCAGGTTTCGGTCAACGGCGACCTTGCCAACTGGCACACCGGCGCCGAAGGGTCAATTCCCGCAGTGGGTGGCGCGATGGACCTTGCGACTGGCGCGCGTCAGGTGTTCGTCATGATGGATCACCTGACCAAGACTGGCGAAAGCAAATTGGTGCCGCAATGCACCTACCCGCTGACCGGGATTGGCTGCGTGACTCGGATTTATACCGACCTGGTTATTCTGGACGTCACTGCGAAAGGCTTGAAGGTCCGGGAGATTGTCGCTGATATCAGCTTTGAGGACTTGCAAGCGCTCAGTGGCGTGCCGTTGATTCGATAACGGATCAAGTTTGCGTGGTCACGCAGCAATGTGCCGGACGGTTTCAAGCTCGTCCGGCAACGGGTGTTCACGGCTCCAGGGCTCAAACGAGCATCAACATGGCGCTGTATTGGCTGCAAGCAATAATAAAAGTAGCGTGGCAAGGAAGGTAATATATTTAAACTCCATTTTTGAGGTTGAACCAGATAATAACTCAAGGCTTTTAAGGTGAAGCCTAGGCATCATAAAGCTAATGCAACTGGCATAAAAATTCGCTTTTTCGATTCCCTTCACTCCCGCCACGACAATAAAAACGAATCCCGAAAAAACCAAAAATAAGTACGACCCCAATCATGTCGTTAAATACGTTATTCGTTTCTTGTACGCGAAGCTCTACAAGTCACTTTCTGCCAAAAGACTGGCGCCAAAAAACACTCTTAATGTTTTGGCAGCGCGTTTGAACTATGCGCAGTCGCTACCAGTGCCGGCTAGCACTCTCAATACCTTTTCGTAATAAGCGTAACTCACTTTTAATAGAAGCAGCCTCATTTTGCGTGGCTAAACTTCTGTTCAAGGCCCTTCACAAGTGGATCCAACGGGGTGTAGGTGTAATTGGTTTGCGCAAAAAGACTTTAGCGCAAGTTCAGTTTTCAACTATGAACTGGATCACCCTCTGGCTCTAGACTTTAACTTTAAATAGGTGGACCACTCTTGCTCCAGTAGAAGTTATCGGCTAGCTGATGCAGTTGAAGATTTATCGGCGGTTGGACCAGAGTGAAATAGCGTTTATTCCTCCTTTTCGCCAACGAGGACCGAAACGATGACGGATATCCAGCAGCTGGTTCCACGGGTGCCAAAGCCTCCCATGAGGCGGCTGCGCGTATACGCTTTCGATCCACAGTCTTCGGTCGAACTGAAGACTGCGGTCATTAATGACGCGGTCATTGAGCTTCCATGGGAAACACGTTGGGAAGACCAGTTGGAGCCAGGGCCCATTAACGACTATCTCGAGGTGATCGATTACGATCCCAGTTCAGACCTTTTTTACGCCCCTGTCGATCTCAACGCGCCCTTTCTGCTGGCTCAAGATGGGTTACCACCGTCCGAAGGTTGCCCACAGTTCCATCAGCAGATGGTGTTCGCGGTTGCGATGCGCACGATCCGTAATTTCGAGCGGGCGCTTGGGCGAGTGGTCTTGTGGGCTGGCGACAGGAATGCATCTAAAGACACTCCGGATCGGAGCTTCACACGTCGGTTGCGGATCTATCCCCACGGCCTTCGCGAAAAGAATGCCTATTACAGCCCCAGCAAGCGCGCGCTGCTTTTCGGGTACTTCAAGCATCCAGAAGACGATACCGCTTCCAGTAGCTGGGTCTTCACTTGTCTGTCGCAAGACATCGTTGCCCATGAGACAACACATGCGATTCTTCACGGAATGCGGCAGCGCTCGATCGAATCCACCAATCTCGACTCACTGGCCTTTCATGAGGCTTTTGCCGATATCATCGCGCTGCTCCAGCATTTCAGTTTGACGAATGTCGTACGGCATCAGCTGGCACAGAGTAAAGGTTCGCTGCGCGAGCCGGGCCTGTTGAATGGACTTGCACTTCAGTTTGGTCACGCTACGGGACGCCGCGGGGCGTTGCGCTATGCACTGCAGTATCTAGGGTCTCCCGTAACATCGGCCGGTGCTACATCCCGGGCCGATAAGAACGGCAGTGGCAAAATCAAGCCACCCAAGAAACTCTCTGAAACATTCGAAGCGCACGAGCGTGGTGGCTTTCTCGTTGCTGCCATCTTTGATGCATTCGTCACCATTTACGAGCATAAGACTGCTGATCTCTTTCGCCTCGCGCGGTCGAGTGCCGCACCCAATCAGGATTATCTCTCTGCAGAACTCGTTGACCGTTTGGCTGTTGAGGCCGGAAGAGCCGCGGACCAGGTGCTTCGCATGTGCGTGCGGGCGCTGGACTATACCCCCCCGGTTGACCTGCACTTTGGCGAATATTTGCGGGCAATTATCACGGCCGATACTGATCTGGTGGCTAACGATCCGATGCGCTATCGCATCGCTTTCGTCGAAGCCTTTAGAAAGCGTGGCATCACCGTGCCCGGTTGCATCTCGATGGCACCTGACAGCTTGCTATGGGATGAGCCGGATCTTTCTGAGACCCCCGAGTTTGGTGAAGCCGGCGGGAATCCCGAAGAGGGGCTCAGCAACGTCTTCTCTGAACTGTTGGCCACACTCAAACTGTCCATTTCACTCGGGCCCATGCACGCGTCTAGTGTGCATGGAGCCTCTGGCGGGGGGCGACGCAACCTCCGCGAAGCCGCTGTCGGCGTAATCCAGCGTAACCAGTTACTCATTCATGAGTGGTTCAAGGAAGACAGTGCGTTCGACGAGGGGTGGGAGAAGCTGATCGGCATGCGTCTGCTTGCCTTCGATGATCCTCGTCGCAAGGCACCGCTGACCAACGTCCCTACATTGTGGACAGGCAAGGCGAATGAGAATGGCGAATTTTCCAAGGTTCCGAAGTTCGAGGTGCATTCAGCGCGGATCGCTCGGCGAGCCGGACCCGAAGGGCAAGAGACGCATCAACTCATCATCCAGATGACGCAGAAACGACGTGGTTACGACGATTCGATCGACCAAGAGAAGGCGGATGCCGGTGACACTGCTCTCCTCGCGCGTGACCCCGACTTCTGGTTCCGCGGCGGCGCGACCATTCATATTGACCTGCGCGATGGCAAGCTGATTCGGATCATCAGAAAGAATGTTTGCGACGACAAACGCTTGGCTGCCCAGCGTGACTTCCGTACAGGCAAAACGTCGGGACAGGCGATTGGCTCACGTGTGAGCGCCAATCTTGAGCCATTTGCCTTCCTGCACAGGAGCTTCGAATGACTCGACAAAAGAAAGGCGCCCCCGCTAACGCGAAGAGCCAGATAATCGTACGCATGTACCGGGCGTTGGGTGCTCAAGGGCGCGAATATGCCGGCTTTCTGGGCGATTGTTTCCTTATCCGCGTGCTCAACGGCAATGAACCACCTGCACATATCCTGATCGACTTTGGCATTCTGATGGGCAGTGCGCAGGCCGAAGCACGTATGCGGCAAATTGCTACCGATATCGTCAAGACGACAGGTGGCACCTTCGCGGCGGATGGCAGCGTACTGACAAAAGGTTCGCTCGATTTGCTGGTCATCACGCACGAACACTGGGACCACATCTCTGGTTTTTCGCAGGCGCAAGACATCATCTTCGGCGGCCTTGCCATCAATAAACTCTGGATGGCCTGGACCGAGGATGACAACGATGCCTTTGCCAATCAGCTACGCCAGGATCGCGACAAGCGCGGGGTTGCATTGGCGGCTCTTTCCGAAATCATTCAGCAGGCTGCGGCGAGTACAACCCCATCGCTGTTTGCCGCCGATCGGCAGGTTGCACTTTCCGGCCTCGACGCTTTTTTAGGGCCACTTGTTGCAAACAGTGGGGCCGAGCCGGTCGATGCCGCGCTCGGTGCCGCGCGGGTCAAAACCAAGCGGCTTAAAGGCCGCGACATCATGGAAAAGGTCAAAGCTGAGGCGCTCTCCAGGGAATTCCTGTCACCCGGTCAGGTTATCGCCGCTCCTGGAGCACTCAAGGCCTTTGTTCTCGGCCCTCCGCGCGATTGGGAGAAGCTGAAAAAGGACAAACCTTCGTCGGGTCCGGCGAAAGAGACGTATCTGGATAACAGGGCCTTTGAGGATCTTCTGTTTCGCTTGGTCGACGGTGAGTCCCACGACCCCGATAACGACTTGCCGTTCGCAAACCGATCACATCGCATCCGTACAGACCAGGTTCGCTCGGCGGACAGTGCGTCGAGCGCCATTGATGTAAACACCGACACCGGTATTCTCCGATGGCTCAATCAGCACTACTGTGCTGGGTCCGACAGAGACGGACGCGATCAATCGCGTCGGGCAATCGATTCCGATTGGCTCGGTGCCGCCGGCCCGCTTGCGATGCAACTCGACTCTGACACCAACAATACGAGCCTGGTGCTTGCGTTTGAGCTTCCCGACGAAACCTTCATGCTTTTTCCTGGCGATGCACAGGTTGGCAATTGGTTGTCCTGGCACGATCAGAACTACAAGGACGACACCCGTGAGCTCTCGGCGACTCAGATTCTCGGGCTTGTGCGCTTTTACAAGGTCGGGCACCACGGCAGTCACAACGCAACGCTGAAGGACAAAGGCCTCGACCTGATGACTCATCGCGAGCTGGTGGCAGCGATTTCCACTGACGAGGCTTTCGGCAACCAGCAAGGCGCCAAAGGTTGGCAGATGCCTAATCCTCATCTGAAGGAGGCCATCCTGGCCGCCACCAAAGGGCGAACGTTTCGCAACGATGACTCCCTCAATGCGGACTACACGCCGTTCAAACACTCTCTGAATTCCACAGATCTCTATCTTGAGTACACCGTGTTTTAATCCGACGGAGCAAGCACCATGGTTTTCGATCTGGAGCACGCCAAACAATTTCTTGCCACCGCCAGCTTACCGCCGCAAATCGCGAGCGTTGAACTCGGCGCCCTCTGGCGGGAGAGATAGATCATGGCCAAATGCCCCTTTGCCGAACAGCGCCCCATTACCGGTACCAGCGGGAGTTACACGGGCGGCGTGTTCAAAATTGTCCATCACACGACGGAAGGTGGTAGCGCAGAGGGCGCCTTTACCGCGTTCAAGTCCAACCGGTCGGACCCGCACTTCACGGTGGACGCCAGCAAAATTTACCAGCATATCGACACCGACACAGCGGCGCGCTCGCTACGCAATGCAGAAGGCGGTGTACAAACCAACCGGGATCGAGCCCTGCAGATAGAAGTTGTCGGTTTCGCCGGTAAACCCAAAAACAAAGCGACGCTGAAGAACCTGGCCCGCCTCTGCCGTTGGCTCGAGCAGATTCATGACGTCCCGTTGGTTTGGCCGGCGGGGCTGCCCAAGCCCGCAAAAAACGGCAAGGATCCGGGCGGTCATTTGCGCAGTACGGAGAACTGGGCCAAAGGCGGACATTTCGGACACTGCCATGTACCCGAAAACACACACTGGGATCCCGCCTATACAAAGACCGAGGTCGAGTACCTGATGGCGGCAAAATTTGATGCCGCCGGCAAGTTAACCAATGCCCAGGATCCTGCCGTTGTAGCACTGGAAAATCAGCCGATGGCAATAGACGGCGATACGACGTTCGAGATCATGGCGGATCATGCCGATGTTGGGGAGGCACCAACGAGGAATGTACAGCCCGTCAATGTCGCACTGAGTGAGCAACCGGAACCTGCAGCACGTCGCCCGGAGTCAGGCGCGGGACTGTGTCTATCCGGCGGTGGTTACCGCGCAATGCTGTTTCACGTGGGAAGCCTTTGGCGCCTCTATGAAAGCGGTCAGCTCTTTAGGCTGCAGCGTATTTCGAGCGTGTCGGGCGGCTCGATCACAAGCGCGGTTCTCGCACTGGCCTGGAAGCATCTACCTTTTGATGGTGCTCGGGCGCCCTTCGAGGCCCGTGTGGTCGGACCCATTCGTGAGCTTGCAAGACGCACGCTTGACGCCGAAGCGATCATCGGCGGCATTCTGCTTCCCGGCAGTATTGGGGAGAAAGTCGCTGCGGCCTATGACAAGTACCTCTTCCACGGGGAAACATTGCAGGCCCTGCCTGATACCCCTCGCTTTGTAATCAATGCCACCAACGTGCAATCCGGCGTGCTGTGGCGTTTCTCCAAACCTTATATGGGTGACTATCGCGTTGGCCGCATCGAAAATCCTGATTTTTCGATCGCCCGGGCGGTCGCAGCCTCTTCAGCCTTTCCACCAGTACTATCACCGCTGACCATCGAACTTCATCCGGCCGCATTTAAACCTGGCTCGGGCGACGACATGCAACGTCCACCTTTTACCTCTGATGTCGTACTGGCCGACGGCGGCGTTTATGACAACCTGGGCCTGGAGACCGTTTGGAAACGCTACGAAACGGTGCTTGTCAGCGACGCTGGCGCCAAAATAAAACCAGAGGAAGAGCCTAAACACGATTGGCCACGCCACGCCTATCGCGTCCTGGATCTGATCGACAATCAGGTGCGTAGTCTTCGCAAACACGCGCTCATAGCGAGCTATCAAGCCAAACCTCATGATCCCGGCAAGCGCCTGGGAACGTATTGGGGAATAGGCACCCCGTACGATCACTATTCGGGCCGCGCACTCACTCTCAGTTGCAAACCTGCGCGCACTCAGGAGCTGGCCGGCATCGCTACGCGTCTGAAGCGGCTGGATGAGGAGTTGCAGGAACGATTGATCAATTGGGGATACGCGGTTACGGATGCGGCTTTACGCACATACGTCGATCCCAAGCTGAATAAACCCAACGCGTTTCCCTATCCCGATAGCGGTGTCTGATACGAGACATCGAATGTTGTCCCCTCCCGCATTTCGTAAGGAGACCAGGCATGCCTTCTTTACGTCTCATCCTGCTTTTTGATGGCACCGACAACACGCCCAAGGATCGCACCAACGTCTGGCGTACCTATGGGTTGCTCGCGGAAAAAGACGTGAATGGTGTTCCCCAGAAAAAGGAATACATCACGGGAGTCGGTACCGACGTTGGCGAACTCGTCCGAGGCAGCATCTTTGGCCAGGGCGTTGCCCGCAAAATTCGTGAAGGCTACGAATGGCTGGTCGAGAATTATCAGGACGACACGGAGATTTACGTCTTCGGCTTCAGCCGCGGCGCGTTCGCCGCTCGCAGCCTCGTGCAGATGATCGCCATCTGCGGACTTGCACGCCCGGACACGCTCAAGGAATGGAGCACCAAGGAAATTTTCGACCGTTATGCAGATATTTCGCAGCAGGATAGCGAGGTCATCCGCCCCATGTGGCGATTGCGCTACTGGCAGGGCCACCCGACGGAGGCGCCTCCCGGCTGGCATCCCGACCGCTTGGAGGCCCGCCTCATCGATGACGTCTACGTGCGTGCGGTGAAGATCCGTATGGCCGGCCTGTGGGACACCGTTGGCGCCATCGATGCCGACGCCCTGCAAAACAAAGACGCACACCGCGGCAAATCCGCCGCTCACAACGTGCGACCCACACGGGCGCAGGGATACGGCCACCATGCCCTTGCCATTGACGAACACCGCCCAATGTTCGAGGCCTCCCTGTGGCGCGCCTTCGCCGAGACGGGAAAGGAAGCGCAAACACTCGACGATTTCACTGAATGCTACGAGCAACGCTGGTTTATCGGTGCGCACTCCGATGTTGGCGGCGGCTACCAGGACGATGATCTACCCAATATTACCCTGCAGTGGATGATGCAGAAGGCCACTGCGCTCGGCCTTGCGTTCACTCACACCATCGAGCCCCGCCCTGGCGCGTGGCACGACCCCATTCACGACAGTTTCAAAGCCTTCGCTGGTCAGATCCTCAACATCTGGGACGAAATCAAAAACGGCGACCAGCGTAATTACCGAGATATCGGCAGGCTACCCCGCAGTATCGTCACGTCTGGAGGTACGGCCGGCTCCCTGTGCACCATTAATGAAACCATTGATGATTCCGTGCTACGCCGCTGGCAGGAGGACCCGACCTACCGCCCGCCCAAGCTGGTGGAGTACTTTGTTCGAAACCCCGGTGAGCTTCCCCACGGTACAACCACGGCGCAACGAACCCAGCGCATCTACGCCGAAAAATACTGGAACCCGACCGGTGTGTTCCTGCGCGCCGGCGTCCGTTACCGAGCCCACGTCGTGCCCGGGGTTGGCGAACCCTTACGCGATCTCAAGTACATCGCGCGCAGTATCGACGGCGAGGACTGGGACAGCGTCGCCCACAGGGCTGCCTCACTCGTCCATGGCAAGCGCAAGGATGACGCCAAATGGTTCGCCCTCATCGGCACCGTGGACAAGTACCACCCTTGGGTAATGAAAGACGGTGGTGAGTTCACCGTGCCCGTCAGCGGCCAGATGCTCTGCTACTTCAACGATGTGCAGATCGAACTAGGGTTTTACGATAATAATTCTGGCTGGGTAATGTTGGAAATCGAGCGACTCTAGCCATCGGCGCGCTCCGCGAGGGGTGATCCTGTGGCTCTTGTCGTTAAGCCATGCGAGGAGCACCCATGGCCGCTGATTCGTCTGCTACGTTCTTGTACTGAATCGCCCGGGTTTCGTCGGCAGGCGAGCCATGGTTCGGCGCCATAGGAGGTCATATGTTAGCGGTGGATTTTGCCAATATCGTAACTCCCTTGGCCTGGCCAGTCACATCGTTACTTATTGCAGCGCTCTTCTACAGGCCAGTCTGTGCCGTTCTCGAACGGCTCGCAGAAACAGTCACATTCAAAACAATAAAGGTAAAGGTACTGGGTGTGGAGGCTGAGCTCACACCTGAGTACGCTCGTACTGTTCTGCATGAGCTTCTGGATGACATTACAGCAACGTCAAATCAGCTAACACCAGAGGAGGTCGCTCTCTTTGACTCTATTTTGGTTGCAGCAGGAAAAAAATCTGTCGCTGAACTTATTCCCGGCTTTGAACGTGAGAGTCCAGAGCATGCGCAATTGCGAAATCTTCGAGATCAGAAGCTGGTACTGCCGAAAGAGAAACGCTCTTGGAAGGCTACTAGTCATCCGGTCGTTACCCCGTATGGGCATCTCGTCGCCAGCCTACGTACAACTAACGCAGAACGAGCGCGCTCGTTCAAACAGAATGGGGCATAGTCCATTCTTTATGATTACTCCAGGATTTCAGGCAATGAATTTGAATGAGTGCCATTCTTGTTATTGTACGCATCAACCATTGCCTTCGCCAACTTTTGCGCATCAATCTTGTGATTAATCGGCATGATTTCCCCGCCCCTCAAGCCAAGCGACTCTAAGTAGTAGTAGTTAATTTTATCCAAATCAACTCCATCTTCGGCTAGGCGTCTGTTTCCAACAAGCACCAGGCACCCTTCCGCTAATCGATAATAGTGCCGATCCGAATCACTCAGCCATTCAAGCATTGTATTATCACCGCCACTGACACTATTGCGTATGTTTGCTTTTTGGAGCGCCTGCAAAAGCTCCTTTGTTGAGGTTAGAGTCGAAATAGGCGGTGACAACACTCCATCTCTTGTGTCCGATTCGTTGTCTGGCACTTGGCTGATAGGCGTGCTCTGACTGATCGGCGTCGCCTGAGTGGGACTGGAATGCTTCCTTTCTCCCAAGAGGTCATTTTGAGAAAGCGTCACTATCAAGGCCGTCAGGGCAGCGATGACAGCAGCGATTCCAGAAAGAATGCCAGGAAGGGTTTTCCACCATGAACCTTTTTCGTTTCCTTCATCCATTGTTCGGCTCATCGAATTAGTGCCACTTGGTACATTTACGCCCGTTGTCAGTTGCACGCCGAAGTATCTTTAACCTGGTGCAGGTTGAAATTTCCACTCCACGTTCGGTTGGTCTACACAATCCCACTGCGTGATGGCACCTCCGTTTCCTTGAGTTGCGCCCTGCTGGTGAACACATTTTCCGCTATGCTGAAACTTTAAGAAAAAATATCCGTCACTTGCTGGTATCTGTTTCAATTTCACGTTCGGCTGGTCTACACAATCCCACTGCGTGATGGCATCTCCGTTTCTTTGAGTTGCGCCCTGTTGATGAACACATTTTCCGCTATGCTGAAACTTCAAGAAAAAATATCCGTCGCCTGCGGGTATTTTCTCCAGTTTCACGTTTGGCTGGTTCACGCAGCTCCATTGCGTGATGGCGTCTCCGTTTCCTTGAGTCGCGCCATGCTGATGAAGGCACTTACCACTATGTTTCGCCACAACAAAAAAATACTCTGAGGCATTAGCTTGTGAGTAACTAGTCAAAAAGCAAAAAGCAAATAAGATGATTTTCTTCATGCTAAAGACCCTCTCAGCCTAAAGATTAAGTATCAATCCTTTGCAGAGGCTTTCGCAAATCACCTAACTACTAAGTGACATGGACTACAAGCCCATTGACCTCTATAAGCATAGACAGCGATCCCAAGAAGTCCAGTATCTGGTCGCGGTAAGGTGGGCGTTCTCATTTGAGGTAAGTCGAGTCGTTTCCGGAGCAGGACGGCCGTAATCGCCTCGCGAGCCTCCTCGCCCGCTTCGAACTGTCCGGCGGCAACATCGTCAACGTGGTCCAGTTCGCCGCAATCGAAGCGATCGCGGCAAGTCGCCCGTCGATCCGCCTGAGTGACGCGGTGACCGGTGTGCAGCGGGAGTTCGAAAAAGAAGGCAAGGTGTTTTCGCAATCTCGTCGAGGAAACCCCGGAATGACAGCGGTATCAATCAGCTAGCCCGGATGCAACTGAACACGTGTCTAGACGAGCAACATCGACCTTTAATCGTAGGCTACCCATCAAGGACTCTATAGATCTCCGAAACCACCTGCATCGTTGCGTCTTCAATCGTTCCTTCATTACGGCATAAAACCCAGTCGAGATCTGCAATCGCACGCTCGAACGCCTTGGTACAAGCGACATGTTCTTCCAGCTTATGGATCACAGTACTGCTCAGCCCACGCCGTCGAGCCGCTGCCCTCGCCCACGAAATATCAGGGGCGGTGACAACCCCGACATGCAGGTCTGGCACTCGCACGTTTCGATCAATGTTCAACTGTAGAATCTCTGCAAACGGGACTATCCGGCGAAACGCGGCATCAGACGGGTACCAGCGATCGATCAAGATGATGCTGCCTGGTGGCTGTTTAGTCAGCACGTGCCGGGAGATCCAGGTACGGCTATCAGCAAAGCGCTCACAAACCTCCAACTCCAGATCCCGGGAGGGATTTCTGACGAATTTGTTAACGAGAGTCATTGTTTCACCCCTGAAGGGGTCGCTTTTTCTCTCGCAAAGTCGGATCACCTTTTGGTTGTCGGCCCTCAGTGCTTTCGTAACGGCCTCCAACAGTGTGGTTTTGCCGGCTCCCTTGGGCCCATCCAGAGAAACAAACAGCGCACGATTCATTCTTCACATAACGATTGATATACGGTTTTTTTCCCGGTTCGTTCGCTGGAACCGCTTGGTGCGACTATGCGAATCGAGTAGAGGGTTCTTATGAACTGACGAACACTCTAACATCGCGGATCCAAGGTTGCTTCCAGCATCAGCGCCCTCTCCTGCTCGACCTCCATCGCCTCAGTCCAAGTCCACAGAGGCAGGGAGCGCGACGATGTCATCCTGCATTCAACCAGGTCGCGAAATACCGTGATGACGCAGTTTGCGATAAAGCGTATTTCGGCTGATCCCCAGGCGCGCGGCAACACGAGCGATATGCCAATGTTCCGCCTCAATCAACGTCAGCAGCGTCTGCCGTTCGGATACTCCCAGCGGATTTTCGGCCAACGCAACTGACGCTGCCGGCAGTAACTCTGCCAAGTCGTCCAGGGTGACACGCCCCTCCAACGACAACGCTACCAGCGTGCGCAGGCACGTGCGCAACTGCCGGACATTGCCCGGCCACGGATGCTTGAGCAAGCGCTCCCTGACGCCCGCCTCCAGTCGAATCCTTGTGCCTTTTGATTCTTCGCGCAGCAGAAGGTCGAGCAAACGGCCCTTGTCTGATCGTTCGCGCAATGGCGGGAGCTGCACGGTGAAACCGGCAATGCGATAAAAAAGATCTTCACGAAAGCGCCCTTCGGCTACACAGGCGTGCAGATCCTGGTGGCTGGCACTGACAAGTCGTACGTCGAGGGGACGCGCCGTCGCGCCGCCTAGGGGCACCACTTGACGCTCCTCCAGCACCCGCAGCAGGCGAGTCTGCAGCGCCAGTGGCATATCGGCGATTTCATCAAGAAACAGAATGCCGCCATGGGCTTGTTCCAGCTTGCCGATCATCCCGTCCTTGCGTGCGCCGGTGAAGCTGCCGCCGCGATAGCCGAACAGCTCGCTCTCGATCAGCGTCTCTGGAATGGCTGCGCAATTGATTGCCACAAACGGCTGGGCCGCCCTGGCGCTGGCGCGGTGCAGCGCCGCCGCAAAAGCTTCTTTGCCGGTACCGGTTTCGCCCTGTAGAAATACCGGAACGTCACGCTCCAGAACTCGCAATGCGCGAGCAAATCCGCGTTGCAGGCGTGGGTCTTCCAGGCACACGTGCACGTCGTTGATGATGGGCGTTGGGGCAATGACCAAGGGCGGCTGGTGCGCGGGTTCTCGCAACTGACCGTAGAGCAGGCGTCCGTCCACCAGCCGCATGGGCCAGCAGACGCTCGGCTGGGCGCTGGCCTGGCTCATCACCTGGTCGATAGGTGTTTCCAGCAGCATCGTCAGGGATTGCCCCACCACCTGGTCACGGCTGAGACCCAGCAGGTCCAGCGCAGCCTGATTGACTGAACAGATACGGGCACTCTCGTCAAAACTGAGCAGGCCTTCACCCTGCAGCCCAACGTAGCCCGCCTCAGGATGGAAGCGCAGCAAGTATCGCTGCGGATCCTGCCCCAGGAAAAAACAGCTCTCGATCAACTTGGCTGACAGGTTGGTCAATGCCATGGCCTGGAAGTGTTGCTGAAGGCTGTGGTCATCCCTGACAGAAGAAAGGTTGAGCACGGCCAGCAACTCTCCACGCGCATCGAATATCGGGCTCGCCGAACAGGTCAGGCCGACGTGCTTGCCACGGAAATGCTCATCACGGCGGATGGTGACGTGCTGTCGCTCGACCAGGCAGGTGCCGACACCGTTGGTGCCCTCGCAATCTTCACTCCATACCGAGCCGAGCCACAGCCCGGAACGCTGGAACTCGGCTCGTTCGGATTCGTTGAACACGCTGTCGATCGCCACACCGCGAGCATCGGTGAGTAGCACCACGTGGCCGTCTCGACCGAGTTGTTGGTGCAGGTTGCTCATCTGCCAATGCGCCACGGCAATGATGTGTTCCAGTGGCCCGCGGTGATCCTGCAAGCGTGCTTGTTCAACCACATTAGGTGCGCGGCGGCTGGCGGGATCGAGCTGATACTGATCCAGGCACCGGCGCCAGGATCGTGTGATGGCCAGGTCAGCGGTAGCGCTGTGGCTGGCGATAGTGCCCTGCACAGCATGCAGCACCTGCTGTGCATGGGCGTTGATCAAGGCCGGCTTCATTGTTCTTGTTCTCCGTTACGGTCAGGACACGGGGCTGCTTGCAGCTTATATGAAAAGACTGCAATGAGCGTTTTTTGCACGGAGTGACACTCTGTCACCCGCCATTCCCGGATTCGTGACATGGATCCGCGTCAAAGCCTGAGCAGTACTGCGCCAACCGCTCTGCAACGAGGCTTTCATGAAGATGGCCCGGGCCTTGCTCCAGGACGAGTTGTTACAAAAACAACAAGAACGGGAGAAGCCCATGAACATCGCTGTTGAAACACCTCTGCACACGCCCACTGCTCAACTCGCGGCCTGGGTCGAAAACCTCGGCGAGCGTCTCGCCCAAGGTGATTTGGACGGCACGCTGGAACTGTTTGCCGACGAGTGTCACTGGCGTGACCTGCTGCTGTTCAGCTGGAACCTGGTGACCCTGGAAGGCAAGCCTGCCATCCGCGACATGCTCGAAACACGCCTTGACCAGACTCGCCCCGGGCGATGGAAGCTGGAGGGTGAGGCGACGCTCAATAACGGTGTGCTCGAAGGCTGGATCAGCCTGGAAACCGAGGCGGCGCGGGGTAAAGGCTACGTGCGTCTGAAAGAGGGCCTGTGCTGGACGCTGCTGACGACCATGCGCGAGCTCAAGGGTTTTGAGGAACCCAGTGGCCGCCGTCGTCCGATGGGTGCCAGTCATGGTCACGCCCACGCTGACAAACGCAACTGGCTGGAGCGCCGTCGCGATGAAGAAGCTGCGCTAGGCTTCACCACCCAACCTTACTGCCTGATCGTCGGCGGTGGTCAGGGTGGTTTGGGGCTCGCGGCGCGGCTCAAGCGACTGGGCGTGCCAACCCTGATCGTCGACAAGGCTGAACGGCCTGGCGATCAGTGGCGTGGTCGCTACAAGTCTCTGTGCCTGCACGACCCCGTCTGGTACGACCACATGCCTTACCTGCCCTTCCCCGATCACTGGCCGGTCTTCACCCCAAAGGACCAGATTGGCGACTGGCTGGAAATGTACAGCAAAGTCATGGAACTCAATTATTGGCCGCGCACGGAATGCGTGAGCGCCAGTTTTGACGAGCAAAGTGGCACCTGGAAGGTTGACGTGCAGCGCGATGGCGAGCGTATGACTTTACAGCCTGCCCAGTTGATCCTCGCCACCGGCATGTCTGGCGTACCCAATGTTCCGGTTTATCCAGGTGCCGAGGTTTTCCAAGGCCAGCAGCATCACTCCAGCCGCCATCCCGGCGGCGACGCCTGGAGCGGCAAGCGCGCGGTGGTCATCGGTGCGAACAATTCGGCTCACGATATCTGCGCCGACCTGGTGGAGAACGGCGCCGAGGTGACCATGGTGCAACGCTCCAGCACCCACATCGTGCGTTCCGACAGTTTGATGGAGCTGGTCTTCGGCGGGCTCTACTCTGAAGACGCCCTGGAGACGGGCTTGACCACGGACAAGGCTGACATGCTGTTCGCCTCGATCCCCTACAAGGTCATGCCAAGCTTTCATCAACCCGTCTTTGACGCGATCAAGGAGCGTGACAAGGACTTCTACGAGCGATTGGCCAAGGCCGGCTTCATGCTCGACTTCGGTGACGACGAGTCTGGCCTGTTCATGAAGTACGTACGCCGTGGTTCGGGTTACTACATCGACGTCGGCGCCTCAGAACTGATCGCCAATGGCACGATCAAGCTCAAGAGCGCGCCCGGCCTGGGTGTCGAACGCATCGAAGCGGATGCCGTCGTACTCAACGATGGCAGCCGACTGCCGGCAGACCTGATCGTCTACGCCACGGGCTATGGCTCAATGAACGGTTGGGCGGCGAAGCTGATTTCCCAGGAAGTCGCTGACAAGGTCGGCCGCTGCTGGGGCCTGGGTTCTGGAACCACCAATGACCCTGGCCCCTACGAGGGCGAACTGCGCAACATGTGGAAGCCAACCCAGCAGGAAAACCTCTGGTTCCACGGTGGCAACCTGCACCAGTCACGGCATTATTCGCTGTATCTGGCGTTGCAGTTGAAAGCGCGCTTCGAAGGCATCAACACATCCGTCTACGGCCTTGCCAAGAGTCATCACACAGGCTGAGTGAAATGGCGCCCAGCCGTGGTTGGGCGCCATCCTGGCCCTCTCGTTCTTCATCGAACGCCATCGAGTCGTGCGTATAATGCGTTTCCTTTCAACTGCTTAAGCTGTCCAATGAAAAAACTGCTTGCCATAGTAGCGCTGTCCTTCTCGGTCATTACCCCCGCCTTTTCAAGCCCTCCATCGACCTTTTCCGAAGCCAAGGTCATCGCAAAGCAGAAAATCTACCTCGACCAGGCGAACAGCCCCATGGGCGAGCTGTATTGCGGCTGCAAATGGACGTGGGTAGGTAAGTCCGGTGGCCGTATCGATGCCGAGTCATGCGGTCTCAAGGCCAGGAAACAAGAGAATCGCGCGGAACGGACCGAGTGGGAACACATCGTTCCAGCCTGGACGTTCGGTAACCAACGCCAATGCTGGAAGAACGGGGGGCGCGAGCACTGTGTGGACGATGATCCTGTGTTTCGAGCCATGGAGGCAGACCTGTTCAACCTCTACCCCTCTGTTGGAGAGGTGAACGGCGACCGCAGCAATTTCAACTACGGCATGGCCTCCGGAATAGCTCCGCAGTATGGGCAATGCAAGACGCGGGTTGATTTCGACCAACGTGCTGCGGAGCCGCGCGACGAGGTCAAGGGGCTGGTCGCCAGAACAACCTTCTACATGTTCGATCGATACAAATTGAGCATGTCACGTCAGCAGCAACAGCTACTGATGGCCTGGGATAAGCAGTACCCGGTTTCGTCCTGGGAAAAAGAGCGCGATCGTCGCATTGCCGCAATCATGGGACACTCCAATCCGTTTGTAACGGGTGAGCGTCATTGGTCGCAAGGATACAAGGCCGTTGGTGAGGGGGTGGTGAGCGCCGTTCCAGTCAACCCTCCACGGGCACCCGTCCAGCAAACCCTTGCGAGCGCAGCGAGCGCAGCCGGAGTGGGTTCGATCGTGGGTAACCGGAAAAGTCAGGTCTACCACCTCTCGACGGGGTGCCCTGGGTATGGTCAGGTGTCTGAAAAAAACCAGATATCCTTCACCTCGGAATCCGAGGCCCAGGCTGCAGGATATCGAAAGGCAGGCAACTGCAAGTAGTTGCTGCCTGTTGAAAGTCGGCCTCGCGAAACCGGGGCCGACACCTGAAATAAGGAGACCCCATGTGAGAAAGCCCCCTATGAAAATCATCATCGAAGAATGGGATGGTGACGGTGCGATCCGGATTCCCGATGAAGCGTTGCAGGAGCTGGAGCTGGATGTCGGCGACGCTGTTTACCTGATTGAAGAATTTATCGGCAACACGCGATGCCTGGTCCTGTCAAAAAAGGCACATATCGCAGATCGAATAGACGAGCTCACTGAAGCCTGGGGTAGCGAACAGCAGGTCAGCGCCGAGGACAAATAAGGAAGCGCCCCTAAATTAGTGAAAAATGAGGCTTCTCACCCAATTCCTGGCCGGCTTTGCGAGCCGCATAGGCTCTCGGTAACTCAATAGCAGCTCGTAGGTCGTACGGGCAGCAGTCAAGCATTTCTCTGGTTCCCAGTGCGTTTGATCGGCCCTGTGTGAGATCACGGAGCCCTGTTCGACAGGGTGCGACCAAATCCATTCGTTGGGGCAAAAGAAGTCGAAAGTATTCGACACGCCTGCGTGCGAGGACGTATCCGTCGGCTTCACCAACGACAGTTTAGTTCGTTTTTTTGCCAACGAAGCCCATCTCGATCGGGGTCTTTATGTAAAACACAGAGATTTCCTCAGCCTCCAGCCTCTGGAACAACCTTGCGGATTCGTCCTCAGTGATAGCCATGCGTATCTCCGTAGGTTGATCCGCCAGTTCAAAAAAATGCGAGGAGTGCAATCGACCGGTGTGTCCAAAACCCTCAATTGCCGTAGAGAGCGTCGCACCACGCAGACCCATTTCCTTAGCCACATCGACGATCCATTGACCCAGCATCTTTCCCTGAAAGCGACGGTTCTGTTGAGTAAAGAAAATCACGAGAAAACCTTTCATTTCGACACCTCAAGGCATGCCAATGATGGGTAGCAATTCTAACAAAGCAGCGATTGGCACAACTCCCGAACATGTCCGCCCACGACCCTGGCCGCCTTGGACAACGGATGCTGGTGAGTGAATGCCAGGGCAATCGTTCTTTTAATCTCTGGCTTGTCGATCATCACCGCATCCAGCAAGCCGCGTTCGACATCATCCTGTACTGCCAAAAACGGCAGGATCGTGAACGCTCCCCCGACAGCCGCGACATCCTTCATTGCATTCAAGGTGTCGACCTCGATCGCCACGTTCAGAGCGACCTGATGTTTACGCGCCAGTTGATCGAGTGTTGTGCGCAAGCCATTCGGCCGCGAGGGTAAAATCAACGGGAAACCCGACAATGCGGTGAACGCAATCGGCACCCCATTTCCAGCGAGGCTTCCGGCCTTGCCCACCAAGTAGGTATCAACGACACCCAATGTCTCTTCGTCACGGGCGGTCGATATGCCATACCGGTTCACGACAATCAGATCCAGGGAACCGGCCGCCAGTTGTTCATCCAGGTCACCGCTGAACCCCTCCACCACATGCAGGCGCACCCCTGGAGCATGGGTTTGCAACTCGGTGAAAAGCAACGGCAGCAACTTGCGCGACATCGACGGCAGGACGCCGATGTGCACAGTTCCCGCCGGCACGCCCGAGGACTCCCTGACCAAGGTTTCCAGGCGCTCGGCCTGGGCGAGCAGCAAACAGATTTCTGGCAGCACCAGTCGCCCGAAGTCCGACAGCACCAGGCCTCGCCCGGTGCGCACGAATAACTGGTCGCCCCACTCGCCCTCCAATTGCGCCAGTTGGCGACTGACCAGCGACTGGGCGGTGCCTAGCGCCACCGCAGTTCGGGAAATAGACCCGAGTTCCTCCATCAGCAGCACGCTTTGCAGTTGTTTGAGGTTCATCCGCCTCGTCCTCGTCGCCCCGGTTCCAGAGGTCGAAACATAAACCACACACAGGGCTTGAGCCATCACTTTTTGATGTATCTGATATCGCCTGCATGACTCTTCTGCATACTCCCTCCTCTCCATAGACTTGATTCCAGACCTGAAGCCAACCCTCAGAATCGAGAGCCCACCATGGCCCATAACAAGAAAATCGGTTCAACAGCGCTGTCGCTGTTCGACCCTTCAAGCGTCGCGATCATTGGCGCGTCGGACGACCCAAACAAAGTGGGTGGCCGGCCCATTCACTACCTGCGCAAGTTCGGTTACGCCGGCCGCATCCTGCCCATCAATCCCAAGCGCGAGTCGGTTCAAGGATTGCCCTGCCATGCTGATCTGGCCGCGCTCGACGTTGTCCCGCAGGCGGCCATTATCGCCGTGTCGGGTCTGGCGGCCGTAGAAGCCATCAAGGCCTGTGCGAAGCTCGGCGTCGAAACCGTGGTGGTCATGGCCTCAGGCTTTGCCGAGACGGGCGAGAGCGGTCGCCAATTGCAAAATGAACTGGTGGAATTTGCCCGCCTGCATGGCATGCGCCTGATGGGGCCCAACGCTCAGGGCTTCGCCAACTTTGCCAACGGTGCGGTGCTGAATTTCAGCACCATGTTCATGGAAGTGCCCCCGGCGGACGGGCCTATCGCGATTGTCAGTCAAAGTGGCGCGGCGAGCGTCATGCCTTATGCGATGCTGCGTGAACAGGGTTACGGCGTGCGCTACCTGGCCGCCACCGGCAATGACGCGGACCTGGGCGTTTCGGAGCTGACCCGGCTGCTGGTGGACGACCCGTACATTCGCCTGATCCTGGTCTACGTGGAAACCGTTTCCAATCCGCAGCTGCTGGCCGAGGCCGCCCGGATTGCCCGACAAAACGGTACCCACATCGTGCTTCTCAAGGGTGGCGTGAGCAACAAGGGCGCTGCCGCCGCAGCCTCCCACACCGGAGCCATGGTGGGTCAGGATGGCGCCCTCGATGCCTTCCTCGAAAAGCACGGCATCTGGCGTGCCCACGACATTCACGAACTGGTCAACGCAGCAAGTCTATACCTGAGTGGCTTTGCTCCCGGAGCCGGGCGGACCGTGGTAATGAGTCACAGCGGCGCAGTGGGGGTGCTGTGCGCCGATGCCGCTGAACGTGTCGGACTGCCACTGACCGAACTGGCCTTGCCGACCACTGAGCGCTTGAAAGGCTTGATTCCTGACTTTGCCAGCGCGGCAAACCCGCTGGATCTCACCGCGGCGCTGCTCGGCAACGGCGCCATGTTTCCTGCCGTCCTGAAAACGCTTGGCGATGACCCGCAGGCGGACATGTTTCTCATCGGGATTCCCGTGGCCGGCCCGGGTTACGACGTGCCAGGACTGGCACACACCACCGCCCGGTTCATGCACCAGACGGGCAAGCCCGTGGTCATGACCGCGCCGCAGGCCGATGTTCGCGCACATTTCCAGCAAGCGGGTGTGCCGAGCTTTCGCAATGAAAGCGATGCGGTAGCCGCGCTTCGTCAGTATGCCCGGCATTGCCAATGGCAAGGTTCTCCCCTGCCCGCCCAGCCAGCCGCGACACCCGGCACGCATAACGGCCTGCTTGATGAGGCTGTCAGCCTGAAACTGCTGGCGGATGCTGGCGTGCCGGTCGTCGAGCACCAGGTGTGCCATGACCCGGAAAGCGCCGCGCGCATCGCCGCCAGTTTCGGTGGCCGCGTCGTCATCAAGGGCTGCGCAGCGCAGGTCCCGCACAAGAGCGAACATGGCCTGGTTCATCTGAATCTCGCCGACCCGCAAGCGGCGCAAGAGGCGGCGCGTCTGTGCCTGGGTGCACTGGACAAACTGGGTGTCCCCCATGGACAGCTGATCGTGGCCCGTTCGGTCAAGGGCTTGCATGAATTCATGCTGGGCGTCGTCGTCGATCCCTTGTTCGGCCCGCTGGTGGTGATCGGTGAAGGTGGAACCCTGGTCGAGATTCGCCAGGACAGCGTTTCGTTGCTCGCCCCCTTCACGCAATCGCAGGCTCAAGAGGCGATCAGTCGTCTGCGCATCGCCCCTGTGCTCAAGGGCGCTCGCGGTCAGCCGGCACTCGATGTCGAGGCCCTGGCCCGAGCGGCTGTGGCACTGGGTAATTTCGCCCTTCAACACCAGGCCAACCTGCTGAGCGTCGACGTCAACCCGGTCATGGTGCTGGCCGAAGGTGTGGTGGCCGTCGACGCCGTTATCGAATACCGGGAGGCGCCATGAACCTCAGTCATCTCGATCAACCGCGCAGCGTCCTGGTGGAAATCAAGGATCAAGTTGCACTGGTCACACTCAATCGCCCGGCCAATCTGAATGCCGTCAATCAAACCCTGCGCAGTGCATTGATCGATACGCTGGAGCAGCTTAATCGCGATTCGGGCGTCAAGGCGCTCGTCCTGACCGGTGCCGGTGACCGGGCGTTTTGTGCTGGCCAGGATCTAGAAGAGGCCAGTGCCGTCGACTGGAAGCAGATTGCGCCGTGGCTGAACGCGCAACGCGCCATGTACCAGGCCGTACGCGACCTGGACAAACCCTGCGTGGTGGCCATCAACGGCGTCGCCGCCGGCGCCGGCATGCAACTGGCACTCTGTGGCGACTGGCGGATCGCCTCGCCTGATGCCCGGATCGGTCAACCGGAAGTCAAAGCCGGCCTGGCCAGCATCGTCGGCTCCTATTTGCTGTCATTGCACGTTGGCCTGACCCACAACACACAGCTGTCTGTGTCCGGTGAACTGGTCAGCGGGCAACGTGCTTATGAGATGGGCCTGGTCACCGAGCTTGATGGCTCGGATGTGCTTGGCGCGGCCTTGGCACGCGCCCGCACGTTGGCACAACTCCCCGAAACTGCCATCCGTTTATCCAAACAACGCTTTCGCGCGCTGACTCAGCCGGGCTTTGACGATGCCTGCACCGCTGGCATTCGCGCCCAGCTTGAATGCTACGCCAGCGGCGAACCACAAGCCTCGATGAGCGCGTTTATAGACGCGCGTGCACGCAAAGGAACCCAACAATGACTGCCTATCAACATCACCTGATCGATGGAACCTGGACGGCGGCGCAATCAGCCGAAAGCACCACTATCCACGATTCCGCCAGCGCAGCTGAACTGGGCCACGTCGCCCATGGCACCAGCGAAGAAATCCACCGCGCCGTCCGGGCGGCAAAAAACGCCTTTGCGTCCTGGTCGACATTGCCCGTCAGCACGCGTGCAGACTACCTGCGCGGTATCGCCAATCAATTGGAAGAACAGGTCGAGCAGCTTGCGCAAGGCGTCGCCGCGGAAGTTGGCATGCCACTCAAGCTATCGCAGCGGATACAGGTGCAGGCGCCGATCCTGGCCTGGCGCGCAACGGCTGACCTTGCAGGCGAGTGCCTGGCGGACACCCCGCTCGGGCACTCCATCCTCAACCACGTCCCGGTAGGCGTCGTCGGTGCGATCACGCCGTGGAACTACCCGTTGCACCAGATGACCGCCAAGATTGCCGCTGCCTTGGTCGCCGGTTGCACCGTGGTACTCAAGCCATCCGAACTGGCACCTTGTACCGCTCGTGCATTGGGTGAGGCCGCACTGGCCGCAGGCTTGCCCAAAGGCGTACTGAACATTGTCATGGGGGATGCCAAAACCGGTCAGGCACTGGTCGATCATCCGGATGTCGCCTTGCTGTCGTTCACCGGTTCGACGGCAGTGGGCCGACGTATTGCCGCATCGGCAGGCCAGGCCTTGAAGCGTGTGTCCCTGGAACTGGGGGGTAAATCGGCCTGTATCGCCACCGCCGATGCCCCCGCTGAAAGCGTGGTACGCCAAGTGGTCGGGTCGTGCTTCCTGAACTCGGGCCAATCGTGCAACTCGCTGACCCGCCTACTCGTACCAATCGAGTTGTACCCCACCTATCGCGCCTTGCTCGCTGACGCCGTGACGCGCCTGACGTTAGGCGACCCGCGGGATCCAGCCACACGCATGGGCCCTTTGGTGTCAGCGGCGCATCGCGATCGCGTTCACGCGATGATCGCCCTGGGTGAGTCTGAAGGCCTGGACCTGATTGCCGGTGGCAGCCAGGCACAGGTGCCTGCCAACGGTTACTTCATTGCGCCGACGATTTTCGGGCGAGTCCCGCCTCAGTCAACGCTGGCGCAACAGGAAGTGTTTGGTCCGGTACTGAGTGTCATCACCTACGAAAACGAACAGCAAGCCATCGAAATGGCCAATAGCACGGCCTATGGCCTGGCCGCTGCCGTGTGGGCAGGCCAGATCGATCATGCGCTAAAACTCGCCCGTCAATTGCGCGCAGGTCAGGTCGACGTCAATGGCGCGCCGTATAACCCGGCAGCCCCCTTCGGAGGCTTCGGTGATTCGGGTCTTGGCCGTGAAGGCGGGAAGTACGGCATCGAGGAGTTTATCGAGATACGCGCCATTCAAATGCCCGTGAGCAGTGCGAGGGAAAAATCATGAGCTTCAAGCAAATCGAACTCAGCCGCTTCGGTGCCCGCGAGCACGTTGCGGTGGTGACACTGATGCGCCCGGATAAAATGAATGCACTGACCAAGGTGATGGAGGCTGAACTGCGTGAAGCCTTTGCCCAACTGGATCGCGACGACAGCGTTCGGGTCATCGTGCTGACCGGCAACGGTCGGGCATTCTGCGCCGGCATGGACATCGATGAACTTGAGGTGCTGCCACCCGATGACATCAGTGAAATGGCCTGGATGCGTGCCTACGACATGAACCGGCGCGCCGACTATCAAAGCCGTTATTCGTATTTTCCTGGCGTGCGCAAACCCATCATCAGCGCGATCAACGGCGCAGCCGCCGGGCTGGGGTTGGTCCTGGCCCTGTACAGCGACATGCGTTTCGCCAGTGAAACGGCGGTGTTTTCCACGGCTTTCGCCAAGCGTGGGCTGATTGCCGAACACGGCATTGCCTGGCTGCTGCCGCGTATTGTCGGGCCAGGCCACGCCGCGGACTTGCTGCTCTCTTCGCGCAAGGTAACGGCGCACGAGGCATTGGGCATGGGGCTGGTCAACCGGCTGTTTTCGCCAGACAGCTTGCTGGAGCAAACATTGGCCTACGCCGAAGACCTGGCAATCAATGTCTCGCCCCGCTCTGTGCGCGTCATCAAGCAGCAGCTGGGCGAATCGCCTTTCCAGACACTCACGGAAAACATCGCGCAGGCTAACCGGGAAATGTTCCTGAGCATCCAGAGCGACGACTTCAAAGAAGGCGTGGCGCACTTCATGGAGCGACGACCGGCGCGTTTCAGCGGCACCTGATCAGCCCGAATCACAGCAGAGCTGCGACAATCGTCAGCGGAGCAAAGCTTGGACCGTTGCGCTGACGATCACACGGCCTTTGATATCACGAGCACTCCATAACAATAACAAGGAGTCAGCGATGACTACTCTCAATACAGCGCAGCAACACACCGGCGAGCACGTCCCTGCCCTCGCCGACTCTACGTTCAAGAAGGTCATGTGGCGATTCATGCCATTGCTGTTCCTTTGCTACGTCGTCAGTTACCTGGACCGGATCAACGTCGGCTTCGCCAAGTTGACCATGCTCAACGACCTGTCCTTCAGCAACGCGGTGTATGGCCTGGGTGCCGGTGTGTTCTTCATTGGCTATTTCTTCGCCGAAGTGCCCAGCAACATGATCCTGCACCGGGTCGGGGCGCGGCGCTGGATCGCTCGCATCATGATCACCTGGTCGCTGATCTCGGCGGCGACTGCACTGGTGCAGACACCGATGCAGTTCTACATCGCGCGCTTCTTCCTGGGTATTGCCGAAGCAGGCTTTTTCCCAGGCATAGTGCTCTATCTCACCCTTTGGTTCCCTGCTCATCGTCGGGGCAAGATGGTTGCGTTCCTGATGGCGGGCAATCCGGTCTCCGGCATCCTCAGCGGCCTGGTATCGGGCTATATCCTGCACACCATGAACGATGTGCACGGCCTGGCGGGGTGGCAATGGCTGTTCATCATCGAAGCTGCGCCTGCACTGATACTGGGGTTCGTGGTGATGTTTTTCCTGACCGATAAAGTCGCCGACGCCAAATGGCTGAGCGACGAGGAAAGAACACTGGTAGCTGGGGAAATCAGCAACGACAACAGCACCAAGACACACAGTACGGTGCGCCAGGGCCTGCTTGGCGGCAGAGTGTGGCTGATGTGCGCGATCCTGTTTTTACTGGTCATGGGGACGAGCACCATCGGCTTCTGGCAGCCCAGCATCATCAGCAACTCGGGTATCACCGATCCCAGGATGATCGGGATCATTTCGGCAGTGCCCTATCTGGCAGCCCTCCTGGGCATGTATTTGGCCGGTAAAAGCTCTGATCGCCACCGCGAGCGTCGGTGGCATGCGGTGATTCCATTGCTGGTGGCAGTACCGGGCTTTCTGATCTGCGCGTTCTTCCCGTTGACCCCTTGGCTGGCCATTACCGGCCTGGTCATCGCAACGGCCGGGATCATCACCTCGCTGCCCATGTTCTGGGCATTGCCAACGTCCTTCCTGGGCGGTGCAGGCGCAGCCGCCGGCATTGCGCTGATCAACTCCACCGGCAACCTGGCGAGTTTCGCCGGCCCTGCGTTGCTCGGAGCCCTCAGGGACCTGACGCAATCGATGACGACGGGCCTGGTGATCGTCGCTGCCTGCGTGTTCCTGTCGGCCATGATCATCCTGGTGTTCGTGCCCGCCAAATTGGTCAACCGATAAGCCCCTATAAGTCACCCGTCGCAGCTTCCGGGATTGAATCCAGCACAAGCGGCGCTCCCTTCTCATCCCGCACGGGCGTTGTTGCCCGTGCGGATCTTCAACCAGAGATGACCATGAACAACCCACTCAACCGTGATGCAGCTGACGCAATGCAGGCAAGCGAACGGGAAGCCGAATACTTCGAGTACAGCAAGGCAGCGAACCCGATCAGCGCCAACCTCATCAGCCGAATTCCATACCACAGCTTTGCGGCGACACTCTATGACAGCGGGCCATCGCGGGTTGTACCGCTGGACCTGAGCGATGCCCTGGGCTGTGAAGGTCCTGCAACAGGGCCGGGCCTGTGCGCAAACTTCATCCGTCTCAATGCGGGTGACAGCCTTACACTCCAGCCCAATGCCACCTCACAGGTTTTTTATGTGATTGCCGGCGCAGGCAAGGTGATTCAGGGTGAACACGTCATTGAATGGTCCAAAGGCTGCTTCATTGCGTTGCCAGGTCTTCTGCACACCCGCTTCAGCGCCACTGAGGATGCTCGCCTCTACTATGTGCATGACGAGCCCCTGCTGCGTTACCTGGGTGTCACTGGCAGCATCGATCGGTTCGCGCCAACCTTGTATCCGGCGCAGACCGCCAACGCGAAGCTGCGTGAAGCGGCGAATGACCCGCGCGCTCAAGATCGTAGCCGTATCAGCATCTTGCTGGGCAATCGTAATTTTCCGCAAACCAGGACCGTGACCCACGTGCTTTGGGCCATGTACGGCATTCTCCCTGCGGGTTCGATCCAGAAGCCGCATAGGCACCAGTCCATTGCACTGGATTTCATCATCGACTGCCCAGCGGGTTGCTACTCACTGGTGGGGACTGAACTGGAGGCTGACGGCCAGATACGCAATCCTGTTCGGGTGGACTGGGCACCCGGGTTGGCATTCGTGACCCCTCCGGGCTACTGGCACGCGCATTTCAACGAGTCGGATCAAGAAGCATTTTTGATCCCCATCCAGGATGCCGGGTTGCAGACCCATCTTCGCTCACTGGACATTCGTTTCAGCTGAGTCTGGCAAAAGTCGGGTTGGCCGGTAACGCAGCCCCGTCAGCTACACTCATTCGATACATTTGTGCCCCGAGACTCGACCATGGCCAACAAGACCGCAATCGTATTCGCTGGCGGCGGCAGCCTGGGTGCGGTGCAGGTGGGTATGTTGCGGGCCTTGGTCGAGGCCAATGTTCGATTCGACATGGTGGTCGGCGCTTCGGTAGGCGCCATCAACGGTGCCTACTTTGCCGCACGGCCCGATTCCGATGGTGTCGAGGCACTCGCCGGGTTCTGGCGCAGGCTGTGTAAAAACGACATCTTTCCCCTCTCCTGGCTTGATACCTGTAGAGGACTGATCAAACGGCGTGGCTTTCTGTTGCAGCCGGCGGCCTTGCACCGATTGCTGGGTCAGGCACTGCCCATTCATCGTATCGAGGACGCCGTGCTACCCCTGCACATCGTCACCACCGACTTGCTCAGTGGTGCCGAGGCCGTTCTGTCCAGTGGCGAACTCGAGCAGGCGCTACTGGCCAGCGCGGCAATCCCGCTGGTGTTCCCCTGCGTACAAATCGCCGACCGGTACCTGGTTGACGGCGGCGTGGCCAGCAATACGCCCATTTCGACTGCCGTCGCCCTGGGCGCCACCAACGTCGTGGTCATCCCCACTGGCGTGAGTTGCGCCCTGACACAACCGCCCCGAGGCCTGGTCGCCCTGGCCCTGCACACCGTCAATCTGATGAGCATGCGCCAGCTGGTGAGCGACATCGAACACTTCCGCACGCTCACCAGCCTGCACATCGTCCCGCCCTTGTGCCCTGTGGATGTCTCGGTGTTCAACTTTGACCAGACCGAGTCCTTGCTGCAGCGCGCCTATGAGCAAACCCTGCGGTGGCTGGAACGTGGGGGGCTCGAACGCACCAAGGTACCGGGTGCCCTGACTCTCCATTCACATGCCCATGAGCATTAAATGGCAACCGACCAGGCTTTTTGACGCCTCAGGACGCCGGTATGCGTCTCGCCCAGGAGATCGGCGTAAAGACCAGGCGCGGTTGCACCTTCGGTACTGATGAACAGGATCCGCGACTCTTCATTGATGCCCATGTCGGCGGCATTCGCGCCTGAGTAAACCAGGTGCATGAGACCCGCCAGCCCTGCCACTGCCGACTCGCCTGCCACAAGCGGAATGTCACGGGCACTGCCAGCCGCCAGGCGACGCATCGCCACTAGCGCCTCGGTGTCATCGATGGTCATGAAGAAATCGATACAGGGCTGCAAAAAGCGCCAGGCCAGCGGGGAGGTTTCTCCGCACGCCAGACCTGCCATGACCGAATCAACCGAGCCTGTGGCTTTAGCCGCCCTACCCGCCAATGCGCTTTGGTAGAGACAATCCGCTTGCTGCGGCTCTACCACGACGAAGACCGGTCGCCGCTCGCCGTACCACTCCCACAGGTAGCTCGCGATGCCAGCGGCAAGCCCGCCGACGCCGCCCTGCAGGAACACATGGGTAAATGGCGGAGTCTGGGTATCACCCGCCTTCAACGACTCGATGACTTCCGCCGCGAGGGTGCCGTAGCCTTGCATCACGTCGCGCGGGATCACCTCGTACCCTTCATAGGAGGTGTCGGAGACGACGATCCAGTCATGCTCGGCCGCGAGCGAAGCGGCCTTCTCCACTGACTCATCGTAATTCCCGGTGACTCGAACGATTTGCGCACCGTACGCCGCAATGGCTTCTTCTCGCTCAACGCTGACATTGGCGTGCAACACAATGACGCAGCGGCAGCCGATGCTTTGAGCCGCCGCCGCAAGAGCCCGGCCATGGTTGCCGTCAGTCGCACTGATGACAGTGAAATGCGCCAATGCATCGGCGTGCTTGCCCTCCAACAGATCGTGCGGCACGAAGCACTGGTCGGGGAAGGTCCTGAGGATCAAGCGCACCAGGGCAATCGGCGCGCCCAACGCCTTGAAGCTGCCCAACACCGAGCGCTCGGACTCGTCCTTCACCAGGATCTGTTCGACACCCAGATCTTCGGCAAGGTCTGGCAGCGAGTAGAGAGGCGTTCCGGCCGGGTTCAATCGAGACCACCGGGACAGCCACTGACGGCTCTCGTTGGCCTTTTCAACGCTCATGACATCCTTCAGCGATTTGGGATACGGCTGACGGGTCACATTGGGATTGGCGATAAACATCGGCGTTGGTACTCCGTTAAACAGGCAATGATTGGCGAGGAAAAAATTCAGGAGGCGCTGAGTCGACGACTAACGACGTCGAGCAACACTTGCGCCCCCTGGATCAACTGATCGTCATCGGTGTGTTCACGAGGGTTGTGACTGATTCCACCGCGGCTGGGGACGAAGATCATTGCAGCCGGAGCGATGCGGGCGATCATCTGGGCGTCATGGCCTGCACCTGAGGTCATCCTTAGATGAGACAAACCCAAGCGCCGCGCGCAAGCCTCAATTTCGTCGGCGAGACCGGCATTGAAGATCACCGGCTGGAAACGAACCAGGCGCTCGGTGGTGATGGTCACGCCTTCACGCTGGGCAATGGCAGCCAGGTAATCCGCCAGACGGGTTTCGGCGTTGACGAGCCTGGTCTCATCGGGATCGCGCAGATCAACAGTGAACGTGGCCTTGCGCGGAATGACATTGATCACGTTGGGTTCGAACTTCATGCAACCGACGGTTGCAAGCGTCGACTCTCCTTCGACAGCGATCGCACGCAGCTCTGCAACGATGGAGCTCGCGACAAAGCCCGCGTCATGGCGCAGGCGCGTCGGTGTGGTGCCTGCGTGGTTGGCGTTGCCCTTCACTTGCACCTGTTGCCAGGAAATGCCCTGAAGGTTCTCAACAACACCAATCAAGGTATTTTCGGCTTCGAGGATCGGCCCCTGCTCGATGTGCAGCTCGATGTACTCGTGGGGCACGATGGCACCAGTCTCCAGGGAACCCGCGTAGCCAATCCGCTCGAGCTCATCGCCAAGGCGCGTCCCATCGGTGCCGATGGTTGCAAGGGCCTCTTCAACCGCCATGCCCCCGGCGTACACCAGCGACCCCATCATGTCCGGCTGGTACCGGACACCTTCCTCGTTGGTAAAGGCGCCTACTGTGATTGAACGCTGCGGCACAGCACCCGCATCCCGGTAAGCACGCAGGACAGCAAGACCTGCCAGCACGCCATAGCAACCGTCCAGTGCGCCCGCGTTGGTAACAGTGTCGATGTGCGAGCCCATCATGAGAGGGCGTTGGTCACCCTGGTCGCTCGGCGATCGCAACGTGCCGAAGATGTTGCCGATACGGTCAATCTGAACATCGAGATCAAGCTCGCGCATCCAGGCCACCACCCGATCGCGCCCGGCTTTTTCCGAATCCGTGAGTGCGATGCGGGTACGCCCTCCGTCTACTGGATCTGCCCCCAGCTCACCCAGCACTCGAATTTGCTCAATCAACAGAGGGCCGTTCAGCCGTACATCAGGTAGCACGCTCATCAAATTCTCCTCAATGGGGGGCAAGGCCTTCATTGATGAAAATTTTATTACCCTATCGCGTAGTAAAACGTTGACTTTAATCCTTCAGATGAACTTTTATTGCATTATCTGCCATTCGCTGCACTTTTATGGACTGAACGCATGAGCCTCGATCATTTTGACCTTGCTCTCCTGGATGCCATTCAACGGGATGCCAACACTTCCCAGCAGGACTTGGGCGCCCAGGTAAACCTCTCCTCAGCTGCGGTGAACAGGCGATTGAAGAAGATGGCTGTCGACGGGGTGATCGTAGGCACGGTCGCGCAGATCAATCCCGTTGAGGTGGGATATTCGCTTACCGTGATTGCGGCGGTGGAAGTTGACGACGAGCGCCTGGACAGGCTCGACAGCATGAAACGAACCTTTCTTGCATGCCCGCAGGTTCAGCAGTGCTACTACGTCGCCGGCGAGTGCGACTTCGTCCTGATCATGCTGGTGAAAAACATGGAGCAATACACACAGCTGACGCGCGAGCTGTTTTTCGAGGGCAATAACGTCAAGCGTTTCAAGACCCTGGTGTCCATGAGCACCGTGAAATCCGGCCTTTTTGTTCCCACGATGTCTCGTGATTGAGTGCGATACAAAGGCGACGATTCGGACATTCCCTTGCGAAGTTTCCATCAAAGACCAAAAAAGCGGTTACCGGATATTCTGGTAACCGCTTGTTGCGCACTAGCGCTCAGCTTCGTACCGAGCTTTATTCTGCGCATTGGGCGGATACAGCCCCGGTAACGTTGCGCCATCCTGAACCTGACGCATGATCCAGTTTTCGAGCCGCTCCTGTTCGGCAGCCACTACGACTATTTCTTCCAGTAGCGCTTTGGGAATCAACACCGCGCCATCGTCATCCACCACGATCACATCGTCAGGGAAGACGGCCACGCCGCCACAGGAAATCGCTTCCTGCCAGTTCACAAACGTCAGTCCCGCCACCGATGGCGGCGCGGCGACGCCTTGGCACCAGACCGGCAAGTGCGTGTCACGCACGCCGGCGACGTCTCGAATCACGCCATCGGTGACCAATGCCGCCACGCCGCGCTGCTGCATCCGCGCGCAGAGGATATCGCCGAAGATACCCGCGTCAGTCACCCCCATGGCATCCACCACGGCCACGCAGCCTTCGGGCATGGCTTCGATGGCGGCCCGCGTGGAAATCGGTGACGACCAGGACTCCGGCGTCGCCAGGTCTTCACGTGCAGGCACAAAACGTAACGTGAAGGCGCGCCCCACAATCCGTGGTTGCCCGGGTTGGAGCGGCCGGGTGCCGCGCAGCCATACATTGCGCAGCCCTTTCTTCAACAGCACCGTGGTCAGTGTGGCGGTGGAGATGCCACCGAGGATTTCTTTGATCGATGGATCGAGGCTCATGGCGTTCTCCTTAAATGCTCGGAATCAGTCCACCATCCACACGGATGACAGAACCGGTGATGTAAGAGGCAGGCCCGCTGGCCAGAAACGCGACGGTATCGGCGTACTCCTGCGGATCACCGTAGCGGCCGACAGGAATCGACTCCGTACTTTCCTGCCGCACGTCTTCGACGCTGCGCCCTTCCCGTTCGGCCTTTTTATCGTCGAGAAAATGAATCCGCGCCGTGGCGATGCGTCCCGGCAGAATGATGTTGGTGGTGATGCCATCGCGAGCGACTTCGCGAGCCAGCGTCTTTGACCAACCCACCAGGGACAGGCGAAGTGCATTGGAAATGCCGAGATTGGCAATCGGCGCCACGACACCGGACGAGGCGCTGGTGACGATCCGCCCCCACTGGCGCTCGCGCATACCCGGCAACACCCGATCGGTGATGGCAATGACCGACAACACCATGGCTTGAAACTGCTTGAGCCACAGGGCCGGGTCCTGGCCGGAGACCGGCGTGGGTGGTGGACCGCCAGTGTTATTGACCAGGATGTCGACGCCACCGAATTGCGCTTCGATCAACGCCATGTTGGTGTCGATCTGAGCCAGATCACCCAGGTCCCACGCCAGCGCAATGCCCTTGCCGCCCGCCGATTCGATGACATCGAGTGTTTCACGCGCCGCATCGAGATTGATGTCAGCCACCACCACGTTGGCCCCCTCTGCGGCCAGGGTTTGCGAAATCACTCCGCCAAGCCCTCCACCCGCGCCCATGACCAGTGCCGTTTTGCCCTTGATTTTCAGGTCCATACTTACCTCTTCAAGTCTTTTTTGGAGTTATTGATTTGAATGCTCACGCCAGTCCTGTTCGGTGAACGCGGGCCTTCAGGTGTGAGCCTTTGCAGCAAGTGTTTGAGATGCACAGCCTTGGCCAGGCTGCAGGGTTTGTTCGATGGCCAGGCCGCAGGCGAGTAATTCATCGTCATGTCCTTGGGGCAGAGAAAACAGCATGGAAGTCGGCAGCCCCTGAGCATCGGTACCGGAGGGCATGGCCAGCCCCGGCATGTTCAGGAAGCTGCCGATCATGGTCAGCGACAGGGTCGCGATATTCGTGGCGGTGAACAGCTCATCGTCCTGCTCAAGCGGTGCCAATAAAGGCGCCACGTGCATCACCGTCGGCATGATCAGCACCGCGCCATCCAGCTCCGTAGCGACGGACGCGATCAACCTGGCCCGGGCAGACCTGATAGTTCTGGCACGTTCGGCAGGAATCTTCGCGGCCACGTGCAGCCTTGCGCTGACACGACGATCCACTTGAGCCCCTTGCGGGCCCAGCACCACGTCGCGCAGTTGCTCCCATGCCTCGATGGCGCCAAGCCAGCCGTCACGAACAATGAGTTGCCGAACCTGCTGAACGCTGTCGAGGATTGCGAATTCGACCCAGGCGCCCGCCGCGCGCAATCGTTCAACGCAATGCAACAGGTTTTGCAGTACAGCCGGCGCCAGTCGGGCATCGTCAAGCACACCCTGCTCGACCACGAACCGGTTCCCGGAAAGCGAACGCGCTTCTATCGAAGGATCGGTCAGCCCGCGCATGGCGGCATCGAGTAACACGCAGTCCCTCACGGTGCGAGCCATTGGCCCGAGGCTGTCCAGGCTTGGTGCCAATGGATGGACGCCGCCCAGGTCATAACGCTCGGGGGAGCTTTTGAAGCCCACCAGACCGTTGAATGCGGCAGGCACGCGGATCGAACCACCCGTGTCGCTACCGATGGCGGCGCAGACGATTCCCCTCTGCACAGCCACCGCCGAGCCCGACGAGGAACCGCCTGGCGCCCGGGGTTCGACACCCGGAAAATCCGCCGTAGGCGTGCCGAAGTTCGGGTTCAGACCGAGGCCCGAAAACGCAAATTCGTTCATGCCGGTTTTCCCCAACGCGATCATTCCTTGGGCCTTCATGGCAGCGACAACGGTCGCATCGGCGGTGGCGGCAGGTTCGCCGACCCGGGTCAAGGAGCCGAGCAGCGTCTTGCTGCCTCGAACATCAAACAAATCCTTCACTGCGAACGGCACACCATCCAACGGTCCCAACTGACATTGATTCGCCCGCCGGATATCAGCGGCACGTGCCTGCGCCATCGCCTGCTCTTCAAAGAGCTCGGTGAACACATACTCGCTCGCCCTGGTACGGATGAGCGCGGCGGCCACCAACTCGACGGCGGTCACCCTTCCCTTCGCCAGGGCTGCTGCTGTTTCAGTCAATGTCGCCATCGTATCCATACCTCTATCACACGGGTTTTTGCTTCAGTGCAGCTCGACAATCAATTCAACTTCGACGCAGGCGCCGGTCGGAATCTGCGCCACACCGAACGCACTCCTGGCGTGCTTGCCCGACTCGCCGAGGATTTCTTCCAACAGATCGGAAAAACCATTGGCGACGATGTGATGGTCGGTGTACTCGCCGGTGCTGTTCACCAGGCACAGCACTTTGACGATCCGGGCAATGCGCGCCAGATCGCCCGTCGCGGCCTGTAGCGTTCCGAGCACATCGATGGCGATGGCGCGAGCGGCACGCACGCCGGTTTCGGTATCAGTGTCCTTGCCCAGTTGGCCAACCCAGGGCTTTGCGTCGCGCTTGGAAACATGCCCGGACAGAAACAGAAGTTTTCCGGTTTGAACAAACGAAACATAAGAGGCCGCCGGTTTCCCCGGAGAAACAAGCGCTATACCGGCGGCTGAAATACGCTCATAAATTGCACCCGAGTTATTCATTTGAACTCCCAGTAAAATAATCACTTGGTTATTATTAGTTGCGCTCGAGCTGCAAACCTTATTGAACTTTCCGAGCCGGATTTCATACCCGCAGATTCGACGAATAACAGCCTTGATACAAGTTACAATTTTCAGCTAACCTGTAAATCAAACTAACGATTAAACGTCGTACTCGAGGGACATCCAATGCCGACGATTCCGCCGCTGGCCTGCCTCAGAGCGTTCGAAGCCACCGCTCGTCTACGCAGCGTGACCAAAGCCGCAGCGGAGCTGAACGTCACGCATCCGGCTATCAGTCACCAGATCAAACAACTCGAAGATCATTTTGGTGTGCCCATGCTGCAGCGCGTCGGCCGGGGTGTTGTCCCGACCCCGGTCGGCGAGCAGTTTTCACACCTGTTGACCGATGCGTTCCAGCAAATCCAGAACTTCTGCGAGGACGTGATCCGGGCCAAGAATGGCCGGTCCATTGCGGTCGCCTCAGTGGCCTCCTTTGCGTCACGGTGGTTGATCCCGCGCCTTCCGAAATTCATGGCGGCTCATCCCGATATCGACATCAGGGTGATTTACGCCCCCCATGAAACCGATGAGATGCGCGCCGACTGTGATGTACTGATCCGTTACCAGGAAACGCCTGTCACCGGGAGCGAAGTGGGCGTGCCGTTGTTTTCCGGTGAGTCTCGCCCGTTGTGCAGTCCCTCGTTCGTAGCGCGTTACGGCGATCTCTCGACGCCGGAAAAAATTGCCCGCGTGCCCTTGCTGCACGACAACGACCGCAATATCTGGACGGCCTGGTTTCACTCCGCCGGGCTGGATCTGGCGGCGCCTTTGGGCGGCATCATTTATGAAGACTTCAACTTGATGAGCACTGCCGCCATCGCCGGTCATGGCGTCGCGTTGTGCCCGGTCGAACTGGTCAGGGCCGATATCGAACAGAAAAACCTGGTGGTGTTGTCGGACGTTGGCGTCAAGTGCAACGGCAACTACCTGTTGTTGCATCGCAAAGTGCCGAGTTCGTCGGTGCTTGCCTTTCGCGACTGGCTGCTCAAGGAAGTCAAAAGTGCCGGCAGCCAGCCGGCACACTCCTGATCAGAACTCGAACAGACGGCCAAACCCTTGCACCGAGGGGCTGGCCTTGCCCAGGCGCAACGCATGCCAGAACGTTGCTTGATTGCTGGTGATCACCACTTTGCCGGTGGCGCGCTCCAGCCGCTCGATCACGTTCAATGAGCGAATGGCCGTGCAGGACAGGAAGATTGCATCCACCGACTTCCAGTCCAGTTCGAGCGCCTGTTGGTAGAGGACTTCTTCGCTGATGCGCGCATGGGTATCGTCCAGGTCGATACCCAGGCAAGCCACGCTGTGCACCTCAAAACCCTGCCCCTGCATGAATGCCACCGCCGTCTCGGTCACCGATGGCGTGTAGGGCGTGAGTATCGCAATGCGACGGGCACCGACCGCTCTCAGCGCCTCGGTCACAGCGGTCGCCGGATTGGTCACTGCAACGCCTGGACGCCCCAGTTGCACCGCCGCTTCGATCTGCGCGGCGCCGATCAGCATCGACGCCGCGGTGCACGCAAACACCACGACATCCAGCCGCGAATTGGGCAGGATCAGGTGCGCAACCTGGGGTATGTCGGCTTCAAACGCGCGAAAGGTCGCTTCCGAATTTGGCTCGCCCTGGCGAATGCGCGAGGTGAACACGCTGACGTCGTCGTCCGCGGCCAAACGGTGAAAATCGCGCTCGATGGCAATGTCTGCCGCCAGTGCAATCAGGCCGATTCGTAGCTGCTCGCCATACGCCGGGCCAGTGGGCGCGGCGATCTGGACGCTGTTTATCTGCACAGTCATGGGAAACTCCGATTTAAAAGAACGTGCGAATGGCCGATTCAACGTTGTAGTGGTCGTCGACCAGCAGGATCACTTGCCACTTGTCGAACGTGGTGCACGGATGGGAAATGCCAAAACCGATCAAGTCACCGACCTTCACCGTGGAGTCTGCGTGGCACTCCACAAATGCGTGTTGGTCGTTGAGGCGGGTCACCTTGTAGTCCGCGCCCAAGGGTTGCGGTGCCGCGCCCAGTGCGGGGGTGTAATGCAAGCGGGCGATCGGCATTTCGAAGTCGAAACTGATGTCACGCTTGCCTACCGTCACAATCAATGTGTCCGGCTCCGGCCGGGACTGCACGACGCCCCAGACCTCGAGCCCGCCTTGCAGCGCAGGCGCTATGGTGGCCAGCGTTGGGGTACGGGCAACCAGGCGGTCGAAGGCGCGGGCGTAGGCCAGGTGATCGTGGGCCAGATAGCAACCGCTACGGATCACCACGACCTGGCCCTGAGGCGCGCGCCATTGACTCAGGCGCTGCACAACGACGTCGAAATACTCGGAGCCGCCACTGGACAGCACCACTTCCCCCGGCGCAAAAAATCCGGCCTGGAGAAAGTCGCTGGCCAATGCCAGCATGCTTTCGAGCATCGCTTCAATACGCCCCAGCTTTTCCTCCTCCGCCAACCCGGGAAACACGCTTTCGTAGGACTCCAGGCCGCGCAGCTCCACCACCGGACTTGATGCGATGCGTTGCGCAAGTTCTGCCGCGACGGCCATATCACGCACACCCGTACGGCCGCCCTGGGCACCCACTTCCAGCAATACGCCGAGCTTGCGCCGCGGTACCCGGCCTTCGGCCCCTCGGATCAGCGCATCCAGCGTGGCGATCGAGTCGACGATCACTATCAACTCAGCGCCTTGCGCCCGCTCCAACTCATCGTAAATCAGCGCAATGTTCTGCCGGCCGACCAGTTGATTGGCAATCAGGATTCGCGGCACACCGAACGCCCTCAATACCGCGACCTGATTGGCTGTGGCCGCCGTCAGCGCCCATGCACCGTCTTCCAGCTGGCTTCTGAACAACTGCGGTGACATGGTTGTCTTGACGTGCGGGGCAATGCGCGCGCCGGTCGTACGCAAGAAGGCTTTCATCCATTCGCGATTGCCGGCCAGGGCTGATTTTTTCAGGACTGCGACGGGGAACGCGGTGTCCTCCTGCAGCACATTCCAGCCCTGCTTGCCAATGTCACCGAAGGCCATGGGCGACAGCGCCGGCGGCAAGCCTTTGGTGGTGCCATCGACCGTTTGTTCGTCGATGGCCTGCAAGGCATGGGTCAACGCCAATGGCAGGCGTGCGGATAGCTCACTCATGCACATACCCTCAAGCCAGGTAGCGCAGGGCAATATCGGCGAAAATTCGCGCCGAGGCTTCGAGCTTGTCGAGTTCGACGTACTCGTCCACCGAGCCGCTTTTGCCGACTTCGCCAGGGCCGATGATGACCATGGGCACATTGAGTGCCGGCGCCAGGACCGCCGCGTCCGAGTAGTAGGAGACCCCGGTTACCAGTGGCTGCGCGCCCCGTTCGGCGACTACCGACGCTACGCACAGGTCAACAAAGGGATGCTCGGCCGGGGTGTCCACCGGTGGTTTGACGTCCACCAGGTCGATGCTGACGTGAGGCCCTGCAATCGTCCGAAACTGGGCAATCACATCGTCTGCGGTCAAGCCGGGTACGGTGCGAATGTCGATGCTCGCCGTGCACTGCGGCGCAATCAGCGGCCAGGAAATACCGCCCTGGATCAGGCCGACGTTCACGGTTGGCGAGCCGAGCAAGGGGTGAACCGGCGATTCAACCTTAAGGTCACGCACACGGCAGAGAAATTCCGCCATGCGCAGGATGGCGCTGCCGCGATCCCCGGTGCGGTTTTCGGAGAAGGCGTTATGCCCGTATTCACCCTTGGCCGTCGCTTGCAGCCACAACGCACCTTTCTCGGCGATGAACACATCGAGGGACGTCGGTTCGCTGACCAGCAAGGCCCCACTGCCATCGAGAATCCCGCTGTCGAGCATGTGCCTGGCGCCCAGGCAACTGGAGTTTTCCGCGGCACTGAAGGCCAGGATCAGATCGCCCTGCAATGGCTCGTTGCTTTGCTTGACGGCGATACCGGCGACGACCATCGCTGCCAGCGCCGCTTTCATGTCGGTAGCGCCGCGACCATACAGGCGGCCGTCCTTGACCAGCGCACCAAACGGCGGAACGCTCCAGTCGGCTTCGTTGACGCTGATCGTGTCCAGGTGCGCCGAAAAAATCAGCGCAGGACGGTTGCCGTTACCCTTGATGCGGGCCACGACGTTGGCGCGGTTGTCACCGATCGATTGCAGTTCGCTGTCGATGCCGAAGTCGGCCAGAACCGACGCCACCAGTTGCGCAGCCGGTAATTCGTTGCCCGGTGGATCGAACGTCACCAGTTGAATCAGTCGACGGGAAAGATCCAGCAGCAATTCGTTATCAATGCGGTTCATGAAACCTAATCTCCAGTGTTGTTATTGTTCCAGCCACTGAAGACAGTTAAAGGATTATTCCGATGTCGCTCAATTGATTAAATTTGAGAATCAGTCAACTGAACTAACATGAAAGCGCTGCGCTACTGGTAAAAAAAATGGCAAAAAAAAGTTGCCGTCCTCTTGGATAAAGAGAGACGACAACAAAGTCTTTAACCGTGACCGTCAATCAATTAACCGGCCGGCGTGAAGTGTCCCCAGGCCTGATCACTGATATAGGTGGTGACTTGCTTGAGTTCCAGAAACTCATGCATGCCCCACTCGCCCAGTCCGCGTCGGAAACCGCTTTGCTTGACCCCGCCCCATGGCGCCTGAATGAAGGCTGGGCCCGAGCAGTTGGCCCAGACGATACCGGCGAACAGGGCACTCGCCACACGCTCACGTCGCACTTGATCGTTGCACAACACCGCGGCGGCGAGACCGAAGCGGCTGTCATTGGCCAGTTCGATGGCCTGGGCTTCGGTACTGAACCGGGTGACGCTGAGCACCGGGCCAAAAATCTCTTCGGTCCAGAGCAGATTCTCGCGAGAGACGTCCAGCAATACCGTTGGCAGGTAGTAAAAACCTGTGCCGTGACTGGCGGTTACTTCACCGCCACACAATACCCTCGCGCCTTGCTCGATACCCTGGCGGACCATGCTCGCCACCCGGTCACGCTGTGCGGCACTGATCAGCGGCCCTACCTGGGTCGTGTCGTCACTCCCCGCGCCAACACGCAGCCCGACAACCGCAGCGTGCAGCTTTTCCAGCAAAGCGTCATACACCGATTCCTGCACCAGTACACGGCTCGTCGCGGCACAGACCTGGCCCTGGTTGTACAGGGAGCCCATCAGAATCCATTCCACCGCGTGATCAAGGTCGACATCGTCGAACACGATCATCGCCGACTTTCCGCCCAACTCCAGCGCCACATCACCGACCAGCTCGGCCCGTGCTTGCATCACTCTGCGTCCGGAGTCGACACCGCCGGTGAACGACACTTTGGCGATACCCGGATGCCCGGCCAAACGTGCACCGGCCTCACTGCCCAGGCCGGTCACCACGTTGAGCACGCCGGCCGGTAGCCCCGCCGTCTCGGCAATATGCGCCAGGCGCAAGGTACTCAGGGACGCCAGTTCCGAGGGTTTGATCACCACCGAACATCCGGCCGCCAACGCAGGGGCGACTTTCCACGCGGCGTTCACCAACGGGAAATTCCACGGCACGATCAATCCGGCGACACCGGCGGGCTCGTAGCGCAATTTGACCTCGAAGCGCTCATCGGCGATCGCCACCGCTTCACCCTGGCGCGCATCGAGTGCCTCGGCGAGCTCCGCGTAATAGTTGAAGCAGAGCACTGCGTCCCCCACGTCATAACGCGCCTCGGTGATCGGCTTGCCACAATCACGCACATCCAGTTGAGCCAGGGCCTCGGCCTCGGCTTCGATGCCTTGGGCGATACCTCGCAGAAGCTTCGCCCGCTGCGTACCAGTGGTACTACGCCAACCGGCATTCAGCGCTTTTTCAGCGGCCGCGACCGCGGCATCGATATCTTCGGCGACACCGCGAGGGATCTGGGCGAAGACTTGCTCGGTAGCCGGATCAATGACGGGTAAGGTCTGACCGGTAGCACTCGGGGTCCAGCGACCCTCTATAAAGTTCAGGTTTTGCATGTTGGTTTTTACCTGCTGACAGTTCGAGACATCCAAGGGGTCATGCGGAAATTTTCAGGCCGCCGGCGCGTTCTTCCTGAATCAACTCGGCGGCTCGTTCGCCGATCATGATCGACGCGGCATTGGTATTGCCGCCGACGATGGTCGGCATGATGGACGCGTCAACGACACGCAGTCCCTTGATCCCATGCACGCGCAAACGGGCATCGACCACGGCCTGGTCGTCGTTGCCCATCTTGCAAGTGCCCACCGGGTGGTAATGCGTTCCCGAGAGGTAACTCATGTAATTGTCGATTTGCTCATCGGTCACGCATTCGCGACTTTGCGCAGCCTCCTCACCCACCAACGCTTTCAACGGGCCTTGGGCAAAGAGTTGACGGGCCAGGCGAAACGCACGGCGATTGGCGGCGCGGTCGGTCTCCTCGCTGAGGAAACGATGAATGATTTTTGGCGGGGCCATGGGATTTGCCGAGTTGAGGGTGACTTCGCCGCGACTCTGCGGCCGACAGACCGCCCACTGGATGGCGAGCGCGTGCTTGCGCGGCCACGGATCATTGGCGCTATTGGGGTTTACCGCACTGGGGAACATCAGGAACTGCACGTCCGGGCGTGACAGTTCGGGCAGCGTCTTGACGAAGGCCAGGGCGTTCATCGGGAAAATCGAAAACGGCCCTTCCCGGCGCACCACGTACTGCAGCAAGGCGGACGCGGCGCTGAACGGATTCATCAGGCGATAGTAGGTGTCCGTGGTTTTACTTTCGAACTGGATCGTCGAGCCAAAGTGGTCTTGAAGGTTGCGCCCGACGCCCGGCAAAACGTGCCGGGTCTCAATGCCGTGTTCGGCCAGCGTCTGCGGGTCACCGATCCCCGACAACATCAGCAATTGTGGCGATTGGTAAGCCCCGGCGGACAGCACCGTGTCCAGTCGCGAGCGCAGCTGCAACACCTTGCCTTTGTACTGAACCGCCACCCCCTCACATTGATCGCCTTGCAACAGGACCTTGGTGACCAGCGCGCCGGTCATGACGGTCAGGTTCGACCGATCCCGCACAGGACGTAAATACGCTCGCGCCGAAGAACACCGCGCCACGGATTCGTGGGTATGGGTAAATTGCGACCACGCAAAACCTTCCTGGCTCGGTCCGTTGTAATCCGGGTTATAGGCAAACCCCAGGCTTGTTCCAGCGTCGATAAATGCCTGATAGATGCTGTGCTGGTAATGCCCGAAAGTGGTTTCCAGCGGCCCACCCGTTCCACGCAACGGTGAGGCGCCGTGCTCCCAATGTTCCGAGCGCATGAAACAAGGCAACACTGAATCAAACCCCCAACCGGGATTGCCCAAGGCTTCCCATTCATCAAAATCCTGAGCATTGCCGCGCACATACAACTTGCCATTGATTGATGAACTGCCGCCCAGGACGCGGCCACGTGGCAGCTCGAATTGCTGGCCGCGCAAGGCAGGTTCAGGCTCGGACTTGAAAGCCCAGTCATAGCGACTGCCAACGGTCAGGGCTTCACCCAGAGGGAAGGAAAACCGTGGATCCCAATCCTTGGGACCTGCTTCCAGTACGAGTACCGAGATCGATGGATCCTCCGACAATCGTCCGGCCAACGCACAGCCCGCTGATCCGGCGCCGACAATGATGTAGTCATAGGTGGTGGTGCGACTCATGCCTGTTCCCCCGAAGCCCTTTTGGTACCGGGCGTCAACTTGTTGGTAGTAGCACGGACGATGCGATCGACCGTGATGGCCAGGGCCGCAATGCCCAGGCCGGAGATCAAACCTTCACCGGGCTGAACACGACCGATCGCCGACAGCGTCTGGGCCTCAAGCCCTTGAGAACCCACCAGCGCAACCACGATCAGCATTCCGAAAGACAGCATGATGGTCTGGCTGATGCCCAGCACGATTTGCGGAAAGGCCAGCGGCAACAGCACATGGAAGAACTGCTGTGTGCCGTTGCAACCGTTCATGCGCGCCACTTCCTTGTACTCGCCGCCGACCTGTTGCAGGCTGTTGGCGACGTAACGGCTGACGGGTGCCAGGCCGTAGAGAACGATGGCGATGTAGGCCGCGAAATCGCCCACCTCGAACAGCACGACCACGGGGATCAGGTAGACAAACGCCGGCAGCGTCTGCAGGGTGTCAGCCACCACTTCGAGGATGACGAACGCCTTGCGATTGAGGCCTGCCAGGATGCCCAATGGCAGCCCCAGCACGATGGCGGTCAAGGTCGATATGATCACCAGGTACAGGGAAACCATGGCTTTGTCCCACAGCCCGAACCAGGCGACAGCGCCCAGCATGATCACCACCATGACCGCCAGCCTGCGGCCGCCGGTGATCAGCGCGAGTCCACCGAATCCGATCAGGCTGGGCAGCCAGCCGAACGAGGCGAACAGCTCGCGGGTCGGGCGCAGCAGCCCCGAGATCACGCCATCGCGCAACGCGGAGAGTTGTGGCTGGAACGCCAGGTTGAACACCTTGAGTTGCTGATTGAGAAACTTGCCCGGCTCGAACTCCAGCGCTTTCGGAAACATTGCAATGTGCGGGTATACCCATACGGCCACGACACCCGCTACGGTCACCAGCACGCACACCAGGGTGATCAAGCCCTTCCTGGACTGCCCGTGTCCCGGCCGCCGCATGATCCAGATGCGGCAGGCACGATCGAGCATGATCGCCATCAACGTGATCGCCACGCCCGCCACCAGTGCACCGCCCAAACGCATGGACTTGAGCCCTTTGAGCACATCGGCGCCAAGCCCTTCACCACCGATGATCGCGCAGATGATCACCGTGGAAAACGTCAGCATGATCACCTGGTTCAACCCGGTGAGCAGCATCGCCCGGGCCGCCGGAACCTGTACGTTCCAGCACTGTTGGCGTGGCGTGCAACCGGTGATCTGAGCGAGTTCTACAATCGACTGCGGCGTGCGGCGCAAGGCAAACGTGGTGATACGCGCCATCGGCGGCATGGCATAAATCACCAGCGCCACCAGCCCGGCGATGGGGCCGAAGCCAAAGAACACCACGATCAACACCAGGTAGGAAAAAATCGGCAGCGTTTGCATCGTGTCGTAAAACGGCTCCAGCACCGCCTCAGCCACTGGATACCGATAGGCCAGGATGCCCAGCAGCAACCCGAGGCCACACCCAATGGGAATCGCCACGGCGACAGTGACCAGTGTGTTGACGGCTGACACCCACAACCCGGTAAAGAGGAAGTACGCCAGGCAGCCACCGACCAACAGCCCGAGTTTTCTCCCGCCGAACCAAATGCTGAGCAGGGTCAGCACGAAGGCCATGGAGAACCAGGGAATCGCCGGCAGCGTAATCGGTGACGAACCGAAGACACTGAACCTGAAGCCCTCGACCAGCAACCCGCCGAGGAAGCGTTGAGGCAATGCAAGGACACCGGAAATCGCCCTGGAAATATCCACGATGGTGTAGCTGCCAATTGTGAACTGGGTGATGTAGGCCAGCAGTCGGGTGATGTAGCTCCCGGCGTCCACGGTCCACGTTTGCGGCATGCTGTGCGCCCAATCCACTCGGTTGAGCAGCGTCAGCACGATCAGTGCCGCCATGACCAGCGCAATGGCCTTGATCATTTTGAAACGGCCCGGCTTCTCGGCCGAGCGGGTTGGCGAATTCACCGAATCCGCCAGTGCGGTGGGGATTTCCTGACTGTTCATTTGATCAACCAACGTGAATAGGACTGACGTGATACCTGGCCGACGATGACTCCCTTGGCATCTTTCACCGCAATGGCCTGGTCCGAGGCAATCAATCGTTGCGCAGCACTGCCGATTTTCTGATCCAGTTCGAACGGTTCGTTGTGCTCGGCCTGCGTTGACAGCGGTTCCAGGATCGCCCGCAACGACACCACTTTCTCCCGCGGGATGTCTTGCACAAACGCTCGTACATAGTCGTTGGCAGGCTTGAGCACCAGGTCTTCCGCTGTACCGATTTGCAGAATCTGGCCGTTCTGCATGATCGCAATCCGGTCTCCCAGGCGAACGGCTTCATCGAAGTCATGGGTCACGAACACAATGGTTTTGCGCAGGCTGCGTTGCAGACGAATGAACTCGTTCTGCATCTCTTTGCGAATGAGTGGGTCGAGTGCCGAGAACGGCTCGTCGAGGAACCAGATCGAAGGGTCGGTGACCAGACTCCTGGCGATACCGACGCGCTGTTGCTGTCCGCCGGACAGTTCGTGGGGATAGAACAATTCGCGGCCCTTGAGCCCGACCAGTTCCAGCACCCGCTGTGCCTCGGCCAGGCGTTTGTCCCGTGGCGTGCCATTCATGCGCAGCGGGAACGCGATATTTTCCAGCACGCTCAAGTGCGGCAGCAGTCCGAAGTTCTGGAACACCATGCTGATCTTGCGCCGGCGAATTTCCATCAACTGCTGTGAGGTGGCGGACGCCAGCGACTGATCGGCAATCATCACCTCGCCAGCGCTGAGGGAATACAGCCCGGTCAGGCATCGCAGCAGCGTTGATTTGCCGGAGCCGGACAAGCCCATCAGGATGAAAATC
The DNA here is from genome assembly GCF_028471945.1 of Pseudomonas sp. WJP1. Classification (NCBI taxonomy): domain Bacteria; kingdom Pseudomonadati; phylum Pseudomonadota; class Gammaproteobacteria; order Pseudomonadales; family Pseudomonadaceae; genus Pseudomonas; species Pseudomonas sp. WJP1. The sequence goes on from NZ_CP110128.1 coordinate 3,593,044, forward strand.
TCTCCAGTGCGCACTTCAAATGTGGCTTCTCGCACGCCGGTGGTGTAGCCCAGTTTTTCCAGGGCCTGCGCATCGCGCGCATTGCCCTGCGCCTTCAAATACGCTTCGCAGTCGGCACCGAAAACTTTCCAGACATCGACTGCCTTCAGTGCAAGTGGTTCTGTAGCAGCAATAGGGTTCAACACCTTGAATCTCCCATGGCGATTTGCGCTCGCCAGTTCGGTATATGTTCTTGGGCAGCGACGAAACAAGCAGTAGCGCTATTTCGACCAGCCCTGAACAACGTCCTTGTGGGAGGCAATCCATGCATCGGCTTCGTCTTCAGGTGAACTGCCGTCGTTATCGATCTTATCCATGGCCGTGGCCACGGCTTGCTTGTCCAGGGTGAACTTTTGCAAGATTTTTTCCGCGGCCGGTATGGCGGCATACGCCTGTTTGTTGCCCAGTTTCAGCACGTCGACCTCCAGGCGGGTGTCGGGAAACTGCACAAACTCACCGGGATTTTTTTCGGTGAACCAGTTCGGCGTGAACATCCAGCCAAGGATCGGCTGCTTGCGATCAATGGCGCCCTGGAACGTGGCCAACAGTGCCGAAGGCGAACCCGAATTGATCACATTGAATGGCAGTTGATAGGTGGTGATGCGTACATCGGACCGCGAGCCCCAGTCAGCCGGGGCATCGACAAAACGTGCCTTGGGCTTGGTGTCGGCGGTGGCCAGGGCTTCAGCGCACTTGGGTTGTTTGAGCGCCTCGAAAGCAGGCAGTCCCGGGCAGAATTGCTTGAGGTAGTCCGGGTACCACCAACCTTCGGTGACTTTGACCCCGGTCGGGCCGTAGTTATTGACCTTGCCGGACGCCATGGCGGCCTTGGTCATCTCCACACCGGTGGTTTGCCAGGCACCGAGCGTGGCGTCGATATCACCGGTTTGCACAGCGGTGTACTGGGCCGCGGAGTCCACGGTCACATACTTGACCTCGTACCCCGCTTGCTTGAGTGCCTGGCCATACACCGCTGCAATGAAATCGGAGTCTGAAGAGTTGATGAACGAGATTCGCACCGGTGTCGAAATTTCAGGCACGGCAGCCTGGGCGAAGCCTAAGTTCATGCACGCTACAAGACAGGTAACCAGCTGACCTGCATTTCGATAGTTCATTCGCATACGCCTCAATAGGAATTGTTGTTGTCGATTGGGCAGGGCCGACTATGAGCCAGATGAATCGCGAGAATCGGGATGACCTTTTGTGATTGGCGCAGCAGGAAACAGCTGTTGCGTCCGTCAAAAAAAAACTACATATCGCCTCGCTTGCAAACCACAATGGCCCGATGCCAGAAGTGCAACAAGTGACTTTTTTTCGAGACATGTAAATCATATGAACGCGTTGACGCAGAGCCGTTGGCCGGCTCAGCGCAGCATGTACGAGGGGGTTTGAATTGCGGGGACGTTCTGTGGCATGGAGATTGCCTTGGACCAATAAAGCAGTACTGATCAATCTATTTTTGAGCAGAATCCACCCAAAAGGGGCATGCCATGCACAGCGTATTTTATGCGGCAGGTCATCTGGCCAGAGTCGGCATGCAGCCTGTTGGCTCAACGAACAAGCCCATCGAAACGAAGCGCTCCGCTGTTGAAATGCAGGCAAAAATTTGCGCCGCGATTTTGCTGTTGGCGTGGAGCGCGGCCTGTGCATTGTGGGTGATCGGCAGTTTCATCTGAACCAAATAAGCGCGGCAGTAACAGGTGACACCTCTGTTACCGCCGCGCCTTGATCACACTTCATCGAATGCCGCCTGGGCGACGATCTATTGACCGCTTCTGATCATGTCGGCGGCCTTTTCTCCAATCATGATGCACACCGAGTTAGGGTTACCTGAAATCAGTGTGGGCATGATCGATGCGTCAGCAACGCGCAGCCCTTCCATGCCATGCACCTTGAGATCCGGCGCGACAACCGAGTGCTCATCCACTCCCATGCGGCAGGTGCCTGAGGGGTGCAGCGCCGCGTGGGCTTCTTCGTGGCAGAACTTTTTCATCGCTTCTCGAGTACTGACGGCCGCGCACGGTACATGACGCCTTGCGAGGTAGGGTTTGAACGCGGCCTGGGACATGATTTCCTCACCCACCAGGCAACCATCCACCAGGCTTTCAATGTCATACGGATCGCTGAAGTAGTTGGGCACGATGCGCGGTGGCGACATCGGGTCGGCTGAATACAGTTCGACATAGCCCCTGGACCTTGGACGGATCTGCCCCAGATTCAAGGTACAGCCATTGCCCCCGGGAACCGAGTCGACGCCCTCTTCGATGCCCGCGCCAACGACCATGAAGTACTGGATATCGGGATTGGTTGCCGCCTTGTCTCCCCACCAGAAGGCACCGCCCTCGATCAGGTTGGACGCCGCCGGGCCTTGCCTGAACAGGGCGTACTGCAAACCCGCCAGCATTTTCCAATGCAGCTTCTTGTACTTGTCGTAGCTGTGGGGCCCCGTCAGCTCATACACCAATGACACTTCGATATGGTCCTGAAGGTTCTGACCCACGCCGGGCGAGTCCTTGATCACCTTGATGCCATGCCTTTGAAGCTGTGCGGCCGGGCCGATCCCCGACAACATCAACAAGCGCGGTGAGTTGATGGCACCGGCCGATAACACGATCTCCTTGTCGGCGTGCATGATCTGACGCACCCCGTTCTCGATGTATTCAACGCCGATCGCTTTGTTGCCCTGGGTCAGGATACGGATCACGCGGCATCCGGTTTTCACCGTCAGGTTCTTGCGTGATTTGGCGGGCGCCAGATAGGCCACTGCCGCACTGCTTCGAAAGCCGTTTTTCGCGGTGATTTGATACAGCCCGCAGCCCTGCGGTGTGCCTGAGTTGAAGTCCTCGTTGTACGGCAAACCGTACTGCTGGCAAGCGTGCAGCCAAACCTTGGTCAGTGGATGGATATTGATCGGGTCAGACACCCCCAGCGGGCCACCGACGCCATGAACGTCGTTGCAGAAACGCTCGTTATCCTCGGCTTTTTTGAAATAGGGCAATACGTCCTTGTAAGACCAGCCCGTAGCGCCCTGCTGCGCCCAACCGTCGTAATCGGCGGGTACGCCGCGAATATAAATCATCGCATTGACCGAACTCCCGCCCCCCAGCACGCTGGCCTGGACCATGGTCGGCGTTTCGCAACGGCGTTGATCTTGCGTGGGCTCCCACGCATAGCGCTTGAGCAGCGGACCTTGCGCCGTTTTGTAATAGGCGCCTGGAATATGGATGTAGGGATTGCGATCACGCGGCCCCTCTTCAAAAAGAACAACCGACGCAGACTTGTCTTCGCTGAGTCTCGATGCCACTGTGCAGCCTGTCGAGCCGCCTCCGATTACGATGAAATCCACCATGACGACTTACTACCTTTAGGGCACGCATTGCAGGAACGGGAGATTTGAATCTGGTGTGCACGGCCTTTATCGGCCAACAAGGCGGCTCAGAAGCGCCTTCAGGTCTTTCGCGACCTCATAGCTGTTTTGTTGCTGTTGTTTTTTACAAAACAACTCACAACTCCACCAACCGTCGTAACCGGTGGCCTTCACTGCAGCCGTCCACTCGGCGAGGTTCAATACTCCGTCCCCTGTCGGGACATCGCGCAGTACTTCTTCATTGGGAATACCGCCAGCAAAAGGCAACGAGTCGCACACATGCACGCCGTAGATAACCTCGGCGTTGATGCGTGCGATGTCTTCGGGCTTGACGCCAGACGTAAAGCAATGCCAGTAATCGATCACCATTTTGACGTTGTGGCGCTCGGTGCGATCAATCAGTTGCAGTTGATGTTCCAGTGTATTCAACGGGGTCCATGACAAGGCTTCGAGATAAAGAAGGACATCGTATTGTTGTGCCAGGTCTGCCAGCGCCGCCAGATTCCTCGCCGTCAGTGCATATTGCTCGAACTCGTCCAGCCCCAGTAATCCGCTGTAGTGATCGCTCGCGCCGCGCTGCCGGTAATCGATCACGGCCTGGACATTGATGGGCCCGGTGAGCACTTGGACACCTTTTGCGCCGACCAGATTGGCTAGTTGAAACAACCGTTGAGCTTCTTTGAGCATGTCATCGCGCTCGGTGCCCTGGCGTTCGATATCCCTCAGGTAGCCGATCCCCGTGACAGGGATATCCTTGAGCAAGGCTTTGAGTTCCGCCTCCGAGTAGCCGGCCTGCAACCAGGCCTCCAGTTTGCCGCTGTAGATCTCCAGCGCATCGAAACCGACAGTTCTGGCAATGTCGATGTCCATCGCCAGTGTCGAATGTTTTGCGACTGTGGAATGCAAGGCCAGGATGTTTTTTTGAGTGGTCATATCAGGCTCCTACCGTTGATTCCCAGTGTAGAGGGATAGGGTTGCGGTCGTTATTTCGCACTTGCAGGAAATGCGGCGCAATCTGACGCAGTTGCTGCGTCAGGTATCGACAGCGCGCAATTGGCACCAGCGGCCGCCAGTTCACGCACCCGTGTGGCAGCCCCCAACAGCACCTCACGCTCCAGAACACCGTCCTGAACCGCCGTCACGATAGCCTCGGCGATAGCGTCCAGGCCCGAATCGCTGGACACGAGCAACAGATGTGCCCCAGCCGCCAGCGAAGCGACTGCGGTGTCCGTGAGGGAGTTACCCCTGAGAATGGACACCGCATCAAGGTCATCAGAGATGATCAATCCTTCGAATCCGAGGGTGTAACGCAGCACCGCGATGACTTTGGACGAGGTTGAGGCCGAATGATCAGGGTCGATTGCCGGAAAAACGGCAGGCCCTGGCATGACTGCCTTCACACCGGTTGCGATGACTTCCTTGAATACTTCGAGGTTGTCATGAAGCAATTCAAGCGGCCCTGGAACCGAGGCTTCGGCAATTGCCGGATCCTGCTCGGTGACGTAATGACCGGGGAAGTGTTTAGCCGTTGCGATGACACCCGCGCGTTGCACCCCTCGAATAAAGGCACAGGATATGCGACTGACTTCAACGGGGTCGGCGCCTAGATGCCGGTTGTGCAACCATGGATTGGCCCCCGTCACTACATCGACGATCGGCGCCAGGAATAGATTGACTCCGAGGCTGCGCGCCACTCTGGCCATCTCGAAACAGCGCTGTTCGATGTCCTGCGAACCAAGATGCTTGAGTTGCTCTCTCGATGCGACGGCCGGGACCAGTTGGTGAAGGCGTTGGATACCTGCGAGCTCTTGATCCACGGCGATCAACACCGGTGAACCGGCTAATGACGTGGCTTCTCGCGCGATATCGATAAAATCGGTGGGTGATTCGACGCTCTTGCGCGCCGCGCTCATGTCTCGGCCGACGTACTCCTCCCGGGTCTCGCCCAACAAAATGGAAACGCCGCCGCGGCTCAAACAACGACGGACATTGTCGTCCAGTGTCAGATCACCGAACGCGGGAAGCAGGACCGAATACGCAGCTCTAAGCAGTTCACTTGACATGGTTTTTTCTCAACAAACGCGAGTGCTGGACAGAGACGCCCGGCCATTCAGGCCAAGGTCTCAAATATTGTGATCGCCTCCTGAAGGAAACGATTTACTGTTCGGGAAAAGGCACCCAGGCACGCCGCTCGCTGGACTCGACACAGGCCTGGGATAACACCACCCCCCGCACGCCCTCATGTATATCCGGTAACGGGACGGTGGTCGCCGTGCGCCACTGCGTTCCGGCCTCGAGGGCTTCGGCGAAATCGGCATACAGAACGGCCAGCGCCTCCAGATAGCCTTCGGTGTTTCCCGCTGGCAAGCTGGTAAAGGTCAGCGTCTGCGCCTTATTGTCGCTTTGGCCACGGCGGTAGAGACGGTCGGCGCCGTCAATGGGCGTGAACAGAAGCGTTTCTGGTGATTCCTGACACCACTCGACCGAGGCTTTGCTGCCGACGATCTTGAAACGCAATCCGTTGCGATGACCAGGCGCCGCGAAACTGGCCCATAACAAGCCATCGACGCCGCCCTCGAATTCAAGCTGCACCACACAGGTGTCGTCCAGCCCCCAACCTGGCACAACCGTGCTCAACTTGGCATTCAGGCTGGTGCAACGCCGCCCGGACAGGAATTCAAGCATGTTGAAGGCGTGTGTTCCGACATCTCCCAGCGCGCCGGTCGGCCCGGCCTTTTCAGGGTCGCCACGCCAGGCCAGGCTTTTGCTCAACCCATCGACACCGGGTGCCAACCATTCCAAAAGATACTCGACGTACATGAACCGGACTTCACCCAGCTCCCCGGCCTGGATACGGCTACGGGCGTCCCTGACCATGGGATAGCCCTGATAGGTGTAAGTCACTGCGAAAAAAGTATTGTGCCGCTCGGCAATGCTGGCCAACGCGTAGGCTTCTTGCGGACTATTGACCAACGGCTTGTCGCAGATCACCGGGATTCCCGCCCGCAAAAATAGCTGGCACGGTTCAAAGTGCAGGTGATTGGGCGTCACGATGACGACGGCATCAATCGGATCGGGGCGACACGACTCGGTAGCTGCCATGTCCTCGAATGACAGGTAAATTCGCTCTTGCGCCAGATGGAGTGCCGCCCCGGCCTCACGGCATTTGTCCGCATCCGAAGAGAAGGCGCCGGCGACAATATCGAAGCGGTTGCACAGGCGCATGGCGGCGCGATGATAGCTGGCAAAATAGGCGCCCTGCCCGCCACCCACCATCCCGACCTTGAAACGTCGTTGTCCTGGAATGTCGCCTGTTAACCTGGCCATGGTTCAAATCCCTCAATGAATGGCACGTACACACGTTCGCCACCTGGAGTATCAAGGGCGATGCGGCGTTTCTCCATTTCGCACCACGTCAATACATGACGCAGACCGCAGCACCCGAAATGAATAAACTTTGCAGGACCATTGGGTTCGGGGAGTTGCATGATGTTACCCGGCAAAGCCAATCTGTTACCTGCCGGGGCGGCGAGTAACCTTCGGCCGTTGGAGCTAGACTGATAAAGATCGATGGCTGGCCAGATTTCGAATATTTTCACACGGCATGGAACAAGCTTGAGATTAAATACAATATGATCAAGTGTTTACGGCGCAATGAAGTGACTTAACGGTTATTCAAGAATAACTACCATATAACCTCGTCGCTCAAAAACCCTTAGTTAAATCGAGACAGACTATGCCCCGCCCAGGAGACCCCGTCACCATGCCATTGACAGCTGCCACCTCGCACCCTGAGCGACAACAGGTTCGCAGCGACTTGCAAGCCAACGTGCAAAAAAACCTGAGTACGCTGGTCGAGTCCTGCCGTTCAGTGGCGGACATGTGCCGCAAAGTCGATGTCAATCGCCAGCAGTTCAACAAGTACCTGGTGGGCCAGCACGTTCCTTCGCAGAAGATTCTTCAGAAAATAGGCCGTTATTTCATGATGGAAGCCGAAGATCTTTTTCGGCCACCCGCCGAGTTCAAGAAATTCTATGAAGGGTATGAAAACGAATTGCCGACGGACTTGCGTGCCTCGGCGCAATTCAATCATTTTTTGCCTTTGGCAAAACAGTCGGCTGACTTACTCGAAGACTACCTGGGCGTCTATTACCGCTATCACAACTCTTCGATCTACAAAGGCAGAATCCTGCGCTCGGTTACTTGCCTGTATCGAGCCGATTCGATGGTCCAGTACGTCACGGTAGAACGTTTCCCGCTGCTCGATGGCAGCGGCAAGATTGGCTACTCGTTCACCTATCACGGTTTTTGCCTGCTGCTGGGGGACCGCCTGTTCATGGTGGATTTCGAAGGCAAACAACGCAACGAGATGACGTTTTCGATTCTGACCCCACAGCATCGCCGACCGATCCGCTTCCTCTATGGATTGGTCACCGGTGTGGCGTCGTCCTCCTTCCGCCAGCCCTTTTCAACCCGCATGGCACTGGGGCTGGTAGACAAAGGCAAGATCGGCAAACACCATCTGCGCAATGCAACCGCCGTGCTGCCCAGCGATCAATCCTTGCCGCTGGAGGTGCGTGAGTACATGACCGGCGACAACGCCACTATCGTGTGGGGCGGTCAGGCCTGAGGCGGTCCAAAGACCACCTCATCGATGCTCAGACCCAGTGACAGTGCCGCCGGTGATCGGCGGCAGCTCAACGGCGGCGCTAACTTGCTGGGCTTGCGAATGTTGCGCACCTTTGTCGTCGTCATTCATGGCGTTGCGAAAACCCTTGATGGATTCACCGACATCGCTTCCCAGGTTTTTCAGCTTCTTCGTGCCAAAGACCAGCACAACCACCAACAGAACAACGATCCAGTGTTTCCAGTCGAAAATACCCATAGCGTGATTCCTCTCGCAAGATTTGATTAATTACCTCGCGTGCCGCGCGCAGTAATGACTTCTACCAACGACGGGCCTTTGCTGTTTAGCGCCTTGATAAACGCTGGATTGAGCTGCGAAGCATGTTCGACCCGCCAGGCTTCAAGACCAAAGTTCCTGGCAATTGCGGCAAAGTCCGGTGAGTAAGGTTTGCCGTCCGGCAGGTTGAATTCACCCGCCTGGTGCTGTTCGACCAATGTGCTTTGCACATCACTCAAGGTCGCATCCCCGCTGTTGTTGAACACAAGAAACACCACGGGCAGACTGTGCATTACGCAAACCGCCATCTCCTGCAACGACTGCAGGAAATCCCCATCCCCCACGACACACACCACCTGGCGCGCCGGCATCGCGAGCTTTGCACCGATGGCCGCTGGCACCGCCCAACCCAGCGTCTCAGCACTGGCGGCGCACAAGTAACTGCCGGATTGATCGAAAGGAAACATATCGCCGACCAGTACCTGGATACTCCCCTCGCCGATCACCACAATCGCATCCCTCTCCAGGGCTGCCCCCCATTGCGACGCACGGTCATTTGCGACCTGAGGAAGAGCCGCGCCACACAGTTTGCTGACTGACGGTTCCATCATACGGGCGTCTGTCCGTTGCAATTGGGCATTAGCGCGCAAGGTGGCCGGGGGCAGGATTGCCTCAATCGAGGTGTTCTGAACAACCGCCGGGATATCCAGGCTGACCGGGCCGGCACGACCGCTGAGCATCAGGTCGAACGCCTGACGCAGGATTTGCGGCAACTGTTCAATCGACGAAACGTCCACATGCTGCTTGGTGATGCCCGTTGTCGTAGAGTCGTGCCGCTCGCTGTCACTGCTACTGATGACCAGCATGGCCGACGAGTCCGCCAACGCGGTCGCGATCCCGCCCAGCGCTTTCGAAATGCCCAATGGCACAGGAAGCACGACAGCCATGGGGCGTCCACAGGCGCGATAATAACCATCGGCAAGATGGACTGCACTGTGCTCCTGTATGACTTGAATGAACGGAATATCCGTACCGGGCATCCGTAACGCCTCCAGTAACGCCAATGAACCGGCCCCCGGCATCCCTGCCACATAATCGACGCCGTTCGCTTTCAGCGCTTTCGCAACAATCTGGCCACCAGTGAGTTTCACAGGATACTCCATTCAACAGCCGCAGGTTTCAGGGTGAATGCAACTCGCCCCGTCTCAGACCGCAAGGCGAGTATTCGCCTGGTGCCCTCAGGGCTCAATTTCGCACCCATTGCAAAAGAGACGCACATTGACGCAGTCGATCCCCGCCCTTTCCCGGCTCTTTGGGAACTATCGTTAACAAGTGCGCGCTGCGCCGATTAGGTCACTTTGATGCGTCAGAGTGCGTCGCTTTTATAGGGTCTGCGAAATTGAGTGCTCTGCCCGCCAGGCCAATACTCGATCCATGAAAACAACAAGCCGAGCCTATCAAGCGCTGGGCGCGACGCTTCAAGCCCTAACCCGGCAAGGTGAAAAAGGCGTCGTGCAATCCAGCCAGGGAAGAGTCAATCGGACCAGTGGAGGCCCGCGGCGCAATGCTCTCTCTTATGTGCATGCAAGTGCCGCCGCCCTCCCCAGCTGGATGGAAACACTGCTGGCCATAACACTGCCGATGTACATGACTGCATACATAAGGACGAGCCCGGCCACACTCGCCGAGCCGGAACCATTGCAAGTTGCTGATCGTTTGCTAACCACCACCCTAGGCAGGAACTCGAAATGAAAAAAGAAAAAGAGACGGGTTATGGACTCACCGGCATCGACCTGGATTCGATTAGCTTGAACAGGCGCACATTTTTGCTGGGGGCTGCCGCATCTGCCGCGGGGTTGTACCTGGGATCTTTCGCGCCCGGCGCATTTGCCGCCGCAGGCGGACACCTGGAAATTCTTGGCTGGGAAGGAGAAACCGGTGACGCGGAACTCGCTGACTGGCGCAAGCAGCGCGGCGTCACTGTGCGGTCAAGCTACGCCAGCAACCAGGACGACATTACCGCTCGTCTGGCGGGCGCCGATCCGGTGCAGCTTGACTTGACCATGTACGCGCTGGGCTACGAGATCATCTACAAGGAGATGGGGCTGCTCAAGGCCATCGACACATCGAAAATCCCCAATTACTCGGCCGAAGATACTGTCCCGCTATTCTATAAAGGCAGCCGCTGGTACTGGGATGGCAAGCAGTGGGGCATTCCCCTTCTGTGGGGCATGAACACCATCGTCTACAACCCGAAGAACGTCAAAAAGCCCACCGAATACAAAGACCTGCTGGACCCGAAATTGAAGGGGCGGCTGACCTTTGTCGATGACGGTACTTCGAACTGGTCGCTGATCGCGATTATTGCCGGCTATGGCGACAAGTTCCCCAACCTGACCCGTGCCGAGTTTGACGACGCATTCGAGAAACTCAAACCGTACCGTGACCAATGCCGAGTCTTCGCGGCCTCATCGGGCGATGCTGTTTCCCTGCTGGTTTCCGGCGAAGTGGACGCGGTTTTTTCGGCGACAGCCAACACGCCGTACGAGACCCGCAAGCGCGGAATAGAAACGGCCCTGTCGGTGCCCAAGGAAGGCGCGGCCCTCTGGTGCGATGCCTTGTTTGTGCCGAAAACGGCCAAGGACGTGCCGCTGGCGCTGGAGTTCATCAACAAGACGCTCGAAGCGCAAACACAGGCCAAGATGGCAACCACGATGTTCGCGGGCGTGGTCAACAGCAAAGCCGTGCCGCTGTTGCCCGAAGAGCTGAGAAACACCTACGACTATGCGAACCTGGACAGCTTTTTCGAGAAATCGAAACTCTACGGTCAGCCACCCCTGAGTTCCGACAAGTATGTGACCTATGCTGAATGGATCGATCAGTGGGCAAACTTCAAAGGCTCATTCTAGAGCTGTCGGCTAGCCGGTTTATAGAAACGCCTGTTTGAGGGGGCTGCACGAGAGAGTGGGTGCTTGCGAGCACGCGCCCCTCTGCTCGACGGCGGCCACAACGTGCACGCGCTCAGCAGAGCGCCCTCGTTATCGAAACAAAAAGCAAAGGCACACTCATCATGAACGTAGTCAACAACAGCGAGCCCATCCTCCTGGATGACAGGAATTCGAAGGCGGGCAAGCACGTGAAAATCGACAAAAAAACCTTGAGCGGCTACTTACTGGCGTCGCCTCCCCTGCTCTTCCTTATTGTATTTTTCCTCGTTCCATCGCTGCTGCTGCTGGTCGCGAGTTTCTGGACCGCCAAGACTTTCAGCATGGAGCCCGCCGCGACCCTTGCCAACTACGCCAGAGCCTTGAGCGCCAGCGGATTCTATGACTCGTTATGGATCGCGCTGCAAAACGGCTTCTGGACCGCCATGCTCTCGACGGTCATCAGCGCGCCTGTCGCCTATTACATTGTCTATCGAACGCGCTCCAACGCCGTCCTCTACCTGGCCTTGATTTCGTGGTTCTCCAGCTATCTGGTGCGGGTCTATGCCTGGCGCTCGATTTTGGGCACCAACGGCGTCATCAACTCCACGCTGCTGCACCTCGGTTTGATCGATCAACCCCTGGACTGGCTGGTATTCAGCAAGTTCTCGGTGGTGTTGACCCTTGTGCACATCATGCTGCCGTTCACCCTGCTGCTGCTGGTGTCTGGCCTGCGCGATATCAAGAAGGACTATCTGGAAGCCGCCGCAGATCTGGGCGCCAGCGGATCCACGATCCTATGGCGAGTGATCATGCCGATGGCGCACAAAAGCATTGTCAGTTCGTTCATGTTCACCTTCGTCCTCGCCGCCAGTGACTACGTCACGCCCCAAATGCTCGGGGGCAGAGATGCCATGACGACCGGTCTGGTGATCGCCAACCAGTTCCGCTCGGTGGGTAATTGGCCGCTGGGGGCAGCGATGGCCTACCTGTTGCTGCTGGTATTCATGCTGGTCTACGGGCTGCTTCTGGGTGTGTTGCGGGCTGCAAACCTGGCACCCGGCAAGCGTTACCACGACTGATTGCCGCCCATAAAAAAGGTAACTCGCCATGATCAGGCTATTCACTTACGTTTACATGTTGTTCCTTTACGCACCCATCGCGATCATCGCGCTGTTCAGCTTTCATTCGTCAGCTTCGTTGTCGTTCCCGTTCGAGGGGTTTTCCACTCAATGGTACGAGGCGCTGTTCAGCAGCTCGGACTTCATGACGGCGCTGACCAACAGTGCAATCGTCGCCGCGGGCTCGGCAATACTCACCACCTTGCTCGGCACGTTCTCGGCACTGGCGCTCATGCGCATGAAAGGTCGAGTCAAATCCGCCTTTGCCTTCATGAACTTCGCCCCGATCGCCTTGCCCGGTTTATTCCTGGGAATCGCGCTGGTGATTTTCTTCTCGTTGATCGGCCTGCCACGCTCGCTGCTCACCGTGATCATTGGCCATACGCTGTTCACTTTTCCGTTTTTCGTCGAGTCCGTGCGTTCACGCCTGGAGTACTTCGATCTGTCATTCGAAGAAGCGGCTCGTGACCTGGGCGCATCGCCGCTCAAGGCATTCTGGTTGGTGACGCTGCCAATCATCGGGCCGACGATTGCCGGTGCCGCGATCCTGGCGGTCGCACTTTCGATGGACGAGTTCCTGATCACCGTATTCGTCACCGGCAGCGACACAACGCTGCCCCTCATGATTCTTTCGATGATGCGCCGCGCCGTCAGCCCAACCATCAATGCCGCCTCGGTATTCATGCTGGTCGTGACCATTGCCATCATTGTCATCGCCGGCCTGGTCATGACCCTGCGCCGTCGCCGCCTCGAACTTGAACGCGCAGAAACTGCGGAGTAATCACCATGACCAACAGTATTGAACTGACCGGAATATCCAAGAGCTACGGCAACCTGACCGCCCTGGGCAAAGTCGACCTGACCGTAAAGCGCAACGAAATCCTGACATTGCTGGGCCCTAGTGGTTGTGGCAAAACCACGCTGATGCGCATCATCGCCGGCTTCGAAGAACCCACCACCGGCAAGGTCGTGATCGATGGCAAGGACTCAACGTCCCTGGCGCCTGAGCACCGTCCGGTCAACATGGTGTTTCAGAAATACGCCCTGTTCCCTCACCTGGACGTCTTCGACAACGTTGCTTTCGGGCTGCGCCTGAAGAAGAAACCGAAGGATGAAATCAAGCGTGAAGTGACCAAGGCACTGGAACTGGTGCAGCTGGAAAGCTTCAAGAATCGCTGGATTTCCGAGCTCAGTGGCGGGCAGGCGCAACGCGTCGCACTGGCCCGGGCGTTGGTGAATCGCCCCGCCGTGCTGCTGCTCGATGAGCCACTGGCTGCGCTGGACCTGAAGATTCGCCACCACATGCTCAATGAAATCAAACGGATCCACGAAGAGACATCGACAACGTTCGTGTATGTCACCCATGACCAGGACGAAGCGATGATCCTGTCCGACCGGGTGGTATTGCTGAACAAGGGTGGCATCGAGCAGATCGGTGGGCCGCAGGAGATGTATTGGTCGCCGCGTACGTTGTTCGCCGCGAAGTTTTTTGGCGATACCAACATCGTCAATGGCACGTACGGGCTTGGCGATACCAGCAACGGTTATGTTGATCTGCCGTTTGGTCGATACGCGCATACGGCCAAGAACAGCCTGGGTGCCGGCCCCGTCAACGTGTCGATCCGTCCGGAAACCATCGGTCTGCAGCCCGCTCAAGGCGCTGCGATGGCCGACGGGGCCTTTGTCGGCAAAGTGAAAGACACTTCGTTCATCGGTAATCGGGTTATTTATCGAGTAGCTGTGGCTGGCGGAACCATCGATCTTAAATGCCAGCAGTTGCCCACCCCCGGCAGCCACGCGCTACCACCTGGATCGGATGTGGCGCTCACCTGTAAACCAGACAGCTTTGTGGTGATACCGGCCTGAATGGCAATGCAGTGAACCAGCCCCCCTGCTGACTTCAGCATGGGGTATGTCAGCAACTTCAACGCTGGATCATCAGCTCTTCCCAAAGAGCATGATCCGGCGTTTTTTTTGATCAGGGCGGAACACAACAATGGTCGACTATATCGTGGTCGGGGGCGGGTCAGCCGGGTGCGTCATTGCGGCACGTCTCAGCGAAAATACACAGGTTTCAGTCGTTCTCCTCGAAGAGGGGCCAAAGGACATTCACCCGTTCATTCATCTTCCGGTCGGTTTCTACAAGACCAGCCAGGGCAACCTGGTCGAACGCTATCCCTGGGAGCCACCCGCGGACTATATCGGCCCCGCCAATCCGACCATGGTCCAGGCGCGGGTTCTTGGCGGCGGCAGTTCGGTCAACGCCATGGTCTACTTGCGCGGGCAACCGGCCGATTACGACAGCTGGGCAGCGGGTGGTGCTCAGGGCTGGGCCTACAACGACGTCCTGCCCTTCTTCAAGAAATGCGAAACCAACGATCGATTCAGCAATGATGCGCACGGCACTGATGGTCCGGTCGGCGTCAGTGATCAGCGTTTTACCCACCCTCTGACCAAGCTCTGGCTACAAGCCTGCCAACAAGCCGGGCTGGCCTATAACGCAGACTTCAACTCGGGGATGCAGGACGGTTGCGGGCTCTATCAAATCAACGCCAGGAACGGTCTGCGATCGAGCACGTCGGTCGCCTACTTGAAGCCTGCGCGAAAGAGACCCAATCTGACGGTCAAAACCAACTGCCGAGTCTTGCGCATCCTGGTCGAAAATGGCCGCGCAACGGGCGTTGAATACCTTGAAAACAATCAGCGTCGAGTACTCAGGGCCGAGCGCGAAGTCATTGTCAGTGCCGGGGCGATCAATACCCCGAAACTGTTGATGCTGTCAGGCATTGGCCCAGCCAGTCACTTGCGGGACAAAGGCGTCGAGGTAGTACATGACCTGCCTGGCGTCGGACAAAACCTGCAGGATCACATCGAAGTATCACTGATCAACGAACTGCGCCGCCCATTGAGCTACGACAAGTACAAGAAGCCGCACTGGAAACTCGCAGCCGGGTTGCAATACGCGTTGTTTCGAGAAGGGCCGGTGACTTCCAACGTGGTCGAAGGTGGCGCGTTCTGGCGTACATCTGTCGCCGAGAACCGTGCGGACGCGCAGTACTGCTTCATGGCGGGTGCCGGTGTAGAGGCTGGCGTGGGTTCCGTTCCCGGTGGCAACGGTTGCACCCTGAACGTGTGCCAGACCCGCCCGCGCTCGGCCGGTGCAGTGCAACTTCGCAGCGCAGACCCGATGGACTTTCCGTCGATTGAACCCAACTACCTGGCCG
Source organism: Pseudomonas sp. WJP1 (assembly GCF_028471945.1). NCBI lineage: Bacteria > Pseudomonadati > Pseudomonadota > Gammaproteobacteria > Pseudomonadales > Pseudomonadaceae > Pseudomonas > Pseudomonas sp. WJP1. The sequence goes on from NZ_CP110128.1 coordinate 3,608,622, forward strand.
ACCCCTTCGATGTCGAATGCATGATCGAGGCGACCGAATTCGGACGACACATCATGTCCCAGAGTGCGATGGCCGGTCATATTCTGCGCGAACACGTCCCCGCCGAACCATTGCGCACCCGTAATGACTATATGAATTTCGTGCGTCGGCAGGCGCATGCTGCGCTGCACCCGGTAGGCACCTGTAAAATGGGCACGGACGAGATGGCGGTGGTGGACAATGAGCTGCGGGTACAAGGCATCGAAGGCCTGCGAGTCGCCGACAATTCCATTGCCCCGACTTTGTGCTCCAGTAATACCAACGCGCTGGCGATCATGATCGGTGAGAAAGCGGCTGATCACATTCAGCGTGCCTTGTAGGAGCGATGGTTAAAAAAAGCTCCCCGATTGGGGAGCCTGAAAGCACTTGGAAAGACGGTGAGAGTGACCAGCAGCACCGAGAAACGACCAGTTTTCTCGCTATCCGCTTACCAGGTGCGGTGAAGACCCGCAGCCCTCAAGCGGACTGTTTGTAGCGACGAATGCGGATGTCCGCCTGCTCCTTGTGCCCGGCGAACCCTTCCATGCCGCACAAGCGCGAGCAGTATTCGCCAACCAGCACGCTGGCCTCATCCGTGAGGACACGTTGATAAGTGCAGGTCTTGATGAACTTGCCGACCCACAGGCCGCCGGTGTAGCGCGCGGTCCCGGTGGTGGGCAGGGTGTGGTTGGTGCCGATCACCTTGTCACCGTAGGAGACGTTGGTCCGCTGACCAAGAAACAGTGCTCCGTAGTTGGTCATGTGTTCGAGGAAATAGAGCGGGTCGCGGGTCATGACCTGTACGTGTTCGGAGGCAATCCGGTCGGCTTCCTGGACCAGTTCGTCAAGGGTGTCGCACAGGATGATTTCGCCATAATCACGCCAGGCGACTGACGCCACCGGCGCGGTCGACAGGATGGTCAACTGGCGCTCGATTTCTGCCGGCAGGGTTTCTGCAAGTGTAGGGCTATTGGTCAGGAATACGGCTGGTGAGTTGACGCCATGCTCAGCCTGGCCAAGCAAGTCGGCAGCAATGATTTCGACATCCGAGCTGTCATCGGCAATCACCAGGGTTTCAGTCGGGCCGGCGATCAAGTCGATCCCGATTTTGCCAAACAGTTGGCGCTTGGCTTCCGCGACATAGGCATTGCCTGGCCCGACGATCATGTCGACCGGCTTGAATGCTTCAGTACCCAACGCAAAAGCGGCAATCGCCTGGACCCCGCCGACACAGTAAATTTCATCGGCACCGGCCAGGTACATCGCGGTCACGATGGCCGGATGAGGCTTGCCATCAAAGGGCGGAGCCGCTGCGACCACGCGTTTCACCCCCGCCACCTTGGCGGTCAGCACGCTCATATGCGCCGATGCCAGCAGCGGGTATTTGCCGCCGGGAATGTAGCAACCCACCGAGTTCACTGGAATATTGCGGTGCCCCAGGATCACGCCCGGCAGCGTCTCGACCTCAACATCGTGCATGGATGCTTTTTGCACTTCGGCAAAACGACGTACTTGCGCCTGGGCGAATTTGATATCGCCGATTTCCTGTTCGGAAAGGCTGGCGACACAGGCCGCGATTTCTTCGTCGGTCAGGCGGAAGGACGCGGGTGCCCACTGATCAAACTTCCTTGAGTATTCACGAACGGCAGCGTCTCCGTTGTTGGCGACGTCGGCGATGATTTGCGCAACCGTATCGCGGACTTGAGAAGCAATCTCGGCTTGAGCTTCGACAGGCTTGCTTGTTTTCAGATAACGAATCATCAATAGGCTCCAGGTGGTTCTTGAGGGCACGCGACATGCCCTCAGCTTGGCGACCATCTTTTCTTAGCCCGCTCTCCCCGGCAATTTCGCAGCGCCTTCATTGATGACGCAATCTGACGCAGCACAGACGCACTGCTGAAGCACTCGAATCCGTCGGAAGCGTTATACGTATAACTTTTTCGTATCAAAACCCGACAGGCTGCATCACAAGCGCATGACGAGTTATCTACAGCCCTTTATTTATATAGGCTCAAACCGCCTATGTCAGCACTTTCCAAGACCCTTTCAGGAAATTAATCAAGTCGCCATTGACTTAGCGATTCGGAGTGATAATTTAAATAGGCGGTTATACGTATAACCTAATAATCACGCCCACATGAAGAGGTGACCAACCGTGAGTCGAGTCTTGTATTTATTCGGTGGCTGGCCCGGCCATTACCCCTATGAAATTGCTGCATGGGCCCGGACCGTTTTCCAGGAACTGGATTTCGAAGTCGAAGAGTCGACCGACATCTTCACGCTCGACAGGGACTTGACCGGCTACGACCTGATCGTGATCGGCTGGAACAATGCCGTCACCACGGAAACGCTGACCGCCTCCCAGGAAAAACGCCTGCTCGAAGCGATCGAAAGCGGCACTGGCCTGGTGGGTTGGCACGGTGCGGGTGCGGCCTTTCGCGCAAGCCTCAAGTACCACTGGGTGCTGGGCGGATCGTTTCTCGAGCATCCGATGGGCGAAGGCTTTCCCCATCCGTACCAGGTCAACGTCATCGATCGCACGCATGAGGTCACTCAAGGCGTCGAGGATTTCGAGGTCAGGTCCGAGCAGTACTACATGCAGGTCGACCCGAACATTCATGTGCTCGCCGAAACCACCTTCGATGGCAATCCATTTCCATGGATCAAGGGCCACCGCAGCCCGGTTGCCTGGGTTCGCCAGTGGGGCCAGGGCCGGGTGTTCTATCACTCGATCGGGCACGACACCAGCAACCTGGCCGACCCGAACATCCGTCGCCTGACCAGGCAAGGCCTGAACTGGGCAACGCGCGGGCGCGCACAAGTCACCGAGAAACCCTCCGCCTCCACCCCGTTTTCATCAACCCAAGGAGTCCTGTCATGAGCAAATTGACCGGCAGCCAGATCGTGGCGCAAACCCTGAAAAACTACGGCGTCGAGTATGTCGCCGGCATTCCTGGCCACGGTATCTGGACACTCACAGACGCCTTCCTCGAAGAAGACTCGAAACTCAAATTCATCCAGGTCTTCCATGAACAGAGCGCGGTCCACCTGGCAGATGGTTACTACCGGGTAGCCGGCAAGCCCATGGCTGCGGTCACCTCCATCGGTGCAGGTGCCGCCAACACCGTGATCGGCATGGCCACCGCCTTCACTGACTCCACCAGTCTGATGTTGATCACTGGCGGGCCGCCCACCCACATGCGCGGCCACGGTTTGCTGCAGGAACTGGAGCGCTATACCGACAACGACTTCCCGAAAATCGCCGAAGCAGTCACCAAGCGTCACTGGGTCGCGACGCGCGTTGAAGAGTTGCCGTTCATGATGCATCGGGCCTGGAGCTCGATGGTTACTGGCCGTCCAGGCCCGGTCCATCTGGAAATCCCGATGGACGTTCAGGCTGAAGCGGCTGAAGTGACCCTGCACGCTCTGGAAGAGCGTACGCCTATCGGCAAGTGCTTCCCGGACCCGGCGGCTACCGCTCGTGCCGTCGAGGAACTGAAGGCTTGCAAGCGCCCGGTGCTGGTCATCGGTGGCGGGGTTATCACCGGCGAGGCCAGCGCTGAAGTGCTCGCCCTGGCCGAGGCCTGGAAAATTCCTGTGGTAACCACCTGGAACGGCAAAAGCGGCTTCCCGGAAGACCACCCACTGTTCGCTGGCAGCGTCGGGCAGACCGGTACGATGTGCGGCAACAAAGTTGCCTCCACTGCCGATGTGATCATCGCCGTGGGTTGTCGCTTCACGGACTGGTCGTCGTCCAGTTATGCCAAGGGCGTGACCTTTGCCATTCCGCCGTCGAAACTGATCCACATCGACATCGACCCGCACGAAATCGGCAAAAACTATCCGGTCACAGTGGGCATTTGTGCCGATGCGAAATACGCGCTGGCGCATATCGTGGAAGGCTTGAAAGGCCAGGCTGTCGATCGCGAAGAGTACATGAGCGACTTGCGCGGCTATCAAGATGAATGGGAAACCAAGCTGGCCGGTCGCCGTGACTCCGATCGCTTCCCGTTTACGTCTCAACGGCCGCTGGGTGCGCTGCGCAAGGTATTCCCGCGTGACACCATCGTGGTGGTCGGGTCCGGCAACACCCAGGGTGCGGTCAAGCAAACCTTCCCGGTCTACACGCCCCGCACGCACCTGACATCGGGTGGATTCTCGTCCATGGGCTGGGCTGTGCCTGCCGCGATCGGTGCCAAGTTGGCCGCACCGAACCAACCCGTGGTGTGCATCCTGGGCGATGGTGACTTCCTGATGACCTCTCAGGAAATTGCGATTTGCGTGACCAACAACATTCCTGTCGTGTTCATGATCCAGAACAACGCCGGGTACATGTCGATTCGCGGCGGCCAGCGCAAGCAAACCAGTCGCCACATCGGCACCGAGTTCAACCATCCGGACGGCACACCTTACAGCCCGGATTTCAAAGCGGTCGGCGAAGCCTTCGGCCTGAAGTCCTATCGCGTGGAGCGCCCGGAAGATCTCGAGCCGATCTTGCAGGAAGCCCTGGACCTGAACGCTCCGGTGCTCATTGAAATCCCGACCGATCGCGACGCCGCAGGCCCCTGGGTACCGGGCTGGTGGGACTTCCCGATTCCTGAGTACATCACTGACGAACGTCAGGACGAGTACTGGGAAATCCGGAACTCCGAACAACACCTATAAGCACTGGAGCGGCTCAAATGAGTGATGCATTGATTTCGCATCATGCAGAGCTGAATCCACAATCGGGGGCGCCGCGCGAACCGCGCGCCCTCGACGTGGTGACACCTGATGCAGATGGCAATATCAACTGTGATGTCGTGATTATCGGCTCGGGCATGGGCGGGTCGACCTTTGCCCATGCGCTGCGTGATAGTGGGCTGGACATAATCATTGTCGAACGCGGTGATTTCCTGCCCCGTGAGATACACAACTGGAGCGCCGAATCGGTGTTCGCCGAAGGCCGCTACCGAAACGCCGAGCAGTGGCTGGATCAATCCAATCAAGCGTTTTCCCCCGGCGTGTTTTATTACGTCGGCGGCAACACCAAGTTCTATGGCGCGATGCTCCCGCGGTTTCGCGAAGAGGACTTCGGCGAAATCCAGCATGCCGAGGGCATCTCCCCTGCCTGGCCGATCAGCTACGCAGAACTGGAACCCTGGTATGCCGAAGCTGAAAAGCTCTACAGGGTTCATGGCCAGGCGGGTATTGATCCGAGTGAGCCTTGGCGCTCTGGCCCTTTTCCGCAACCTGCGCTCAAACATGACCCGGCACTGATGCCGCTTGAGCAAAGCATGCAACGTTCCGGGCTCAAGCCCTTCGTGATGCCTGCGGCAGTGGATTATGGCGACGGCGGCGGCTGTGTGTTGTGCTCAACGTGCGATGGCTATCCTTGTCTCGTTGATGCAAAGGCTGATGCGGAAGTATCGGCATTGAGACCGGCGTTGCGCAGCGGTTCCATCAGGCTGATGACGCGCACCCTCATCAAACAACTGAAAACCGGCAGCGACGGCCGCACGGTCACCCAGGCCCATGGCCTCTTCGATGGCCGAGAGGTGACTCTGCGGGCCAAACGATTCGTTCTGGCCTGTGGCGCGGTGAATAGCGCGGCCCTGCTGTTCAAGTCAGCGAACGCTCAACACCCAGAAGGTCTAGGCAACAGTTCGGGGCAATTGGGTCGCAACTACATGGTTCACAACAGTACGTTCATGTTGGCAGTGGATCCGCGGCGCAAGAACAAAGTGATCTTCCAGAAAACCCTGGCCATCAACGATTGGTACAGCGCCAGCCCCCGGAATTCGTTTCCTCTGGGCAACGTGCAGATGCTTGGAAAAATCCGCGAGCCGATGATCACCTCAATGCGCCCGTGGCTGCCAAAGTTTGCGTCGCGATACATCACCGACCACAGCGTCGACTTGTACCTGACCTCGGAAGATTTGCCGACGCAGGAAAATCGGGTCACGTATGACAAGGCGCGTGGCGCGATCAAAGTCCACTGGACGCCGAACAACCTGAAGGCTCATGAAGGTTTGGTGAGCAAGACCAGTAAGGTCATGCGTGAGGCAGGCTATCCAGTGATCCTGAAAGCGCGGATGGGCATTGCCACCAACTCGCACCAGTGTGGCACTGCCGTCATGGGCACGGACCCTGCGTCCAGCGTGCTGGATGTGAACTGCAAGTTGCACGACCTGGATAACGTCTGGGTCGTCGACAGCTCTTTCTTCCCGTCTTCGGCGGCGGTCAATCCGGCGCTTACGATCGCCGCCAATGCCCTGCGGGTTGCGGACAATTTCAAACGCCAGGCGAGTTGAGCGGTAGAACAACCAGAAACAAAGCTGCGGCGTAAAAACCTTACGCCGCAGCCCTGCCTGTACTTAAGCGTCTGATGGCTGCACCCTGAGCGTCGAGGTTCGCACAATCAATTTCGTGGCGAAAATTTTCTGCTCGGGTTCGAGCCGGGTGCCAGCCGGCGCATTCAGTTGCTCGGTCAGAAGCCGTGCTGCGTATACGCCCTTCTCTACCATTGGCTGGCCAATGGTGGTCAAACCGAGCTGCACCGCCTCGGGAATATCGTCAAAGCCAATCACCGATAGCGCTTGCGGGACGTTGCGATTGAGCGCGTGGGCCGTTTTCATGCAAGCGATCGCCATGACATCCGAACAGGCAACGACTGCCGTGACATCGCTGGACGTCAGCAGCGTAAACGCAGCTGCCTGCCCTGACGTCGAATCCAGCCCGCCGGCTTCGATAATGCTCAGGTCCTCGAATGCCAGGCCTGCCTCATTCGCGGCCTCCACGTAACCGGTGAGGCGCTCCCTGACAATGCGCTCACTGGCGCTTTTGAAGCGCTGTTGATCGATCGGACCGCGATAACCGTCGGGATTGAGCCGGTCAATGATGATGCCGATCTTGCGGTGCCCCAGGTCCAGCAGATGTTGAATCTGGGTACGGGCGGCGCCCCGATCATCGATACCGACAAAAAAAGCGTCTTCAACCAGGGGCGAATCGATGACGACAAATGGAATGTTCTGTTTAACCACCGCCAATACCGCCGGGTGATCATCCGGCAAGGTCGAGATAATCAGCCCGTCAACCAGCCCGCGCAGTGCAAGGCTGCCGTGATTCGCGGCCTGGGCACGCCCGACCAGTCGATTGTTGTTGAGCGGGAACAACGTCAGCGCGACGTTTTCCAGCTCACCGACTTCGCTGATCCCGCGCAACAAGGCAATGGTGCAGGGATCGGCGAATGCCAGGGACAATTTGTCCATCATCATCAGCCCGATCGCACCGATCTTGCCCGAGCGCAGGCTTCGCCCTAGAACGTTCGGACCCGGGTAGCCCAGCGAGGCGGCCACCTCCAGGATATGCTCGCGCTGGGCTTGCGACAGTTTGGAGGGGCGATTGTAGGCGTAGGACACCGCGGGCTGAGACACCCCCGCCGCCAGGGCTACATCTTTCATTGAAACGGATGCCATCGCTTGCTTCCCGATCTTTTGAAACCTCATACGAGGTCCGTGAAAAAAACATGCACTCAGTGTAACCGTTGACGAGAACCCTTCGGAACCAGTCGAGTGGCACTGGCAATGACCGCGATCATCAATGAGGCGACTGCCAGTAACGCCAAGGACAGGCTCGTCGCATGGGCGAAGAGCCCGATGACGGCCGGGCCCATCAAGATCCCGAGGTAACCGAGACTGGTTGCCGCGGCAATCGCCAACTCCCCCGGCATCGTCTGTTGAGCACCCGCCAGCGATAGGTAGACCGGGGCAATGTTCGCCAATCCAATGCCGATAACGGCGAACCCCGCCAGGTTCATGAGCCAGTCCGTCACCAGTACCACTATCGTGAAGCCCAGCATGACAATCAGGCCGCCACCGATGAGCACCGCGCGCGAACCCAGTTTCAGCAGAATCCGGTCGCCACTCAATCGTCCCAAAGCCATCATTACGGCAAACGCCGCATAGCCAAGGCCGGCGATCGAATGCTCCACGCCCCGAACCTGTGCGAGAAACACTGCGCTCCAGTCGAGAATCGCGCCTTCAGCGAGAAACGCGAACAGGCAGAGCACACCGAGCCACAAGACTTTAGGAGTCGGCCTGACAAATATCGGGCTGCCTTCATCGCCACTTCGCCCCAGCATCTGATGACCGTATGTCAGTACAAATGCCAGCAGTGCCACCATCACGGCGCTGCTGGCCAGCAATGGCGTGGCGCCGAGCCACAGCAACGCGGTCATACCGGCCGCACTGACAATCGTTCCCAGGCTGAACAACCCATGAAAGCCTGACATCAATGATCGGCCAGTGGCGCGCTCTACCATCACCCCTTGTACGTTCATCGTGACGTCGACTGAGCCGCACCCGGCACCGAAAACGGTCAGGGCGAACATCAGGCCGGCAAACGAATGCGTCGTCGCCAGCAGGGGCAATGTCAGCGACACCAGCGCGATGCCGACGTGCATCGTGAAGCGGCAGCCTTTCCTGGCGTTCAGAATGCCGGCAAGCGGCATCATCACCAGGGAGCCCAGGCCGAGGCATAGCAGGAGCACACCTAACGCACCGTCGTCGACCCCGGCGCGACTGCGCGCATAAGGAACCAGGGGGGCCCAGGCCCCCATGCACAGGCCTGATATAAGAAACGTCAGCCGATAGGCCGTCATATGGGGGGTGGCGCACGGCAGTACCCGTTCTTGAGACGTCACGAAAACCTCAGTGCTCAGTCCATTAAAGTTATACGTATAACCTAAAATAATCGTTCAGGCCAATGGTTCTGTACGGGGTAGATTCGCCGTGCCAGGCAAACATTCATTCTAAGCCTAAGCTGTTTGTCGGTAATTCTTAAAAAGGTTGACAGTTGATCTGTTGCAGATGCTATTTTTATTGAGTTATACGTATAACCCTCAACGCACCACCTAACGACTTGCATAAACACCCGACAAAAACAAAAGGGACCCTGCAGCGTGATGAAAAACCTTCAAAGAACACCGATCCCCACTCGCATCCGCAAGGCGCGTATCGCGACCTTCCTCGGCTTCATGATGATCGGTGCAATGATGTACATCTGGTCGACCGGGGTAAGTGTCTTCAGGGCACAACTGGGTTTTACCGGCGAACTGGGGGATGCGAATTTCGGTTTGATCGCGCTCGGGATCGGGGTCGGTTCCGCTGCCGGTGCACTGTTGGTGGGCCGCCTGCTGGACACCTTTGGTGCAAAACCGGTCATCACTGTGTGCGCAGTCGCCTATCCGCTTTCCATTATCCCGCTGGGTTTCATCAGCGGTTTCTGGTTTGCAATGTGTTTCGGCGTTGTGCTGGGACTGTTGCGCGGGGCCCTGGATACCGCCCTGAATGCCCATGGCGTTCAAGTTGAACGGTTTTACCAACGTTCGATCATGTCCGGTTTCCACGCGTTCTATTCGCTTGGCGGTTTTCTACTGGGGATGGCGTGCAGTTGGTTGACCGGTTTTTACACCGACAGCGTGCAAGTGCCTTTTACCGTGTTGGGCATTGCGATGCTGATTGTCGGCTGTGTCTTCAGCCGGTGGCTGCTGGGCAAGCATGACGTTCCCCTGGCGTCATCTGGCGATTGGCAAACAGGCGCCCGGTCGCCTGATGACATCGATAACGGGCCATCGGCAAAAACGCTTCTGGTGATGATTGCACTTGGCGTCCTGCTGCTGGGCAGCATGATGGGAGAGAATGCGATCGCCGACTGGGGTCAGGAATATATCCGTCGCGAGTTCTCGGCAACCACGTCGACCGCGGGCATGGCAGTGTCCATTTTCGTTGGCGCGGCCTTTGTCGGGCGTTTGTTCGGCGACCGGCTGGCGGCCGCCTTTGGTAACGCTCAAGTCGTTTTCGGATGCGGTACGGTGTGTGTACTGGGTATGACCCTTACCATCGTCGGCGGCACGGCCGTTACCGGCATTCTCGGTTTCGCACTGTTTGGCCTGGGCCTTTCCTGCATTGCCCCGTTGATGATTTCCGCCGCAGGGCGCAGGGATTCGAAGCACGCAGGGCGCAACATTGGCATCGTCAACTGCATCGGCTTTTCCGGGATGCTCGTGGGGCCTGCTGCTATCACCGTGATTGTCAGTCATTTCGGCCTGGGCTCGCTGATGTTCTTCCCATTGATCATGCTGGGTCTGCTTGCGACGTTTGGTCCGCTGCTGATGAGAGCACCCAAAAAAGCTGTCGGTGTAAAACAGCCATCGACAACCAGTACCGATCTCTCTAAAACAAAAAACGTTTGATAACATCCGCCACGGCAAGGCTCGCAGCCGACACAACGCAGGAGCGGGCACACCGCTCCTGTTGTGTTTCAGTGCAGATCACAACTAATCCGGCTATTGGATCATCGGCGAGTTGCTGACCACGCGTAGCGCCAATCCTTCATAAGCATCCAGCGTGATGGTGAATTCACCCTCGGGTGTCAGATCGCCCTCAACCCGCTCATTGATGATATCGACCACAGGCCCCGGAGCGATATTGGGCAGGTGCAGGGATTCGGTGATCGGTGTCGAGCCGAAGTTCAGCGCGGTGATTTGCGTACCTTTGCCCGCCGGCAATTCGTGAACCATGATCAGCAGCCCAGGGTGCTGGACGTCCGGAACCAGAATCTGCCGACTGGCAGCAATATCGTAGGCGCGGCGAGCCGCAAGAATTTTCTTCAGTTGCGAGGCAAACGAATTCGGGTCTTTCAATTGAGTGGGCAGGCTGCCGTACAAGGTTGTCGGACGCGGCATCAGGCCGGCCGATAGCGGCGCCTCCGGATTCAGGTCAGCCAGATCGTAGGCACCACGATGGATCCAGCGTGTATCGCCATCGTTCATCAAATGCGCGACCTGTTCTGCAGGCAATGGCAGCGCGCCCACGAGGTCCCAGCCAGATAACGCGAATACCCCCGGTTGCATCGCGTTGTACATCACCAATAACAAATGAATCTGGCGTATCTGTTGGAGATCTGCGGGAGTAATTGCATCGAGGTCACGAATCCCCAACGCGGCAGTGATAATGCTGGCGGTGGTGCACGACACGCCGTTGGTGACAAATTTCAGATTATAGGGAGCGTGCTCTCCGGACAGGCATTCGTACATTTGCTCGCGAATATGCTCGCGCAAAATGTTCCCGGGGAACGTCTGGCCTTGGTACAGGAATGTGTCATGGGCATGCAGGGTCCAGAAATGCACCAGTTCCAGGGTCAGTTCGTCATGGTTCTGCAAGGCATGGATCAGCGACCCCGGATCGATGCCCAGGGCGTGCATCTGGCGCAACATCAATCGCAGGAATTCTGTATCCCCCATCAGCAACGCATGCTGGTAGGCAGGTCGGGTGATGAAGTCGTACGAGAGATCAGCGCCGCCGTGGGACATGGCGGCGATATCGTCAACGGTCAGATTCAGCTCCTGAAAACTGAAACCACCGGCTTTGCGGATCGCCCCACCGAGTAGCTGGTTACCGGTGATCGATAACGGATGGCTCTCTGACCAGGCCGTACCATCGAGTTTTCGCTCGACACCGAGGAATCCGTTGGCGTCGAGGCGCAAAATTTTCGCCCCCATGACGTCGATGGCGTGCAGCGCGTCTCCGATGATCATCTGCTGCGCGGCGAAAGTCGGATCCAGCCAGTTCAACGATGGTTGTCCCTCCTTGAAATAATGCAGGTAAACCCAGCGTCTTGGCTTGCCATCAACACCCACAACGATCGGTGTCGCGCTCCAGTCGGTTTCCTTGACCCCAGGCTCAAAAAAAATAACCCGTTGCAGTTGGCCAACGATGTAATGCTTGTCTCGCAGAGCATCGACTTGCTGAGGGCTGAGGTTTTGTGCGTCGCGCCCTTGTGCAATGTCGGGCAGCAGTGGCCAATCCTCTTCGCGGATTTCCACCATATGGTAGAGCCCGGGATAATCTTCAAAGGCCATCTCGGCCAAGCGAAAATCCGCGCCTTTTCCAGTATGAGACGGGATAACATCATCAATGATGACTGCATTGTGCGCAGCGGCCATGCGGGACAGTGCCTGAAGCTGCGCTTCAGTACCCAGTTGCGGGTCAATATTGAAACTGATGCGGTCAAAATTACCGTCGATCGTAGGCGTATGTTCAGTCCCCATCAGGCCGCCTGACATTTTAAGCGGGCCATTGTGAATGCCCTGGATGCCGATTTTAGAGAGCGCATGCCACAGGCTTTCGTCGCCCAGTGCTTCCAGCACGGTGCCATTTTCGCGAGTAACAATGGATGGCGGATACGCGGTGAACCAAACCGAAGCCAGGGCCGACGCATCGCGGGGACGGGTATGCGCATACGGATGCTGCCACATACGACATTGTCCCGAATAAAGCTTTGCCCGCTGCCTTGCTGCATGCAGCATGGATTGCTCGACCAGCCAGGCCACATGGTTCTTCTCAGCAGTCGTCATAAAAGCCATTACCTGTTGTCGGGGTAAAACTGCAACCGGCCATTGCATCCGTACCAGTACCAAATGGCTGGACTCATCTTTGTATGAGGCCCAGATGTGGAATTCGTTGCATAAGCTGGAACTTGCTCCTCTTCTCGGCGATCGCCAAACGCGCCAGCTTCATCGCGGCAGGCATGGAACTCGGTATCTCCCCCGCCCATGTCAGCAAACGCACCGCCGCATTGGAAGTGACCTTGAGGTGCAAGCTGTTCAACCGAACAACCCGACGAGTCTCGATTACCTCGGATGGCGAAGTGATGCTGGTCTGGGCCCAGACCATTATGGACAATGTCAACGGCATGCTAGAAACCTCGCTGGGTGACCGGGTCGAACCCAGGGGAACGTTGAGGATCAGCACCAGCCATCGCATGGGTAGATTCCATATCGCCCCGATTCTGGCGCTGCTTCGAAAGCGCTATCCGAAGATGGAGGTCTGGCTGGAGCTCGTCGATCGTCGCATGATTGCCGTGGTGCCTCTTCGGCTGGCCTTGCACTGCGATGGCCTGACAATGCTCGAGCCACCGGTCGATATACCCGGTTTCAGCAAAATGGTGGCCTGGCATGAGCGGACACACCGTGACGCGGGTCAGGCGTGGCTACGATCACTCTTGATCGAAACTTGCCAGACGCTTGGCTGATTGCAATGAAAGCCAGCCTCAAGCTATAGGGGCAGCGGTCTATCCTGCACGACCCGTTTCATCACAAGTGTCGAGGTCAGGCGTTGAACATTAGGCAACGTCGAAAGGCTCTCATCGTAAAGCCTTTGAAAGGCCGGCAAGTCTTGGGTAATGACGTGAAGCAGGTAGTCCGGTTCGCCAAACAACCTCTGGGCATCGACCACCTGCGGGATGTCCACGAGTGCCGTCTCGAAAGCCTCGACAGCCCGCCTGTCTCCCTCGCGCAACGTGGCAAATACCATGGCGGAAAAATTCAGGCCCAATGCGCCAGGATCCAGTTGCGCTCTATAGCCAAGCAACACCCCCGACTCTTCCAGTGCCCGAACCCGACGATGGCAAGGGGAAAGACTCAGGCCCACGCGCTCGGCGAGTTCGGTGACTGAAAGTCGACCATCCTTTTGCAGCTCAGAAAGAATCTTTCGATCAATCCTGTCCATTTAGAAATTCCTTCTAATCGTACGCATCTGCACGACAATCTTTGGAAGTAAATTATAACAGGATTTCATTATTCTTCCTTACCCCCAAACTTCCCGGAGCACGACGATGCAGAGCGCCTTTTATCAGCAGCACAAGTGGCTTACGCCATGACCTTGAGTGTTTTCGTTGCCTTCTGGGCGGTATCCATCCTGTTCGTCATCACACCGGGTGCCGATTGGGCCTATGCGATTTCCGCCGGGCTGAGGGGGCGAGTCGTCATCCCTGCCGTAGGCGGGTTGCTCTGCGGCCATTTGATAGCCACCGCGATTGTGGCCGCTGGTGTCGGGACGCTGGTGACCAACCACCCCTTTGCTTTATCGGTGCTCACCGTTGCGGGGGCGGGTTACCTGCTGTGGTTGGGTATTAACATGCTTGCCCGCCCCGCTACACCGCACGCTGATTGCATCCAGGCGTCGAGTTCCTGGAAACGCTGGGTGCTCAAGGGCCTTTGCGTAAGCGGGCTGAATCCGAAAGTGTTCCTGCTGTTCCTGGCACTGCTGCCTCAATTCACTGACGTGGCGGCTGCCTGGCCCGTACCGATGCAGATGATTGCGTTGGGTCTCATCCACACCCTCAGTTGTGGCGTTATCTATCTGCTGGTTGGATTCGCCTCACAGGCTGTGCTCAAGGCTCGTCCAGCCGCGGCTCGCCTGGTAAGCCGTTTTTCCGGGATGGCCATGATCATCATCGCGGCAATTTTGCTCAGCGAGCAGATGCTGGGTTAATTCACTTTTTCAGCGAGGCGATAGCCATGAGGCTGGATCGTCGCAAAGTTCTTTGCCACGATCCAGCCTATGAAAGTGTCCATGAACATCAATCCAGTGACGGCTGCTTGGCTGGCATGGTTGTGCAAGATGAGGATCATCAATGCAGGTTTCCATCACCCATGAAGATCATTGGGTTAACACACCGTATGGGCAGGTGTTCGCACGCTGCTGGTATCCGGGCAATCACGGGTTGGCCGAGCCTACAGCCCCCATCATTTTGTTCCATGACTCTCTCGGATGCGTGGAGCTATGGCGGGACTTCCCTTCCCTGCTCGCTAAGGCAACCAACAGGCAAGTCGTGGCTTACGACCGCTTAGGATTTGGTCGTTCAGACCCTCATCCCGGCGATTGGTCCAATGACTTCATTCGCGAGGAAGCACAGCGTTACTTCCCATTCGTGCGCTCAAGCCTGGGCATCGAAAGCTTTATCGCCTTCGGCCATAGCGTCGGCGGTGCCATGGCGACAAACTGCGCCGCATTGTTTCCCGAGCATTGCCTGGCCCTGGTGACCGAGTCTGCGCAAGCCTTTGTTGAAGAGCGGACAATGTGCGGTATCCGAATTGCCAAGGAACAGTTTCAACAGCCAGGACAGATCGAGCGTTTGCAGAAATACCACGGTGAAAAGGCTCAATGGGTATTGAATGCCTGGACACAGACCTGGCTTTCTCCCACCTACACAGACTGGACCGTCGAGAAGGGTCTCCCGACGATCCAGTGCCCTATGCTGGTCATCCATGGAGCAGACGATGAGTTCGGCTCGACGTTGCATCCCCACCGTTACGCCAGCCTGGCCCGCGGGAAGATCGAGATGCTTGTCATCAGCGATTGCCAACACGTTCCCCACAGGGAAAACACGCAGAGCGTCATTGATGCGGTTTGCCGTCTGCTGTAGATCGGCGATCTCAATCCAGTGTAGCCACAGGCCAGGTAAGTACTAAGCGAGCTCCTTCCAGCCCAATTGCTCACGCGCCTGTTGCAGGTCCGATTGCAGATCGTGATTCCACAGCCAGTCGAAACGCTCGGCGAGGGTTTTGCCCAACATCTGCTCGTTATCGGCTACTGCCGGATCACGCAGTTCGTAAAGCTCGCCCGCTTCCCAGGACGTGCGTTGCACACGACAGGCACGGGGGCGACGAATAGCGTCATAAACCTCAAGCACAGCTTGCGGCCGGCTCACCAAAACCTGTGGATCGGCCAGCAGTCGTGCCAACAGCCAGGCATCTTCGAGCCCCTGCCCTGCGCCAGCGCCCTGGTGCGGCAACATGGCGTGAGCCGCGTCGCCAATCAGCCCCACACGCCCGTGTACGTAGCCCGCCAGCTCATCGAGTTCGTGCAGGGCCCAAAACGTCGGCTGCGCAATGCACTCGAGCAGCACCCGCGCCGCATCGCCCCAGCCGTCGAAAGCGGCAAGCATTTCTGCCTGGCTGGCATTGCGAACCCATGGGGAATCGCTTGGCCAGGACGGCTCCGGTCGACTGCGATCGGAGGTGAACGCCACCACGTTGATAAGCCGCCCTTGTTTGACCGGAAACGTGAGGATATGCGCGTCGAGCCCGAGGTACATCTGCGGGACGTCGACCAGGTGCTCGTCGACCCCGCGAGCACGGTAAGCGGCGCGCAACTGTTGACTGTCGATCATCCCGCGGTAGGCGCAAGTGCCACTAAAGCGCGGTGCCGCAAGGGGCTGGCCGAGGCCTTGAAGCACATGATCACGAATCGACGACTTGATTCCGTCAGCAGCAATCAGCAGATCACAGCGGTGCTCGCTGCCATCGGAAAAAAGCACGTGGGCTTGTTCGGTTTCCTGCTCCACGCTCACTGCCCGTTTGCCAAACCGGGCAACCCCCTCTGGCAGCTGGCTGGCCAGGGCGTCGAGAAAATCAGCGCGGTGCACTGACGACTGCCCGACACCTTCGGCCAGGCTCGCGCCCAGATAACCGGCATCCCCGCCACGACGCCATTCGAACCAGATGTCCTGCCAGGGATCCAGCGTGCGATCAGCGATCTGCTGATAAGGTTCGGCAATGCCCAGGCCGGCGATGGCACGCACGGCGTTGGCGCCGAAGGAGACACCGGCACCTACTTCACCAAAGGCCGGGGCCGCTTCGAACAACTGGACACTGAGATGGGCATGGCGGCACAGATCGAGAGCCAACGCCACGCCGGCGATGCCGCCGCCGACAATACCGATGTGCAAGACAGATTGAGATGAATGCATGGCAAGTTACCCGTGAGGCTGATTGTTATTGGAGTCACTCAATCATCGTGCGCAGAGTGCTATTGATAAATACCGCCACTTCAATACTTGGCATCATCAATGTGAATATTACTGGGCAACGGTTTGCCTGGACGGAGTGTCTTGGCGCCCCGTGGCGTTCTCCATCACAAAGACCAGGATCGCGATGGCACCGATCAATCCCGGTAGCGCAAAGATCAGGAAACTCGCTTGCAGCGGCAGTGAAGAGGCATGCAGTACTCCGCCCAGTAGAGGGCCGATAATGGCGCCGGTTCGCCCCACGCCCATCGCCCAACCGAGTCCGGTTGCGCGAATCTGCGGCGGGTAATACTGCACGGTACAAGCGTTGGCCAGGATTTGCGTACCGATGGTGCATGCGCCCGCTATGGCGATCAGTAGATAGAGCACAGGCAAAGGCGCTTTAAGCGCCAGCAGGCTCAATGCCAACGCCCCGCATCCGAAGAAGACGAATAAAACCTTGGCGATGCCGACTCGATCACCCAGCCAGCCACCCGCTACCGCTCCAATAATCGCACCGAGGTTCAGCGCCACCAGAAACGCCAGACTCGAGTTCAAGCCGTACCCGGCAGCACTCATGAGTTTTGGCAACCAGGAGGTCAATGCATAGACCATCAGCAGGCAACAGAAAAACGCCAGCCACAGCATGAAGGTGCTCAGCTTGCGACCCTCGCGGAACAACTGCGTAATCGACACGTTGGTGCCTTTGGCGACCATGCGGTTCAACTGATCGACTGCGCTCGGCACATAGCTGGGTTCAGCCTGCATCAACAAGACTTGAGCCCTGGACGTCTGCCCGGTACGCAGCAGGAATTCCATCGACTCGGGTAGCTGTCGTATCAAAAAGGGCAAGGCCAACAGCGGAATCAAGGCGACATAGAACACTGCCTGCCATCCCCAGAGCGGAATAAACGCCATGCCCAGGCCGGCGGACAACATGCCCCCTAGCGAATAGCCACTGAACATGAGGGCGACCAAGGTACTGCGGGATTTTTTCGGCGCGTACTCGTTCATCAGTGCCACCACGTTCGGCATTACGCCACCGATCCCCAGGCCGGCGATGAATCGGCATAACGCAAACGCTTCCGGGCTCTGCGCCAGGCCATTGAGCGCGGTGACACCACTGAACAGTGTTACGCAGATCATGATGGTTTTACGTCTGCCGATGCGGTCCGACAGTGAGCCGAAAAACAGCGCCCCCAGCATCATGCCTACCAGCGCACAGCTGCCCAGCGCCCCCGCCTGTATTGAACTCAATCCCCACTCGGCCATCAGCGAGGGCAACACCACGCCATAGATGACCAGGTCGTAGCCGTCGAAGATGATGATCAGTGCGCACCAGAACAGTACGCGCGCATGGAAGGTATTGAAACGAGCCCCGTCAATCAGGGCCGATACATCGATCGTACGCATGGCATCGCTCTTTTTTGTCATTGTTATTGAACCGCAGGTTCAGAGGCCTGCGGGATTCGCGATCATGGCCAAGGCATCCAGCGTGATAAATGCAGTGATCCAAATACCTGTTATTTCGAGCGTGAATAAAGATCGCAGACACGTAGGGCTCTTCGCGCCCTTGCGATGGACGCGACTGTGGAGCAGTTGATAGGCTGGATTTCTTGCAGCGACCATTCAGTGCGGTGCAGACCTGACGGCGGGCAACTCTGTCGCCCTGATATGCACCCCATCTGCTTGAGGCGTTATGGAATTACGAGAGCTGGATCTCAACCTGCTGTTGGTGTTCAACCAACTGTTGATCGACCGCAGGGTCTCGACGGCAGCGGATAATCTTGAACTGACCCAGCCCGCTGTGAGCAACGCGCTGAAGCGATTGCGTACGACCTTGAACGATGAACTCTTCGTGCGCACTTACCAGGGAATGGAACCCACGCCTTATGCTTGTCAGTTGGCCGAGCCGGTAGCATTGGCCATCCAGACGCTGCGCGATGCGCTGAGTCGACAGGATACGTTTGATCCGCTCACCAGCAGTCGCAGATTCACCATGGCAATGACGGACATTGGTGAAATCTACTTCATGCCGCGGCTGATGGATGCCTTCGCTGAACGCGCGCCAGGTTGCTCCATCAGCACACTGAACAACAACGCGGATACCCTGGCCGAAGGACTGCAAAACGGTGCGATCGACCTTGCAGTCGGGTTGCTGCCCCACCTTCAGGCGGGCTTTTTCCAGCAACGTCTCTTCCACCACCGCTACGTGTGCCTGTGTCGCAAAGGCCATCCTGCCACCCGGGAACCGTTGACACTTGAGCGTTATTGCAGCTATCACCACGTTCGTGTGGTAGCGGCGAACACAGGGCACGGCATCGTTGATAACTTCCTCGCGCGCGCTGGCATCGAACGAAATGTACGGTTGGAGGTTCCTCACTTCGTCGCGATAGGTCAGATACTTCAGCGCACGGACTTGCTGGCGACCGTACCCGAACGGTTCGCCAGCAGTTGCGAAGAGCCCTTCGGGCTCACGGTCATAGCGCCACCTGTGGATCTACCGACCATCGAAATCAACCTGTTCTGGCATACCCGATATAACAAGGATCCGGCCAATCGGTGGTTGCGGCAGCTGATGTTCGAGCTGTTCTCCGATTGAAAGGGAATGTATCCATTACAATTTTTTAAATGTCATGATTTTCAGCCATAGCATGGATCTGCCCCATTCCTGGTCCATCTACAAAGGAAAAGCCATCATGCACATCGCAATCCTGACCTTTGAAGGCTACAACGAACTCGACTCACTGATTGCCCTGGGCATTTTGAATCGAATCAAGAAGCCAGGCTGGCGTGTCTCAATTGCCAGCCCCACTGCCAAAGTTCGCTCCATGAACGGGGTTGTCATTGAATCCCACGTGTCCCTGCGAGAAGCGAGCGAGGCTGACGCTGTCATCGTTGGCAGTGGCATGCAAACCCGGGATGTGGTCGCCGATCCTGCGCTCATGGCGCAGTTGGAGCTTGATCCTGGCCGACAACTATTGGGCGCGCAATGCTCCGGGACTTTGATCCTGGCAAAACTCGGGTTGCTCAAAGACGTACCCGCTTGTACCGATTTGACGACGAAACCCTGGGTTCAGGAAGCAGGGGGCGACGTCCTCAATCAGGCTTTTTTTGCCAATGGCAACATCGCTACCGCGGGTGGCTGCCTGGCATCCCAATACCTGGCCACCTGGATTATCGCAAGGCTCGAAGGCATCGATGCCGCGCAAAGCGCGCTCTACTACGTCGCACCGGTCGGCGAGAAGGAAAACTACGTTTCCCGTGCCATGCGCAATATCACGCCTTATCTGCACTCTGAAAAAATCGCCGTCTAACCCAGACGTATCTCAGCGTAATCCTTTTCAGTTTAGTGTTGGGGGGCTGTCCGCGATTCCCTGTAGGAGCGAGCATGCTCGCGAAAAACGTCCGGACAACGCGATCATCCAGACAGGGCGCGTAATCGTTGACGTCCATCGTCGGAACGCCGCCCGGAGCATGCTCGCTCCTACAGGGAAACGTGTTCATTTGATATCAGGTCGGCCATAAGGCCGCCTCGCTTTGGCGTTAGATTTGGGCGCCCCGTTAAACCACGATGGCCGAACGCAGGCCCAGCGCGGCGACCCACGGAGCAATGCCTTCGTTACGGCATGCCGAGCCTAGGCGGGGCACCGAGTACGGTCTAAACCTCACTCATATACCTTCACTTGTGCCATGAGCGCCCCCACAGCAGACGTTGATCCCTGCCAACTAGGGAGGTGTGTGCCAATGGGCTCGCGCGCAACCATGACGGCAATGCGTGAGGCGGTCAGTTGCCAAGATAAACAGGCTGCTCACCGAACGTGTTGATTTGGTCATCATGCTATTGGAGGGAACAAGCCTTGAAACAACTGACACCCTTGGACGCCCAGTTCTTCTATTCCGACGCCACCCATCAACCCATGGTGGGGGGCAGCCTGTGGATTTGCGACCAACGCACCGCACCCAACGGGCTGGTCCGGCACAAGGACATCATCCGCTACATCAACAATCGCCTGGGTAGTACCTCATTGTTTCGCCGACGGCTGCAGCACGCGCCCTTCTGGCTGGACGATCCCTACTGGGTGGAGGACAAAAGTTTCGACCTGGAGTACCACATCCGCCACGTCGGCCTGCCACAACCTGGCGACTGGCGGCAACTGTGCATTTTCGCGGCGCGGTCGATGTCGCGCACCCTTGACATGGGCCGCGCGCCCTGGGAGCTCACCATCATCGAGGGGCTGAACAACGTAGAAGGCGTGGCACCCGGCAGCTTCGCCCTGCTACTGCGTTTTCATCACGCCTACATCGATGGCAAGGCTGGCATCGAGATCAACAATCTGCTGATGAGTGATCAACCTGAACCCGATGAGCGTCCTTACCGGCAACCTTACAACGATCGCCTGCCCAGCCGCGCGCACATGTGGGGTAAAACCGTTCCCCGCTTGTTGACCCAGCCACTGCGCAGCTTGCGCGCCAGCTACAGCGCGTCCAGGGCAGGACTGAATTTGCTGACCCGGCTGCGCGCAGAGAACCGACCCGCCCAGAAGAGCATTCCCAGCACCGTGTTCAACGCCCAGGTCTCGCCGCACCGGACCTTTGGCGGATTGTCCTGGAAGCTCGACGAGATCAAGCAGGTCCGCCGCTGCGCCAAGGGCGCCACGCTCAACGACGTCATCCTGGCCATTATCGCCGGGGGGCTGCGGCGCTACCTGATACGCCGCGAGGCTCTTCCCGCCGAGCAGTCGCTGGTCGCAATGTGTCCGGTAGCGATTCTCTCCGAGCAAGCCCAGCGGACCGGGAACCTGGTGTCCGGCATGCTGATCGGCATAGGCACGGATATCGAGGATCCTGTCGAACGGCTGCAGTCGATCCTCGAGCGCACGCAGTCGGGGACCGAGCTTGCCCGCGATGTGGTGTATGAACTGATCGTTTCAATGGGCGACCTGGTACCTGCGCCGATGCGCATGCTGGGGGGCTGGATGGGCAGTCACTGGCGACATGTCGGCAAATACCATTTGTGCAACACCCTGATCACCAACTTCCCGGGCCCCATGGGCAAGGCACGCAAGTACTTCGCCGGCGCCGAGGTGCAATCACTCTATTTCGTCCCGCCAATCGCCGACGGCATGGCGCTCAGCCATGCCGTCACCAGCCTCTACGACCAGATCATTCTCGGGGTGGGCAGCGATCGCGACGTCTTGCCTGACATGGACGTCTACATCGACTGCCTGCACAAATCCACCGAGGAATACCTGGCCCTGGGCCGGCAGCCGATGGAAGCGGCCGCCAAGGAGTCTCCTGCAACGCCACCACGCAAGCGAGCCATCCCCGCAGCTGCCGATGTCGAGCAACCGTGCGAGTGACCCTGTAGGGATTGCCCCTCGCCCATGAACGTTGGAGGTTACTGACACCGTTGCCTGTCCATCAGGTCAGGCAACTTGTCAAAGAGGGTGAGCATGCCACCTGGGAGCGCATGGAGATGGTGCGCAATTGCACGGCGATCAGTAGAACCCTCGATCAAATCCTGATTCGCCGCGAGTGGCACACCAGGTGCTGATCCTGGCTCCTACCGGGTAAATCCGTACGACCCCGTCCCACGCGAGACAGGGTCGTCGGTATGCAACGCCTTAATCGGTCAGGGTGCGCAACTCGTCTCGAACCAATGGGGGAATGGCGACCGGCTTGTTGGTGGCACGATCCACATAGACGTAGACCACGTAGCCGAGGGCGCAAATCATCGGTTCGTCATTGCGAAAGACACCGAGCTCGTAACGCGCACTGCTGGTGCCCAAATGGGCGATGCGCAGGCCAACGGTCACTCGATCGGGAAAAGTGATCGGCGAGAAGAAGGTGCAGCTGGATTCGACGATCAAGCCGATGACCGGACTGCTGTCGATATCCAGTGTGCCCTGCTCCACCAGAAAATGGCTGATTGCCGAATCGAAGAACGAGTAGTAGACGACGTTTTGCACATGGCCGTAGGAGTCATGATCACCCCAGCGCGTGCCGAGGGTGTAGAAGCGGCGAAAATCGTCGCGGCTGGGGCGGTAGGCCTTCTCGCTCATGGCACCGCCTTGTTGATGGCTTTCACGTTCATTCAGAAATCCTCGGACAAATGGCTTCGACAACCCCAAGGTGCGTATGCACGGGGTTGGCTTGCGAGGGTACAGGCTGGTTTTATATCGCTCGCCTCCCCCTTCGGAGGGGGGTAGCTGATGGGGGACAGTTGGCACTAGACACTTGGCGGGGCGCGGCCAGAAGCCGCACGCGCAGGTCTTCAATCCGATAACGGAATGACCAGGGTCAACCAGGTGTTCCAGCCCTCTGCCCGGTTCTGCGCGTCAAATTCGTAGTAGCCCTTGAGGTTGGTGTACCAGAGGTCTTTACCGACCTTGAAGAAGTGTCCAGCCTGAGGCCCGATGCCATTGACCCTGGACTTGAAATCGCCAAAGGTTGCACCGCTGCCGCTATCACCGGTGACCTGATGGTAGACATAACCGACAAGGCCCAGGTGAGTCTGCTCGGTGATGAAGTGGGAGGCGCTCAGGTCAAGGTGGGCATCGATGCCGTTCTGATAGTCGATATCGGTGTTTTCCCAGTTGTACGTCAGGCCCGCCACGGCGGAAAACTCGTTTTTCTTGTCAAAAAAGGTGTAGCCGCCTCCCGCATCCAGCGCAGCATGACCCAGGCCGATGTTGACCAGGCGATTGGGGTCGTAGGCGCCGACCGGAATATCGCCCATGCTGTAGGCGATGAAATTGTGGACGCCATGGTTCCATTTCAGGGTGCCCATCACATACACATCGCTACCACCCTTCAACGTATCGTCGGTGTTGCCAGAGAACTGCCGGCCACGTGGACCGGTCAGTGTGACATCGACACTGCCCTCGGAGCGCGCCACTGCCGCGCCCACCGCCAGGGCCACTTGAGCGCCGAGCAACGGCTCGGCGAAGGTGTAGCTCGGGAAGGCGAACAGAATGTCCGCCGTCGCATCGAGGCCAACCGTGGTCAGTCCGCCTCGGGGAACGGGTTTGCTGGCGTCATCCTTGGCGTGGGCATGGTAGTAGATCAGCGGCAGGCTCAAGCCGGGCTCGGTGGGTACCGCCGCCAGCGCGCCGAACTGACCTGGCAGCCAGAAGCTGATACCGCCGTTGTCGGCTTGGGCCACGAGGGCTGGCAAAGAAGCCAGCAAGCCCAGCGCAAGTCTCTTTGCTGTTTTCATCAATGCCCTCGACTCACTGCAAACAAAGTACCAACCTTGATGGTTGATAGTGGCTTGCGCCGACTACTTACACCCTAGCACCGGCTCCCGGGAGCAGCCCCTCTCCCGATGGGGGGCGCGTCGCACGCCGCCCCCCTTCCTAAAATGCGATCTCCAACAGCCAGAACAACAAATGGAGACCGCAATGAAGATGAATTTTTCCCGAGTCATGGCTCAGGTCGCGCAACGCTATGCCTGCCAGGAAGCGCTGGTGAACGTCGAGCGCAATCGGCGTTATCGCTTTGACGAGCTGCATCGGCTGACCAATCGGATCGCCAACACCCTGCGCACGCGCCTGAATTTGCAGCGTGGCGACACGGCGCTGTGCATTCTGGAAAACGACAACCTGTCGCTGCTGCATGCCTGGACGGCCTTCAAGGGCGAAGTGGCGATTGCGCATACCAACTTTCGCGATTCACTTGAAGAACACCGTTGGCAGGTCGATTTCATCGCCCCCAAGGTCATTTTCATCGAGACCGGTCTGTTGCTGCAGTACCGCGAAATGCTGTGCGCCAGCGGTGCGGTGGTGATCTGCATGGATGAGCCACCGGCCGATTGCGGCTTCGCGTTGTACTTCTGGGCATTGCTCGAAGGCATGTCGGAGGATGAGCCTGACGTTGAATCCGATGTCCATCGGGACACGCTGATCTACCGCTTTACCGGTGGAACCACCGGCAAGAGCAAATGTGCCCGCTACACCATCGATAACTGGCTGGCAGCGCGGGATTCGATGTATGCCGACAGCGAGCAGAGCCAGGCCCTCAACGAACACACCCGCTACCTGCACATCGCACCCATCAGCCATGGCTCGGGGCTGTCGCTATTGCCCACGCTGTTCCGTGGTGGCTGCACCGTTACCCAGAATGCCACCGACCTCAAGGCCTGGTGCCGCAATGTCGAAGCCGAGCGGATCACCACGGCGCTGATGGTGCCGACGCTGGTGGGTTGGCTGCTGGAGCTGCCCGAGGCGTCGCACTACGATCTGTCCAGCTTGCAAACACTGTATTACGGTGCGGCCCCCATGAGCCCGGTCAAGCTCAAGCAATCCCAAGAGCGCTTCGGCAACATATTTTTCCAGTTGTACGGCGCCACCGAATGCGCCCAGGCGGTGTGCACCCTGACCAAGGCCGACCATCTTGACGCAGTCGAAACAGGTCGATTGGCGTCCGCCGGCCGGCCTGCCACAGGTATCGAGCTGAAGATCGTCGATGAGTCCGGCAATCGGGTTGCGACCGGCGCGACCGGTGAAATCTGGCTGCGCGGGCGTGGGACCATCAGCGGCTATCACAACAATCCCGAGGGTACGTCCGCCGAGTTCAGTGAGGGGTTCTGGAAGTCCGGGGACCTGGGTTACGTTGATGAGGCCGGTTATGTGTTCATCGTCGACCGCAAGAAAGACGTGATCATCACCGGAGGGTTCAATGTCTATGCGGTGGAAGTCGAAGCGACGCTCAATACCCATCCTGCCGTGTCCATGTCGGCTGTGGTTGGTATTCCCCATGACAAATGGGGTGAGGCGGTGCATGCCGAAGTGGTGGTTAAACCGGGAATGACTGTCGATGAAGAAGAACTGATTGCGCTGGTCAAGGAGCGCCTGGGTCGTTTCAAGGCGCCCAAATCGGTGACGCTGGTTGAGGCTTTGCCGTTGAGCGCCGTTGGTAAGGTGCTGCGACGACAGGTGCGTGAGCGGTATTGGGTGGATCAGTCGCGGCGGGTTTCTTGAAGGTTTTTTGTGCGCAGTGGTGTACATATCCATTGCTGCGGTAACGGCTACCTATGGTTTCGCCCTTACGGCGACTCACTTTTCCAAACGCCGAAAAGTAAGCAAAAGGCTTTGCCCCACCACTCGGTGCCTCGCTAGGGCTCGGCATGCCCTCTCTCCGGCATTGCTCCGTGGGTCGCCGCGATGGGCCATCCCTGGCCCAGCGCGGCTAAACCGGCGTCCTGCCGGTTTACCCACTGCGCAATGCCTGCGTTCGGCCATCGTGGTTAACGGGGCAACCAGATCAAAAACCAAAGCGAGGCGGCCTTAAAGCCGACCTGATTTCAAGTGAGCACGTACCCCTGTAGGAGCGAGCCTGCTCGCGATGGACGTCAACGATAACGCGCCCCGTCTGGATGATCGCGTTGTCTGGACGTTTTTCGCGAGCAGGCTCGCTCCTACAGTGGAATGAGTACATCCGCGAAATCAGGTCGGCTATAAGGCCGCCTCGCGTTGCTTTGGCTTTTGATTTTCTTGCCCCATCGAGAGGCCGAGTGGAGGTTCTGCGCAGTGGGTAAACCGGCATGGATGCCGGTTTAGCCGCGCTGGGCCAGGGATGGCCCAGCGCGGCGACCCACGGAGCAGGACCGGAGCGAGGGCACCCCGAGCCTTAGCGAGGGGCCGAACGCCAGGGGCAAGAGCCCTTGGTTACTTGGGGCTTTTCCAAGTGACTCGCTGTAATTGGATGGACTCGCCCGCGCCGAGGCGTCAATGCGCCACGGGGGCAGTCTAAGAAGCCACCGACAGCGAGGGCGAATCCATGAAAAAGCATACGACGGTTAAACAGTCTTTGTCTTCCAGCGATCTGTCGGCCTGCACGACAGTGGCGGTCGATTTGGCCAAGCAGGTCTTTCAGGTGGCAGGCGAAGACGCTCTTGGCCAAGTGCTTTACGAAGAACGCATCAAGTCGCGTGAAGCCTTTCATGCCTTTCTGCGCCAACTGCCGCCAAGCATAGTAGTGCTCGTGGAAACAGGTCCAGGCGCTCAAGCATGGGCGCGCCAACTACAGGCTCAGGGCAATCTGGCGCGGATTCTTCCGGCACAGCTTGTGGCCCAGCACCGCAGCGGCGCCAAAAATGATCGAAATGATGCACTGGCCATATTGCGTGCCGGGCGCGACAGCAAAATTGCCGCGGTCCCCATCAAAAGCGCCACCGCACTGGCCATGCAGGCCTTGCACCGGGCCCGCCAGGGTTATGTCCGTCGGCGCACAGCCATGAGTAACCAGATGCGCGGTTTGCTGATGGAGCATGGCGTTGTCCTGGCACAGGGTGATGCGGCGATCAACCAGACCCTGCCTCGGGTGCTGGAAGATGCCACTCAACCGTTGCCGGAGATGTTGCGTGAACTGATCGACGAGCTGCTGGGTGAGTGGCGCCAACTGGGCGAACGGGTCAACGTCCTGACCGGTCGCCTGGAGAAGGCCGCGAACGAGGACAAAACGGCCCGACGGCTGATGACCGTGCGCGGGATCGGCCCGATCATCGCCACTGCGCTTTTGGCCAAGCAGACCGACCCTGAGCGCTTCGCCAATGCACGCCAGTTCGCCGCCTACTTCGGCATGGTGCCTGAGCAGAAAAGCAGTGGGCAGAAAATTCGCCTGGGCCGGATAAGCAAACGCGGCGACAGCTATGTGCGCAGCCTGATGGTTCAAGGTGCTCACGCGGTATTGAGGCATTTGCGCGCGGATTCGGAGCTGCCCGACGATCGTCGCTTGCAACGGTGGCAGGCCCGGCTGGGGCGCAAGGAAGCGGCGATACGCTTGGCGAACCGCAACCTGCGAATCGTTTGGGTGCTGCTACAAAATGAGCAGACTTACCGCAGCCAACCGGCCCATGGCCGGCCAGCTGCGCCAAGTCACTGAACAAAAGCGTTCTGCCACCGGGGCGCCACGGCGCTTCAGCCCCTGCTAGAAAACATTGACCCCAGGTCAGACCGTCGCGGATCGATGCCTGCGCTCTTACCGGCCTTCGAGGCCTGCATGTAATCGGCATACCGCGAGCTCAACCAATGTCGGCCAGAAGCCGCAGACAGGGCTTCCTCGAACAGGCCTTATACATAGATGCAACCGGGTAGCAGTGTTTGAAAAACAGGTGGCCAGTGGGGGCGAGTCCATACATAAGAGCGAAACCATAAGTGGCCGTTACCGCAGAAATGGATATGTACACCATCAAAACCTACATCGCCAGACGCAACGCCTTCGCCGGCAAGCCTGGCTCCTACAAAGTAAAGCGAAACCGCCAGCCGCCGTGACCGCAGCAATGGATATCCCCCCATTCCATCTCTAAAACCAAAAAAAAACGGAACCGCCCAAGTCGGTCCCGTTTCGCAACAACGGCCAGTCCAGCAACAATCAGCGCACCCCAGCCCCCGCCAGGCTATCGGATGACCAGCCATTATCCGGACTGAGCTTGTCCATGACCTGCACGCCGGCCTTGCCAGGCCAAACGTTGATGTAATAAGTGCCCGCAATCAAGTCGTAGTGGCCGGCGGTGCTGTTGACGGCAACGGCGTCATACATCTGATGGAGGTAGTTGAAGCCAGGTCGCCACAGCTGGCCGCGGCCGTCGTACTGATCCACCGCGACGGCGGTCCAGCTGTCTTCGTCGATGTAGAAGGTGCGCTTGGAGTAGATGTGGCGCATGCCGGGCTTGAGGGTCGCCTCCACCACCCAGACGCGATGCCGCTCCCAGCGCACCAGGTCCGGATTGATGAACTTCGAACCGAACACCTGCTCCGGATTCTCGGCGTAGGCGAAGCGGTAGGCGTTGTACGGAACGTACATCTCCTTCTTGCCTGCCAGTTTCCAGTCGAAGCGGTCCATCCGGCCGTTGAACAGGTTGATGTCGTCGATGGTGGACATGCCTGAGGTACTGGCGTTCGGCGTGTCGTAGGCCAGGTCGGGTGCCAGGCGTACTCGGCGTTGGCCTGGCAGGTACTGAAAGGCCTTGCGCCCGCGCTCGGTGGCGGTGTAGTCGAAGGTCATCACCGCTTCGCCAGCACGCCGTGCAGGGCCGCTGTAGTTGGCACGGGCACGGGTCAACAGAATGTCGTCGCCCGTTTTCGACGTATCGTAGTAAGGCATCTCGTAGGTCCAGCGACCCAGGGTGGACGTGACCAGCTTACCCGCCGCGTCCACGTTGTAAGCGCCGTACTTGGGCGCGATCCAGGCCAGGCCCTGGTAACGTGCGAGGTGGTTGAACATCACTTCGATGCCGGTCTTGGGAATCGGGAACGGTACGCCGGCGTGGGCGCCTTGCAGCGTCTCGTCATTGTTGGTCAGCGTGGCGCTGGTGGCGTTCTTCAACGTGTTGTCCTGCACAAACTGCGGATAGCCCACGGTGCGATGGGTCGGATACACGTCGACGCGAAAACCCGGCAGCTTCTTGATCAGTGCCTTGGTGCCTTCCGTGAGCTTGTCGCTGTAGGTGTCCACGTTACCGGCGTTGATCGAGAACTGCGGTTTTTCATTGGCGAAAGGATCGGGGCGAATGCCCGTGGCTTTGTCGAACCCGGCAGGCGCGATCTTCAGCCCGCCGGTATAGGCCGGAATGGAGCCATCGGCATTACCGGCCATCTCGGCACCCACGGATGTCAAGGTAGTGCCCAACTGCTTGGCTTCCTGCTCTGAAACTGCTGCATGGAGCACGCCTGCATGGGCGGCCAGCAGGCCGACCGCAATCAGGGTTCTTGTGAGTTTAATCATGTCTCCAACCTCTAGGATGATGGTTTGAGCGTCTTCTCAAGCACGCCCTGGCCTTCAGGGAACTGCGGAATATCCTCCCGTCCCGGCAGTGCTTTTTTTAACCAACCCCCCTCTGTCTGCGCCCCCCCCTTATTGGCGCACAAAGGGAGGGGCAGGCCTTTTATCCGGCTGAAAACGCAAACGCCACGCGGCATCGGGATGCGCGTGGCGTCATGTCAAAGCAGTGTGGCGGGCGTTACGGCTCAGGCGAATACCCGAAGGATGGTCTCGGCCACGCAGGCCGGTTTGGTAGCGCCCTCGATCTCAACGGTCATCTCGTAGGTTACCTGCGCACCGTTGCCCTCCAGCGGCTCGAAGGACAGCACCTTGAAATGCCCGCGCAAGCGACTGTCCACGGGTACAGGCTGGACAAAGCGCACCTTGTTCATGCCGTAGTTGACGCCCATCTTCACATTGCGCAGCTCAAAGGCGTTGGTCATGAAGGTCGGCAGTAGGCTCAGCGTCAGGAAACCATGGGCGATCGTCCTGCCGAATGGCCCGTGGGCGGCGCGTTCGGGGTCGGTGTGAATCCATTGGTGATCGCCGGTCGCTTCGGCAAAGGTATTGATGCGCTGCTGGTCGATGGCCACCCAGTCGCTGGTGCCCACGACTTCGCCGACGAGGCCTTGCAGTTCGGCCAGGGTTTCGTAGCTTTTCATTGTTGTTGTGCTCTCGATAGTCTGTTCAATAACGGTTCAGACGCGCAGTTGCGCCTGTAGCGCCGCCGCGCAAGCGGCTTCGTGGCTGTCGCTGCTGCCCAGGAGCAAGTCGGCGACGATGGCCCGTTTGTAGTAGTGCCCGACCAGGTACTCTTCGGTCATGCCGATACCGCCGTGCAACTGGATGCCCTGGCCGCAGACGGACTTTGCCGCACGGCAGATCAACATCTTGCTGCCCGAGACCGTTTTGTCGCGGCTGGCCTCGTCTTCGTTGGCCATGGAGGCCAGGGCTGCGTGCAGGCTCGACCGCGCCAGCTCCAGTTCCGCCGCCATATCCGCCATGCGGTGTTGCAATGCCTGGAAGGTGCCGATGGGCACGTCGAACTGTTGGCGCACCTTGAGATAATCGGCGGTGACTTCGATGGTTTTTTCCATCCCACCGATCAACTCTGCGCACAACGCGACGATGCCGTGGGCCAGACCCTGGCGTAACCCGACCAGACCTTGCCCTGCCTCGCCCAGCAAGGCTTCGGCGCCGACCTCGACCCCGTCGAAGTGCAGCTCCTGGACCCAGGTGCCGTCATGCAAGGGCAGCGTCTGGCATTTCAGGCCCGGGCGATCCGCGTCCACCAACAGCAGGCTGATGCCCGGTGATTGTGGTATCTGCGCCGAGACAATGAATGCCTTGGCACCCACGGCGCCCAGCACCAGCGTCTTGCGACCGGTCAGGCGAAAACCGTGATCCCGGCGCTCGGCCTGCAGGGTGACGGGCAACGGCATGCCCCGCGACCCTGCCTCGCTGTAGGCCAGCGCGATGCGGTACGTGCCGTCGGCCAGTTGCGGCAACAGCCGCGTTTTTTGCGCCTCGGTGCCTGTCGCCAGCAGTGTCTGGGCCGCCAGCACACCACAGGCCATGAAGGGTTCCAGCACCAGCCCGCGCCCCAATTGCTGGGCAATGATCACGGTGTCGAGCAGCGAGCCGCCCAGCCCGCCGTATTCTTCCGGCAACGCCGCCATCAGCCAGCCGTTGGCGGCAAAGAGTCCCCAGTTGTCTGCACTACCATTCTTGCCTGCATTGAGCAGGGCGGTACGCGCCTCGAAACTGTAGGCCTTGTCTACATAACGTCGCAGGCTGTCCTGCAACAGTTGTTGTTCCGAAGTGAATTCGAAATCCATGGCGGTTTCCTGATATCAGAGTTGGAACAGCATCCTGGCGATAATGCCGCGCTGCACTTCGCTGGTGCCGCCGTAGATGGTCGCCGCGCGGCGCAGGAACATGTCGTTGCTGATGCCCCTGGCCAGCGCTTGCTGCGGGAACGGTTGTTCGGGATCGGCTTCATGGGGATGCGTATAGGCAATCGCGCCGTAGTCGCCCAGCGCTTCGATCTGCGCTTCGGTGATGCGTTGCTGCAATTCGGTGGCGCGGATCTTGAGTATCGAACCCAGGGTGTGCGACGCCGGATCGTGCTGCTGTTCCAGCCGCGCGACCCGCTGCACCAACATCTCCATGGCCTGCAGTTCGGCATCCAGCCGCGCCAGCTTCAGGGCGAACTCGGGGCGCTCGTAGAGCGGTTGGTCGCCCACGTGCAGCGTGGAACCGATCTGCCGCAGTTCGCGCATGTAGCGCTTGAGTTCGGGCAAGTCGGCAACGGTGGCGTGTTCGTTGTTGAGCAAGAACTTGGTGATGGTCCAGCCCTGCCCCTCTGCGCCGATCAGGTTGCCGACCGGCACCCGTACATTGTCGAAGAAGGTCTCATTGAGGTGATGGGCATCGTCGATGCTGCGGATCGGACGCACGGTGATGCCCGGGGTCTTCATGTCCACCAGCAGAAAGCTGATGCCGGCCTGCTTTTTAACGTCGGCGTTGGTGCGTACCAACAAAAAAATCCAGTCCGCGTGATGGGCATAGCTGGTCCAGGTTTTCTGGCCGTTGATCACATAGCAATCGCCATCACGCTCGGCGCGGGTGCGTAACGACGCCAGGTCGGAACCGGCGCCCGGTTCCGAAAAACCCTGGCACCACAGACGCTCGCCATTGAGGACGGGCGGCAGGTGCTCGGCCTTCTGCTCTGGCGTGGCAAAGGTATTGAGCACCGGGCCAAGCATCTTGTGCACGAAGCCATCCAGGGTTGGCGTGCCCGCCGCGCTGCACTCGTCATCGAACACCAGGATCTGTGGCACCGACCAACCGGTGCCGCCGTGCTCCCTGGGCCAGTACGGCGCGCCCCAGCCACGCGCCGTGAGGAGTTTCTGCCAGCGCATGATCTGCTCCCGGGGCGATCGGGCGCAGCGCTGTTGCCCCTTGAGCTGTGCCGGAACCTGGTCCTGAAGGAACCGGCGAACTTCTTCGCGGAACGCTTCGAGGCTGGCATCAGGTTGAAAGTCCATGGTGTTTCCCCTGTCAGTCTTTGCGGTACAGGGTGACGACGCAGGCGCCACCGATGCCGACGTTGTGTTGCAAGGCGATGCGCGCACCCTCGACCTGGCGCTGCTCGGCGCGGCCGCGCAGTTGCTGGACCAGCTCGGTGCATTGCGCCAGGCCGGTTGCGCCAATCGGGTGGCCCTTGGAAAGCAGGCCGCCAGACGGGTTGACCACGTATTGCCCGCCGTAGGTGTTGTCGCCATCGTCGACAAACTTCTGCGCCCCACCTTCCGGGCACAACCCCAGGGACTCATAGGTCAGCAGCTCGTTCTGGGCGAAGCAGTCATGCAGTTCGACGACGTGTACGTCTTCGGCACCGATACCGGCCATTTCATAGGCCTTTCGGCCCGCCGCGCGGGACATCGAGTAACCCGCCACGTCGCGCATGTCGCCGGATTTGAAAGTTTCCACGCCATCGGTGGTCAGCGCCTGGCCGGCAATCGACACGCTGCGATCCAGGCCATGTTTGCGCGCATAGGCCTCACTGCACAGGACCACTGCGGCGGCACCGCAGGTCGGCGGGCAGGCCATCAGACGGGTCATGACGCCAGGCCACACCACCTGGTCGGCCAGGACCTCTTCAGGGGTGACCACCTTGCGGAACACCGCCATCGGATTGTTGGCCGCATGCCGGCTGGCCTTGGCGCGAATCTTGGCGAAGGTTTCCAGGGGGGTGCCGAAACGCTGCATGTGTTCCACCCCGGCGCTACCGAAGATTCGCAGGGCCGCCGGAATTTGCGCGGCACCGGGAATCGCCTCGTCGCACTGATCGAGGAACAGCTCCAGAGGGCTCGGGCGATCCGGGAAGGCGCTGCCGATGGCGCCGGGGATCATCTGCTCGAAACCGAAGGCCAGGACGATATCCACCATGCCGCTGGCAATGGCCTGGTTGGCCAGGTACAACGCCGATGAGCCGCTGGCGCAGTTGTTATTCACGTTCAACACCGGGATGCCGGTCATGCCGACGTTGTAGAGCACGCGCTGGCCACAGGTGGAGTCACCGAACACATAGCTGGCATACGCCTGCTGGACCGATTCGTAACCGACACCGGCATCCGCCAGGGCCAGTCGCACGGCCTGCTCGCCCATGACCGCAAAGGTCTCGCTCTGCCCGGGTTTCACGAAAGGGATCATACCTACACCCGCGACGACGACTTTGTGCATCATGTCTCACTCCTCAACATTGGAATCCTGCCAGTTCCCGGGCGTCCTTCGGTGGATCGTGCCGGACGGCAGGCTTTGAGTCACAAGGATAAGCAGCCCCGAAGTCCTGCCGCCCCTCCCCATTTGGGGGTTCATGGCTGTGGCAGCTTCGCGCCCGTGTAGGGCAGGCCTTCCTTGCCGAGGAAGCGTCGCACCGCTTCGGCGTGGTAACGACTGGCCCCGCACAGCGATTGCGCGCAGGCTTCAAACTGGGTCATCGCCTGGCGATCGGTCTCGAACGAGCGATTGAGTAATGTCTTGGCCAATCCTAACGCATCGGGCGGTGCGTCATCGAACTGGCGGGCGAACTGCAGGGCGCTGTCCAGCAGTTGTTCCTCAGGGACGACGACCTGCGCCAGGCCGAGCGCCAATGCCTGCTGCGCATCGATTGCACGGGCGCAAAAGATCAGCTCCTTGGCCTTGGCCAGCCCGACCAGGCGCGGCAGTACATAAAGCATCGACAGGTCCGGCACCAGCCCCAGGCTCAGGAAGGTCGGCAACAACCGTACCCGTGGCGTCACGAACATGAAGTCCGCGGCCAGGGCCAGGGAAAAACCGGCGCCCACCGCCGCGCCATCGACCGCGGCGATCACCGGCTTCTGCAGGTCGACCAGGCTGGCGAACCACTCGTGAAAGCCCAACACTAGGTTGCGTCCGGCGAATGTGCCATCTTCGCCCTCCTCCAGGCTGCCCAGGTCGAAACCGGAGCAGAAGGCCCCGCCGGCGCCGGTCAGTACGATCGAGCGCACCGTGCGATCGTCTCGCGCCGCGATCAGCGCGGCCGGCAAGGCTTGGTTGATGGCCGCCTCGAACGCATTTCTTTTCTGTGGCCGGTTCAAGGTGATCAGCGCGGTCTTGCCGATCTTTTCATAAAGCACTGCACTGTCAGTCACATCCATTTCCTCCTGATGCGGCATCGGCCGGCGATACCCGGCCGCGCCCAAGGTTCAGATTGCACTGCGGGTCCATTACAGGTTGCGGGCAATGATCACCTTCTGGATGTGGCTGGTGCCCTCGTAGATCTTGGTCACCCGCACATCACGGCAGTAACGTTCCACCGGGAAGTCGCTCAGGTAGCCATAGCCGCCATGGATCTGCAGCGCTTCGGAGCAGACCTTTTCCGCCATTTCGCTGGCGAACAATTTGGCGATGGACGCCTCCTTGGCGCAAGGCACCCCGGCGTAATGCAGGCGCGCGGCGTGCAACATGTAATGCTGGGCCACCTCGAACTGGGTGGCCATGTCGGCCAGGTCGAACGCCACGCCTTGCAACTTGATGATCGGTGCACCGTAGGCCTCACGCTCGTGCGCGTACTTCACCGCGGCTTCCAGTGCGGCGCGGGCGGCGCCCACGGCCACGGCGGCGATACCGATGCGGCCTTCGGACAGGGTGGCCATCAGGCGTTTGTAGGCACTGCCCTCCTCGGCCAGCAGGTTTTGCGCCGGTACCCGGCAGTTATCCAGCTGGATTGCCGCTACATGGGCCGAACGCTGCCCCATCTTGCTTTCAACGCGCGCCACGATGTAGCCCGGCTCCCGTGGATCGATGATGAACATGCTCGGGCCTTTGCGGCCTTCGGGTGTCTCGGTGGTGGCGGCAATCGCGAAGGCGATCCCGGCTTCGTTGCCGTTGGAGATGAACTGCTTGCTGCCGTTAAGCACGTAATGGTCGCCCTCGCGGCGCGCCGTGGTGCGAAAGGCCGCGGTATCGGAACCTGCCTGGGGCTCGGTCAGCAGACCGGCGGCAATCAGCTCGCCGCTGATCATGCCCGCCAGGTACTTGTCCTTTTGCGCCTCGGTGCCGAAGCGATGAAGCATGTCGGCCATGCCGTTGTGCACATGCAGGATGGTGGCGAAACCGGCATCCGCTGCCGCGAATTCCTCAATGCACAGGCAGTATTCCGGGAACGACATGCCCGAACCACCGAAGGCTTCCGGAATGTGCATGCCGAGAAAGCCGAGTTCGGCCACCGCCTTGAGTTCCGCGTGCGGCCAAGCGCCGGTGCGGTCGCGCTCGGCGGCCGTGGCGCCGACGACTTCTTGCGCCACCTTGCGGGCGGCATCGCGAATCATGATTTCCTGCTCGCTCAGGAATGCTGCAGATGTATCGCTCATGGTCTTCCTCTTGATCCGGGTCGAAAAATCGATGCTGACCTGAGCATGCGGGCTGGCCGCGCACGTACGCGCCTCCCGTCTCGGGAGGGGGCGCACGCCGCAGTCAACGTCCAGTCACTTGAGCACACCCTGCTGACGCGCCAGGGTAATTGCCGCATAACGGCTGGACACGCCCAATTTGGCGAGGATGTTCTTCACGTTCCACTTCACGGTGCCAAAGGTGATGTTGAGCGTCAGGGCGATTCGTTTGTTGGACATGGCCTGGGCAACCAACCCGAGGATCTCCAGTTCACGGGGGGTCAGGCTGGGCCGAGGCCCCTCGTTCGAATGCCTCGGTGCGCTCACCACGGGCGAGGGCTGCGCCTGGGTCGTTTCATGGTTCAGCAGTGCCTTCAGATAATCGCCAACCGAGCCTTCGCCAGCGATTTCATCCTGCCATTGAGCCAGCAATGCCAGCAGCGCCGGGCCTTCATCGAGCAGGGTCCGAACCAATCCCAACCGGGCACCGGCTTGCACCGCCTGTTGCAGGTGGGCCTGCGCCTGTTCCGGTTGATCGAGCATGGCGTGGGCCTGCGCGCCGAGCAGGCGTGCGCGGACCACCGACCGCCCGCGCGCCGCCTGCTCGGCGTAGGTAATGACGGCCTGCAGTGGCTCCAGCGCACTGAGCGGATCGCGCATCCCCAGTGCCAGCCGCGCTTTGGACAAGGCCGTCTGGCAACTGATGTCTTCACGCGGTTCAGCGTGCGGGCGTTGGGACGCCTCCAGTGCCACCAGTCGTGTCACCAGTTCACTGGCGCGACGATTTTCACCTTGCAGCACCAGCACGCGGACTTGCTCGGCCAGCATGAATGCCAACAGCCGGTCCAGGCCCAGCACATGAAAATGCGCGCTTTGGGTTTCGAGAAAACTCAAGGCCGCCTGCGGTGACTCTCGTTGCAAGGTGATGCGCGCACGGCAGATCGAGGCCCGGCCCATCACATCGGGCATGGATGAGCGCAGGATACCGCTGCGGTTGGCCAACATTTGCAGCGCGTCGTCCAGTTGGTCCATTTCGTAATAGGCATCGCACATCGTCGCGGCGCACAGGTTGGCCGATACCGAGCCGCGCCCATACGCTTGCTCGGCGCGTGCGGTGACGCTTGCACCGATATGCTGTGCCTGTTGCGCATTGCCTTCTTTGAGGCTGGTCAGCGCCCGGGTGTTTTCAAAGACCATGGCCATGTCGTTGTCGCAGTGGTTCAGATCGATGGGGTACTGCTCATGCAGCTTGCGAGCGTCGTCCGGGCGCCCCACCGACAGATAGGCCGTGGCCAGGGCCGACAGGCTGATGTAGCGCAAGGAGTGGTTTTCCAGCGGCGTCTGCAAGGTCGGCTCCAGCAGCCCGATGACCCGCCGCGGCTCATCGAGTTGCAGGGCGATGGCGGCATCGGCCAGCACCAGCTTCGAAGAGATCTTTGGTACGCGCGACGCCTCGCTGCGGCGTATCTGTTCCAGCCAGCGCTGGGCCTTTTCCGGCCGGGCGGTGAAGGCATACGTCAGGCAGCCGATGATGAACAGTTGCGGATGGGCGAATAGCGTGTCCTGGGGCAGGCGTTCGAGCAGATGCAGCATCGGACTGATATAGGCCATGCTCCAGGTCGTCGATGCGGCTAGCTCCATGGCCTCGACGGCGTCATCGCGGTCACCGCCCAGGTTGGCGTGACGCACGGCCTCCACCAGATAATCATGCTCGGCAAACCATTGGCTGGCGAGCCGGTGCAGTGCCTGCACCGTCACCTCGCCGCGGGTCGCCAGGCGCTGGGTGAGAAACTCGCCGAACAGCGGGTGAAAGCGGTACCAGGGCGTGCTGTCATCGGATTCGATGCGATGGATCAGCAAATTTTCGTCTTCGGCGCGCTTGAGCATGTCCCGGGCGCGGGCGCTTCCCGTCACGAATTCGCTCAAGTCGGCGTTGAAGCGGCGCAGGATCGAGACTTTTTCCATGAATTCCAGCAACTCGGCGGGCAAACAGGCCACCACGTCTTCGGTGAGGTACGCCTGCAGATCCGCCGAGTTGCGCAGGATCGAGCGCAGCTGCGATCGCCGGGTCGGGCGCACCCGCAACATGGTGGCAATCGGTTGCAGGCTGGCGGGCCAGCCATTGGTCAGGTCATGGATCAACCGCTCTTCGTCGGCCGTCAGTGCCAGGGTGCTGAGGTTCTGCTTGAAGAAGTCCCGCGTCTCGTCCAGATCGAAAGGCAGTTCGACGGCATCGACCTCGGCTACATGCCCCTGCATGCGCAGCCGCCCCAGGCTCAGGGGCGGCGTGCTTCGCGAGGCGATGGTGACGTGCAGGTTGGCAGGGCAATGGTCGAGCAATTTCTGCATCAAGCGATGCGAGGTCGATGAATCGACGTGATGAAAATCGTCGAGCAGCAGGTGCAGCTCCCTTTCGATATTTTGTGCGGCATGGGTGACCAGGGCGATCAAGGCATTGATTGACTGCTCGCTGCCGTCACTGTTGAGCCAATCCTGTTCGATGACGATGCCCAGGCGCTGCAAGGCTGCCAGCAGATAAGAAAGGAAGCTGGCGAACTCGCGATCGTCGAGGCTGAACGACACCCAGGCCACATCCAACCCGGCTTTCATCAATTCCAGTCGCCATTGGGCCAGCACAATCGTTTTGCCGAACCCCGCGCCCCCGGTAATCAGGGTGGCACTGCACGGCTGCGACTCGCGCAAGCGCGCCAGCAATTGCGCGCGCGGGATGTGCCGGGCGCTCAAGCGCGGCGGCGAGAACTTGGTGGCGACCAACAGATCGCCGGCGTTGATGACATTTGTCTGCATGATTGGATCTCCGCCCTTGGCGTGTTGCCTGGATGTGTGGCGCATCCTGCAACAGACGAGGTGGCGCTCGCCCCGTCCGCAAGGGGGGGGGAGACAGTCCGGGGGTGTCGCGTAATTTCCAATCCAGACAGAAACGTCAATTGCATGTTGATCGAGGATTGGAGATGAGCGAGTCCGTTTCTTTTGAACTCAAGGGCCAGGTGGGCTGGATCACCCTGACCCGCCCGAAGGCCATGAATGCCCTTAACCGCGAAATGCTGGAGGCCATGACCGCCCGGCTGAACGCCTGGGAAAATGACGATCAGGTCCGTGTGGTGGCCCTGACCGCCACCGGCCCGGCGTTCTGCGCCGGCGCCGACCTCAAGGCCGGCGGCACGCCGCAGCCTGGCGAGAAAGACCTGCTGGACACCATCGTCACCTTCTTCGACGCGCTGCGGGCTTTTCCCAAGCCAGTGATTGCCGCCGTCAACGGCATGGCCCTGGCCGGTGGCCTGGAAACCGTGCTGTGCTGCGATCTGGTGATCGCCGCACAAAGCGCTCGTTTCGGTGATGCCCACTCCAATTTCGGGGTGTTTCCCGGAGGCGGCGGCGCGGCCGTATTGCCACGCAAGATCCCGGAGAACATCGCCAAGTACATGCTGTTCACCGGTGACGCCCTGCCTGCCCAGGACATGAAGCTTTACGGCCTGGTCAGTGAAGTGGTCGCCGATGCCGAACTGGTCGAACGCGTCCAGGCACTGGGCGACAAACTGGCGCAGAAAAGCCCGCTGGTGCTGCGCAAGATGAAAAAAGTGGCTGATGAGGCCGGTGACAAGTCCCGCGCCGACGCCCTGCGCCAGGAACTGCTGGAACTGCGTGACCACCAGCGCTCCTACGACATGGCCGAAGGCGTGCGCGCCTTCGCCGAGAAGCGCAAACCGGATTTCAAGGGTTATTGAGTCAAGCGCCCTGCCCCTTTTTCTCAACTATTCGAGGCACCGATGGAAAACGTATACATCGTCGGCGTCGGCATGACCGCCTTCGGCCGTCACACCGACAAGACCATCAAGCAGCTCACCGCCTGGGCGGTGGAAGACGCCCTGAAAGACGCAGAATGCGACCGCAAGTGGATTCAGGTCGGCTTCTTCGGCAACTGCACCCAGGGCCACTTCGATGGCCAGCACATGATCCGTGGCCAGGTGGCACTGCTGCCGCTGGGCCTGGACAGCATCCCGATCTTCAACATTGAAGGCGCCTGCGCCTCGTCCAGCCATGCTTTCAACCTGGCAGTGACCCAGTTGCAGGCCGGTGCTGCCGACGTGGCGCTGGCAGTCGGCGCGGAGAAAATGTT
Organism: Pseudomonas sp. WJP1; assembly: GCF_028471945.1. Taxonomy (NCBI): domain Bacteria; kingdom Pseudomonadati; phylum Pseudomonadota; class Gammaproteobacteria; order Pseudomonadales; family Pseudomonadaceae; genus Pseudomonas; species Pseudomonas sp. WJP1. The sequence goes on from NZ_CP110128.1 coordinate 3,648,573, forward strand.
CTACAGCGACAAGTCGAAGATGTTCTCGGCTTTCGAGTCTGCCTGGGACATCGAAACCTTCGAGGAAAACAAGCAATACCTGGCGAACATGGGCCAGGGCATCGTGCCGCCTGCCGGCTCGCAATCGGAAAAACCCTACAGCCCGTTCATGGACGTCTATGCGGCCCTGGGCCGTGGCGGCCTGATGGAGCGCTATGGCATTACCCAGCGTCAACTGGCCGCCGTGTCCTCGAAGAACCACGGCCACTCGGTGCACAACGAGCGCTCCCAGTACCGCAATGCCATGAGCATCGAGGAAATCCTCGCCGCTCCGCCCATCACCTACCCGATCACCCTGCCGATGTGCTCGCCGATTTCCGATGGCGCCGCGGCCGTGATCCTGTGCACGGAATCGGCATTGAAGAAATACGGGTTCGACAGGAACCGTGCCGTCAAGGTCCTGGCCAGCGTGGTGCGCTCGGCCTCGGCCCGTGCAGCCGAAGACTACGACAAGGGTTGTACCCACCTGGCCGGCAAGGCGGCCTTCGAACAGGCCGGCATCAGCCCGCAAGAGGTCGATGTGGCTGAAGTGCATGACGCCACCGCCATCGGCGAACTGCTGGCGATCGAGGCCCTGGGCCTGTGCGAACCGGGCATGAGCGGTGTGATGGCCGAGCGCGGTGACAGCGCCCTGGGCGGTCGGTTGCCGGTCAACCCGTCGGGTGGCCTGGAGTCCAAGGGCCACCCGATCGGCGCCACCGGTATCGGCCAGATCTTCGAACTGGTCGAGCAACTGCGCGGCAACTGTGGCCCGCGTCAGGTCGAAGGCGCGCGTATCGCCCTGCAAGGCAACGGCGGTGGCCTGTGGCGCGTGGAAGAGTCCACTGAACACGTCGGCATTTTCAGCCGGGCCTGATTTTTATGGAGAACGGCGACTCGGGGAAACCACGCACTTCCTCCGTCGTTCTCCACCTACTACGCTCTCACTGGAGGAAAACTACCATGACCATTCGTTTCGATGACCGCGTCGCTATCGTCACCGGTGCCGGCAACGGCCTGGGTCGCGTCCACGCCCTGAATCTTGCCGCCCGCGGCGCCAAGGTTGTGATCAATGATTTCGGCGGCAGCCGTGACGGCTCCGGCAGTTCCACCGACGCCGCGCTGGCCGTGGTCGAGGAAATCCGCCAGGCCGGTGGCGTCGCCATTGCCAACGGCGCCAACGTGGCCGACTACGAACAGGTCCAGGCCATGGTCAAGCAGGCGGTGGAAGCCTTCGGTCGCGTCGACATCCTGATCAACAACGCCGGGATCCTGCGCGACAAGTCGTTCGCCAAGATGGAAATGGCCGACATCCATGCGGTGATCAATGTCCACCTGATGGGCGCGATCCACTGCTCCAAGGCGGTGTGGGAGCTGATGCGCGAGCAAAATTACGGCCGCATCCTGATGACCACGTCCGCCGCCGGCCTGTTCGGCAATTTCGGCCAGGCCAACTATGGCGCGGCAAAAATGGCCGTGGTGGGCCTGATGAACATGCTCGCCATCGAAGGCCGCAAGAACAACATCCTGGTTAACACCCTGGCGCCAATGGCGGCCACCCGCATGACCGAGGACGTGATGCCGGCCGAACTGCTGGCGGCCAGCCGTCCAGAGCAGGTCACCCCGGGCGCCTTGTTCCTGGTCAGCGACAATGCACCGACCAAGCTGATTCTCGGTGCCGGTGCCGGCGTGTTCTCGGCCATACGCATGGAAGAAACCACTCCGGTGTACATCGGCAACGAGGATCTGACCCCGGAAGCCGTCGAGGCGCACTTGGCGCAGATCACCGACTGGAGCACTGCGGTCGAACGCTTCGACGCCAACCAGCAGGTCAAGGTGTTCATTGACACGGCCATGGCGGCTATCAAGGCTCAACAGGCCTGAGTATTCCCGGGCGCAGGGCCCGGGTTAAACTCGCGACGATGATCGCAACGGGCGTGCAGCCACACGCCCGGACGGAGAATGAACAATGACAATAATGAACTTCGCACACACGGTCGGTAACCTGGCCGTGCGGTTCGGCGATCGGGAAGCCCTGGTCAACATCGAGCGCAATCGCCGCTACAACTTCCGTGAACTCCACTCGCTGACCAACCGCATCGTCAACATGCTGCGCGCACGGCTCGGACTTCGCCGCGGGGATGTCTACCTGTGCATCCTGGAAAACGACAATATCTCGCTGTTCCACGCCTGGACGGCGCTCAAGGGCGACGCCGCCGCTGCCTATACCAACTATCGCGATGCCTTCGAGGAACACCGCTGGCAAATCGAATTCCTGCGTCCCAAAGTGGTGTTCCTTGAGAACGCGTTGCTCGATCGTTACTTCGACTCGCTGCGCGACCAGGGCATCACCGTGGTCTGCATGGACCCACCAGAGCACCCGCGTGACGGGTTGTTGTATTTCTGGGACCTGCTCGAAGACGTGCCGGACCACAATCCGGGGGTCGACAACGACACCCAGAAGGACACCCTGGTCTATCGCTTCACCGGTGGCACCACCGGCCAGAGCAAGTGTGTTGCCTACACCATCGAAAACTGGATGGCGCTGCGCGACTCCATGTACCTGGAAGCCGAGCAACCCTACCAGCCGGACACCCGCTTCCTGCACATGGCACCCATCAGCCACGGCTCCGGCCTGGGCCTGCTGCCGACACTGTTCCGCGGCGGCTGTACCCTGACCCAGAACATCCCGGACCTGGCCCGGCTGTGCCGCAATATCGAAGCGGAAAAGGTCACCATGACCCTGCTCGTGCCGACCATGATCTATCGCCTGCTGGAATTGCCCGAATCGCGGGACTACGACCTGTCTTCGCTGCAGACCATGGCCTACGGGGCCGCACCGATGAGCCCGGCCAAACTGCGCCAGGCCCAGGAGCGCTTCGGCAATATTTTCATGCAGATATACGGCGCCACGGAATGCCTGCATGCCGTGGCTTTGCTGGGCAAGGCCGATCATCTGACCCAGAACGAGAAACAACTGTCCTCGGCCGGGCGCATCGCCGTCGGCGCCGAGATCCTGATTGTCGATGAGAACGGCCAGGAAGTTCCGCTGGGCACGACCGGCGAGTTGTGGGTCCGTTCCCGGGGCACCATCTCGGGCTACTTCAAGAATCCACAAGGCACGGCCGACGAGTTCCATAATGGTTACTGGAAGTCCGGCGACCTGGGTTACATCGATCCTGAGGGCTTCCTGTTCCTGGTCGACCGCAAGAAAGACATGATCATCACCGGTGGTTTCAACGTCTACGCCATCGAGGTTGAAGCGGCGCTCAATGCCCATCCTGCGGTTCTGAATTCCGCTGTCGTGGGTATTCCCCATGAAGAATGGGGCGAGGCGGTGCATGCCGAAGTGATCCTCAAGGACGGCCAGGCCGTATCGGTCGACACCCTGATCGAGCACGTCAAGGGACGCCTGGGCCGCTTCAAGGCGCCCAAGTCCATCGTCTTCGTCGAGGCCTTGCCGGTCAGCGTGGTGGGCAAGGTGCTGCGCCGCCAGGTGCGTGAAAAGTACTGGAAAGACAAGGCGCGTTGCGTGTCCTGATTCGCTTGTTCTGAACGTTTACCCCTTCGTTTGCGCCCTGATGTCCCCTACCGCCCTTGGTCAGGCTGGGGACATCGGGGCTTTTTTTGCCGATGATTTTGTAGGAGCGAGCCTGCTCGCGAAGAACGTCCGAACAACGCGGGCATTCAGACACCCGCGTCTTCGTTAACCTCCATCGCGAGCAGGCTCGCTCCTACAGGAGGCGCGGGTGACGCTCAGGAAGCCGGCTGCGCCTCGGGCAACTTCCAGACGCCGTCCAGGATCGGTTGTTCCGGCAGATAGAACCGCACCATGTAGTTCCACCCTGGCATGATCGGCAGGCAATTGGTGGTGTTGGCCGAGCAAGCGCCAAACTGCACCGACACCCGCCCTCCCTCGCCCTTCTTCGCGGTCAGGTTGTTGATGGCGTAAACACCAAGGTCGTTTGGCTGCACGTGGCCATCGGCATCGTAGACACTGATCGACCAGAAGGCCCGAACCGGAACCTGCTCCACCTCCAACCGATAAGTCGTCAGCCCGTTGTTACGCGCGGGCGTGACGATCTGGTAAAAGGCATCCTTTTGCGGATTGCCACCCCAGGCTGTAGCGCTGCCGATCAGGTGGCGGACCGGGTCGACGTCACCGGGCTTGCCGAACATATCCCGCGAATCAATCAGTGATTGCCCCAGGACAGACAGCGCGTTCCTGATCCTGGCCCGACTCGCCTCATCCCAGTCAGGCACGTCGAAGCGTCCCGGGCCATTGGGCTGGCTGACGGCAATGGCATCCTGTAAACCGTGAACCTTGTCCAGGTCCTGCGGATCGGCAGGGTCGACCAGGACCCGCACCCCCAGCATGACGTAGCGCGTACCCACCTGCGCCTTGCTGACGGTGTAATTACCGGCGTCGTAACGCACATCGACCACGTGGTGATCTTCGTTGATCAGCGCCAATGACATGAAGCGCTTGCCGGCATTGGGCAGGCTCACCGTGACGGGCCCGGCGTCCAGGTCGAACACAGCGGTGGAATAAAGGGTGTCGCGGTTGGGCCGCACGACAGTCTGGGCGCCGGCGGGTATCAGTTCGCGCCAATGGAAGAAACCGCCCAGCCCTGCGCGCTTGATGGTCAGGGCGAAATAGCGGTCGGTCTCGGCACGGACAAAATTATCGACGTTCACCGTCACCGGCGTACCCGGCAAGGCGTGGCTCGGCACAGAGGACAGGCAGGCGGCAAACACCGTGCAAGAAGCCAGCAGTACTTTCAGTTCGTTCATGTAGGGGTCCTTTCAGGTAAAGGACCGTTATGCCTTTGCCAACCCCAAACCGCCCCTCTCGTTTAGGGGGGTCTGGGGAGGCCGGCACTTTGCAACGCCAGACGTCAGGCGACCTCGATATCCTTGAGCGACGCCATGTCGATCACGAAGCGATACTTCACGTCATTGTTCTGCATGCGCGTGAACGCCTGGTTGATGTCCTGGATGTCGATCATTTCGCAACTTGGCAGCACCTGGTGTTCGGCGCAGAAGTCCAGCAGCTGCTGGGTTTGTTCCAGGCCACCGATCAACGCGCCGGCAATTGAGCGGTTGTTGATCGCCAGCAAGGCGCCGTGAATCGGCTCCAGTGGTTCCAGGGCGCCCACCAGCACGAGTTTGCCGTTGCGGGCCAGCAGCATCAGGTAAGGGTTGACGTTGTGGCCGCGCGGGATGGTGTCGAGTATCAGGTCGAAGCTGCTGGCGGCGGTTTTCATGGCCTGCGGGTCGGTGGATAGCAGTACATGATGCGCGCCGAGCGCCAGGGCATCATCGGCCTTGCCAGGTGAAGTGGTGATCACGGTGACCTCGGCGCCCAGCGCCACGCCGAGCTTGACCGCCATGTGCCCCAGCCCGCCCAGCCCGATGACCGCCAGGCGCGTACCGGTCTTGACGTCGTGCTCGCGCATCGGCGCCCAGACGGTGATGCCGGCGCACAGCAACGGACCGGTGAAGCGCGGGTCCAGCGCCGGCGGCACCCGCAACACGAAACGCTCGCGCACCACGATGTGTTGGGCGTAGCCGCCGCGAGTCACCTCGCCGCTGAGGCGGTCCAGGCCGTTATAGGTGGGTGTCATGCCTTGGCTGCAGTGCGGCTCCTGATGATGCTCGCAGGCTTCGCATTGCTGGCAGCTGTCGACCATGCACCCGACGGCGACCCGATCTCCAGCGCGGTAACGCACGACTGCCGACCCCACGGCGCTGACCCGACCGACGATTTCATGGCCCGGTACACAGGGAAAGCGCGTGCTTTTCCAGTCGTTATGCACGTAATGCAGGTCGGAATGGCAGACGCCGCAGTAGTCGATGTCGATGGCGACATCGTCGGCGCGCAGCTCACGGCGTTCGAAACGCAGGGGTTCGAGGGGGGCGTTGGCTTCGTGGGCGCCGTAGCCGATGCAGGTGGTCATGTTCATTTCTCCAAATATTGGGCAAACACCACCAAACCCTGTGGGAGCGGGCTTGCCCGCGATGGCGTCCGAACGGTCAACATCTATGTTGGGCATACGGCCCTCTTCGCGGGCAAGCCCGCTCCCACAGGGTTTGGTGGTGGTTGTTAGAATCAGGTTAGATCGAGGGACGCAACCACGGCGCGGCGCTGGTTTCTGGCGCGGCGATCTGGTTGGAAATCCACTTGCCCATGCGCCGCATCGGCTCGATGGAATCCTGGGGCGCGGCAAACTTCATGGCGGCGGCGTAGCCCAGGGAAACGATGCGCTGGGCGCCATACAGCGGCAGCACATCCTTGAGCTGGTCCTTGATGCTCTCTGGATACACGCCGACTGTCTGGGTGTAGGCGTCGACCGCAGCCATCATTTCGCTCAAGTCGTCGACCGGCACCAGGTTGGCGGTACGGTCGTCGAGGCTGGCGGCGAAGGACACCGGCTCCGGCAATTGCGAGCAAATGATCGCGCCCTCGCCTTCCTTGCCGCCGATGACCTGGTACCACTCGTCATCCAGGCGCAGTGCGTCGACGTGGGCCTTCAAGCCCTGGTCGTAACGCTTGGGCGCGGTGCTCAGGGTATTGGGCAAGCCCAGCATGGCTTCATAGACATACTGGCCAAAGGTGTTGAGCCTCTGCAGGCCCAGCTCGTCCGTGCCGCTCTGCACATACACCACCCGCGCGCAGACACAGCCCTTCTGATTGATCGCACCGATATCGGCCGCCAGGCGCACCGCCGCTTCGCGCATGTTCGCTTCGCTGTAGAAGGCCTCCTGGCCGATGATGCTGGCGCTGCGCTTGGGGTCCAGGGAAATCAGCTCAAGGCCGGGCTGGATGTACTTGGTCACGTGCTTCATCGAGGCGAAACCGCCCCAGGCGACGATTTTTTCCAGGTTCTGCGGTTGGTACAGGCGCTGCTCGAACGCCTCGTCGCCGCCCTTCCAGTAAGCCACCGAAAGGTGTTTGGTCAGCGGATGGTCCGGGGCCATGTCGACCATGGTGCGGGCGATGGCCAGCGCGGTGAACGGGTCGTTGGACGGCGCCTTGATGATCGCGTCGCTGCGCAGCACCATGTTGCGGATGATGGTCCACAACGACAGGGACACCGCGTTGCCGGCGACGATGTGCAGGGTGCGCGCGCCGAAGCAGCGCACCTCAAGCTCGGTGCCGTCGAGCAGCGTCTGCGGCACCCAGCCTTCCAGGTACTTGATGCCGACCGTACTTTCCGCCATCTCGGTGATGAGCTCACGTGTCAGCAAGTGCTTGAGGCCCATGTAGGAGCCCTTGACGATGGTCGGGGTGGTCGGCGCCGTCAGGAACGACAGTTCACAGGCTTCCTGCAGGTACCGGTTCTTGTCCAGGTCCAGACGCGCGCCGAGTTCGACGGCGTAATCGAGAATGTCGTCGAAACTCAAGCGGTACAGATCGGCGAGTTTCGCCGGATTGCCCAGGGGCAACTGGTCGATGTACTTGCTGGCGTCGGGGGTCAGGAAACTCAGGTCGCCGCCGCGGCCCCCCACTTCGATCAGGTTGTCGGTGATGACCTGACCACGAATGATCATTGGTGCAATGGGATGGGACATGGCTCAGCCTTCCAGGGTGTTGAGGAAATCCATCGCTTCGCGATGGGATTGTTCGGACGCGGCGCAGGTGATCTTGTCGTCCCCACCGTTCTTTTCGCTGTAGCGCTGGATCGCCCCGACCACATAGCGGCTGTGGCGCCCGCAGGTGCAGGGTTCATCCCATTCGATGGTGACCTCGTCGCCGGTGATGAAGCCGCCCCAGTGGATATCGGCGCCCAGGTCGAAGAACGCCGCACGCCCGGTCTGGCGGCCGTGGCGTGGCAGTGGCTTGCTGGTTTCGGGATCGAGCAGGAAGGGAATCGCGGTGTGCGAGAAGTGGTAATTGCCCTGTTCGCATTTGAGGTGCGAACCACTGACCACCTCCGACATGGCGTAGGACTCGTTCAGCGTCTTCACCCCCAGGAAGCGCATGACGTCTTCGCGCCAGTTCTCGGGCGGCACCACACCTTTGGCGCCGCCGGTGGTGATGATGTAGGAGTCGGGATGGAACACCCCTTCAAGACCACGTTCCAGACCGGCAACGGCCATGTTGTGCAGCAGGTTCCAGGTGCCGCCGATATACACGCGCTTGCCCTTCAGGCGAGTGGCGATGTCATCGAAAAATGCCGCCAGGTGCTGCGGCATCTCGGCTTGTTGCTGGTCGAAGGCTTTTTTCTTGGCCAGCAGTTCGGGCGCCACCACCAGGCGATCCAGCGTGCCATTGGCATGGGCGGCACGCAGCCGGGCGCCCAGGCGCAGTACATCGCTGGACAGGGTCGACGGATAGGCCGGGTGGAAGTGCGAGAGATCGGGCAGCAGTACGCGTGTCAGCGATCCCATGCCACGCAGGTGGCTGAGGTAGCCTTTGCGGTAGTACGGGTAGGCGGTGTGCAAGTCCGGGTCCGGGGTGTCCGCACCGGTCATGTTCCAGGCGTAGAGCTTGCGCACTTCGGAGGCTTTCTCGAACTCCCGCGCACTGCAGGGCAGAAACGAAAGCGTGCCGGACGTGCCCGAAGTATGGCTCAGGCAAAGCTCGGGAATTTCCCTGTCCATGGTTTCAAACCAATCGTCCAGGCCTGTGCAGGCACTGACGTCGACAGCGGTGATCTTCTCGGCCAGTTCCGGAACCACCAGTTTGCCCAGCCATTTGTTGATCGCGGCGAAGTTGTTCTTTTCCAGCAGCGATGGCGGGTAGGACTTGAACATCGTGTGTTCGAACAGCAGCGGCACGACGTCGTCGAGCTGCTCGATACTGTTGATTCCTTCGGCTTCCGCCAGTTTGTTGAGCACCGCAATCCGGTCGCGCATTTCGGCAAAACGGCGTTTGAGCCCCGCCAATTGCAGCGCATCGATCTGTTCGCCAGGCAATTGTTTCCAGTTCTGCAAGCTATGATCGACCAGGGCTGCCGGGTCGCTCAGCAGTAGTTCGACCTGTTCTTCTGTTGTTCTTGTCACGGGACAATCTCCGGAAATTCACTCGTTCGCGCCTTGACCGTCGATGCACAACGGCCTTGATGGCGGAACCAGTTTAGGGGCAGCAGAGGCAATATCATTTCCGGATTCCGGCACCCGAAAACAAATCATATGTCTCTGTTTTATATGGTTATTAGTCTATTTTGTGGGTTCTCGAAACCGATTATTCCGGGTCTGCCGTGGTCAACAGGGCATGGAGCATGCGCGTCAGCAAACGAACGGTGTCGTCATCAAGCAGGTATTCGGGTTTTTCGATCAACAGCGCACGGGGTAAAGCGGTGACCGCCTGATAGGCCAGGAAGCCGGCCTTCTCGCGGTCACGCACCAGAACCTGATCGGAAAAGCGTTGCACCAGCGCCGGAATGACCATGGAAATCCAGAAGCGCTCCGGCTTGACGATCTCCAGGCGCACCAATTCGCCGTAGTAGGCAGACTTGAGGCTCAGCTCGGAATCGACCTGCAGCCAGCGATGCAAGGCTGAAAGACCGGTGCGCAGGATCATCTCGATGCCGTCATAGAGGCTGGCCGATGCCGGTAGCGCGTGGATGTTGGCAATCACCTGCTGGCGGACATCGGCGCGGTAGTCTTCGAAGATCGCGCCGATCAGCGACTCGATGGTGGGAAAATATTCGTAGATGGAACTGATCGCGACTCCCGAGTAATCGGAAAGACGATAAATCGACAACGCCTCCCGTCCTTCGCCTTCGAGGATCTCGCGCCCGGCGGTCTTCAGCGCGTCGACGAGGGCGACCGAACGTGCCTGTTTCGGATGTTTGCGGGGTTTGGCCGGCAATTCCACCACGACATTGTCATGGCTGTTCTGACCACGAGATCCGATCTTCTCGTGACCTTGTACCGTGAGTTGGCGGGCCATGGCTCAGGTCGGGCCGCTGGTCATAACAATGGCGACAGCAAGTGCAACAAGGGAATAGCGCATACAGAATCCTCAAACGTGGAACGCGTCCACCATGATCAGCCCAGGGCACTGACGCCCGTGAGCACTTTGGCGATCGACAGCTTTTGCGCGTCGGTCAGCCCGTGCGGAACCGGCAGCACGATAGCCTCGCGTACGAGACGCTCAAGTTCGAGCGCGGCGCTCAGGCCCTTGCCGCCAGGCAGATGCAAGGCATCCTGGCAAGCCTTGAGTGCCATTTCGCTGGCCAGCCAGCGCGCCATGCACGCCTGAACCTCGCAAGGCGTGCCGTCGTCGATCAGCGAATAAGCTCGAAAGCAGGTCAGTCTCGCCGCTTCGAGCCTTGTCGCCATTTCCGCAATCCTGAGCGCCACCCATGGCTGCGATGCAGGCGGTCCGCCAGGCCCGTCAGGGTTTTGCGCGGCGACAATGCATGCCTCCAGCACCGCCCGTGTCAACCCGATGGATAGTAGGGCCGCCCCGACGTCGATCTTTTCCAGCAACCTGGCCTGTTGCTGCGCGCCATCGTGCTCTTGCCAGATCGCATGGCTGGCAGGCAAGCGCACATTGCGAAATGACACTCGGGTATTGAATGTCCCGTTCAGGCTGGGCCGGTCGATGATCCGCGAGGCAAATCCATGCTGCTCGCGCTCCACCAGCACATGACGCAATGTGCCGTCCCCGGTACGCACCGAGGCGATGAGAAAGTCGCAGTACAGACCGTTGCAAACCCGCTCATGCGTACCGTTGATCACCCAGCCGTCCGCCGTTGGCCAGGCATTGACGCCACCTTCGAGACCCGTTGCCTGGGCATCGGCCTGGTGCAGATAAAAACCGCCGCAGCTGCGCCCTGCGAGCAAATCCGGCAAATACCGTTCGCGCAACCCGTGCCGTGCCGGGGGCAGGTCCGCCAGCACGCTCGCAACCAGCATATTACCGATGACGCAATGGGCGATTTCGCAAGAGACCACGCACAGCTCCTCGAGCAGCATGGCCTCGGTGACCACGCACAAACCCATGCCACCAACAGCCTGCGCAATACTCGCGCCGGGCAGGCCGAATTCGGCGATGCCCTGCGTGATTTCACGCAGCCTCTCCCGGGGAATGGGCCCGCCCCGGTACGCTCGGACCACGGGCGTTACCTCCGATGCGAGAAAGGTACGGAAGCTGTCCACTGCCTGTCTCTGCGCATCAGTGGTTTTCTGTAGTTTCATGGTCTGATTCCCTGCTGCCCATCGTCGCGAACCCACCGGAACATTCGAGCCCGCTCAAGCAACAGGTTATGCCCAACGGCCGCCAGGTCACCCCCCTCCGTTGGGAGGGGGCAGGCACGCAAATCAGCCCAGGCTGCGAGCGATGATCAGCTTCTGGATATGGCTGGTGCCCTCGTAGATCCTGGTCACCCGCACATCCCGGCAATAACGCTCAACCGGAAAATCATTCAGGTAGCCGTAGCCACCATGGATCTGCAGCGCGTCGGAACACACTTTCTCAGCCATTTCGCTGGCGAACAACTTGGCCATGGAAGCTTCCTTGGCACAGGCCACACCAGCCTCGCAAAGCCGCGCGGCATGCACCATGTAATGGTGCGCGACATCGACTTGCGCCGCCATGTCCGCCAGGTCAAACGCCACCCCTTGCAGGTTGATGATCGGTGCGCCGTAAGCCTCACGCTCCCTGGCGTAGCCCACGGCCGCCTGCAGTGCAGCACGAGCGGTACCGGCGGCAACGGCGGCAATGGCCACCCGCCCTTCCGACAACGACCCCATCACATTACGATAGCCTGCCCCTTCCTCGCCCAGCAGGTTCGCTACCGGTACCCGGCATTCTTCCAGCTGGATTTGTGCCACATGGGCCGAACGTTGACCCATCTTGTGTTCAACGCGCGCCACGACGTATCCGGGGCTTTCCTGCGGGTCGACCATCAGCAGGCTGCTGCCCTTCTTGCCGGCGGCCTTGTCGGTGACCGCCAGCACCAGGCCCAGGCCTGCTTCGTTGCCGTTGGAGATGAATTGCTTGCTGCCATTGAGTACGTAGTGCTCGCCTTCGCGCCGGGCCTGGGTGCGGAATGCAGCCGTGTCGGAGCCGGCGTGAGGCTCGCTGAGCAAAAATGCCCCGATGCGCTTGCCGCTGGCGAGGTCCGGCAGGTACTTGCGCTTCTGTTCTTCGTTACCCAGGCGCGCCACGGCCAGGCCCACCGAGTTGTGCACGTGGATCAGGGTGGCGAAACCGGTGTCGGCGGCGGCGAACTCCTCGATGGCCAGGCAGTACTCGACGAAGCTGGCGCCGGCACCGCCATACTCTTCAGGGATCAGCATGCCGAGAAAGCCTAGCTCGGCAGTCGCTTGAAGTTCATGGCGCGGCCAGGTGGCGCTGCGGTCGCGCTCGGCGGCGGTGGGTGCAACCACTTCGGCGGCCACTTTGCGCGCCGATTCGCGGATCATGATTTCCTGTTCGCCGAGGAACGCTGCGGATGTGTCGCTCATGGTAATTCCTTATGAATTCAGGTTCAGACAGGGTTCGGATCGGCCTGTACGGATTGCACCGTCCGGGCCTTGGGTTCGATGGCAACGGGCGTCTCGGTGGGTTGCGGCATGGCCACTGGTGAACCGTGGACATGCACGTCCCTGAGCAAAAAGTGCGACAGCGCCGGGATCAGGGCCAGGGCGCCGAGCATGTTCCACAGGAACATGAAGGTCAGCAGGATGCCCATGTCGGCCTGGAACTTGATGGGCGAGAACGCCCAGGTGATCACACCCGCCGCCAGGGTCACGCCCACCAGCGCGACCACTTTGCCGGTGAAGCGCAAGGCATGGCGGTAGGCTTGGGCCAGGGTGTCCCCGGCCCGCTGGCGGGCCAGCTGGATGCTCAGCAGATACAGGGCGTAGTCGACGCCGATACCCACGCCCAGCGCGATCACCGGCAGGGTCGCGACCTTGACGCCCATGCCCAGCAGCACCATCAACGCCTCGCAAAGAATCGAGGTAATCACCAGCGGCACAACGGCGACAACAACCGCGCGCCAGCTGCGGAAAGTGATGAAGCACAGCACGATGACCGCCGCGTACACGTACAACAGCATGGTCAGGTTGGCTTTCCTGACCACGATATTGGTCGCCGCTTCGATCCCGGCGCTGCCGGCGGCCAGCAGGAACTGGCGATCCGGCGTGCTGTGCGCGGTGGCGAAGGCTTGCGCGGCCTGCACCACCTGATCCAGGGTCTGCGCCTTATGATCGCTGAGGTACGCAACCACCGGCATCACCGAGCAATCGTTGTTGAACAGCTCGGGGTTGCTGGTGCTTGCGGTGCGCGCCGCATAATTGAGCACGTCCTGGTTGGGCGAGATGGACATCCATTTCGGGCTGCCTTCGTAAGAGCCCGCGGTAATCTTGCGCACCGCATCGGCCAGCGACACAGTGCTCTGTACGCCCGGCACTTGCTGCAGGACCCAACCCAGGCGGTCGGCATCGACCAGGGTCTGGTATTCCAGGCAGCCTTCGGCCCGCGTCTTGACGATGACCGCGAACTGGTCCGAAGACAGCGAGTACTTGCTGTTGATATAGGCGTTGTCCAGGTTGTAGCGCGAATTGGGCCGCAGCTCCGAAGCCCCGGCATCCAGATCGCCAATCTGCAGCTGAGTACTGACGACGAAGCCCGCCACCGTCAGGATCGCCGCCCCCAACAACAGCGCCGTCGCCCAGCGCCGCTGTGTGAAACGCTCGAGCAGGCGCCAGACCCCACCGGCCTCGCGTTGATCCTTGCGCAGGCTGCGCGCCGCAGCCTTCGGGCTGACGCCGGTGTAGGACAGCATCACCGGCAGCAGGACCAGGTTGGTGATCACCAGCAGGGCCACGCCGATGGACGCTGTGACCGCCAGGTCCTGGATGACCGGAATGTCGATCAGCATCAACACGCCAAAGCCCACGGCGTCAGCCACGAGCGCCGTGACCCCGGCCAGGAACAGGCGGCGGAAGGTGTAGCGGGCAGCGACCAGTCGATGGGTGCCACGGGCCACGTCCTGCATGATGCCGTTCATTTTTTGCGCGCCATGGGACACGCCGATGGCGAACACCAGGAACGGCACCAGGATCGAATAAGGATCCAGCGCGTAACCCAGCCGGGCGATCAGCCCGAGTTGCCACAATACCGCGATGCACGAACAGCCCAGCACCAGCACGGTGCTGCGTACACATCGGGTCCAGGCAAAGATGATCAACGCCGCAATGACGGCCGCCACGGCGAAATACAGGATCATCTGCTGCAAACCATCGAGCAGATCGCCCACCACCTTGGAAAAGCCGACGATCCGGATGTTCAGGTCAGCGCCGCCGTGAGTGCCGGAATACTGGGCGCGTATGCTTTCCAGGCGCTTGGAAAGCTCCCAGTAGTCCAGCGGTTTTCCAGTGCTGATGTCCTTGTCCAGCAAAGGCAGGAAAATCATGCTGGAGCGGAAATCGGTGCCCACCAGATTCCCCAGCAGCTGCGCCCGGCCAATGTTCTGGCGCAAGGCGTCGATGCCGGCTTGGGAGCCCGTGTAATTATCCGGCATCACCGGGCCACCGGCGAAGCCCTCTTCGGTGACCTCGTTCCAGCGCACCACCGGCATCCATAACGACTTTACGTTGGCCCGGTCGACGCCCGGGGTCAGGAACAGTTCGTCGTTGATCTGCTTGAGCGCCTGCAGGTAGGCGGGATCGAAAATATCTCCCGTGCGATTCTGCACCACCACACGCACCGCATTTCCCAGCCCCTTGAGCTCGTCGCGATTGTCCAGAAAGTTGCGGATATAGGGATGGTTCTGCGGGATGGTTTTCTCGAACGCGGCATTGAGCGTCAGCCGCGATGAATCCCAACCGAGGATCAGCGTCACGACGCTACACAGGAGAATCACCAGTAGCCGATGGTTGAAGATCAACCGCTCCAGACGACTGCCTGACTGGTGGTTGAATTCGTCAATGTTACTGATCGATTGCAGGTTGTCGCTGGCGTTGTGGCTACCCATCACAGCTCTCCGACTTTCTTTTTCTGTTGCAGGTTTTGCACGCGCACGCCGCCCAGGCCGGCCAGGGCGACGGCCCCGTCGGCAGCGGGTGCGATTGCAAAGTTGGGCGCCACGCGGTCCACCGCGACGCGGCTGAAGGTCGCTCCACGGTCAGTGGAGCGCAGCAATTGGCCGGTTTGGCTGGCCAGCACGATCGAGCCGTCATCGGCCATCAAGCCGCTGGTGATGCCTTCCTTGATGCCGGTATCGACCTTGTCCCAGGTGGCCCCACCATCGAGGCTGCGCAGGGCGTTGCCGCGCAAGCCATAGACCAGCACCAGGCGTTCATCGCCGAGCAAGCCGAACAAGGTCCCCTCGTAAGGCAATTCGACTTTCACGAAACGCTGGCTGGCGGCATCCAGTTTCAGCACCAGTCCCTGTTCGGCGACCATGAACAGCGTGCCGGCTGCCGGGCGCATGCCATAGAGGTGCATGCTGCGCGGGTTGTCGACTCGATCCTGCCAGGAGGTCCAGGTCTGGCCGCCGTCCTCGGTGCGCAAGATCAGATTGAAGGCACCCGTGACAAAACCCGTGCGCTCATCGGCGAACCACACATCCAGCAGCGGCTTGTCGGCGCCTTGGGCGGCGAACAATTCGGCGTCCTGCTTCAGGCGCTGAGCTTCGAGGTCCTCCGGGTTGGTGGGATGGCCGTATTGCTTGAGCAAAATTGTGGCGATCTGTCGACCATCGAGCTGCCTGGCCCAGGTCTTGCCCGCATCACTGCTGTGCAACACGACGCCTTCGTGGCCCACGGCCCAGCCTTCGGTGGCGCTGGGGAACGCCAGCGCGGTCAGGTCAGAACTGACCGGCACCTGGGCCTGGACCCAGGTCGTGGCGTTGTCGCTATAGAGAACATGGCCGCGCTGGCCGGCAGCAATCAGCCGCCCACCGGCCTTGGCCAATGCGTTGAGTGGCGCGTGGATCGCCCGGGTGCTTTGCAACGAGGGTGTGTCCAGGGGCGAGACAAAGACCGGTTGCGAGAATGCGTGCCCCGCCAGAAGCGCAGTCAGGATCACCAGGGGCCGTCGTAATAATGGTTTGAACACCTTGTCACCTCACATCAGTTGCGCGTGAACGCGCAGTGCACCCGGGGTGGCTCGCAACGGGGCCACCCCGGGTCGGCTTGCAGCAGCGGCTTAAAGCGTGGTCTTGAAGGTGAAGAACACCGCGCCGCGATCTTCCAGCAATGCCTGGCTGCCACTCGGGGTCAGGGCCGCGCCGGTAACGGGGTTGGTCGAGTAGTCACCGAAATAGTCCACGTACTTCAGATCGAAGCGGTAGCGGCTGTAGAGGTCGAGAGCCAGGCCCACCGCGTAGCTGCCGGCATCCTTGTTGCCGCCAGAGGCGACCGCCGAGTTGCCCGAAAGACCTTGGGAGTAACTGATTGGCATCGACAGGTCGCCCCCGGGGAACACCTGATACCAGTTCGGCGTGAAGTTGACGGCAATGCCATAGGCATCACGGGACACTTCGTCGATGTTGGTCGATACCGCCTTGTAGGCAGACGAGCCCTTGAACAGGTTCAGCGGGTCGTCGTTGACCGAGATCCAGCGGCTCCAGGTCAGCTCGGTGGACCAACTGGCGCTGTCGAACAGCGGGGTCGGGCTGACCGTGCCGATCGCGTTGAGCACACCGTGCAGGGTGTCGCCACGGGCGCCAAGAATGTCGCCGTCGTCCGGCAGTTGTGCGACCGAGGTGACCCGCGCCGCCGAGCTCACCAGCGGCATGTTGTGGCGGTAGTCGAGGTCGGCACCGACGCTGATGCCGCCGATTTCCTTCGACAGGCTGATGCCGTACATGTCGATTTTGTCGGCGTAGTTGAGGTAATACTGCGGGCGGGCATTGGCCAACAAAATCACCTGCGGCAGGGTGTCGGAGAACTGGCGCACGTAGAACCCCAGGGTGCCGTCCAGCCACTCCGGGCTCCAGCGCGTCATCACGCCCCAGTCCCCGGAATTGCGCGGTTCGATGTCATCGCCGTGAATGGCACGCAATGTGGGGCTTAGGATGAACGACTCGCCACCTTGCTGGTAGATATCGGCAAAACCCAGGTAGCTGCCGGCTTCAGGCACTCGCGATGGCCGCCATTCGAAGAAGTACTGCGCAGCGAAAGACCACTCGGGGTTGACCTGCAATTGCGCGGAAATCTGGTTGCGCGGCAAATACAGCTCCTTGGCCTCGATTCCTGGCAGGGCCAGCGCCTTGCCCTGGTCCAGTGGTGCCTGGCCGTAGGAGATGCCATGGATGGCGCCGGCGCCCAGCAACGACTCACCCCAGTTCACCGTATGGCGGCCCAGGCGGGCCTTGAGCGGCATATCACCCAGCTCGTACTCGCCGAAAACGAAGGCATCCATCCATTCGCCGGACGGGCCTTCGTAGTAGCGGTCGGTGTAGCGGCTAAGGCCTGTGGCCGGGCGACCACTGGAATTGAGGTGGTTGGAGGTGGCGACACTGTCGTTGTCCAGGTCACCGGCGTAGGCGGCGTCGTACCAGAGCGCGGCACTGACACGCGCGCCGTACTTGCCCTTGTAGATGAGGTCCGACTCGGTGAGGACGTCCAGGCGATTGTTGACCAGCCGGTGCTTGTCGAAGTTGCGGTCGCCGTCGTCATTGTTCGGGTTGGCCAGGATCGCCTTATCCTGCCCTTCGGTACGCATCCCCAGGTTGTAACGCAGGGTGTTGTCCCAACGCAGCTGGATGTCTTCGTTGCCGGTGTCGATCTCGACCGCGCCGGCGCTGCCGCAGGCTATCGCGCACATGGCCACGACCGTTGCCTTCAATGCATGAGAACTGGTGGGATGACTTTGACTGGATTTGTTCTTGTTATTCATCTGGGTGCCTCCTCCCCTGGGTTGAACCTGGACCTCCAGGTTCGCAAGCCACTCGATCAGTGATCGAGTGCTGCGCAGGGTGCCAGCGTCAGCCCGCCGTCCTCCCCCCCCTTTCTGAAAGGGGGTGTCCCCCTACCCCCCGGCCTGGCGTGCTGTTCACTTAAGCGTGGGGTTGTATCCAAGAACTGGATTGGGTGTATATCCGTTGCTGCGGTAACGGCGACTTATGGTTTCGCTCTTATGTATGGACTCGCCCCCACTGGCCACCTGTTTTTCAAACACTGCTACCCGGTTGCATCTATGTATAAGGCCTGTTCGAGGAAGCCCTGTCTGCGGCTTCTGGCCGACATTGGTTGAGCTCGCGGTATGCCGATTACATGCAGGCCTCGAAGGCCGGTAAGAGCGCAGGCATCGATCCGCGACGGTCTGACCTGGGGTCAATGTTTTCTAGCAGGGGCTGAAGCGCCGTGGCGCCCCGGTGGCAGAACGCTTTTGTTCAGTGACTTGGCGCAGCTGGCCGGCCATGGGCCGGTTGGCTGCGGTAAGTCTGCTCATTTTGTAGCAGCACCCAAACGATTCGCAGGTTGCGGTTCGCCAAGCGTATCGCCGCTTCCTTGCGCCCCAGCCGGGCCTGCCACCGTTGCAAGCGACGATCGTCGGGCAGCTCCGAATCCGCGCGCAAATGCCTCAATACCGCGTGAGCACCTTGAACCATCAGGCTGCGCACATAGCTGTCGCCGCGTTTGCTTATCCGGCCCAGGCGAATTTTCTGCCCACTGCTTTTCTGCTCAGGCACCATGCCGAAGTAGGCGGCGAACTGGCGTGCATTGGCGAAGCGCTCAGGGTCGGTCTGCTTGGCCAAAAGCGCAGTGGCGATGATCGGGCCGATCCCGCGCACGGTCATCAGCCGTCGGGCCGTTTTGTCCTCGTTCGCGGCCTTCTCCAGGCGACCGGTCAGGACGTTGACCCGTTCGCCCAGTTGGCGCCACTCACCCAGCAGCTCGTCGATCAGTTCACGCAACATCTCCGGCAACGGTTGAGTGGCATCTTCCAGCACCCGAGGCAGGGTCTGGTTGATCGCCGCATCACCCTGTGCCAGGACAACGCCATGCTCCATCAGCAAACCGCGCATCTGGTTACTCATGGCTGTGCGCCGACGGACATAACCCTGGCGGGCCCGGTGCAAGGCCTGCATGGCCAGTGCGGTGGCGCTTTTGATGGGGACCGCGGCAATTTTGCTGTCGCGCCCGGCACGCAATATGGCCAGTGCATCATTTCGATCATTTTTGGCGCCGCTGCGGTGCTGGGCCACAAGCTGTGCCGGAAGAATCCGCGCCAGATTGCCCTGAGCCTGTAGTTGGCGCGCCCATGCTTGAGCGCCTGGACCTGTTTCCACGAGCACTACTATCCTTGGCGGCAGTTGGCGCAGAAAGGCATGAAAGGCTTCACGCGACTTGATGCGTTCTTCGTAAAGCACTTGGCCAAGAGCGTCTTCGCCTGCCACCTGAAAGACCTGCTTGGCCAAATCGACCGCCACTGTCGTGCAGGCCGACAGATCGCTGGAAGACAAAGACTGTTTAACCGTCGTATGCTTTTTCATGGATTCGCCCTCGCTGTCGGTGGCTTCTTAGACTGCCCCCGTGGCGCATTGACGCCTCGGCGCGGGCGAGTCCATCCAATTACAGCGACTCCCTTTTTCAAACGCCAAAAAGGAAGCAAAAGGCTTTGCCCCACCACTCGGTGCCTCGCTAGGGCTCGGCATGCCCTCTCTCCGGCATTGCTCCGTGGGTCGCCGCGATGGGCCATCCCTGGCCCAGCGCGGCTAAACCGGCGTCCTGCCGGTTTACCCACTGCGCAATGCCTGCGTTCGGCCATCGTGGTTAACGGGGCGCCCAGATCAAAAACAAAAGCGAGGCGGCCTTATAGCCGACCTGACTTTTACGGCTGCACCTGATTCCCTGTGGGAGCCAGCCTGCTGGCGATGGACGTCAACGATAACCCGCCCTGTCTGGATGAATGCGCCGCCTGGAAGTCCATCGCCAGCAGGCTGGCTCCCACAGGGGAATGTGGACAGACCTGCAATCAGGTTGGCTATAAGGCCGCCTCGCTTTGGCTTTTGCTCTGCTTTGGCTTTTGATTTTCTTGCCTATATCGAGAGGCTTCGTTCCGGTTCTGCGCAGTGGCTAAACCGGCATGGATGCCGGTTTAGCCACGCTGGGCCATGGATGGCCCAGCGCGGCGGGGTTTGTAGGAGCGAGCATGCTCGCGAAAAAACTGAGCGCACCGCGGGGTGCCAGGCTCCCCGCGTCATCGTTGACCTCCATCGCGAGCAGGCTCGCTCCTACAGGCTCTTCCAAGTGACTCGCCGTAAGGGCGAAACCATAGGTGGCCGTTACCGCAGCAACGGATATACACCCAATGTAAATATGCACCCGCAGCCCCAACCTGACCCTATAGGATCACGTTCAGATCAACGAGTGCCGCACTGGATATCCAGGGTCAACGCGTTGAGGTAGGCGTTTTCCACCACATGTCGCACCAGCGCGGCGAACTCCTCCGGCAGGCCCATGCGCCGGGGAAACAACAAGCCGTTGACGATGGTCTCCGAGACTTTCGCCGGCATGCCCGCGGACATGCCGGACTCGAACAGCCCCGGCGCCAGGCTCACCACGCGGATCCCGTGTTCGGCCAGGTCGCGGGCGATCGGCAGGGTCATGCCAATGATCCCGGCCTTGCTCGCACTGTAGGCCGCTTGCCCCATCTGCCCCTCACGCGCAGCACCCGACGCCGTGTTGATGATCACCCCGCGCTCGCCACTGTCCCCGGGCGTGTTCGTCGACATGGCCAGGGCGGCGTGCCGGATCATGTTGAAGGTACCGGTGAGGTTGACCCCCAGCACCCGGTTCCACAGCTCGGTTGGAAACAACTGGCCCTTGGAGAGGGTCTTGCACGGCCCCAGTATCCCCGCGCAGTTCACCGCCACATGCACCGCGCCAAAGCGTTGCACCACCGCGTCGATAGCCGCCTTGACGCTGGCCTCGTCGGATACGTCGACCGCGATACCGACAATGCCTTCGAGCGCTGCATCAAGCCGTTGCTGATCCAGGTCGAACCCCACCACGCTGGCCCCGGCTGCCGCCAGTGCCTTGCAAGTGGCCAGGCCAAGCCCCGATGCCGCGCCCGTGACGACGGCTACTTTGTTATCCAGTTTCATCGTGATTCCTTTGTTGGCACCCGGATTGGGGACCTGGCAGATCTTAAGAAACAAAACCACCCTCCCGTCCCTCCCATTGCGGATGCACAACACTGCGTTGAGCAACACCCCTGGGGCTTGAATGGAGCTATCGTAAAATCTTGACCTGCATCGACAGGTTGGCTAGTTTCGCCCGGCGCGTAAGTCGCCGTGACCGTGGCGCGAGGATAAGAAGTTGCCAGACACCCCAGCCAGACACCTGGTCTCGACCCGGTTTTCGCCACCGCGCATCGGTACTCGCCATGTGCCCCGCACGGCCCTGCTCGCTCAGCTCAAACGCATGCACCACTGCAAGCTGGCGCTGGTCACCGGTGCGGCGGGTTACGGCAAGACGACCTTGATGGCGCAGTGGCGCCAGGACCGGCTCATGGCCGGCGCGGAAGTTGCCTGGGTTTCGCTGATGGCCGAAGACAAGGGTTACACCGCCTTCTGCACAGCGCTGTTCGAAGGGTTGCGCCGGCTGGGCATCGAAGTGGACAGCGACCTGTTGCGCGAAGACAACACGCTGCCGGCGATGCAAACCTGTGTCGCCATCATCGTCGAAGCGGCGGCCATGCTGAGCAAGGAGCTGTACCTGATCGTCGACGACTACCACCATGTGGAAGTCCCACATGCCCACAAGCTGATTCAAAAATTGCTCGACCAGAGCCCGGGCAACCTGCATCTGGTGCTGGCCTCGCGGGTCAACCCGCCACTGAGCCTGTCGCGCCTGCGGGTCATGGACCAGGTGGTGGAAATCGAAAGCGCCGAGCTGCCGTTCGACCTGGCCGAGACCCGCACCTTCGTCGAAGAGAACCTGGGCACCGACAAGATCAATGCCGATGAGCTGAGCCTGATCCATGACCTGACCAACGGCTGGCCGTCGTGCCTGCAACTGATCGTCATCATGCTCAAGAACCGCCCCTCTAGCCGCTCGCTGCTCAATGACCTGGTCTGGCGCTCCAGCGACCTGCAAAGCTATCTGAGCGAAGAAGTGGTGGCGCACCTGCCGGACGAACTGGTCGAAGTGGCCGAAACGTTGTCGATCTTCCGTCGATTCAACGCCGCCATGGCCGTGACGGTGACTGGCCATGTCGACGCCGGTGAACTGCTGCAGCGCATGGAAGACGAGAACCTGCTGATCCAGCGGGTCGACTCCGAAGACCGCATGACCTGGTATCGCTTCCAGCCGTTGTTCGGTGAGTTCCTCAGCGCGCGCCTGGAGCGTCGGGGCCGGGACATCCGCGCTTTGCACCGCCTCGGTGCCCAATGGTTCGCCGGTCACAACTGCCTGACCGAAGCGGTTCGCCACGCCAGCCTGGGCGATGACATCGATTTTGCGATACGGGTGATCGAACAGGCAGCGCCAGCCACCTGGAGCCTGGAGTACCTGGCCCCGACCCTGCGCCTGCTGGAGCGCATGCCCGAGGATGTGCTGTTTTCCCATCAACGCCTGCTGTTCCTGGCCTGCGTCACGGTTTCGCTGACTTCGCGCCCGGGCAGGGCGAAATCCTGGCTCGAGCGTCTGCAGGCCAGCGACCTCAGCGCGCACCCCGAACTGGTCAGCGGCCTGCCGGTGATCCACGCGGCCATCGCCATTCAGGAAGACGACAGCGAGCGTACCATCGACCTGCTCGAGCACGTGCGCGATGCACCTATGGAAAACCCCTTCCTGCGCTACATGCTGCTGGCGGCGTTGAGCGTCGCCTATTACACGGCGGGACGTTATGCCGATGCCCGGCGCCTGTTCGACATCCATCCGATACCACCGCAGGATCGCGGCAACGACATGGCACTGGTCGCGGAATCGGCGCGCTTGACCACCTATATGATGAGCGGCGAGATCGGCGTGGCCGAACCGCTGGTATCCGAATTGCTCGAGCGTTCCACCCGCGAAGGCGGACACCGTTCGATTTGTGCCAACCTCTGTGCCAGCCTGTTGGCCGATGCATTCTACGAGCTCGACCGGATCGATGACGCGCGCGAACTGATCGCCAACCGCTTTGGCTTGCTGCACTCCTCCGTTCCCGATGTCATCGTACGCACCAATATCAGCCGCAGCCGTCTGGACCTGCTGCAGAAAGGTCCGGATGCCGCACTGGCCTTTCTGCGCCAGCAAATCGCCCACCTGCGCAGCCTGGGGCAGATTCGCCCGGTGGCCCAGTTACTGGGCGAACAGGTGCGCGTGAGCCTGATCAAGGGCCAGCGCAATCAAGCGGTGGAATTACTGCAAACGCTTGAAGAGTTTGTCCGCAACCACGGCAGCGAGCGCGGTGGTCGGGCGGAACTGCCAGCGATCGCCGCATTGGCCCGCGCACGGGTACTCATCAGCGAGGACTCCCAGGCAGCCCTGCAGGCATTGAAAACAGTGGGAGACTACGCCGAACGCTTCCAGCGCAATCGCCTGGCCGTACTGGTCGACCTGCTGTCGGCCGGCGTACTGCAAGACCTCGATTGTCCCGAGCAATCCCTCGAATGCTTGCGTCGGGCCGTGGAAGCCGGACAGCGCCTTGGGCTGATTCGCACCTTGCTGGACGAAGGCGCATTGAGCGAAAAACTGCTTGGCCGTCTTGCCCAAACCCCGCTTGAAGACCCCGTGCGCCATTACGTGGACCAACTGATCGATAAGTTGACCGGCCCCTGCGCGCAGGCGCAGGCAACAACTCCGGCGCGGCGCAAGGCAGCCACGGGGCAAGAGCCACAATTGACACCCCGCGAGCGCGAGATTCTCAGCCTTGTGGCCCAGGCCATGTCCAGCAAGCGCATCGCCCATACGCTGGACATCACCCTGGACACCGTGAAGTGGAACCTGCGTAACATCTACGCCAAGCTCGGGGTCTCGAGCCGCTACGATGCCATGGTCTGGGCGCGCAACCACAAACTGATCGACTGACCCCTAGCGACTCCCCTCCCGTCGAGAGGGGAAGTCGTACCCTGTGATGATTCAGAACGCGAAGTGGCTCTCCGGCATGGCCATCAGGCAACCGGCACCTGCGAGCAATGCCTCGCGATGGGCACCGGCCCGTGGCAACACTCGGCGCAGGTAGAAGTCGGCCGATTGCAGCTTGGCCTGATAGAACGCCGCTTCCCCGCTGCCAGCCTGCAGGGCCTCACTGGCACGCACAGCCGCCTGCAGCCACAAGGCCGCCAACATCACGTAGGCCGAATAGGCCAGGAAGTCCACCGACACCGCGCCAATCTCTTCGGGGTCGCGGCGGCATGCTTGCAGCACCGAGTCGGCCAGCGCCCGCCACTCCTGGAGGCGTTGTGCGACCCGCTCGGCCATGTCGGCCATCTGCGGATGAGCCGTGGCCAATGCTGCCTGGGTAGCCAGTTCGTCAATCAATGCATTGAGTTCGCTGCCGCCGTCGCCGAGCAACTTGCGGCGGATCAGGTCCAGCGCCTGGATGCCATTGGTACCTTCATAAAGCTGGGTGATGCGGCTGTCGCGCATCAGTTGCTCCATGCCCCATTCGCGGATGAACCCGTGACCGCCGTACAACTGCACGCCGAGGCTGGCCACTTCCTGCCCGCAGTCGGTGAAGAACGCCTTGATCATGGGGATGAGCAACGCGGCGCGACGGCTGGCGGCATCCCGTTGAACCGGGTCGGTGGCGCCGTGTTCGAGGTCCAGTTGTCGGGCAGCGTAGGCGGCCAGCATGCGACAACCTTCGCTGAGGGTCTTCTGGGTGAGCAACATGCGCCGCACATCCGGGTGCACGATGATCGGGTCGGCAGGTTTTTCCGGCGCCACGGGGCCTGTGATCGCCCGCGACTGCAAGCGCTCGCGGGCATAGGCCAGGCCGCCCTGGAATGCCGCTTCGGCGATACCCAGGCCCTGCAGCCCGACCTGGAAACGTGCATCGTTCATCATGGTGAACATGCAGGCCAGGCCCAGGTTCGGTTGACCCACCAGCCAGCCGGTGGCGTCGTCGAAATTCATCACACAGGTGGAGGCGCCCTTGATGCCCATCTTGTGTTCCAGCGCGCCACAACCCAGCGAGTTGCGTTCGCCAAGCGAGCCATCGGCGTTGACCAGCCGCTTGGGCACAAGGAACAGGCTGATGCCCTTGACGCCCGGTGGTGCGTCGGGCAAACGGGCGAGCACCAGGTGAATGATGTTGTCAGTGAAGTCCTGCTCGCCGCCGCTGATGAAGATCTTGCTGCCACTGAGCCGGTAGCTGCCGTCGGCCTGGGGCTGGGCGCGGGTACGCAACAGCGCCAGGTCGGTCCCGGCCTGGGGTTCGGTGAGGCACATGGTGCCGGTCCACTCGCCGCTGACCAATGGCCCCAGATAGCGCTGCTTGAGCGCCTCGCTGCCGTGGCGATGCAGGGCCAGCACCGTGCCTTCGGTCAGCCCGGAATAGACGCGGAACGACAGCGAGGCGCTCATCAGCATCTCGTGGAAGCTCGCCGAAACCATTTGCGGAAAGCCCTGGCCATCAAAGTCCAGCGGCCCGGTCATGCTGGCCCAGCCTTGCTCGACAAAGAGCTTGTAGGCCTGGGCAAAGCCATCCGGCGTGGTGACTTCTCCGTTCTCCAGGCGACAGCCCTGCTCGTCACTGTTGCGATTGAGCGGCGCCACCACCTCGGCGGTGAACCGCGCGGCCTCTTCGAGCACGCCGTCGATGGTCTCGCGGTCCAGGCCATTGCCCAGTTGCTGGCAATGCCCGGTGACGTCAAACAGTTCGTGCAGGACAAAACGCATATCGCGCAGCGGTGCTTGATAGCTCATGCCCGCCCCTCCCCATCGACCCGACCCATTGTGCCGACCACTAAAAACGTCGCCCGCTGTACGTCAAATCTTTTGCTCACACCGACACTCCCCAAAGCTGAAAAGAAGGATTGCCGACACCCTAAGCAGCTGCCTACTATTTGAGAAATTTCATTTTCATATGCGTGATATTTGCAGAATGAATACAACCAACTTCGACCTAAACCTGCTGCGTATCCTCGACGTGCTGCTGCGCGAACAGAACGTCTCCCGCGCCGCCGAGCGCCTGGCCCTCAGCCAGCCGACGGTGAGTAATGCCCTGGCACGCCTGCGCGAACAGCTCGATGATCCGTTGCTGGTGCGTATCGGCCGGCGCATGCAACCGACGCCCAAGGCCCTGGCGCTTGAAGGCCCGATTCGCGCGGCGTTGCAGCAGATCGAGCAGACCCTCAACGTCGACGAAAGCTTCGACCCACTGTCCAGCCGGCAGACCTTTCGCATTGCCATGACCGACTTTGTCGAACAGGTGTGCATGCCAAGCCTGCTGCGGCATTTGCAGGACAGCGCGCCCAACCTGCGCCTGGACATCGCCCCACTGGCGCCCAGCCTGCCGATCGATGCCCTGGATCGCGGACAACTCGACATGGTGCTGGGCCGCTTTGACGAAATCCCGGCACGCTTCGCCCGTCACCACTGGCGCAGCGAAACGCTTCAGGTCGCGTTGCGCCAGGACCATCCGCTGGTCAATGGCGCGCTGGACCTGCAGACCTTTCTGCGCTTGCGCCACCTCTGGGTACATGGCGGCCAGACCCGTGGCATGGTCGATCAATGGCTGGGGGAACAGGGGCTGTCACGGCAAATCGTCTACACCACCCCCAACTACCTGCAGGCGGCGCATCTGGTCGCGGCCTCGGACCTGTGCGTCGTGCTGCCGACCCAACTGGCGCGCAACTTCGCGACGTTGCTGCCTTTGCAGCTGCATGATTTGCCGTTTGCACTGGACGCTTTCGAGCTGGACCTGGTGTACCTGGCACAACGTGGACAGGATCGAGCGATGAGTTGGTTGGTGGGGGAAATTCTGCAGGTTGGCAAAGCTCCAGGGACATGATTGCGGTGGCGCCCCTGGCTGTTCAACCTGCACCATCATGCACCTGGCGTGGAAAACAGCTTCGAAGCGCGGGCGATCGTGCTCGAAGGACCGGAGGATCATCACGCCCGGATCGACGCATTTCACCTTGGCTACACGTCATTTAGAAAGGTACGGTCAGTTTCACCCAATAAGCGTCCCCCTCTGCCCTGTTCCGTACCTGGGACTCCTGCTGCCATTTAGCGGTCAAAAACCATCCCTTATCACTCGTGTATTTCACCGAAGGCCCGATAGCGAATACCTTGCCTTTATTGTTTTTTATCGTCTCGCCATCTTGTCGGTCATCCGTGGTCTGGTGGTAAATGTAACCCCCTACCCCTACGACCCAGCCATTACCCAACCCCCAACCGACGGCGTAATCCATATGCAGCTCCTGACCCGAGCGGTAGTCAGTATCTTTATTGCGCAGGTTGAAGTCGTACATGGTTTTGGCATCTATGTTCAGTCCCTCCGGATCGATATAGGACACCGCGAGAACAGGCTCGATCACCCAGTAGTTACGTCCGAGATTGGCCAGGTCATTTTTGTCGTACTCGCCTGTGGGGGCGATAAAATCCAGGGCGAGAATACTGTGAAGTTTCTCGCTGTGATGAAAACCCAGTGCCGGACCAAAAATCATATCGCCCAGGCCCTGTTTGCTTTGCGATTGCCCGTTGAGCTCGACTTTCAAATCCACCAGTGGAGCGATGGCATGAAAAGCCAGGCTCCCCCCGAACACTTGCTGCTCAGTTACCCAGATCAACCGCGGTGCAATGGCGTTGGCCCGCACGCGAAAATCCACCGGCACCTTGTCGCCGCTGTTGTCACGTAGTGAATCGGCTTCGTAGTGATTGACGAAGAACTGCGAATACAAGCCCGGTGGAGGCATTGCGCCGGACATATAGTTTTCGGAACCCATGGGATATGAGGAACCGCCGTTCTCGGTGGCCTGAACCCCAATACTGGTGGCGGCTAGAATACTTAAACCGGTGTGGCACAGTTGACGCGCGCAAGTCTTCTTTGGTGCTGCTTTCATGGTTGATGACCTTTTGTTGTTTTTATAGTCAGCCGCAACCCTGCTGACCGTCGGGAAACCAGCAGGATTGGCGGTTATGTTTGCGGTGAAATCAGATTCTTTTGAACAGTGCCGATCTGGTGCTTTCGGATGCGCCATCGGCAGCGCTATAGAAACGCTCCATGAAAATGTCACGCTCGAACAACCGCCCCTGCATCAAGCAGGTGATGGCTGAATCAATCATCACAGGCGGCCCGCACAGGTACGCCTTGCGGTTGCTGAATCGTCCTTCGAAGTGCTGTTTCGCAGCGTCATGCACGTAGCCCTTGAATCCTGTCCATTCTTCGTCGTCTGCCGCCTGGCTGAGCGCAGGTACGTAAGTGAAGTTGGTAAACTCGCGCTCCAGTTCTTCAAATAACCCGCGGTTGTAGAGTTCAGCTCGATTGCGTGCACCTTGGAACAGCACAATCTGGCGGGTATCGCCGGTCTCCAATAGATCGAGAATCATCGATTGAGGACTCGACAAACCCGAGCCACCGGCAATGAAAATCAAGTCGCCGCTTTGCGACGTACGCACGAAAAACTGCCCGTAAGGTCCGGAAAGTTCTACCGCATCACCGACGTTAAGTTCATCGTGGATCATGCTCGTAGCCAGTCCGCCGTCTACACGACGCACATGCAATTCGACTTCATCCGCCTGCCTCGGGGTATTGGCGAGCGAGAACGCCCTCGTCCCTTCAATCCCCGGCAATTGCAGGTTGATGTACTGGCCTGCCTGGAACGCCATTGACCGGTCGAGTTTCAGGTGGACGCCCTTGATGGTGGGCGACAGATCCACAAGCCTGGTGACAACCGCTTGATAGTCCTCGACAGGGTGTCCGAGGAAGTCCGGGGCGGCGTCGATATCCGCTTCGATCACCATGTCGCTTTGAGGAATGGCACAACAGGCGAGCACCTTGCCTTCATCCCGCTCCATGTCCATCAAGGCGAATGATGATGCCGCACCCAGGTCTGCCTCACCTTCGAGCACCTGAACCTTGCAGGTGGCGCAGGTACCGTGGCCACAGGCGAATGGCAGCCAGACACCCTGGCGCAAGGCTGCCTGCAGGATGGTCTGGCCCTCCTCCACCTCGATTTGCTCGCCAGTGGGTTCGATGGTTACTTGGTAGCTCATGGCCGGTTCCTCAGTTGAAAGTGCCGGCAATGCCGTTCAAGCCTGGCGTATTCATATGCAGCAGGCTTTTATGGTTTATGCCGTTATCGATCAGGCTGGCCGCGTAGTCCGGGGTGAAAGGCTGATCGTTCAATCGCCACAGCGCACGGCTAAAGTCGACGCGAGGGGCATCCGGGTGTTGCGCAATGGACGATTTCACCACTTGCTCGATGAACGCCCCGAACGGCATGCTCGGTGGCAATGGAAAGGTGAACGGCGCGCAGAACATCAGGTGTTTTTCCCAGCACAGGTACACCAGCTGCAGGCCTTTGAAGTTGTCCTGGCTATCCAGGGGGTGGGCGCTGTAGGCACCAATAGCAGTCACGGGCATGATGTTGTCCTTTTTCTTGTCAGGTCATTTGGAAGCGGGCGCGGACACCCGCTTCATCGCTCAGCGCCAAGCCTCAAGCGGTCTTGAGCAGATCCGGGTCGACGGGGGTAGCCGGCGCGCTGTTTCGATCATTCGGGTGCCAGTCCTGCCAGCGTCGATGCTCAGCGGAGCCCAGGTACTCGAAGTTGTCTTCGCCGGAATTGATGTTGTAGTAATCGCGTACAACCCCTTCGACATCGCCAGCCCCACAGTTGCCCTGGAGGATCTGGTGCACCGGCAACCAGGCCTGGATGTACTTGGTGGGTTCGTACTCGAAAATGTCGCAGCAACCCTGGGAGCAGAAGTGATAACGCTCGCCCTCATGCGTGGCGCTGCGATGACTCAAGGTCGTGAGCTCATCAGGCTCGGTAAACGACAGCGGGATCTGGCAGATCTGGCAGAGCATCGGCAGCGTCGGGTTGTAGAAGCGCTCGCCCTTCTCTTGCAGCGCACGCCAGTGTTCGAAGCGTGGGCGGTAGATCTTGTCGAAGGTGTCTGGATATTTGGAAGACAGCCAATCCAACTCCTCGTCGGTCGGCATCCAGGTGTGGAAGTTGGTCGCCTGGCTGTACTGATAGAAGATCGACCAGGCCTGGTGGCTGATGTGATCCTTGCCGATGTTGGCTTCTTCGACATGCTTTGGAGGACGGATGCCATAGCGCTCCAGGTCCTTGAACAGTGCGCCACCGGCCTCTTCGAAGTACACACCCCAGGCTTCGGACCAGGACATGACTTTGTTCGGCAGCATGTAGTCCATCATCATGCCGACCAGCGTCAGCAGGCGGTACCCGCGCCAGAACCACTTGTCGATCCAGCGCTGGATGATTGGCACGTTGTCCTCGTGCTGCTCCAGCAGGAACTTGATCACTTCAAGGCCCAGGGTCATGTGCCGGGCTTCGTCGGACTGTGCGGAGAACCCGAAGGTGACCGTGGCCATGTCGCCGTTGAACGCAGCACCGGACATGAACGGTACGAACAGCAGGTTGGTCAGCACGTACTCGAAGGAGAACGAGATCGCAGTCAGGAACTCGAACGGGCCAGCTGTGCGTGCGTCTTCGAAGAACGATTTGGGCACCGAGAGGAACCACACGCGGTCATGCATATGGGCAAAATCATGCAGGCCATTGAAGTGCTTATTGTAGTGACTCATGGCGTGAATCTGAGTCTGTACATGACGCAGTTCGTCGATAGCCTGCATCTGGCAGGCGATGCGCGCACCGGCACCGCTGAACTGCCGACCGACCCGTGCGAACCCTTGGTAGGCCTGGTATTCCAGCGGCGTAACGCCCGACAGGAACAATTTCAGCGCATTGACATAACGTGCGTCTGACAGCGTGGTATGGCCGTTGTTTTGCGAGAACGCATCGAAGATCGCGTAGAGCTTTTTCTCTTTTTCGGCCTGGTATTTCCAGTAGGTGTCCATGGTCAGGCGGAACGGGTCTTCCCACTTGTCCCAATCGGTAATCTTGATCCCTTCGAAACGCTCGTGTGGATAGATGTCTTCATGGGTCTGGTAGCTGGGTTCCCAGTCGAGGTCACGAGTCATGCAGCGATATTTTTCTTTGGCATTGAGGCGTTTTTTCACGGCCATGATGGCTCTCCCAAATTCTTGTTATCGAACAAACGCTAACGGCGCGATGGCAGCACTCAGCTGTTCCAGTGCAGGGAAAAACTGTCGTCCTCTTCCTCGACGTTGCCGCCCAGGGTGATCACGTACATCAGCATTTCCTGGATATCCCATGGGGTACCTGTGATCTGCTCTATGGTTTCGCGACGAATTTCCAGGCGATTACCGGCCTCAATGCGGATCATCGATGGCTGATGCTGGACAACCGCGTGGGGGTTGTCGGCCCTGATGGCTTCGACGATCGAGCGTGCGTAATCCGTGTCTTGCAGGTTGATGTAGACGAGGGAAGTCATGCGCCGGCTCCTGTCAGGCCAATTTTTTTCAGGCGCGCGGTGAACTCCGCCTGTACAGATTCGAGCGCGGCAGCACCCAGGCTTTTGGCGGCCAATGGGGCCAAGGCTTCAAGCGAGCGCCGGCTCCAGCGATCGACCCAGCCTTGCACCATCGATTTGTTTTCAGGGCTTTCGTTGATGACCGTCTTGAGTAGAGCGTCTACCCAACGTTGACTGTCGGCGAACCACAGGCGCATGAACTCGGTCAGCATGCCGACCTGGCCGGCACCATTAGCCGACAAATGCTCGTCGAGCTTGTGGAACATCAGGGGGTAAACCAGACCATCGCTGACGACGTTCTGCGCTACGGTCAATTCGAACCAGTCACGTATGACCAGGGTGTCTTCGACGTAGCGGCGCATGCCTTGCCAGGCTGCATCGTTCAGCCACAGCTGCTTGGCTTGCGCGAGAAGCAGGACATCGCCGTCATCGAGCATCAAGCCGATGCGCGAAAGGTATTGGGCAATGCCCAGTCGATCCATGGCCTGGAA
This sequence comes from Pseudomonas sp. WJP1, assembly GCF_028471945.1. NCBI lineage: Bacteria > Pseudomonadati > Pseudomonadota > Gammaproteobacteria > Pseudomonadales > Pseudomonadaceae > Pseudomonas > Pseudomonas sp. WJP1. The sequence continues at coordinate 3,680,523 of NZ_CP110128.1, forward strand.
CATATGCATCTGCGTGACGCTGGTGCCGAAGCCATCGGCGGCGATGTTGCTGTTGTTCATGTTGGCGCCCAGCTCCGCATGGCGCAGAGGCAGCAACAGCGTACTGATCAGCTGGATATTCTCTGCTGACAAACCGCCGAGCATGTCGCGCTTTTCACAGAAGGCGTAATCGTGCTCGGCGTTTTCCTGCATCTTGGCCCGGGCCTGGACATAGGCACCGTAGTAGTACTGGCGCGGATCGCTGACGGCATACCAGTCGGCCATGACCACGGCAGTACGCGTGGCATCGTTGAGCAGCTTGTCGGGCTGCCACAGCGGCCGGTAATGAAAGTTGGTCGCCGACTCCAGGTCGAAACTGGCTTCCTGATAACGGCTGGCAACCTTGTCGCCAAAACGGCGCCGCGTATGGCTGAAGGTGTTGCGGATCGTCTCGACAGTCGTCGTCTTGATCTCGACACTCATGGAGTGGTCTCCTGTAGTTGTTGTTTTAGGTGGTGGGCGGCTTATTCAACGTCGCGGGTTTCGCCGTAACGCCACTTGCGTGCATCGGCGTCCAGGGCGTCTGACATTCGCGCGTCCATGTGTTGCACATGGTTGTTCTCGCAAAACTGCTTGAACGCTTGATGCGGCAGCACCAGCTCGACAAACAGCTCCGGGTAGCCGATTGCGAAATCGAATTCGACAAAGGCATCTTCTGGCTTGCTGCGAACGCGGATGTAGCGCGGCATTTGATCGAAGGTGCTGCCAGGTGGGTTCATGCTCGGGTGCTCCCCTGTTGTTATGGAGAGGGACAGAGCAACAACGGTGCCAGCCCAACCTGCGAGAAATGAACAGATGAGAAAAAACGTTATAAAACATCAGGTTAAGATGTTTTTTGGCGTTCCACTGCTTAGGCTTGAGGTTATTTTTGAGGGACTGGCGATTTCCACGATTTGATCATTTGATCACTCCGCCCCCTGCGATTTGAGCAAATAACCAATCAGCGCCAGTCATGTCCAACCAGTGGAGGGTTATCCTTAACCCTGTGATCAAGCGCTCTGGAGGTGACTTCCAGGCAAGTTCCAGGACGCTCTGGAACTGAATTTTTTTGCGGAACGCAAGTTGCAAGAGTTCTGCTTCTGGCCCCCCCTACGCCCCAGCCAAGGCAAAGGGGCCGAATAATCCCCACCAACAAAAAAGACTTAGGGGTGCGTGTGCATGACCATGAAATACCGAGCCTCGGAGCACTCAGTGCTGCTCAAGGATCTGACCGATCGCATTCACTTTCTCGGCAGTGAAGGGAAAATCTGGCTTGATGAACAGCGGATGCTGCTGATGCAGGCTTCATCGATGGCGTCGTTTCGTCGAGAGCTGATCGAGATGATTGGCGAAGAGCGTGCGAAGGGTTTTTTCCTTCGACTGGGCTACCAGTCCGGGCTGAAAGATGCTGAATTGGCCCGCAAATTACGCCCCAACGGCAGTGATATCGACATGTTCCTGATAGGCCCTCAGCTGCATTCGCTCAAGGGTATGGTCAAGGTGCGTCCGATCGTCATGGACATTGATATCGAGGCAGGAACCTTCTACGCCGATATCGAATGGATCGACTCGTTCGAGGTCGAGAACCACCAGAGCGAGCAACTGCATTCCGAACAACCCATCTGCTGGACCTTGCTCGGGTACGCGATCAGCTATTCGTCATTTTTCATCGGCCGCCAGATCATCTACAAGGAAGTCAGCTGCCGCGGCTGTGGCGACAGCGTGTGTCGCATCATCGGCAAGCCCGCTGAAGAGTGGGAGGATGCCGATACATTCATGCGCTACTTCCAGAGTGATCCAATCATCGATGAGTTGCGCACCCTGCAGCTTCAAGTCGACAACATGAATCAACGCCTTCAGCTGCGTGCCGGTCAGTTTTATGGGATTGGTCAATCGGCCAATTACCGAAAGACCTGTGATCTGATCGACAAGGTCGCACCCGGAAAAGCATCCGTATTGCTTCTGGGTGAAACGGGCGTCGGCAAGGAAGTCATCGCCCGTAGCCTGCATTTGCGCAGCGAGCGTGCGGGAGGTCCTTTCATTGCCCTGAACTGCGCAGCCATCAGCCCGGACCTGATAGAAGCCGAGCTGTTTGGCGTTGAAAGAGGTGCGTATACCGGTGCCCAACAATCGCGTATGGGCCGTTTCGAGCGGGCACATGGGGGTACGCTGTTTCTTGATGAAATTATCGAGCTCACGCCACGCGCCCAGGCGAGTTTGTTGCGGGTGCTGCAGGAGGGTGAGCTCGAACGGGTGGGCGATAGCCAGACTCGACGTGTCGACGTGCGTGTGATCGGAGCGACACACGAAGACCTTGGCCAGGCGGTAAAGGATGGAAGATTCCGAGCCGACCTCTACTACCGCCTGAATGTTTATCCGGTTCGAATCCCGGCACTGCGCGATCGTCGCGAAGACATCCCGCTCTTGATCGAGCACTTCCTGGAAAAGCTGCACCTGAGCTACGGAAAAAAGACCCTTGGTCTATCCGATCGTGCCAACGAGGCGTGCCTGCGCTATGACTGGCCGGGCAATATTCGTGAGCTGGAAAACCTGATAGAGCGTGGTGTGATCATCACTGACAACAACAAAACCATCTCGGTGGAGGCGCTCTTTCCGCACATGTCGGTAGAAGCACTCAGCATCGGGCTGTCGAGCGATGGCAATCTGGTCAGCCAGAAGCTTGAGCCTGCGGATGAGTGGGTGGACAGGCTACTCGACCTGGGGGTGAGCCTGGATGATGTGGAACAACAACTGCTACAGGGTGCCATGGATCGAGCGAATCAGAACGTATCGGAAGCCGCCCGGCTTCTTGGCATAACGCGACCGGCGCTGGCCTATCGATTGAAGAAGCTGACCGAGGGTTAAGCATCAAGCTGAGGTTCGTACTTCGAAACGGAGCACTGCGAGTACGATACCTCAGCCCTTTCCATAGGTTCGTGGATCAGCCCTTCACGGCTATTCATCTACCGATGTTGCGCGGTTTTTTTCGCGCTCACTTGAATACCTGCTCTTTCGCCCACTTGCGAGCCACGTCCGACAATTGGATACGGGCTCTTTGCAACGCTTTTTCACGTTCTTCGGTTGCTGCAAATTGCGTAGGTTGTGCATTGACGAATTCAGGGTTTTGAATACCTATGAAGCCGAATGCTGCCTTGAGCGATGGAGTCAGTGCATCCATGTGCGACAGCGGCATTCCCGCGCGCATGTCGGTGCCTCGTGTCGTGATGAACAGGGTTTTCTGTCGGGTCAATAGACCGATGTATTGGCCTGAACTGCCGACGACGTAGGTCAATTCGGCTCGAACGATGTTGTCTATGAACGCTTTGAAAACCGAAGGGTAAGAGAAGTTATGCATGGGCATGGCGAACAGGAAGGCATCGGCATCCAGCACGCGTTGACATAAGGCTGTGGACGCAGCCAGAGCCTGTTCCATCGCGGCGGTGCGCTGCACAGCAGGCGTGTACGCGGCAATGGTGAACGATTCGTCGATGTGCGCTGGGGGATTTTGCGCCACATCCAGGTAATCGATATCGAGCGCTACATTTTGCTCGCGCAGGCACGCTATAAAGTGGCGGGCTAAAGCTCGAGAATTGGAGCGCTCACTTTTTGGACTGGCATCGACGTGCAGCAACTTCATTGACGCACTCCTCTGGTTATCAGTATTTTTTAGCGTCGGCTTATGAAGTATTCTATTATGTTCACGCCGCTACGATAGATTATTGTATACCTGCGTGAAACATCCAATTCCCCGTAAAATCGCTATACCGGTTTTCACCGTGCGCTACCAATACAAAATTGGTCAGCAGTTTTTCTTGAGTATTGGATATTCAACGGTAGTTTTCATTCGAATAGCCTGAAACCTCAAGCCACATGCCGTGGCACTACTCGGAAGGCGTTCTCATGAAGAAGCTTATCGTTGCATGTACTTTGTTCTTGTCCGCATTGAGTTCCATGGCATTCGCTGAGGATGGCGCCGATAGAGTATTGAAGAGAAATGAAACTCGCGTACAAGAAGCGCTTGCTGCGCAAGAAAAAACAAAAAACGACAACCAGAATACAGCTAAGTCTGATGTAGAACCCAATTCCAAAAGCAGCTAGCTGAAATGACTCTAATGGCTCCAGGCTGTGGTGCGCAGCTCTCGCAGGGTATCGAGAGAGCTGCGGCATTTCATGTGTCTAGTGCGCCATGTATCCACGAGTCACTTCATGGCCGTGCATCGCAATTATTATGCGTGGAGGAATAAACCATGTTTATAGCAGCATCCAACACGGTAACCATTCATGCTGCCCCCGGGCAGGTAGATACTGTCGGCGTCATGCTGCGCGACATGATAGGTTCCTTGCGCGATTCCTCAGGCTGTCTCTCATACACAGCGGTACAAAGCCATTGCAACTCCCACCTCTGGATTGTTACAGGGCATTGGCTGACCCAGTCGGATATGGAGAGTCACTTCCATCATCCAGTGCAGGAAAAGTATGCTGTTTTATTGAACTGTGAATCCGTTCGAAGTATTGAGTTCAACTGTCAGTTGTTTGCCTGATAGACAAGCCCACACCGGCATAAAGCCGCCCCCTCCTGTCGAGGGGGATCGACCCTGTAGAAGCGCCGCAGATCTACACGTCAGGCACGCTGGGCCTCGCTGCTCACAGCACCTCCCGATAAATGGCCAGGACGTCGGCCAGGCTCACCGGGCGCGGGTTATTGCCGAGCAGGCGCGCTTGCTTCATCGCATCTTCGGCCAAGGCCTGGATATCGCCCTCGCCGATACCCACGTCGCGCAAACGGGTTGGCAATTGCAGCTCACCGGCCAGGCCCCCCAGATGATCGGCCAGGGCGCGTGCTCTCTGGCGTTCGCTTCCCGTCACGTTCGGCAGCACGATCTCGGCCAGCTGCGCGTAGAGCGGCGCTGCCACTTCCAGGTTGAAACGCATCACCGCACCCAGCACCAGCGCGTTGGACACCCCGTGCGGCACATGAAAACGTGCGCCAATCGGGTAGGCCAAGGCGTGCACCGCAGCCACCGGTGAATTGGCAAAGGCCATGCCGGCCAGGCACGCACCCAGCAACATGTTTTCCCGAGCGACCAGGTCCGCCCCCTCGTGGCAGGCTTGATGCAGGCTACCGCAGAGCAGGCGCAAGGCATCTTTGGCCAGGCAGTCGGAGAGCGGGTTCTTCAGGTGGCGACTGGTGTAGGCCTCGACCGCATGGACCATCGCATCAATACCGGTCGCGGCAGTGATAGGCGCGGGTAACCCCAGCGTCAGCTCGGCATCCAGCACCGCCAGATCCGGCAATAGGGTTGGCGAGATCACCACGTTCTTCTCGCCGGCACCGGTGGTGACCACCGAGACGGCGGTCACCTCGGAACCGGTGCCGGCAGTGGTGGGCACCAGGATCAGCGGCAGGCGTGCGCCCTTGCTCTGGTTGATGCCATAGATCTGCGCCAGCTGCTCGCCACCGCGCAACAGCAACGCCGCCAGCTTGGCGGCATCCAGCGAACTACCGCCGCCAAATCCCACCACGCAATCGGCGCCACACGCCCTGCCCGCTTCGACTGCCGCGAGGATCACCGACTCCGGCGGGTCGGCCAGTACCTCGGCAAATACCCGCACCGGCACGCCCGCTGCAGCAAAACCGCTCAGCACCGGATCGAGCAACCCGGCGGCCATGACGCCCGCGTCGGTCACCAGCAGCACGGAACTGGCCCCCAGGTTAAGCACCTGGGGGGCAAGACGGGTGGCGGCACCGCGCTCGATGATGATCGAGCGGGTGGTATTGAAGGCCATCGATAGCATCGCAAGGGTTCTCCAGTATTGGTTTTGACGACCTTCGCTTTTCAAGCGTGAGGCTCCAGGCCAATACCGTAGAGGTTCGTCTTGATCCCTCACCCCCCTCCTTCGGAGTGGGGGCCAGGTTATCCGGAGGCGTCGCTGATCCGCTTTCCGAAATAACCAAATAAATCACGTGTTTTCAGAGGGTTAGACGCGCTTCATCGACCGCTGGAATCCGGAACGAACGCGCCCGCCCGATCCCTATACTCGCCCTAAGAACGACCTCGCCTACAACAACAAGTCCAAGAGGAAAACACGATGAGCAACGACACATGAATGACACCCTTTCGCAGTTTCCGGATATCGCTTGCGCGCCCCCTGCCACCAGACGCGTCTACGCCAAGGTGCTGTGGCGGTTGATGCCCTTCCTGGTGCTGGCCTTCATCGTCAATGCCATCGACCGGATCAACCTGTCGTTCGCCAAGCTGCGCATGGCCGAGGACATTTTGCTGAGCGACGCCGCCTACGGCATCGGCGCGGGGATCTTCTACCTCGGCTATATCCTCTTCGAGATCCCCAGCAACCTGTACATGCAACGGGTCGGCGCGCGCCGCACCATCACCCGCATCATGCTGCTGTGGGGCATGGTCACCGTGGCGACGGCCTTCGTCACCACGGCCAACCAATTGATCGCCGCGCGATTCCTGCTGGGCGTGGCCGAGGCCGGGTTCTTTCCCGGGATAATCCTGTACATGACTTACTGGCTGCCGGCGTCCTTGCGCGGGCGGGTCACGGCCGGGTTGTTGATGGCGGGCATGGTGGCCGGGATCATCTGCGGGCCTCTGTCCGGCGTGATCATGGCCCACCTCGATGGCTGGCTGGGCTTCAAGGACTGGCAAATGCTGTTCATCCTGACCGGTGCACCCACCCTGCTGCTGGGCCTCTTCGGCTGGTTCTGGCTGACGGATCGTCCCGAGCAGTCCAACTGGCTGACCGATGAAGAAAAGCGCCAGATCGCCCAGGACATTTGTACGGAGCCGAGCGCCACAAGCAGTCACTTCGGCGGCGTGCTGCGCGAGCCTCGAATGTACATCGCCGGACTCGTCTACTTCTGCATCTACAGTGGCTCAAACACCGTGACCTACTGGATTCCGACGCTGATCCGTGGCTTCGGCCTGGAAGACCTGAAACTGATCGGCATGCTGGCCGCCCTGCCCTTTATCGTCGCGGTGTGTGCCATGTACCTGCTGGGGCGCAGTTCCGACCGGCATATGGAACGCCGCTGGCATCTAGGGCTGACCATGCTGGTGGGTGCGGGCAGCTTTGCCCTGCTCGGCCTGGTGCACGGCAATGTGGTGCTGTCGATCTTTCTCATGAGCCTGGGCTCCGCCGCGGCGCTGTCGGCCATCCCGTTGTTCTGGACGATCCCGCCGGCGTTGCTGACCAAGGCCGGCGCGGCAGGTGGCATTGCGATCATCAGCAGCCTGGGCAACCTTGCGGGCGTGCTGAGCCAGGCCGCTGTCGGGGCGATCAAGTCCGCCACCGGCAGCCTGTACCTGGCGTTCGATGTGATGGCGATCGTGATGGTGCTTGGGGCGCTGGTGTTGCTGATCGGGATACCGGCTCACTGCCTGAAGGATCGACGAGACTCTCGGGCATAACCCAATCCCCTGTGGGAGCGAGCCTGCTCGCGATGGACTCAAGAACACCGCGGGGAATCAGATTCCCCGCGTTATCGTTAACGACCATCGCGAGCAGGCTCGCTCCTACAAAGAGCCAGCGTATCGATCCATCAACTGGCCCATGCGTGCCAGGTACTCACCCCGCCCCAGGTGCAGGACATGATTGCCCGCAAACCAGTGCAGCTCGCTGCCCGGCCAGTGCCGGTGCAGCAGGCGCACGTGGCGTGGCAGGGTGACCCGGTCTCCCGCGCCACCGATGATCAGCATGCGCTCGCCGTCCAGATGTGGGGTGTAAGTCAGCGGGTTATGCACGGCCAATAGTCCACGCATTTCGGCCACGCCAATGCCTTGGCTGCGCATCAACCGCGAGAGCAGTAGCCCAGTGGGTTGCCACTCGAGGAACGCATCGACCGGGCTGACCGCGGGCACGATGGGGACGCACCAGGCCAGGCGCTCGTCAACCGCCGCCAGCGTCGCTGCGGTGTAACCGCCGAGGGAGATGCCCGTCACACCGATCTGCTCTACACCACGCCCCTGTAGATAGTCGATGAATACCCGCAGGTCGTGGATCGCATGCAGCGGAGCCTCGTTGAAAGCCGCCAACCCACTGCCGAACAGCCCCTGGCCGCTGAACCAGTTGCCGCGTTCGGCGCGCAGGCCGTGGTGCGGATAGGTGAACAGCAGGATGTCGTAGCCGCGCCGGTAGAAACCGGCCAGCGACAGCGCGTGGGCATTGAGCCAGTGCGAGTCGGCGGCGAAACCATGGATGACGATCAGCGTCGGTCGCGGCCGGTCGCCATGGCACCAGTACTGGGCATGGGCGCAGGCGTTGCGCTGCATGGCTTCGAACTGCGGGCGGGCGAACGGATTGAGCGGTTTGAACGGGCTTGCGAAACGCAACTGCAGGCGGCGGATATCCTTGCCGGGCAATTTGCGCTCGTTAACGACGATGTCCTTCGGCGGCGGCAGGAATACGCGCGAGGCGTCTGCGGCGCGCGCCAGCGGTTCGTAGAAGCGCAGTGCCTCGAATTCGCGCTGCAAACGGCCAGCCTTGGATAACGTCGCCAAAGCACTCGCCGCGACCGTAGTCGACAAGGCGGTGCGCATCACTCGCTCGACGGCGGCGGTGCCGTGGATCTTCAACGGGTGCCGGACATCCAGTTCCGTGCCATCAGCCTGCCGCCAGAAGTCTTCGGACAAACGTTCCCACCAGGGACCGTGTGAATCGCCTGGCCCTTGCTCACTCATGCAGCGCTCTTGACTCGACACACAAAACTCCTCTGCGACCGAGGGTCAGCTTGCGCATCCCGGCGACGCGCACAGGACCCTGCGACAGCCTCCAGAATAAAGACCGCGCCAGCCACGTGCTCCCCCCCATTTGCAGGGGGACGGGTCAACGGCAGATCGACGAATCTGCTCGCCATCGACCTTCGTCGTATTGACCAGGCCCGGGCGAGCTCGCTGGACAGCTCTCGGGCACTCCCCATCCACCACCCAGCGAGAGCCTCAACGATGAGCAAACTGAGCGGGCAAGACGCCCTGTTCCTGAAAGTCGATCGTCCACATGCCGCGTCGCACTGCACCATGATCTACATCTACGATCAGTCTACGGTAGAGGGGCAACGCCTCGGCTTTCGGCAGATCGTCGAGCATATCAACGAGCGCCTCGATGTCTCACCGGTGTTCAAGCGCAAGATCGTCCAGGTGCCCTTTGGTCTCGGCTATCCCTATTGGGTGGAAGACGACCTGTTCGACATCGACTTCCACGTTCGCCATTTCGCGCTGCCCAAACCGGGCGACTGGCGTCAGTTCTGCATCATGGTGTCGCGCATCCATGCCCGCTCCGTGGATCTTTCCCGGGCACCCTGGGAGATGTACGTGATCGAGGGCCTCGACAACATCGAGGGCATCCCCAAGGGCAGCTTCGCCATCCTCACCAAGACCCACCATGCCGCGATGGATGGCGCTGCCGCCGCGGAACTGACCTGGGCCTTGCACGACCTGGCCGGCACGCAGGGCAAGCCCGTCGCCGTTGTGGATAAAGCGCCCCCGGCGGCGAGTTTGCCGCTGCGATGGGGCCCGCTGGACACGGTCAGCCGCATGCTCACCGACAACGTCATGGCCTCCGCCCGCATGGCCCTGCCCCTGGCACGCGTGCTACCCAAGCTCACCGTAGCCAGCCTGCGCAAAATGGCGCGTTCGGTACTGAGTTCCGAAGGCGGCGCGCCGCGTACCCGCTTCAACAGCAACGTGACGTCCACTCGGGTCTGGGACTCGGTCACCCTCGATCTGGGTGTAGTCAAACAGATCAAGAACCTGGTACCCGGGGCCACGGTCAACGATGCGGTACTGGCCATGGTCGGCGGCGCGATGCGGCGCTACCTGATCGCCAAGGATGAACTGCCGGAGAAGTCGTTGGTGACCCTGGCACCGGTCAACACCCGCCAGGGCAATGAAAGCGTCGCCGCCGGCAACACCGTGTCGATGCTGACCTTCCCCCTGCGCACGGACATCGAGGATCCGGTCGCCCGCCTGGAGGCGTTGCAGGCTGCTACTTCGCAATCCAAGGCGATCCAGAATGCAGTGGGTGCGAGTGACCTGACCAACCTGCAGAAATTCGCGCCCCCCGCCACCCTGGGCCTCGCCGGCCGCCTCGCGACGCTGATGGGCATGGGCGGCAAGGGTCCGGTGGTGCTGCACAATTGCATGGTGACCAACGTCCCCGGCCCCAATGTGCCGCTCTACATGCTCGGCGCCAAGCTGGTGTATTGGTGCGGTGTCGGCCCACTGGTCGATGGCCTGTCGTTGATCTGGAACCCCACCAGCTACTGCGGAAAAATGTTCATCTCACTGACCAGTTCACCGAACGTGGTTCCCGACCCGGAATTCCTCGCGCAGTGCCTTGTGGATTCGTATGAGGAAATGAAGGGCTTGGCGGCCCGGGCACCGAAGGTTGCGAAAGGCCGACGTGTTGGCCGAACACCGCTTGCACAGAAGGTTGATGACAAACAAACGCTCTGATTGCCGGCCTGATTTCTCTACATGATCGTTCCCACGCGCAGCAAAGGAATGCATCTCGTGACGCTCCGCGTCACATGCGCAAGACTCAAGCCCTACGTCGAGAGCGGAACGCAGAGCGTCCCTGGCGGCATTCCCACGCAGAGCGTAGGAACGATCAATCAAGAAACCAGGTCGGCTGTCAGGCCGCCTCGCTTTGGCTTTGGCTTTGGCTTTGGCTTTGGCTTTGGCTTTTCTTGCCCCATCACGCCCTGAGCCTGTCCGTCAACTTGTGATGACCTCCATCGGAGCCTCTACCAACGTTGATCCATGCCGCGTCAAAGCTTGTTGTGGGAGATTGTTTTCTGAGTACATATCCGTTGCTGCGGTAACGGCCACCTATGGTTCCGCTTTTACAGCGGGTCACTTTCGAAAAGCGCGAAAGTAACCAAAGCGCTCTTGCCCCACCACTCGGTGCCTCGCTAGGGCTCGGCATGCCCTCACTCCGACATTGCTCCGTGGGTCGCCGCGATGGGCCATCCTTGGCCCAGCGCGGCTAAACCGGCGTCCTGCCGGTTTCCCCACTGCGCAATGCCTGCGTTCGGCCATCGTGGTTAACGGGGCGCCCAAATCCAAAGCAAAGCGAGGCGGCCTTAAAGCCGACCTGATCGGGAGCCGTACTCGTTCACCCTGTAGGAGCCAGGCTTGCCGGCGAACCAGACGCTGCGGTGTGTCTGTTACTCCGCGTTATCGTTTTTCGCCGGCAAGTCGGATCGTCGCACCGCTGGCTCTACAGGCTCTTCCAGGTGACTCGCCGTAAGAGCGAAACCCTAAGTCGCCGTTACCGCAGGAATGGATATGTACACCACCCTCCTAGTTAATGTCGCCGGGGCGCCAATTATTGACACGCCGCGCCGCATCGCCATCGGGGTGGTAGGCATGGCAGGTGCCGATCACCCAGTGGTCCGGCATCTTGAATTCAGGATCAGCAGCGGCGCGCTGGCGCAGGCGTTTTTGCATCACCGGGGCCAGGGTCTGGATGGCAGTGGTTGCCATCGGGCCCAGCATTTCGGTGAGGTGGGTACAGCCCTTCAATCCGCCGACGCGCTCGGCAACCCGCTTCTTGAAACCGGTGCCGATGCGCAGTCCAACCAGGGCCGCGTAGGCCCGGTTGACATGGCCGCACACAGGCGTCGGCGCCTGCTCGGAAACGGCTAGGAGCTGGCGGATGACCATATTCTGGTCGATGGTCATGGTAATGCGCATGTCATGCAGCACCCCATTGGCGGGAATCGTGCCGTAGGCGAATTCGGTGTCGACGCCCTTGGTATCGAGCAGGCATCCTTCGATATCGAAAAGGCCGTCGTCGCGCTCATAGCCGGTGCAAACCACCTTGCGGGTGTGCAGCAGGCGTCGCTTGGGGTTGGCGGAAACTGGCACTGTCATGGCCCTGCACTCCTGGAGGGCGGAGCGCCGAAACGCCCCGCCCGGTTCTCAGACGTTACCCAGACCGCCGCCGCAGACAAGTACCTGGCCGCTGACGTAATCCGATTCCGGGATGCAGAACAGGTACACGGCGCCGGCTGCCTCTTCGGTATTGCCCGGACGACCCAGCGGAATCATGTTCTTCGACTGCTCGACAATCGCAGGACTGATGCCCACCTTGATCTCCCGGCCTTCGATGTTGATGAAGTGCGGATCGCCTTCCACCGGCTGGGTCTGGCGGGTTTCGATATGGCCGAAGGCAACGGCGTTGACATTGACCTTCATGCGTCCCCATTCCTTGGCCAGGCACTTGGTCATGCCCAACACGCCGGCCTTGGCCGTGGAGTAGTTGACCTGCCCCGGGTTGCCGCCAGCGGACGTCGACGCGATATTGACCACCTTGCGATTGACCACGCGACCTTCGGCGGCCTCTTTCTTGGCCATGGCGCTGATGATCGGTTGGGCCGCGCGCAGGATGCGGAACGGCGCGGTGATGTGGCAGTCGATGATCGCGTACCACTGCTCATCGCTCATCTTCTGGATCACGTTGTCCCAGGTGTAGCCGGCGTTGTTGACGATGATGTCGATGGCGCCATAGTTGTCGACCGCGGTCTTGACGAAGCGCTCGGCGAAATCGGCCGCGGTGACGCTGCCGACACACGCAACGGCTTCACCGCCCAGGGCGCGGATTTGCGCAACCACTTCTTCAGCGGGGCCGGCGTCCAGGTCGTTGACCACGACGCGCGCGCCGTCGCTGGCCAGTTTCAGGGCGACACTGCGCCCGATGCCACGACCGGAACCGGTGACCAGGGCGACTTTGCCTTCGAGTTTTTTCATGGGGATGTTCCTTGTTCTTGTGGGATTTCAGATGAGTGCAACGGTGGCTTCGCCGAGCAGTTTTTCGTCGCCGTATTGATTGACGCAGCGAAGCGCCAGGCGCGCGCGTCGTTCGCCATCGACCTCGAACAGGTCAATGACCTTGCCGTGGCACGTGGGGATGTGACCTAGTTGGGTGATGCCGGTGAATCGCACCGCCAGGCTGCGGATCTGCTGCTGCGGTACCCAGGCGGTGAGCAGGCGGCCGAGGTAGGCCACCGAGAGCATGCCGTGGGCGAAGACATCGGGCTGGCGGGACTGACGGGCGAAGTCCAGGTCAATGTGCACCTGGTTGTGATCACCCGAGGCCCCCGCGTACAGCGCCAGTGTCGTGCGATTGATTGCAGGCAGTACCAGCGGCGGCAGCTCGAAGCCGACCCGCACGTCATGCAACTGAGATGAATTCATGGCGGGCTCCTCAGCGCTGCACGAGTGACGAGCGGATATCAGCGATGTGCTGACCTTCCTGGTTGGTGACGCGGGTCTGTTGCACCACGAAAGTCAGCGCCCCGCCCTTCTTCTCGTAGACGTCCACCACCCGGGTATCAAAAGTGAGCACGTCGCCGGCGTAGGCCAGGCCGTGATAATCGAAACCCTGTTCGGCATGCAGGATGCGCCCCAGGTCGAAGCCGAAAATGTCCTGGACGATATGGTCGCTGTCACGCCCTTCGGCTTCCAGGCACATCAGGAAACTGGGCGGTACCGGCAATGAGCGGTGCCCGGCTTGGCGGGCGGCGTCTTCATCGGTGTACACCGGGTCGGTTTCGCCGATGGCCTTGGCGAAAAAGCGCAGGCGGCCCTTTTCCACTTCGCAAGTGGTCACGCCCAATGAGCGCCCGATCAGACTCTTGTCTGGCATGTCACGCAGTCCTCCGTGTGTCTTTTCAGTCAAAAAAAGGGCGCGTCCGCAACAGGCGCGCCGTGTCGTCAACCGCGGCCGAACAGCGTCACGATGCCCGCGCCGCCAAGGCCCAGGTTGTGCTGCAAGGCGTGCTGGATATTGTCCACCTGGCGCTTGTCGGCGGTGCCGCGCAGCTGATGGGTCAGCTCGTAGCATTGGGCCAGTCCGGTGGCGCCCAGCGGGTGACCTTTGGACAGCAGGCCGCCCGACGGGTTGATCACCACTTGCCCGCCGTAGGTGTTGTCGCCGTCCATGACGAATTTTTCGGCGCCGCCTTCCGGACAGAAACCCAGGCCTTCGTAGGTCAGCAGCTCGTTGTGGGCGAAGCAGTCGTGCAGCTCGCAGATGCGGATGTCTTCCGGGCCGACACCGGCCTTCTCGTACACCTCGGTCGACGCCTGACGGGTCATGCCGACGCCGACGATGCTGATCAGCGACGGCGGCTCGAAGGCTTGCGGCTGGTCGGTGACCAGGGACTGGGCCAGGATGCACACATCGGTACGCAAGCCGTGTTGCCGGGCGAAGCGCTCAGACACGAGGATGGTTGCCGCACCGCCGCAGGTCGGCGGGCATGCCATCAGGCGGGTCATGACACCCGGGAAAATCACCTGGTCGGCCATGACTTCTTCGGTTGTCACTACCTTCTTGAACACCGACAACGGGTTGTTCGCGCCATGGCGGCTGGCCTTGGCGCGGATGGCGGCGAAGGTCTCCATCTTCGTGCCGTATTTCTCCATGTGCTCTTTGCCCGCACCACCGAAGAATTTCAGGGCGTCCGGCATTTCACGGCCTTCAGGGAAGATCGCGTCGGCCACTTCATGGCCCTTGCCGTAGGTGATCGGACGGTCAAGCCAATGGGATTTCAGGGCGCCGGGCTGCATCTGCTCAAAACCAAACGCCAGGGCGCAATCCACGGCGCCGCTTTCCACGGCCTGGCGCGCCAGGTAGAGCGCCGAAGATCCGCTGCCGCAGTTGTTGTTGACGTTGATTACCGGAATACCGGTCAGGCCCACCTCGTAGAGCGCCGACTGGCCGCTGGTGGAGTCGCCGTACACATAACCGGCGTAAGCCTGCTGCACCTTGCGGTAGTCCAGGCCGGCATCCTGCAGTGCCTGGCGAATGGCTTGCGCGCCCATTTCGATGTAGGTACCGCTCTGGCCGGGCTTGGCAAACGGGATCATGCCGACACCGGCAACAATTACTTTCTGGGACATCACTTTCTCCAAGGTCAGTTATCAGGCCTGTGCCGCACGCCCCAGCCTGGAGCGAGCGCAGCAAACCGTCGACCGATGGTCACGTACACCGCACGCCCCCATACCCCCTCCGGTGGAGGGGGCTTCGCAGCCATGCGCAAGGCCATCGGGGGGCGCGACCAATGGAGGGGGATCCCCCCCCACTCGAGGGGGAGGCGCAAAGGGCGGCGAGGTTAGCGTTGCGTGGCGGTACACCAGAACAACAAGATCAGAGGGGTAACCAACACGTGACTTTCGCAAGACATAAGAGCGCCCGACGCCAGTGGTCCAGCACCACGCTTCCCATCGAGTTTCGCCCTCACCTGCTGGCCCTGGCCGTGGGCCTCGGGTCGTGCGCCGGTGCCAACGCCGTCGACTTCCAGATCGGCGAAATCGAAGGTCAGTTCGATTCATCCCTTTCCATCGGTTCCAGCTGGGCCGTACGCGGGCCGGACCCCAAGTTCATCAACGCCGCCAACACCCTTGGCCTGCGCGGTGAATCGGCCACTCGCACGGCGGATGACAACCGGCAGAACTTCAAGAAGGGTGAAACCTTCTCGAAGATCTTCAAGGGTGTGCATGACCTTGAATTGAAGTACGGCGACAGCGGCGTCTTCGTGCGCGGCAAGTATTGGTATGACTTCGAACTGAAGGACGAGCACCGCCGGTTCTACGACATCGACGACAGCGGCCGCGATGACCTGGCCAAGTCTTCCGGGGCCGAGTTCCTCGACGCCTTCATCTACCACAACTACAACCTGGGCGACCTGCCGGGCAACGTGCGCCTGGGTAAACAGGTGGTGAGCTGGGGCGAGAGCACCTTCATCGGCAACTCGATCAACAGCATCAACCCGGTCGACGTCGCCGCCCTGCGCCGCCCCGGTGCCGAAGTGAAGGAAGGCCTGATCCCGGTCAACATGCTCTACCTGTCCCAGGGCCTGGCGGAGAACCTCACCGTCGAGGGTTTCTACCAGATCCAGTGGGCCAATTCGGTGGTCGATAACTGCGGCACCTTCTTCGGCTCCGATCCACTGCCCCAGGGCTGCAACGATCGCCTGGTGTTCGCCGGTCCCGACCTCGCCCCGGGTGTGGCCCGCAACACCGCGAGCGCCGCGCAGATTCTCAGTGGGCGTGTGGTAGACGACGTTTACATGCCTCGCCTCAAGGACAACGACCCGCGCGACAGTGGCCAGTACGGTATCGCCTTGCGCTGGTTCGCCCCCGACCTGCACGACACCGAATTCGGCTTCTATGCCATGAACTACCACAGCCGCAACCCTTACCTGAGCTTCAAGCAAACCACCGTGGCGCCGATCACGGCGGCCCAGGTGGGCGCCCTGCCCCCTGCCGCACGGGCGCTTGGTGTGGCCCAGAACCAGTTCGACCGGGTACGCGCCGCGCGCTACTTCGTCGATTATCCGGAGGACATCCGCCTGTACGGGCTGAGCTTCCAGACCACCCTGGGCGAGACCTCCGTCGGTGGCGAACTGAGCTACCGCCCCAACATGCCCCTGCAAATCAACACCGCCGACCTGAACCTGGCGGCCATTCAATCCACCGATACCAATTTCACCACCCAGACCTCACCGGTCTTCACCTCCGGTGAAACCGCCCAGGCATTGGGCGGTGACTTGCCTGGCTACAAACGGATGCCGGTGATGCAGGCGCAAGTGACGGCCACGCAGTTCTTCGACCAAGTGCTGGGGGCCAGCCGCCTGACCCTGGTCGGTGAAGTCGGCTACAACCGCATCAATGGCCTGGGCTCGGCCGATGGCACCGATGTCCGGTTTGGCCGCAGCCCCGTGTATGGCGCCGGTGAATTCCCCGGTACCCAGAACGCGAGTGTCTGCGCCACCGCGACCAACCCGCAGAAGGAGTGCAACAGCCACGGTTTCTACACCACCGATTCCTGGGGTTACCGGATGCGCGCCAAGCTGGACTACACCAACGTCATCGCCGGCATCAACCTCTCGCCGAACCTGGCCTGGTCCCATGACGTGGACGGCTGGGGCCCGAACTTCGAGGAAGGCGCCAAGGCTGTAAGCGTCGGCGTGGATGCCGACTACCTCTCCACCTACACCGCAAGCCTGAGCTACACGGACTTCTTTGGCGGCCAATTCAACACCACCACCGACCGGGACTTCGTCTCGCTCAGCTTCGGCGTCAACTTCTGAGCCGCAACAGACAGAGGGTACATCCATGAAAGCAAGCAAGATCATCACCTGCGCAGGCCTGGCGCTCTCCCTGCTGGCCAGCGGCGTCATGGCCGCCGTCAGCGAACAGGAAGCGGCAAAACTGGGCACGACCCTGACGCCACTGGGCGCGCAAAAGGAAGGCAACGCCGACAAGAGCATTCCCGCCTGGGATGGCGGTCTCAAGCCCGGCGCGGCACCGGTGGACGCCAAGGGATTCCTGGGCGACCCGTTCAAGAACGAGAAGCCGCTGTTCACCATCACCGCGGCCAATGCCCAGCAGTACAAGGACAAGCTGACACCCGGCCAGCTCGCCATGTTCCAGCGCTACCCGGACACTTACAAAATTCCGGTCTATCCCACTCACCGTACCGCGGCGGCGCCTGTGGGCATTTACGCTGCCGCGAAGAAAAGCGCGGTCAATGTGCAGTTGGTCAATGAAGGCACTGGCCTGGGCAACTTCGCCGATTCGCGTTACTACGCCTTCCCGATCCCCAAGAGTGGCGTCGAGGTCTACTGGAACTTCGTAACGCGTTTTCGTGGCGAGAACGTCGAGCGCTGGTCGGTCCAGGCGGTGCCGCAGGTCAACGGTGACTACACCGTCGTCGAGACGCACGACCAGAACAGCTTCCCGCAATACATGGATGGCGTGGATCTGCAGGCCGAGAAGAACATCCTCTATTACTACATTTTCGCGGTAGATGCGCCAGCGCGCCTGGCCGGCACGGTGTCCATGGCCCATGAAACCATCGACCAGGTCACCGAGCCGCGCAAGGCCTGGACCTACAACGCCGGGCAACGCCGTGTACGCCGCGCGCCACAACTAGCCTACGATGCGCCGGGCCTGGCCTCGGACGGCATGCGCACTTCCGACAACGCCGACATGATGAACGGCTCGCCGGACCGCTATGACTGGAAACTGATCGGCAAGAAGGAGATGTACATTCCCTACAACAACTACAAGCTGCAGTCGCCAAGCCTCAAGTACGCGGACATCATCAAGCCTGGCCACATCAACCAGGACCTGACCCGCTACGAGCTGCATCGGGTGTGGCACGTGCAGGCGACATTGAAGGCTGGCGAACGGCATATCTACGCCAAGCGCGACATGTATTTCGATGAAGACACCTGGGTATTGTCCGAGGTGGACCATTACGACGGCCGCGGCCAACTGTGGCGCGTGGGTGAAAACTACACCTACAACAACTACGAAAAAGGCTTGAATGCACCGGCCGCCCAGGGGTTCTACGACCTGCTTGTCGGCCGCTACATCGTGGCAACCATGAGCAACGAGGCGAAATCGGCACCGCAATACGGCGCCCGCACCAAACTGGCGGACTTCACACCGGCGGCGTTGCGTAACGCGGGTATTCGCTGACCTCTAGCAACAGTGGATGAACAGACGCCCCGCTTGCGGGGCGTTTTGCGTTTGGCACAACATCATTGGCGACTGACACGCCGCCATCGCGAGCAGGCTCGCTCCTACAGGGGATTTGTGGCCGTACACAGATGTTGTATCCGCTGCAGACTCACTGTGGGAGCGAGCCTGCTCGCGATGAGGCCGGCACATTCAACATCGCTGGCCACTGACGCACTGCCCCCATACTCGCCAGTTAAAAAAAAGCCGACCCAAAGGCCGGCTTTCTCACATCGCAACGAGACTCTACTCGAAAACAACCTTGCAGCGGCTCGCACCCCACCCTTCGATCTGCCCCTGATACCGCTCCTCGATCAGGCTGCGGCGGATCTTCAGGGTCGGTGTCAGCAGCGCATTGGTGACGGTCCAGGGTTCAGCCACCACCACCAGGCACCCCAGTTGTTCATGCGACTCGAACTGGGCATTGACTTCGGCCAGGAAAACCTCGAGCTCAGTGGCCGCCTTGTCACGACCCTCGGCCGTGGCGAGCGCGGCGCGGGTATCGGGGGAAACGTTAAGCAAGGCCAGCGGTTGCGCCAGGCCAACCCCGGTGACGCAGGATGCCTCGACACGCGGATGATTGCCCAGTTTGGCTTCGATCGGCACAGGCGCGACGTACTTGCCCTTGGCGGTCTTGAACAATTCCTTGACCCTTCCTGTGATCCGCAGGCGCCCTTGCTCATCCAGTTCGCCACGGTCACCGGTGCAGAACAGTCCGTCGGCGGTGTAGCTCTCAGCGGTCAGGTCAGGTTGCTTGTAATAGCCCAGCATCTGCGCCGGGCTCTTCACCAGGATTTCGTTGTTGTCACCGATACGGCATTCGACCCCCGGGATCGCCGCACCCACGTAGCCGACCCGCACCTGGCCCGGCAGGCTGAAGTGCGAGGTGCCGAAGTTCTCCGACATGCCATAGCCTTCCAGCAGCTCAAGGCCCAGCTCGCGGTACCACTCCATCACCTTGACCGGCAACGGCGCAGAACCGGACAGCCCGGTATGCACCTGGTCAAGCCCAAGGGCCGAGAGGATCTGCGCCTTCATCAGCTTTCCTTCCACCGGATCGGCGAAGACGGTAGCCTGGCGGGCAGGATCGATCCGTTCGTTGATGCCCTGGTAGAACTTGCCCCACAGCCGCGGCATGGACAGGAAGATCGTCGGGCGCGCGCGGCGCAGGTCGTCGCTGAAGGTTTCCAGCCCCAGGTTGAAGAACACCCGGCAACCGCTGTACAGCGACACCGCTTCCACAACCGCCCGTTCGGCGGTATGGGCCAGGGGCAGGTAGGACAGCAGCCGATCGCTGGTGCTCGTGCCCTTGCCATTGTCGTACATGCAACCGGTCACCGCCGGTGCGGCGTACATGGCGCCGAAGCTGTGCATCACGCCCTTGGGGTCGCCGGTGCTGCCCGAGGTATAGATGATGGTGGCGAGTTCGCCTGGCACCGCTTCGACCACCGCTTGCAGTGGCGCGGTACGGGCGATGACCTGATCCCAGGATTCACCCTGGCCGCAGCCGGACATGGGCAAATCGATCAGCGGCAAATCGGCGGGAATCGAGGCACACACTGCGTTCCAACCCGCCGCGTCACCTTCAAGACGACCGACAAACAGCAGGCGTATCTGCGCATGCTCCAGCACGTAGCGCACCGTGTCGCTGTTGGCGGTGGTGTACAGCGGGACGCTGACGTGCCCGGCCATCCAGATCGCCAGGTCGGCGATGATCCAGTGGGCGGTGTTCTTGCCGTAGATACCAATCGAAGACTTCGCCGGCAAGCCCAGGCTTTGCAGGTGAGCGGCCATGCGCCGCGCCTGGTCGCCCACTTCACGCCAGCTGTAGTCTTGAACGCTGCCATCGGGCAAGGGCTGGGTCAGGTAGATGGCATCTGGCGTGCTGTGCTCCCAGTGAAGGAAGCGATGCAACAGTGTCGGGTGCTTATTGTTGTTGTTCATGACAGATCCTGCATTTTTGAAGGAAGGTGTTCCACCCATTGAAATTGTTCTGTTCGTGGCCGGTTTCGGCGCTTCACCCGCGCTGGAAAAGGGTCGTGGTCACCGTGCCGTCGTCACCCACCTGATGCTGCAGGGCCAGTTGCACATCGGCCACCTGGCGTCGCCCAGCGCTGCCACGCAGCTGCTGCACCAGCTCTATGCATTGCGCCAGAGCGCTTGCTGCCGAGGCATGACCCAATGTCAGCAAGCCCCCGCAAGGATTGATCACCAGATTGCCGCCGTAGGTATTATCGCCGTCTTCGACCAGTTTCTCACCGTCGCCTTCGGCGCAGAAACCCAGCGCTTCATAGAGTAACAACTCGCTGACGGTGCTGAGGTCGTGCAGTTCGCAGACGGCAATGTCCTGCGGTCCCCTGCCCGCTTGCTCATACAGCTCCCGGGCGGCGGCGACGTTGACCTCATAGTTGACGCCGGCGAAGGTTGCCCCCAGATCCAGTCCGTTCAATTGCTGCGGGGATACACAGGCCTGGGCGGCGACTTGAACCAGCGCGTCGTGGCCGTGGCGCCTGGCAAACTCACCGGAACACAGCAACACCGCTGCCACGCCTGAGCTGGCCCAGGCTACCTGCGGATGGGTGAGTGGATCGGCGATCATCTGCGCCTGCAACACCTGGTCCAGCGTCAGCATGCTATCGAGCGCCGCATGCTGGCGCGCCTTGACGGCGATCATGGCAAAGGTTTCTCGTCGAGTCTGGTAGCGCGCCATGTACGCCTGCGCCGTGGCGCCCAGATGCTCATAGCCGAGAGTAGCCGCAGGCGCCCCCTCGATACCCAGCACCAGAATGCTTTCCGCGTGCCCAAGCAGGATGGCCTGGCAAGCGCGTGCGAACAACGCACTGCCATCAGCGCCACCCGGCGCAAAGTGGCGGAGCGGCACCTGCGCAAGCCCCACCGCTTGCAGAGCACGCTGCAAGGCCGCGCCATCCATCGCGCCCGTCACGGCATGGACCTCCGCGATATCGCGCGCGCACAAACTAGCGTCGGTGAGCGCCTGTCTTATCGTAGCGCCGATCAGCAAGGGCGGATCGGGGCCCAGCGCGGCCGGGCTGAAGGGCGACATACCTACGCCAATCACATTGACGCAACGTTGCATCGTGCTCTCCTGAAATAGAAAAACTGCCGCCTCCCGTTCATGGAAGCGGCAGGTGGCCCGGCAATCAGGCCGGTACGGATTCGAACAATTCGACCGCACCATTTTTCAATACGACAACGTCACGCTCGACCGCACGCATCTCGACGATGATGCGCGTCGGCGACTCACGCCACATGCGGGTTTCCAGGGTATCGCCCGGCATCACAATGGAAGCGAAGCGCGCGCGCACGCTCTTGAACAGACGCGAATCGTTGCCGCAGAACGCCTTGATCACGTGGCGACCGAGGTAGCCGAAAGTGCACAGGCCATGCAGGAACGGTTTCTCGTAGCCGGCCTTGGCGGCGTAGTCCGGATCGATGTGCATCGGGTTCCAGTCGCCGCACAAGCGATACAGCAGCGCCTGGTTGACTTCGGTCTGGTCCGCCAGCACCGCATCGGGTTCACGTTCCGGCGCCACGTTGATCTCTTCGCTGGGCACACGTTGCAGGCCTGCACCCGGTACGCCAGGGTAGAAGCCCGTCACTTCGTTGTAGAACAGCGGCGTGCCGTGCTCGTCGGTGGTCTCGATGGCCAGGATGGTCACGGTACTCTTGCCTTTGTCGATCGCCGACTTCAAGCGCATGCTGTGCTTGAGCTTGGCCTTGGGCGGCAATGGGCGATACATCACGGTGTATTGCTCGCCATGCAGGCCCTTGGCGAAGGGCACGTTCAGGCCTTCCAGCTGTGGCTCGCCGGACTTGGCGGCACGCAGGAACACTTCGGTCGCCGGCAGCACGGCCATGGTCGGCAGTACGCGGAACTCGTCGCCGAGGAACTCGTTGACGTACTTCAATTCATCGCGGTCCAACGGGTCCTTGGCGGCGCCAACGGCCAGGGCGTAGAGCGCGGCATCATTCTGGTCGTATTCTGTTTCCAGGTGGGAGACCGCGTTGGCGGCCACTTCCATGTCAACGAACGCATTGCCACCTTTTGCGGGGGACTCCATGCGGGTGAACAGCTCCTTGAGGCCGTCGGCGCCATCGGTGTGATGAACGCTGCGCTCATCGAACCGGGTGATGCGCGACCAGTTATCGCGCACCAGTTCCGGGCTCAGGGTATTGGTGTGCAGGAACCGGCCGTGGGAGCGCTCCCAACGGTATTTCGCATGGAAGCCACCGCCGACCTCGAACAGGCCACCGGTGTCTGTGCAGTCCTCGCTGCACAGCCAACCCACCAGCGGCGCGCAGTCTTCGACCTTGACCTTGTCGTGCAACTCCTGGGGGAACAACCCGCTGGCGATCACCATGCGCGAAGCGGCGACCGGGGCAATGGTGTTGACCCGGATGTTCTTGCTCGCGCCTTCGATGGCCAGCGAGTTGGCGAAGCCGATCAGGCCCGACTTGGCGGTGGAATAGTTGCACTGGCCAAAGTTGCCGAAAATGCCAGCGCCGGAGGCGGTCATGATGATGCGGCCATAGCCTTTTTCACGCATGATCGGCCACACGGCGTGGGTCAGGCGGAAGGCGCCCTTGACGTGAACTTCCTGGATCAGGTCCCACTGTTCTTCGGTCATCTTGTGGAACGAACTGTCGCGCAACACGCCGGCGTTGTTGATCAGGATGTCGACCGTGCCGAACACCTCGAGCGCGGTGGCGACGATTTTCTCGCCTTCGGTCACCGAGTTGTAGTCGGCGACAGCCTCGCCACCCATGGCGCGGATTTGCGCAACCACTTCATCGGCCGCAGCGCTTGAACTGCCCAGGCCTTCGGTGCTCACGCCCAGGTCATTGACCACCACCCTGGCCCCGCGGGAACCCAGCAGCAAGGCGTGGGCGCGTCCCAGGCCGTTGCCGGCGCCGGTGACAATGGCAACTTTGCCGTCAAAGCGAATTTCTTGAGACACGTTTGCTCTCCTATGATCGCGCTCACAACGTGCGAGCGATGATTTCTTTCATGATTTCGTTGGTACCGCCCCAGATCCGGTTGCCACGGGTATCGAGGTACAACCGGGCAATCGGGTATTCGGTCATGTAGCCATTGCCGCCATGCAGTTGCAGGCACGCATCGACCACGCGGCTGCTGAGCTCCGCGGTCCAGTACTTGGCCACCGCGGCCGCTTCGGCGGTCAGTTCGCCGCGCAGCAGCAAGGCCATGCAGCTGTCGATCCATGAACGGCCGATCTGTATTTCGGTCTTGAGTTGCGCCAGGGTGAAACGCGAGTTCTGGAAGTCCAGCACCGGCTTGCCGAAAACCATGCGCGTACGGGTGTACTCGATGGTGTGATCCAGCGCCGCTTCCGCCTGGCACTGAAACCCGACGGCGCCGATGATCCGTTCCCACGCCAGGTCATGCATGAGCTGGTAGAAGCCCTGCCCCTGCACGCCGCCGAGCACGTTTTCGGCCGGTACGCGGCAATCGTCGAAGAACAGCATGCTGGTGTCCTGGGCGTGCAGGCCGATCTTTTCCAGCGGCTGCGAGCGACTGAAGCCTTCGCGTTCTTTCTCGACGATGACCAGCGAGATGTCCTGGGCGCCCTTGCCGCTGTCACCGGTCTTGCAGACCACCAGCGCCAGGTCGCAGGACGCACCATTGGAGATGAACGTCTTGGAACCGTTGATGACGAGCTCGTCACCTTCGGCCCTGGCGCGGGTGCGCACCGCCTGCAGGTCCGAACCGGTGTTGGGTTCGGTCATGGCGATGGCGCCCACGGCGGTACCTGCAATCATTTTCGGCAACCAGGCCTGCTTCTGCGCCTCGGTGCCGTAGTTGAGGATGTAGTTGGCCACCAGGCCGTGCACGCCGAAGCCGATCAGGCCCGAGGCGCCGGCATGCATGAATTCTTCTGCAAACACCATGTCGAACAGGCGATCGGCACCGGGCCCGCCATATTCCTCCGGCATCGACGGCAGCAGCATTCCCATCTCGCCGGCCATGCGCCAGACCTCACGGGGCACGCATTTGTCTTTCTCCCACTGGGCATGGAACGGGTTGACTTGCTGCTCCAGGAAGCGCCGGCAGGCGCGTCGAAATTCATCGTGCTCAGTGCTGAACAAGGTACGGGGTATCAGGTATTCCATGGGCATTTCTCTTTATCCTGAGTCTGCAACCTGGATCAGAGCGTGCGCCCGACCAGATCTTTCATGATGTCGTTGGCGCCGCCGGCAATACGCAGGACGCGGTGATCGAGGTAGTGCCGCGCAACCGGGTACTCGAGCATGTAGCCGTTGCCGCCATGCAGCTGGACGCATTCGTCCACGACCTTGGTGTAGAGGTCCGAGCACCACAATTTGGCCGAGGCTGCCGCTTCAGGGCTGAGGGTGCGGGCCAGGCATTGCTCCATGCAGCGGTCGACGTAGTTCTGCGACACCGCCAATTGCATCTTCAGGTCGGCCAACTTGAAGCGGGTGTTCTGGAAGGCGAAGATCGGCTTGCCGAATACGTTGCGGCCCTTGGTGTACTCGAGCGTGCTGTCGAGCACCGCCTCGGCGCCGGCGACGCTGCTGATGGCGATGGACAGCCGTTCCCAGGCCAACTCCTTCATCAACTGGATGAAGCCCTGCCCCGCCACGTCGCCCAGCAGGTTTTCCCTGGGCACCCGGACGTTGTCGAAGAACAGCATGGTGGTGTCCTGGGCGTGCAGGCCGACCTTGCGCAATGGCTGGGATCGGCTGAAGCCCGCACGGTCGGCTTCGACCAGGATCAGCGAGATGTCCTGGGCGCCCTTGCCGGTGTTGCCGGTCTTGGCGACGACCACCACCAGGTCGCAGTTGGTGCCGTTGGAGATGAACGTCTTGGCGCCATTGATGACGTACTCATCACCGTCCAGCACGGCGCGGGTCTTGACCGCTTGCAGGTCCGAGCCGGTATCGGGCTCGGTCATCGCCACCGCGCCGATGGCCTGGCCTGCCGCCATCTTCGGCAGCCAGGTGTGCTTTTGCTGTTCGCTGCCGAAATTCACCAGGTAGCCGGCGACGATGTCATGCACGCCGAAACCGATCAGTCCCGATGCCTGGCCCGCGCGGTAGATTTCCTCGGTGGCGATCATCGAGAAACGCCGATCCAGCCCCAGCCCGCCATAGGCTTCGGGCGTGGTGGCATTGAGCATGCCCAGCGCCCCGGCCCGCTCCCAGATGGACCGCGGGACCCGATGGTCTGTTTCCCACTGTTCGAGGCAGGGAGCACATTCCTGAGCCAGGAAGCGCCGCACGCTGCTGCGAAACGCCTCGTGCTCATGGTCAAACAGGCTGCGCGGTATCATCGGTGATTCTCTCCTTCGGTCGTCGGTCGGCCACCTTTGAAGGGGCTCTGGATCGATCATAGGAGCAGGTATCGCCGATACGCCCCCTCGGGGAGGGGGGGATTGAGAGCAACGCTAGCTGAACTCAGGGAGAGTGGGCAGAACCGTTTTCAGGGCAACGGCTTGTTAAGGCGCCCATCAAGGGCGAAAGGTTCCTGCAACACCAACTCGTACAACCCGAGAGCGCGTTGCGGGTTCATCAGCAAATTCCAGCTATGCGGCGAAACACTGGAAGGGACCAGCACGAATGGATGCTGGCGCAACAAGTCAGCACCGAATTGTTGCTGGCTGCGGCTTGGGGTACCCGGTACCAGCCAATTGGCATTGGCAATGCTTTGAGGCTGCACCACAAAGATCTTCGACCGGTCGAGCACGAGGACCTGCGTCAGACAATGGGGCTTGCAATCCAGCGCCTCGAAACCCTTATGCACCGCCACTTCAAGGATGGCCGTAGAAGCATCCAGGGCTGCATAAACGGTGGCCATGCCTTTGGGGTTCCAGCGCCCCCCCACCTTTTCCGCCCCCACGCCCGAATTCCAGGTGGCGGCATGTTCAGCAGGATCAAGGCGCCAGAAATGAATCTCACCGCTCAACGGGTCTTTCGCCATCAATAGACCCCATACTCGATACGCGTCAGAAAGTCAGTCACCAACTCATACCCGACTGAATTTGAAATCAGGTCGATAGGTGTCTCACCATCCAGGCCCCGCGCAGGCTTGACCATCCACTGCTCGGCAAGCTCACGCGAACCCAGCACATCCGTGGCCTTTTCCAGGACCTCGGCATAATTGAGCGCGCGCGTGCTTTGCTCCGGGGTCAACGCTTCATTGGGCGTTTTCAACCGCCGCGCAAGCGTACGGTCAGAGGTGCCAACGATCTTCGACAACACACCGCTTTGTTTATACACCGCGCTGTTTTCGATCATGTCCAGCACCAACTGCAGCGGGAAACCGTGTTTAACGGCCCTGTAGATGTCCATGCGATCATCGCTGGCTTTTCCAGAAAGCAAGACCGCAACCATAGGGGGCACGCGGCTCGAGCGCGCCATTGCCACCCCCGCCGTATGCTCGCCATAAGTCAGGACATTGGCACTAACCTTAGGGGGGCGTGGCTTGACCTTTCTTTCTCGGCTGGCATCTTTGGCAACCTCATCGACTACAACATCTTTCGTCCTGGCGCTCATGGCAACCTCCGTCACTCTGACATCTGGCATTAACTATAGTGCCAGATGGCAGAAACACCTAATCCAACACAGAGGAACA
Organism: Pseudomonas sp. WJP1; assembly: GCF_028471945.1. Classification (NCBI taxonomy): domain Bacteria; kingdom Pseudomonadati; phylum Pseudomonadota; class Gammaproteobacteria; order Pseudomonadales; family Pseudomonadaceae; genus Pseudomonas; species Pseudomonas sp. WJP1. Next base: position 3,707,730 of record NZ_CP110128.1, read on the forward strand.
CTTCGAATGGCGCGCTATTCTTTATCTGGGGGCATTCATCTGGGGGCAGCCTGTTAAAGGAGGAGCCAGCATGGCCACCTTGAAACTTCACCCTGCACTGGACAACGGTATCCAACCCGCCGCCGCGAACTTCACCGGTGGCACCTTGCAATGCCTGTGCGCGAGCGACAAGGTCGAGGTCCGGATCGACGCACAAACCCTGCATAACCACGCCTGCGGCTGCAGCAAATGCTGGAAACCGCAAGGCGCGATATTCGCCGTCATCGCCGTGGTTCCCCGGGATAAAGTCAGCGTGACTGCACACGGGGAAAAGCTGGCGATTGTCGACGAAGCCGCCACCATCCAGCGTCACGCCTGCAAGCAGTGCCACGCCCATCTCTTCGGGCGCATCGAGAACAAGGATCATCCGTTCTACGGCCTGGACTTCGTCCACACCGAGCTCTCTCCCCAGAGCGGATGGGCTGCGCCGGGCTTCGCCGCGTTCGTGTCTTCCATCATCGAAACCGGCACACCGCCCGCGCAGATGCCGGCTATCCGTGAGCGCCTGCGTTCGCTCGGCCTTGAGCCCTACGACTGCCTGTCCCCGGACCTGATGGATGCAATGGCCACGCATGTGGCGAAAAAGAAAGGGCTGCTTCGCGAGGCCTGATCGGTCGGCCGTGGCGGTTTCTTGACCGGACCGCAGCCCGGATGACCACCACTCCAAAAGAGGGGGGGCGCAATAAGTCGGATGCAGGCTAACTGGCCATGACCCTGAGGTCATTTCGACTGCATTCGACGGAGAACTTCATGTCCTTGCGTTTACCTTTCACACGGGCCGCGACCGCTGCCTGGCTGATGACGGCCTGTTTACAAGTGCCGGTCGCGCTTGCGCAAACCACCCCCGTTATCACCGACCAGGCTATCAGTGACGCCTATATCTACCTGTACAGCCGTTTGCTGGTGGCTCGTCAGCAGCAGTTGGACTTCAAGGCTGGCATGCAGTGGAACACCTTGAGCCATCACCAGCCCGGCGCGGTGGATTGGCCCAACCCCAACGTGGACGTGGCTTACTCCGAAGCCTGGGTGGCGGTGGACGAGAACAGCTGTACGCTGATTTCGGTGCCCGAGATCCGTGGCCGCTACTACACCGTGCAATTTTTAAACGGTTGGGGCGAAACGCTGGCCAACATCAACGAACGTGTGTTCCCCGAGCATCCGCATGGCGAGTTCGCGGCCTGCCTGCAAGGTTCCAAGGTCAAGTTGCCTGCCAACACCCAGCGAGTCGACCTTGCGGCACGTACAGCACGGGTGCTGACGCGCGTGGAGCTGGGCAGCGACTGGAGCGAGGCCGAGCGCTTGCAGCACGCCTTCAAGATGCGCCCGACCGGCTCGCCACAACTGCCGAACATTGCGCAGACCCTGGTTTTCCCGGGGCAGCAATTGCCGGGGGTGGAAGCGTTCGATTCTGCCACCGAGGCGCTGCAGGAGCCTGACCTGAACCCCGGGATGGAACCGTTGCAAGCCAAGGTCCGCGCCATCGCCGCCGCCGTCGCCGAGCCTTTGGAACGGGCGCGCATCGACCAGTCGATCCGCACCCATACCTTCGCCGATCTTGCCAAGGCTTCACCCTTGATGGGCCACGGTATTGCCCAAAATGGCTGGGGTCGCCCCGCCACCTCCGGCACCTACGGCAGTGACTACCTGACCCGCACCCTGGTGAACTTTGGCGGTATCTGGGCCAACACCCAGCAGGAAGTGGTCTATTACCGGGGCTGGCTGGACGAGAACAGCAAACCGCTGGAGAGCGCGCAAAGCTATTCGGTGACCTTCCCCGCCTCCCAACTGCCAGCGTCGATGGTGAATTACTACTGGTCGATTACTGCAACGGATTCCCGGAACTTCCGCGTCCTGCCCAATGCGCAGAACCGCTTTGCGATCAACAGTCACTCGCCGCTGACGTACAACAAGGACGGCTCCCTGACCCTGCACTTCGCCCCCACAAAACCGCAGGACGTCGCCGACGGCAACTGGCTGCCCACCTCGCCGGGGCAGAACTATCGCCTGATCTTCCGCTTCTATGGGGCCAAGGGTGGGGCGACCACCGGCGAATACTTCCCGCCGGTGATCAAGCATTCCTGATCACCCTACGGACGGCCACTCCGGACTTCAGGGTGGCTTGCCCATCCCCCCCTACAAGGGTTGGTTACCAAATTGAAACCGGGGATAGACTGACCCGGCGAAACCCCAGCGGGTGAAGTGAATGGCGCGTCCACGCAATGCTCCCTTTCTTCGCTGCGCTGGTGGTTCGCGCTTAGGATCCAGCAACACTGAGCAATTTGTGGCGAGGGGATTTATCCCCGTAGTGATCGTCTACCTGAGGTGTGCCTCCATGTCCTCCAGGCTCGCAGTGTTTTGTTCATCCAAGGTGAGCAGCCGCTCAATGGCCAAAAGGTCGGCACGAAGGTCGTTCAGTTCATCCTGCAGGGCTTGATAAGCGCTGGCACCTATCAGCACGGCCGCCGGCTCGTTGTCCTTCAAAATCACCAAATGTGTTACATCGCCGCTAGTGACCTCTTTCAACTTCGCGCTGAAGTCTTGGGCCATTTGCGCAGCGCACACTGCCTGCTCAGCCCGGCCTTGGGGTGCACTCATACGCTCAATGCCTCGATGATTAATGAATATTGGAGGTTTGATTTCAGTAGGTGTCAGTGCCCCCCCCACCCAGCTGAGTGAGGGGACGTTGGATTAACCCAGGCGGGCCTCCAGTACGACGACGATAAAGACCGTAAGGGCGAACGCAGCACCGATGCAGAAAGGCAACAGAAAAGCGCGTGCCATTGAGGGGGCTGGTCTGTCCATTATTTCGGCAAGCTCAGCCATTTCACGGTGCAACTGCTCAATGTCGGCTTGCCGGGTAGGTTGTGGGGGCATGCTGCAGGTTCCTGTGTGAGCTAGTCAGGCGGATCAATCTGATCCAACACCCGATTCGCCGTGATTTCCGCGAGCATCACGCTGTTGGAAATGCCCAACAGCGCATTGCGTGCCCCACCGTCCAGATGATCGACCAACTTGTGCACCATCACATCGACCGAGGCCAGTGTCTCGACCAGGTAAACCATCAGGGTTTCGCTCGTGGCTTTTGGGTCGACGGTAAACAGCGTGCTGGGTGTTCGCGGCGTGGCCTTGATGTCGGCGGTCGAGGGGAAGTGGTAATCGAGGGCGCGTTCGGCGGCCTTGTTGAGTTTGTTTGAGTCGGGTTCGTAGGGGGATGCGGGATCGGTGTCCGGGGGATTGGGTGTGACCTTGAACATAAGCTAGGTTTCCAGATTGGGTGCCACCCCTCCTGCGACTAAACGGGAGGGAGGCAGCTGTGCGCAGGTTAGTCGACCGGGGAATCTAGCAAAGCCGGCGCGCCCGAAGGCGCCCTGCGCACAGCCACCATCGAGCGCAGGCATCGAACTACCTGACTGATGAGCTTGTGCAACTCTCTAAATATCCACCCGGGCGACTAAACCCGATCACTGACAATCAGTGACCCGAACAAAGTTACCGAGCAGCCCCAAGGCGCACAAGCCGGCGGATTCTGGCGTACCCGTAGGCAACGGCGCAAGGTCTTGTAGCTTTCAGGAAGTAAGCTGTAGGGCGGTTAAACAAGCAATCTTGAGCGTGTTTAAACAGCGCCCAACTATGCAGTTTCACCCTCACTCGATCAACCCATTCTTGCGCGCCCACGACACCGCGTCATAGCGACTCGAAACCCCCAGCTTGGCGTAGATGTTTTTCAGGTTCCACTTCACCGTTTCCAGCGAGATGTTAATGTCTGGGGCACGGGTTTGTTGGCTATTGCAGTAAAAGCGTTGAAGGTTGCGCTGTTTATCCAGCACACAATCAATTGTTGCTGCAGGTGGATATTCATGACTTTCGGATTTTGTCACGGGCGCCATCTGGTTGTTGAGACGCCAAAGGATCCACTATCCTAAAAGGAGATGGGGACTCAAGTTCAATATCCCGTAAAAGCCTGACTCTATCAGCAGCTATTTTCTTAGTTTCTTTAAGTCTGACCTCGAGTTCTCCGCCCCACCAACTCAGCTTATCCCTCATCCGCTTGTTCAAAAAATCAGGGAAGCCTCGTAATTGAGTACTAACTCCTAGGAATTTTTTTGTACTTACTGCGGCCTCTGAAATTTCCCCAATCACTCCTTCAATACCGACTGACGTACTAATTTTATTTTTTAACTCGCCTAGGGTATTTCTTGATTCGTTCACCATGTTATTGATGGCTTTATTGAGTAGAAACTGCTTAGGATCCGCGCCCTCCAAATCTGCCGCCGCCCGTATTGCTTTAGTGCCATGAAAATCATTTTTCACTGCATATAACGAATTCCAAAGTTCGGTTGGATCGAGATTCCCCTGCAGCTCTTTCAGGAGTGTTTTTACTAAGTGCCCTGTTGGATCCGTCCTGTTAATTGGGTCTCCTGTACAATAGGCATAAGCATTGATTCCCCCCTTCCCAAATGGACTCCAACTGTCCGGGCTGTTGAACCGCATCAACACGGGGTTGAATTGGCGGTAGCCATTACCCAAATGATAATGCCCTGTCACCGGATCCGGCCGTTCGCCGTTGAAACCGAGCAGGCTGAGTAGGCCGTTTCCCACATGGCGGTGGCCGTAAGGCGTGTAGGCGCGGGAAAGAGGCAGCGTTGTATCGAGCGCGTTCAACACCGAGCGTTGTTGATCGGTGATGAGCAAGGTTGTTGCTACGGTGCCGCCCTGACGCTGGTGCTGTGCCAACAGTTGATCGTCGAATTGAAAGATTGAATGCTGCACCAGGTCCTGGATCTCGGTGGCCAGGCGGCTTTTCTGATAGAAGCGCCCGGTGCTTGCCTGCTCCGCTGGCGTGCAAACAGACAGGCGATCCAGTGGGTCGTAGTGGTAACGGCAGAGCAGGGTTTCGTGGTTCGTTTGCATGGGGACGAGCTCCCTGAAAGGTCCGTCGATTCAGGCTACTACTCTCGCGCAATTGGCCAGCGCTGCCTACTAGCAGAACTGCTAGTGTTCTGTCTGTGAAACAAGCCTGTAGGAATCACTCAATCAACCCATTCTTTCGCGCCCACGACACCGCGTCATAGCGACTCGAAACCCCCAGCTTGGCGTAGATGTTTTTCAGGTTCCACTTCACCGTCTCCAGCGAGATGTTCAGTGTCAGGGCCACGCGTTTGTTGGCCATCGCCTGGCTGATCAGTTCCAGGATGGCCAGCTCCCGTGGCGTGAGCATGGAAGAGGCGCCATTGGCCGCTGACTCGCTGGAGCGACCGACGCTTCCAGGACCGAAGCGCTCAAGCAGCCCTCTTAAGTAAGCCTCATCCTCACTGGCCAGCGGCTTGCTCGAAAGTGCCACGAGCATCTTGCGCAGCACCTCACCTTCGTCGAGGAAGGTGCGCACCAGCCCCAGGCGGCGGCCCAGGGACAAGGCTTCCAGCAAGTGGGCTTGCGCCTGTTCCGGCTGCAGGAGGTCGCCTTTTGCGCACGCCTGGAGCAACTGGCCGGTGACCAGCAATTGCCCGCGGCTGAATTTTTTCGCGTAGGTGCCCAGGATGGCCAGGGCTGCGAGGGCTTTGTCCGGGTAATTGGTGGCCAGCAGCAGGCGCGCTTGCGCCAGCGCCGCGATCGCCGGGATGTCTGCCTGGAAGCCTGGGGACTCTCGGTGTTTTTCAGCCAGTACCTGCAGTTTGGCGACCCGGTCGGCGGCCAGATCCTTGTTGTTCTCCAGCAAGGCGATGCGGGCCTGCTCGGCCAGGCAGTGCGAAAGGGCACGGTCCTGGTTGATGGTGCGAAAGTGGCGTTCCTGGCGTTCCAGAAAGGCCATGGCCACGGCGGCGCTGTCCTGCAGCAGGTCCAGGCGTGCCCGGCAGATCGTTGCACGCAGCATGGTGTCGGGCATGGCCCATTGCAGCAGGCCATTGCGGTTGGCGAGGATTTCCCGCGCTTCGTCGGTTCGGTCCACCTCGCGGTAGACCTCGGCCAGCGTGGCAGCCCCCAGATAGGCACTGGCGGCACGGTGCCCGTGCACCGACACCGCGCGGGCCAGCTGTGCCGAACCGATCCGCTCGGCCTCGCGCATCTGGCCGGCCTGCAGGTAACACAGGGTCCGGGCGCCTTCGGCCACCAGTGCCATCTCGCCATTGCGCTCGGCTTCGGGGATGGGGTTGTCATCCAGGCACTGCAGCGCTTCCTCGATCCGCCCCGCCGCCAGATAAGCGATGGTCAGCAGCGCCGGCGCGCCGAAGCGTGTCACGGAATAGTCATCCGGCAACGCCTGGAAATCCTTGAGCAAGCCAATGATTGGCTCGGTGCGATCACGCTGAACTTCGATGGCCGCCTGCACCAAGGGCAGTCGATAGGCGACGTCAGCGTGCTGAGCCGCACCACTGCGATGGAATTGCTCCAGCCAGACCTCGGCCTTGGCCGGGCGGGCCGTGAGTGCATAGGCCAGGCAACCGAGAAAGAACAGGCGCGGCCGGGAAAACAGGATGTCCTGTGGCAAGCGGTCGAGCAGGCGCAGCAGCGGGCTGAGCTGACTCAGGCTCCAGGTGGCCGGGGCGGCCCGTTCGATCAGTTGCGCGGCGAAGTCCAGGTCGCCCGCCAGGGTGGCATGGCGTACCGCTTCGGCGAGCAGCTTGCGCTCGGCGAACCAGCGGGCGGCCCGGTTATGCAGTTCGGTCAGCGCTGCGCTGTCGCGACGAGCGAGCCGCGTGGCGAGGAAATCGCCGAACAGCGCGTGAAAGCGGTACCAGGGTTGACGGTCATCGGCTTCGACGCGAAAGATCAGCAGGTTTTCTTCATCCAGCCGCTTGAGCATGGCTTGCGCCGAGTTGACGCCGGTAATCGCTTGCGCCAGGGAGGCGTTGAAGCGCCGGCAAATACTCACGCTTTCCATGAACTGCGCCAACTCGGGCGGCAGATGGGCCATGACGTCTTCGGCCAGGTAGCTCTGCAGGTCGTCGGAACGCCAGCCCATTTCGCGCAAGGCACCGCGCGAGTCCGGGTCGCTGCGCAGCAGGATGATCACCAGCTGCAACGTGGCTGGCCAACCACTGGTGAGTTCGTGGATCTGATGGAATTCTTCCGGGCTGAGCTTCAAGGCGGCCAGGCTCTGTTCGAGAAACGCGCGGGATTCGGCCAGATCGAACGGCAAGGCGGCGCAATCGAGTTCCAGCAACTGCCCGCTCAGGCGCAGCCGGCTGAAACTCAGCGGCGGGCCGACCCGGGACGAGATGACGAAGTGCAGGTTCTCGGGGCTGTGGTCCAGCAGCTTTTGCATGAGCTGGTGGGAGCGCGGGTCGCTGACGTGCTGGTAGTCATCGATCACCAGGAACAACTCTTTGTTGATGCTGGCGGCCCCTTCGACGATGGTCGCCACCACCTCGTCGATGAACTCCGGTCGCGCCCCTTCCAGCGGAACGCCGCTGTCCAGGACGATGCCCAGACGCTGCAACGCGCCGCGTAGATAGGCGAAGAAAATCGGCACGTGCTTGTCATCGGCGCTCAGCGCCAGCCAGGCGACCTCCGCCCCGGAACGCATCATCACCTGTCGCCACTGGGCCAGCAGCGTGGTCTTGCCGAAACCAGGGCTGCCGGTCACCAGGCCCACGCGGCATTGCGCCATGCCGCGCAAATCCTCGAGCAGGCGTTCGCGCAGGATGGTCTGGGTACCAATGCGCGGTGGAGCGAATTTCGTCGATACGAGCAGCTTGTCGGTATGCATGTCCTGCCTGGTCTCCGATCCCGCCAAATCATCCGCAACAGCGTGGCGCGCGCTGTACGACGGACCGGCGAGGTGTGGCCACGTTCTGGCGATTGGCGGATTATTGACCCGAACACCGCTAAAAGACAGCGAGTGTCATGGTTGCGCGCAGGATTGTGGCGGGGAAAACAGACAGCCCACCCCCCACAATCGAGGGGGGGCTACCCTGTAGGAGCTAGCCTGCTCGCGATGGACCCGAGAACGCCGCGGGGTGTCAGGTTGCCCGCGTAATCGTTGACGACCATCGCGAGCAGGCTCGCTCCTACAGGGGGCTGGGTACATCCGCAGACGTCAGGCCGATTCAGAGGGTTCGCGCCACCAGTTCGCGCATGATGTCGTTGGCGCCGCCGTAGATGCGATTGACACGGCTGTCCAGGTAATGCCGGGCAACCGGGTACTCGAGCATGTAGCCGTTGCCGCCATGCAGCTGCACGCACTGGTCCACTACCTTGGAATACAGCTCGGTGCACCACAGCTTGGCCGCCGCTGCTGCCTGCTGGCTCAGTTCGTGTTGCAGGATCAGTTCCATACAGCGATCGATGTAGGTCTGCCCGATGACGATTTCGGTCTTGAGATCCGCCAGCTTGAAGCGCGAATTCTGGAATTCGATGATCGGCGTGCCGAAGGCCTTGCGCTCGCGGGTGTAGCCAATGGTCTGCTCGAGCACCGCCTGGCTTGCGGCAATGGCCAGGATGCCGATGCTCAGGCGCTCCCACGCCAGCTCCTTCATCAGCTGATAAAACCCCTGGCCAGGCTCGCCCCCCAGGATGTTGGCCTTGGGCACCCGCACGTCCTGGAAGAACAGCATGGTGGTGTCCTGGGCATGCAGGCCGACCTTGCGCAGCGGCTTGGACTTGGTGACGCCGACCCGGTCGGCCTCCACCAGGATCAGCGAGATATCCCGCGAGCCTTTGCCGGTATTGCCGGTCTTGGCGATCACCACGATAAGGTCGCTGTTGGTGCCATTGGAAATGAAGGTCTTGGCCCCGTTGATCACGTAGTCATCGCCGTCGGGCACGGCGCGGGTCTTGACCGCTTGCAGGTCGGAACCGGTATCGGGTTCAGTCATGGCCACGGCGGCGATGACTTCGCCGCTGGCCATTCTCGGCAGCCATTGCTGTTTCTGTGCTTCGGTGCCGAAGTTGATCAGGTAGCCGGCACAGATGTCGTGCACGTTGAAACCGTTCAAGCCGGAAAGCCCGGCGCGGGCCACTTCCTCCACGGCGATCATCGAAAAGCGTCGGTCCAGGCCCAGGCCGCCATATTCCTGCGGGGTCGTGGCGTTGAGCATGCCCAGTTCACCGGCGCGCTCCCAGATCTGCCGGGGAACCCGATGGTCCTCTTCCCACTGTTCATGGAACGGCGTGCATTGCTGCGCGAGAAACCGCTTTACGGTGTCGCGAAACGCTTCATGTTCATGATCGAAGAGAGTGCGCGGGATCATTCAATTACCTCCAATAGATGGGCTCTGGCGATGGACGCCTTTACGCCACCTTAGGGCGGTACACGCTCGCCCTGCCCCCTCGAAGCGGGTAGGCCATGTTTGTTGCCTTGCGCATGGGGTGGTTTGCGACGCTGTCCGCTCCCCCCTCTCTTCGGGGGGAGCCTGAATCGGCTTTGCGCCGATAGCATCCGGTCCATGAGTGCACACGTTTGCACAAGACTGAAAAGCGGCCGGAGTGAACGACATGCAGCACGACAGCACCAAGCAGGGTCTATCGGCCCGGCAGCACTCGACGCCCGTCGTGCGCGTCACCGCCAGGGACCTTGCCCAACGCATAGGGGTCGCCACCTCCACGGTCACTCGCGCCTTCGATGCGCAGTCGCGCATCTCGGCCAAGCTGCGCGAGCGCATCCTTGCCATGGCCGATCAACTGGGCTATCGGCCCAACGCCATCGCCCGCTCACTGAACCAGCGCAAGACCGGCATCGTTGCGCTGGTGGTTGGCGATATGGCCAATCCCTTCTATCCGGCGCTGGTCGAGGAGCTTTCCCTGCAACTGCGCCAGGCAGGCCGGCAACTGCTGCTGTTCGTGGTGCCACCGGGGGGCGATGCGGACGAACTGATGCCGCAACTGCTGCAGTACCAGGTCGATGGGATCGTGGTGACCGCCGCGAAATTGTCTTCACACCTGGCGGACCTGTGCGCACGCCAGGGTGTCGGCCTGGTGTTCATGAACCGCCGTGTCGAGGACGCGAGCGTTTGGTCGGTGTGCTGCGATAACGAGCGCATGGCCGCCGAGGTGGCCGGCTATCTGGTGGGACAACAACGCCAGGCCTGCGCCTTCGTGTCCGGTGATCCGGGCATCTCCACCACGGCTGATCGCTTGCGCGGCTTCGAGCGGGGCCTGGTCGCGTACGGTCAAAGCCTGGTTGCCTGCGTTGAGGGTGGATACACCTACGAAGGCGCGCGCGACGCGGCGGCCCGACTGTTCAGCGCTGGGCAACCCGCCATCGACGCGGTGTTCTGCGCCAACGACGTGATGGCCCTCGGCGTACTGAGTTACCTGCGGATGAACACCAACCTGCGCGTACCTGAGGATGTCGCCGTGGTCGGCTTCGACGATATCCGCGCTGCCGCCTGGCCGGAAAACTCACTGACCACCGTGCACCAGCCCCTGAGCCAGATGATCGATTGCGCCATTCGCTTGCTGGGCAAGGGTCGCCCCGGCGACGGCGCCGACCAGGCACTCCACGAGGTGCCGGGGCATCTGGTGTTGCGCACCTCCGCATAACCCCCAATCGCTAAAACAAAAACAATCCAGAGGAAATATCCGGTGATTCAACAACTCAAGAAAGGCCAGTCGGCCCAGGCGAAAGCGAGCAATCAAGCCCAGGTGCGCGCCACCGTGGAAGCTATCCTGGCTGACATCGAGCAACGCGGTGATGCTGCGGTGCGCGACTACTCCGAAAAGTTCGACCACTGGGCGCCGCAAGACATGCGCCTGACCCAGGAACAGATCGACGCGTGCATCGCCAGCCTGCCCGCTCAGACGCTCGACGACATCAGGTTCGCCCAGGCGCAGATTCGCCGCTTTGCCCAGATCCAGAAGGATTCGATGCACGATGTCGAGGTCGAGACCTTGCCCGGCGTGGTTCTCGGTCATCGCAACATCCCGGTCAATTCGGTGGGCTGCTACATCCCAGGCGGCAAGTACCCGTTGATCGCCAGCGCCCACATGAGCGTGCTCACCGCCAAGGTCGCCGGCGTCAAGCGCGTAATCGCCAGTGCACCGCCATTCGAAGGCCGGCCGTGCCCGGAGATCGTCGCGGCGATGCACCTGGCCGGCGCTGACGAGATCTACTGCCTGGGTGGTGTGCAAGCCGTGGCGGCCATGGCCATCGGCACCGAGAGCATCGTCGGCGTCGACATGATCGTCGGCCCGGGCAATGCCTATGTCGCCGAAGCCAAGCGCCAGTTGTTCGGCCGTGTCGGCATCGACCTGTTCGCCGGGCCGACCGAAACCCTGGTGATCTGCGATGACACGGTGGATGCCGAACTGGTCGCCGTCGACTTGCTGGGCCAGGCCGAACACGGCCCGACCTCCCCCGCCTATTGCGTGACCACCAGCCAAAAAATCGCCGAAGAATTGCCGGCCGCGATAGACCAGGTGCTTTCACGGCTGGACACCGCGCCTGTCGCGAGCGTGGCCTGGAACGACTTCGGTGAGATCTACCTGTGCGACACCGACGAAGAGGCCCTGGAAGTCGCCGAGCGCCTGTGCTCCGAACACGTGCAGGTGATGACCCAGGATCCGGCCTGGTACCACGACCGCATGACGCGTTACGGCGCCCTGTTTCTCGGCCACCGCACCAACGTCAGCTATGGCGACAAGGTCATCGGCACCAACCACACGCTGCCGACCATGGGCGCGGGGCGTTACACCGGTGGGCTGTGGGTGGGCAAGTTCATCAAGACCCACACCTACCAGCGCGTGCTGACAGATGAGGCCAGTGTGATGATCGGCGAGTACTGCTCACGGCTGTGTGGCTACGAATACATGTCCGGCCACAAGGAGCAGGCGGATATCCGCGTGCGCCGCATGAAGCAGGAGGCTTGACGCCATGAGCAAACCCGTACCGCACGAGCGCAACGCCTATCCCTACCTGCGCGACATCACCACCCGCTGGATGGACAACGACGTCTACGGTCACGTCAACAACGTCATCTACTACAGCTGGTTCGACACCGTGGTCAACGGCTGGCTGCTGGAGCAGAACGTGCTCGACTTCGAGCGCAGTCCTGCAGTCGGCCTGGTGGTCGATACCCATTGTAGCTACTTTTCGTCCATCGCTTTCCCCGACCTGGTGCGCGCCGGGCTGCGCGTGGCGAGCCTGGGTACTTCAAGCGTTCGTTATGAAGTGGGGCTGTTCGCCAATGGCAACAACGAGGCTTCGGCGCAGGGTCACTTCGTCCACGTCTATGTTGATCGCGTGACGCGCCGGCCGGTGGCGCTACCTGAATCCTTGCGCCGCGCGCTGGAGAGCATCGAGGTGGCGTCATGAATACCTTGTGCAAGCTTGTCCTGGGCTGCGTTGCGCTTGCCGTTCCACTGGTGCAGGCGCAGTCGGTCAAACCCAACATCCTGGTGATCTGGGGCGACGACATTGGCTGGCAGAACGTGAGTGCGTACGGCATGGGCACCATGGGCTACACCACGCCGAATATCGACCAGATCGGCATGCAGGGCATCCGTTTCACCGATCACTACGGGCAGCCCTCCTGCACGGCCGGTCGCGCGGCGTTCATCACCGGCCAGTACCCGATTCGTTCCGGGATGACCACCGTGGGTCAGCCGGGCGACAAGCTCGGCCTGCAAGCCGCCTCGCCAAGCCTGGCCGAAGTATTGAAAGAGGCGGGTTACCGCACTGGCCAGTTCGGCAAGAATCACCTCGGCGACAACAATCCCAACTTGCCGACGGTGCATGGCTTCGACGAGTTTTTCGGCAACCTGTACCACCTCAATACCGAGGAACAGCGTGAATACGCGGACTACCAGAATTTCGCCAAGGCCTATCCCGGCGGACCGCAGGCCTACGCCACAAAATTCGCCACCCGTGACGTGCTGCACAGCTTCGCCAGCGACAAGGACGACACGACGTCAGACCCACGATTTGGCTTGGTCGGCAAACAGACCATCGAGGACACCGGGCCGCTGACGACCCAGCGCATGGAAGATTTCGACGGGGCCGAAGTGATCCCCCATGCGCTGGACTTCATGCGCAAAGCCAAGAGCGACGACAAGCCGTTCTTCGTCTGGCTCAACACCAGCCGCATGCACCTGTACACCCACCTCAACGACAAGTGGCGACATGCCGCCGCCCCGTACACCCACGAAGACGACATGCAAGGCAGCGGCATGCTGCAGCACGACCATGACATCGGCCAGGTGCTCGACTTCCTCAAGCGCAACGGCCTGGATGACAACACCATCGTCTGGTACTCCACCGACAATGGCCCGGAACATTCCTCCTGGCCCCATGGCGCCACGACCCCCTTCCGTGGCGAGAAGATGACCACCTACGAAGGCGGCGTGCGCGTACCCTCGATGTTGCGCTGGCCGGGTGTGATCAAGCCGGGCCAGATCAAGAATGGCATCCAGGCGCACCAGGACATGTTCACCACCCTGGCCGCGGCGGCGGGTGTGCCGGACGTGGTCGAGCGCATGAAAGTGCAGAAAAAGCAGTACATCGATGGCATCAACAACCTCGACTACTGGACCGGCAAGGCGCCGGAAAGCGCGCGTACCAGCCTCTTCTACTACATCGAGAGCAAGTTGACCGCCGTACGCATCGGCCCGTGGAAGCTGCACTTCTCAACCAAGGAGGACTACTACGCGCCGATCAAGGCGCTGTTTGCACCGCTGATGTTCAACCTGCGCAGCGACCCGTTCGAAAGCTACGACAGCAATGATTCCTACGGCCACATGATCCAGAAGTCGTCGTGGATCTCGGCACCGATGAGCGAGCTGATCGGCGCACACCTGAAGTCCCTGGCCGAGTACCCGCCGGTGCAGGCGGCCAAGTCGTTCGACCGATCGAACCTGGTGCAGGACTTCCTGAGGAGTCAGCACAAGCCACAGTGAAGAATGGAATCCGGCGGGTCCCACGCAACCCCACGAAGTGGCTGTGCTCCGTCCACCCCAAAGGAGGGGGGTAAATGCCCGGAGCACCTCTCTATCGTGGACGCGCTTTACTCGCTGCCCGAGATCGAGGCATGGCTCAACAACGGGCCGCCCCTCCCCCAACAGGAACAACACGATGAAAGAAGCCGTCATCCTTTCCACCGCCCGCACGCCAATCGGCAAGGCGTTTCGCGGTGCATTCAATGTCACCACTGCCCCGACCATGGCCAGTTTCGCCATTCGCGCCGCGGTCGAGCGCGCCGGTATCGAGGCGGGTGAAATCGAAGACCTGGTGATGGGCACCGGCATGCCCGCCGGCACTGCCGGCTGGAACCTGGGGCGCATGAGCGCATTGGCCGCGGGCCTGCCGCTGACGGTCAGCGGCCAGACCCTGGATCGCCAGTGTGCTTCGGGCTTGATGGCCATCGCCACCGCCGCCAAGCAAATCATGGTCGACGGCATGCAGGTGACCGTCGGTGCGGGCCAGGAACACATCAGCCTGGTGCAAAATCGCCATATGGAATGGGTCGGCAGCCAGCACGACGAAAGCGTCCTGCGCAACGTCCCCCTGGCCTACATGCCAATGCTGCAAACCGCTGAATGGGTGGCCAAGCGCTACGGCATCAGCCGCGAAGCACAGGACCTCTACAGCCTGCAATCGCAACAGCGCACCTTTGCAGCGCAACAGGCTGGTTTGTTCCGCCAGGAAATTGTGCCGGTCAAGGTGACCAGGCAGGTGCAGGACAAAACCAGCGGCGAGGTGCGCCAGGAACAGGTCAACTTGAGCCTGGATGAAGGTAATCGCCCACAAACGAGCCTTGAAGACCTGAGCAACCTCAAACCGGTGATCGAAGGCGGCTGTATCACCGCCGGCAACGCCAGCCAATTGTCCGATGGCGCCAGTGCCTGCGTGTTGATGGACGCGCGCCTGGCCGAACAGCGCAACCTGCAACCGCTGGGTGTGTATCGGGGCATCGCGGTGGCGGGTCTGGCGCCCGAGGAAATGGGCATTGGTCCGGTGCTGGCCGTGCCAAAACTACTGAAGCAGCACGGGCTGAAAGTCGATGACATCGGCCTCTGGGAACTCAACGAAGCATTTGCCTGCCAGGTGCTGTATTGCCGCGACAAACTGGGCATCGACAACGACAGGCTCAACGTCAACGGCGGCGCGATCTCCATCGGTCACCCGTACGGCATGAGCGGCTCGCGCATGGTCGGTCATGCCTTGCTGGAGGGTAAACGCCGTGGCGTGAAATACGTGGTCGTGACCATGTGCGTGGGTGGCGGCATGGGGGCGGCCGGGTTGTTCGAGGTGCTGTGAGAGTGTGCCGTCCTTATCGCCAGAACGCCTTGCTGGCGAAGAACGATAACGCGGTGCAACAGATACACCGCAGCGCCTGGTTCAACCTGTAGGAGCCAGGCTTGCCGGCGAAGAACGATAACGCGGTACACCAGACAGACCGCGTTGCCCGGTTCGCCGGCAAGCCTGGCTCCTACAAGCGAAGAACGATAACGCGATGCAACAGATACACCGCAGCGTCTGGTTCGCCTGTAGGAGCCAGGCTTGCCGGCGAACAACGATAACGCGGTGCAACAGACACACCGCAGCGTCTGGTTCGCCGGCAAGCCTGGCTCCTACAGGCGAAAAAACGATAACGCGGTACAACAGATGGTGAGAGAAACCATCAACACTCGAAACGGCTCAACGTGGTGTACGTATCAAACGCCTGATAACGCGAATGTCGATCACGCATGATCTTGATCATCGCAATCTGCGGATCACTGGAGAACACCAGGCGACCACCGCTGGCCACCAGGTGGTCCAACAGCCGTTCTTTCTCCCCCACCAACCCTTCCGGATTGCGATCGTTGGCCGTCGTCACGTCCAGGCGCAACCAGTGGGTACCGGGAATCAGGTCACCGGCAAACACCACCGGCCCGCCGGGCATGGTGATTTCCGGGATCAATTGCCCTGGCGTGTAACCATCGCTGAAGTGGAACTGCCAACCATCACCGAGCTCTTTGCAGCGGGCGTCATCGAC
This sequence comes from Pseudomonas sp. WJP1, assembly GCF_028471945.1. Lineage (NCBI taxonomy): Bacteria > Pseudomonadati > Pseudomonadota > Gammaproteobacteria > Pseudomonadales > Pseudomonadaceae > Pseudomonas > Pseudomonas sp. WJP1. Next base: position 3,723,683 of record NZ_CP110128.1, read on the forward strand.
CAGCACCAGCCGACCACTGCCCTGCAACCTGCGCACGATCTGGCGGACGAATAAAGCGCGATCATGGGGATGGTTGTGAAGAGCACGGGACCAATGGCGCTCCCCGGTAATGTAATGCGCAGCAGGAAACAGCAAGCGCGGTGTATTGCCCTCTTCGATCGCCGCACTCAGTTCAGGCGTCAGTTGCGCATGCAAGTGCGTCAGCACCACCGCATTGATGTCGCCTTCGGCCAGGCCCTGTTGCGCCAGGCTGTCGAGCAATCCCGGGGGATGTTTCTGGCAGCTGCAGGTCCGTCGCAGCGGCGCCAGCAAGGCGCTGGCACCGGCCAGCACCAGGATATTCTTGCCCCCTTGCTGTACCAAAAGGCCACGCGAGGCCAGGTCCACCAGGTTGTCCTGGTCAGGCTTGATCCAGTCAGCCCACAACTGCCGCGGCGTATTGCCGAACATCACGCCACCATCAAGCTTGCGACTGCTACCGGCCAGAGTGGATAAACAACGGTTCACGACAGACACCTCTTCGAATTCGCCCCACCTTTGCAGAACGTGCGGGTTTTATGAGGCTTGAAGAATAATCCTCCTTCACGCCGACGCCCCCACCCTTGTGGAGTGGGTCCCGGACGGATCACTGGCCAACACGCTCACATCCTCTCCAAAGCTGCGGCCCTGTCATCAATAGCCAAGTAACTGTCGTCAAATGCGAAGCGCCCCCCCAGCACAGGCTTTTTAATGGAGCTACAAACTCTGGCAATTGCGCCGACGGATGCGACCGTGGCCTCTGAGTCACGAGTTGCCTGGTACGCCTGGCAGGAGCATAACAAGATGAAATTCGTGAAAAGTCTTCTGGCCGCCATCCCCCTCATGGGGCTGGCCATCGATGCCCACGCCTATGTATCGAGCCAGGAAGCCGCCCGGCTGGGCACCAGCCTGACGGGAGTGGGTGCAGAACAGGCCGGCAATGCCGACGGTTCCATTCCGCCCTACAGCGGTGGCCTGACCACGGCCCCCGCAAGTTTCAAGGCCGGCGACAGCATGCGCCCTGACCCCTTTGCCCACGAAAAACCGCTGCTGGTGATCAACGGCAAGAACGTCGATGCGTACAAAGGCATGCTCACCGCCACCACCGTCGCGCTGGCCCGGCGCTACCCCGGCTTTCGCGTCGACGTGTATCCGACCCACCGCACCGCATCGCTGCCACAGGCGGTACTGGACAACAGCCGCACGAATGCCACCAACGCCCGAGCCCTCGAGGGCGGAACGGCCATCGACAATGTGATGCCCGGGGTGCCGTTTCCGATCCCGCAGTCGGGCGCCGAAGCAATGTGGAACTTCCTGCTGCGCTACCAGGGCGTCAACATCCATTCCAAGTACGACTCCTGGAGCGTCGACACGGCGGGCGTGCCGAGCCTGGCGGTCACCGGCGAGGCCTACGTGTCCTTCCCGATCTACGAGAACATGTCGAAGCCGTTCAGCAGCTCGGACATTTATTATCAGTTGAAATTGTCCTATACCGGGCCTGCGCGCCGAGCCGGCGAGTCGATCATGCTCAAGAACGCCACCAATGCCACGGAGTTTCCTGGCCGCGCCTGGCAGTACATGCCCGCCCAGCGCCGGGTCAAACAGATTTCGATCCTGGCCTACGACACGCCCAACCCCGGCACCGCCCGTGCACTCGAGCTGTACGACTGGACGCTGGTGGGCAAGCGGGAAATGATCGTGCCCTACAACACCTACAAACTCACCTACGCCCGCGAAGCCAAATCGCTGACCACCCCCAATTTCGTTTCCCCGGATTACGTGCGCTGGGAAAAGCACCGGGTCTACGTGGTGGAGGGCAATCTCAAGCCCGGCGCCAAGCACATCTACCAGAAGCGCCGCTTTTACCTGGATGAAGATACCTGGGCCGCGGTGGCCTCCGATCAGTACGACACCAGTGGCCAGCTGTATCGTGGCTCCTTCGCTTTCTTCAGCCAGAGCTATGACCAACAAGTCCCGGATGCCACTCCGTTCATGACGTACGACCTGTCGCGTGGCACCTACAACATCAATGGCGTGGTGGGCCCCCACGGCGGCATCAAATACATCGAGCCGCTATCGACGGCGCAGTGGGTGCCGGAGTCCATGGCGGGGGCCGGTATTCGTTAGGTTTCAACAACGTTGAACGATCCCGTGCGCACCTCGCCGCTGCGCACGTAACGGTTGATCAACACGCCGCCAGGGGTGCTGGTCGAATGCTCCAACGTGAAGGCCGACGCGTGTGCGTTATCGTCGAACAGGCGCTTGCCGTGCCCGAGGACGACGGGAAACGTCATCAGCCGGAGCTCATCCACCAACCCCGCTGCCAGCAATTGGCGCACCAGGTCGGCGCTGCCCTGGGTCAACAGGTGGGCGCCGTCCTGTTCCTTGAGCGTGCGTATGGCGTCGACGAAGTTGCCCTGCAGTGCATGGCTGTTGTGCCATTCAAGCGTATCGGGGTGATGGGTGGCCACATGCTTGGGCACCGCGTTGAACAGGTCGGCGATGTAGTTGTGCGCCCCAGCGTTTATCCGCGGCCAGTACGCCGCGAATATGTCGTAGGTGCGACGTCCCAGCAGCAACTCGAAGGGCTGTGAGAACAGATCCCGTATGGCCTGGCCAGAGGTCTCATCCGAGTAAGGCACTATCCAGCCACCGAAGCGGAATTGGCCGCTGGTGTCTTCGTCAGGCCCGCCGGGCGCTTGAATGACGCCATCCAGACTGATGAAAGCGGCAACGATGAGCTTGCGCATAGGTTTCTCCTGATGCTGTCCCTGACCCATAGTCGAACGGGACTCTGCGAAATCGACAGCAGTTGCTCGTATTGCTCACACGACATACTGTTTTAACCCTGCGCGATCGTAAGCGTTCAACGCCATCACTACACACTATGGGGTCCATCTCGTGAGCAAAGCGTCTTATGTTCCTCCCAAGGTCTGGAAACACAATGCGCCCTCTGGCGGCGAGTTTGCCAATATCAACCGCCCTGTTGCCGGCCCGACCCATGACAAGACGCTGCCGACAGGCAAGCACCCGTTGCAGCTGTATTCGCTGGCGACTCCCAATGGCGTGAAGGTGACCATTCTGCTGGAAGAACTGTTGGCGCTTGGCCATACCGGCGCCGAGTACGACGCCTGGCTGATCCGCATCGGCGAGGGCGAACAGTTCTCCAGCGGCTTTGTCGAGATCAACCCGAACTCGAAGATCCCGGCGCTGCTGGATCGCAGTGTGGAGCCGCCAATCCGCGTCTTCGAATCCGGTTCGATCCTGCTCTACCTGGCGGAGAAATTCGGCGAATTCCTGCCCACCGACCCCGCAGGACGCACCGAAACCCTCAACTGGCTATTCTGGCAAATGGGTTCGGCGCCCTACCTGGGCGGCGGCTTCGGGCATTTCTACGCCTACGCGCCGGAGAAGTACGAATACCCGATTAACCGCTTCACGATGGAGACCAAGCGGCAGCTGGATGTCCTCGACCGCCGGCTTGCGCAAAGCCCTTACCTGGCCGGTGACCGTTACACCATCGCCGACATCGCGGTCTGGCCCTGGTACGGCCAGTTGGTGCGCGACAACGTGTACTCGGCTGCCGAGTTTCTATCGGCCCATCAATACACCCACGTGCAGCGCTGGGCGCAGGAAATCGCCGATCGGCCTGCGGTCCTCCGTGGCCAGCGCGTCAACCGGACGTGGGGGGACGAAGCAACCCAGGTGCCTGAGCGGCATCAGGCTGCTGATCTGGGCTGAAGAGCTGTCCGGCGTTATCGACGCCGGACGCCCCGCAAAAATCAGCACGGTCAGTCGTCGCAAGGTCGACTGGCCGCTTTCAACGTGTCACCTCCCCCCTCATTGGATACCTGACTGCAGGAACTGCCCACTGCGGCCTCACCTTTGAGGTAGCAAGGACGATGACGCCTGCGTGCCGCTCACATTTAAAGACAACATGTTGACATTAATAAATCGTCGAGCGTATTGTCTGCTCCATCGACAAAGCATTCACATCACCATAAAAACAATCAAATCTTGTGAAACAGGTGCTTGCAATGAGACAGACCGAAAAAATGACGTCAGCTATCCATCCTACCAAAATTTGGTGTGATGCGATTAATGACAATATGATGACTTATATCTCTCATAAATTCCTGCCCGACCGTTCGACCGTTTCGCGTGCGTCCAGCGGTCAAGGTTGACCCCCTGCACATGCGGCATGGGGACTGTCTAGCCAAGCAAACCATCACCAGGCAGGAAGAACAGCGATGAGCAATGTCATTCTTGAAACCCGGGGGCTGACCAAGGAGTTCAATGGCTTCACGGCCGTGGACTCGGTCGATCTTCAAGTGCAGGAGGGGCATATCCATGCCCTGATCGGCCCTAACGGCGCCGGCAAATCCACGGTATTCAACCTGCTGACCCACTTCCTGCCAGCCACCCGCGGCGCGGTGCTGTATCAAGGAAAAGCCATCGGCAAGCTCGCGCCCAACAGGATCGCCCGCCTGGGGCTGGTGCGCTCCTTCCAGATATCGGCGGTGTTCGGCCAGATGAGCGTGTTGGAAAACGTCCGCGTCGCCCTGCAACGGGAGCTCGGCACGTCCTTCCATTTCTGGAAAGCCGCCAACTCCCTCGACCACCTCAACCAGCGCGCCATGCACCTGCTTGAACAAGTCGACCTGCAGGACTTCGCCCTGCACAAGACCGCCGAACTGCCCTACGGGCGCAAGCGTGCACTGGAACTGGCCACGACCCTGGCCCTGGAACCCAAGGTGATGTTGCTCGATGAACCCACCCAGGGCATGGGTCACGAGGACGTCGAGCGGGTGGTTGAACTGATCCGCAAGGTCGCGGTGGGCCGCACGGTGTTGATGGTCGAGCACAACCTGCGCGTCGTCAGCAGCCTGTGCCATCGCATCACCGTCCTGGCCCGCGGCAGCGTATTGGCCGAAGGCGACTACGCCAGCGTATCGGCCAACCCGCAGGTACGCGAAGCCTATATGGGCAAGGAGGCTGGGCATGTCTGACGTACAGAATCCACCACGCGAACAACTGCGCCTGGCCAACGTGCATGCCTTCTACGGCGAGTCGCACATCCTTCACGGCGTCGACATGACGGTCAATCGCGGTGAACTGGTCACCCTGCTCGGCCGCAACGGCGCCGGCCGCAGCACCATCCTGAAATCGATCATGGGCATGGTCGGCCGCCGCAGCGGCTCGATCTGCATCAACGGCCAGGAGACCGTGAAGACCGCCGCGCACCAGATCGCCCGTCTTGGCGTGGGGTTCTGCCCGGAAGAGCGCGGCATCTTCGCCAGCCTGAACGTGGAAGAGAACCTCATGCTGCCGCCAACCGTGGCCACGGGCGGCATGTCGCTCGAGGAAATCTTCGACATGTTCCCCAACCTCCACGAGCGCCGCAAAAGCCAAGGCACGCGCCTGTCCGGCGGCGAGCAACAGATGCTGGCCATGGCCCGGATCCTGCGCACCGGGGCGAACCTGTTGCTGCTCGACGAGATCACCGAAGGCCTGGCCCCGGTGATCGTCGAGCGCCTGGGCGAAGTGCTGGTGGAGCTCAAGCGCCGGGGCATCACCATCGTCCTGGTGGAGCAGAACTTCCGCTTCGCCGCGCCCCTGGCCGATCGTCATTACCTGATCGAACACGGTCAGGTCGTCGAACACTTCAGCGCCGCGGAACTGGACGGCAAACGCGATCAACTGAACGCCATGCTTGGCGTTTGACCCTGCTGTAAACGACCCATAACAACAATTAGCGTGCTCTCAAGCCGTGGAGATTCGCATGTCAGCAGCATTCAACTTCAGTACCGCCCTGATGGCCCGGGCGATCACCGCCAGCCTGTTTTGCGGCCTGCTCGCCAGCACCGCGCAGGCCAGCATCAGCGACAATGAGATTCGCATCGGCTACCTCGATGACCTCAGCGGCCCCTACAGCGATCTCGCCGGCCCCGGCGGCCTGGAAGCCATACGCATGGCCATCGAGGACATGGGCGGCAAGATCGGCCAGGACAAAATCGAGCTGTTTTCCGCCGACCACAAGAACAACGCCGACCTGGGCGCCAACATCAGCCGCGAGTGGATCGACCAGCGCAATGTCGACCTGATCGCCGGACTCAACGCCTCACCGGTGGCCATCGCCGTCACCCGCCTGGTCGAAGAAAAGAAACGCTTTGCCATCGTCTCCACCGCCGCCGCTGCCAGCCTGACCAACGAATATTGCACGCCCAACCACCTGCATTACGTATACGACACCTACTCGGTCTCCAACGGTGCGGCCAAGGCCATCGTCGCCAGCGGCGGTGACACCTGGTACATGCTCAGCGCCGACTACGCCTTCGGCCACGCCATGGAGGCGCAAGTGTCGAAGGCGGTGGTCGAGAACGGCGGTACAATCATCGGCAAGGCCAACCACCCGTTCCAGACCAGCGATTTTTCCTCGTACATCCTGCAAGCCCAGGCCTCCGGCGCCAAGATCATCGGCCTGGCCAGCGCCGGCTCCGACCTGGTCAATGCCATCTCCACCGCCAAGCAATTTGGCCTGATGGAAGCCGGCCAGACCCTGGCCAGCCTCATGGTGTTCATCACCGACATCAAGGCCATCGGGCTGCCGACGGCCCAGGGCACGAAGTTCGTTTCAGGCTGGTACTGGGACATGAACGATGAATCCCGCGCCTGGGCCAAGCGCTACTTCGAGCGCACCCAGCGCATGCCGACCATGGTTCAGGCGGGCATGTACTCGAGCACTTACCAGTACCTCAAGGCGGTGCAAGCCACCGGCTCCGACGACCCGCAGACCGTGCGCGAGTACATGATCAAGACCCCGATCAACGACATGTTCACTAAAAACGGTCGGGTTCGGGTCGATGGCCGCATGGTGCATGACATGTACCTGGCCCAGGTCAAGGCACCCGAGGAATCCACGGGCGAGTGGGATCTGTTCAAGATCCTCGGCACGATCCCGGCGGACGAAGCTTTCCTGCCGCTTTCACAAAGCAAGTGCAAGCTCGTGACGGCCGATCAGAAAGTCGCCAGCACGTTACGCCCCTGACCAAACCCGAGGACGACTGACATGACCATGCTATTGGGGGTACCCCTGGCAGCCCTGTTCGGCCAATTATTGCTCGGCCTGATCAATGGCGCGTTCTATGCGCTGTTGAGCCTGGGCCTGGCGGTGATCTTTGGCCTGCTGCGCATCATCAACTTCGCCCACGGCGCGCAATACATGATCGGCGCCTTCGCCGCGCTGCTGTTGCTCAAGTACCTGAACGTGAACTATTGGGCGGCGCTGTTCCTGGTGCCGCTGCTGATCGGCGCCCTGGGCATAGTGATCGAGCGCCTGCTGCTGCGGCGCATCGCGCACCTGGATCATCTCTATGGCCTGCTGCTGACCTTCGGCCTGGCCATGATTATCGAAGGCAGCTTCATCAACCTGTTCGGCGTGTCCGGCAGCAATTACCCGATCCCGCCGGCGCTGCAAGGCGGTTTCAAGCTGGACTTCATGTTCCTGCCGGCCTACCGCGCCTGGGTGCTGGCGGCTGGCCTGGGGATGTGCCTGTTCACCTGGTACGTGATCGAGAAAACGCGCCTGGGTGCCTACCTGCGCGCTGGCACCGAAAAGCCGGCGCTGATGCAGGCCTTCGGGGTCAACGTGCCGCTACTGACTACCCTCACCTACGGTTTCAGCGTGGCCTTGGCGGCTTTCGCCGGTGTGTTGGCGGCGCCGATCTACTCGGTGTCGCCGACCATGGGCTCCAACCTGTTGATCGTGGTGTTCGCGGTGGTGGTCATCGGCGGCATGGGTTCGATCATGGGGGCGATCCTCACCGGGCTCGCCATGGGCCTGATCGAAGGCCTGACCAAGGTGTTCTGGCCCGAATCATCCGGCACGGTGATTTTCCTGGTGATGATCCTGGTACTGCTGGTACGCCCCAACGGTCTGTTCGGAAAGGAGGCGTAAGCCCATGAACACTCAATCTCTGCTGACCTTCGCGCAACAGCGCGGGATCCGTGAACGACGCCAGCTCAACACCTTGTACATCGCCCTGATCGCGGTCGGCTTGATCGCCCCCTGGGTCGCTTACCCTGTATTCCTGATGAAGCTTTTGTGCTTCGGCCTGTTTGCCTGCTCGTTCAACCTGCTGCTGGGCTATACCGGCCTGCTGTCCTTCGGGCATGCCGCGTTCCTCGCCGCTGGCGGCTACAGCACCGGTTATCTGTTGAGCCAACACCCGGGCATCGGACCGGAACTGGCGATCATCGGCGGAACTGCCGCTGCCGCGCTGGTCGGTGCGCTGTTCGGTGCATTGGCGATACGCAGGCAGGGCATCTATTTCGCGATGATCACCCTGGCCCTCGCGCAACTGCTGTACTTCCTGTTCCTCAAGGCCCCCTTCACCGGTGGCGAAGACGGCCTGCACGGCATCAGTCGCGGCAAGCTGCTGGGGTTCATTGACCTGGCGGACAACCACGCCATGTACTACTTCGTACTGGCCATCACCGTGCTGGGCTTCGCCCTGGCCAAGCGCGTGGTGCACTCGCCTTTCGGGCAGATCCTGCAGGCGATCCGCGAGAACGAAGACCGCGCCACGTCGCTGGGCTACAACGTCACGCGGTATAAATGGCTGGCCTTTGTCATTTCATCGGGCATTGCCGGCCTTGCCGGTTCCACCAAGGCCGTGGTGTTTCAGCTGGCGACCTTGTCGGATGCGCACTGGCACATGTCCGGCGAAGTGGTGCTGATGACCTTGCTCGGCGGCGTCGGCACCCTGCTCGGCCCTTTCGTCGGCGCCGGCATCGTCATCTCGCTGCAACACCTGCTGGCGCAATCGCCACTGGGTACCTGGGGCACGCCGATCCTTGGCTGCATTTTCGTGCTCTGCGTACTCTGCTTCCGTTCCGGTGTAGTCGGATCGATCAAGCTGCTTGTGAAGAAGAATTTCAAGTGATCCCATTGATCAGCGATAAGGACATGACCATGAACACCTCCGCCGTCTGGACGCCGTCCGCCGATTTCATTGGTCGCACGCGCCTGCACCAGTGGATGCAGGAAGTGCGCGAGCCTGACTATGACGCCTTCATCGAGCGCTCCACAAACGATCCACAATGGTTCGCCAGCGCCTTGGAGAAGGCCCTGGGCATTGTCTGGGACCAGCCTTATCAAACGCCGCTCAATGCCGCGGGCGGCATCAAGCATCCGCGCTGGTACGAGGGCGGCCGGCTCAACATCCTGCGCACGGCGCTGGAACGCTGGGCTGTCGACCCCGAGCACGCACAGAAAGCCGCGTTGATCTGGGAAGGCGAAGACGGCCAGTGCCTTGAAGTGAGCTACGGCGAGCTGGCGCGACGGGTCGACAACGTCGCCCAGGGCCTGAGCGAACTGGGCGTGGTCAGCGGTGACCGCGTCGCCATTTTCATGCCGATGCTGATCGAGACCGTGGTCGCGTTGTTGGCGGTGGTCAAGCTCGGCGCGATCTTCACGCCCGCCTTCTCCGGCTATGGCGCCGAAGCCCTGGCCACGCGCATCGAAGCCTGCGGAGCCAAGCTGCTGATCACCGCCGACGGCTTCATGCGCCGCGGCAGGGTGATCGCCATGAAGGAAGAGGCCGACAAGGCCGCCGCACTGAGCCCGTCCCTGGAAAAAGTCGTGGTGGTGCGACGCCTCGGCCGCAACATCCCCTGGCACCCGACCCGCGACCTGGACTTTGCCACCCTGCAAGCCTGCGACGGCAGCCAGTGCCCGACAGCGGTCATGGACAGCCAGGCTCCGATGATGATCATCTACACCTCCGGCACCACCGGCAAGCCCAAGGGCGCGGTGCATACCCACGGCGGATTCCCGCTCAAGGCGGCGCTGGATGTCGGTTTGTGCATGGATGTCGGGCAGAACGACCGGCTGTTCTGGATCACTGACATGGGCTGGCTGACCGGCCCGGTGGTGGTCTTCGGCAGCCTGATCAACGGTGCCTGCGCCGTGATCTATGAAGGCTCGCCGGACTACCCACAAGCAGACCGGGTGTGGAAACTCGGCGCACGCCACCACGCCACGCACATCGGCGTATCCCCTACCCTCGTCCGCTCGCTGATGCAGCATGGCGAAGCCATTGCCCAAGGTCATGACCTGAGTGCCCTGCGCACCTTCACCTCAACCGGCGAGCCCTGGAACCCGGAGCCCTGGCTGTGGTTATTCAACACCGTAGGTCAGGGCCGTTATCCGATCATCAACTACGCCGGCGGCACCGAAATTGGCGGCGGCATCCTGACCAACGTGCTGATCAAGCCGATCGCCCCGGTGACCTTCAACAGCCGCATGCCGGGCATGGCGGCTGACGTTTGCGATACTCAGGGTCAGCCGGTTCGCCAGGCATTGGGCGAGCTGGTGCTGCGCCAGCCGTGGATCGGCATGACCCAGAGTTTCTGGCAGGAACCCCAGCGCTATGCAGACTCGTACTTCAACCGTTTCCCTGAAACCTGGGTGCACGGTGACTGGGCGATCATCGATGACGAAGGTTTCTGGACCATCACCGGTCGCTCCGATGACACCCTGAACGTGGCCGGCAAGCGCATCGGTCCTGCGGAAATGGAATCGATCCTGGTCAGCCACGCCCAGGTGCTTGAGGCCGGGGCCATCGGCGTTCCCGACGAAATCAAGGGTGAAGCCCCTGTGTGTTTCGTGGTGCTCCATCCAGGCAGCGAACCGACCCCCGAGCTGGAAACCGAACTGCTTGGCCTGATCGGCGCCCGACTGGGCAAGGCGATGCGTCCCAAGCAATTGCATTACGTCAGCGAGCTGCCCAAGACCCGCAACGGCAAGGTCATGCGCCGGGTGATACGCGCCGCTTACCTGGGCCAGGACGCGGGCGACCTTACGTCAATGGAAAATCCCGCCGCCCTTGACGTCATCAGTCGCTGCCACCTGCAACCTGTATCAACGGGAGCCTGAACATGAACCCGACGCAACGTACCGTGGTGGTCACCGGTGCCGCCCAGGGCATCGGCCTGGCGATTGCCCGGGCCTTCGCCGCCCAGGGTGATTTCGTGGCCTTGTGCGACGTCAACCTGGCGGCCGCCGAACAGGCCGCGAGCAGCTTGCCCAGCGCCCGCGCCTTTGCGCTGGACGTCACCAGCGAGGCGCAGATCGTCGCCTTTTATGAGCAACTGCTGGCGGAGCACGGCGCCGTGGATGTGCTGGTGAACAATGCCGGGCTGCAGCACATCGCGCCCGTGCAGGACTTCCCGCTGAGCCAATGGAACACCCTGTTGGCCGTGATGCTGACGGGGCCTTTCCTGATGTGCAAACACGCCCTGCCGGGCATGCTCGAACAGCAGAGTGGGCGCATCATCAATATCGCTTCGGTGCACGGCAAACTGGCCTCGCCCTACAAGAGCGCCTACGTTGCCGCCAAACACGGCCTGATCGGCCTGACCCGAACCCTGGCCCTTGAGACCGTAAATCGAGGGATCACCGCCAACGCCATTTTGCCCGGCGCCGTGCGCACTTCCCTGGTGGAAAACCAGCTGCCGCAACTGGCGGCCCAGGACCACATCAGCGAAGATGAAGCGCTGCAACGCCACATCCTGGCGCGCCAACCGCTCAAGCGCCTGCTCGAACCCAGCGAAATCGGCGACAGCGCCGTGTACCTCGCCTCCCACGCTGCGCGCGCCATTACCGGCGAGTCGCTTAGCGTGGCCGGCGGCTGGTGACCGGCATGGATTTCGCCGCGCTCGCCGGCCACCGGTTCGCGCAATGCCAATGGTCGTTCGAAGCCGAACGCGTTTCGGCCCTGAATCAGGCCATTGGCATTCCCCCTTACATCAATCTGCCGCCAACCCTCGTCTACAGTGCCGACATGGACCAGGGCGTGGTCGAGCAGCTGTTCACCTTGACCGGGCTTGAGGCCCATCAACTGCTGCATGGCGAACAACACTTCCACTATCACCAGCCATTGCGGCCAGGCCATGTGTACCGCAGCAGCGCGCACCTGAGCGAGGTCATCAACAAGCCGCGTTTCAGCCTGCTGCACAAGCAAACCCGGTTGATGGCCCCGGACGGTTCGCTGGCTTGCGAGATGCTCAGTATTTATGTCGCTGTCCCGCAACCGGGCGCGCCCAACGCCGGACCGACGCTCGATACACACGATTCGCCGGCACGCATCGCCCCCGAGATCAGCCGCGAGCAAATCCACGCATTTGCCAGCGCCTCGGGGGATCACAACCGCGTCCACCTGGAACCGGCCATTGCGCAGAAAGCCGGGCACCCGGACGTGTTTGCCCAGGGCATGCTCGGCATGGGCCTGCTCGGCAGCCTGCTGCCCGGCTCGCGCCTGCGCCGTTTTGGCGTGCGCTTCCTGTCGCCCATTGCCCTGGGCGATCACCCAAGGCTGTACCTGTCAGGCAGCACTCGCCGCAACCTGATACTGGCCAACGAGAACAATCGCATTCGCATCAGAGGCTACGCCGAACTCGACTGAACCGCGCATAATCGGAGAAGATCCATGCATGTAGACAACGCCATACGCTCCCGCAAATCGGTCCGCCGCTTCCTGCCCATGGGTATTTCCAGGCCGGTGATCGAACATATCCTCAAGGTGGCCTCCCGGGCGCCCAGCGGCAACAACGTGCAGCCGTGGCATGTCCATGTGCTGACCGGCGATGCCAAGCAGGCGCTGTGTGCCGATATCCTGGCGTCCACCGGCCAAGCCGGCCAGCATGATCCTGAATACCAGTATTACCCGGACAACTGGTTCGAACCCTATCAGGGCCGTCGTCGCGCCTCCGGTTATGGCCTGTATGAAGCGCTCGGCATCGACCGCAACGACCGGGAGGCCCGCGAGCATCAGAACCTGCGCAACTTTCATTTCTTCGATGCCCCGGTCGGCCTGTTGATCAGCCTCGATCGCCGACTCAATACCGGCAGCTACATCGACCTGGGCATGTTCATCCAGAACATCATGCTCGCCGCTCGCGGCCAGGGCTTGCACACCTGCCCCCAGGCCGCGTTCGCCTGGTATCACCAGATCGTGCGCCGGCATGTGCCTCTGGCGGATGAGGACATCCTGGTCTGCGGCATCGCACTCGGGCATGAGGACCGCGACGCGCCGGAAAACAGCCTGCAGACACAGCGCGAGCCGGTCGCCGCTTTCACGTCCTTCCATGGTTTCACCGAGCACGTGCCTGGATAGCCAGGTACCCGCATAAAAAAGGCGATGGTTGTATGACCATCGCCTTTTTTTGGCTTGCCGCCGGCTTCAGACTGGCCAGGCAAGCATCAGAAAAACGCCTGGATGCCGGTCTGCGCCCGACCGAGGATCAACGCATGCACGTCGTGGGTGCCTTCGTAGGTGTTGACCACTTCCAGATTGACCAGGTGACGGGCCACGCCAAACTCGTCGCTGATGCCATTGCCACCCAACATGTCCCGCGCCAGGCGTGCGATGTCGAGCGACTTGCCGCAGCTGTTGCGCTTCATGATCGAAGTGATTTCAACGGCGGCCGTGCCTTCGTCTTTCATCCGCCCCAGGCGCAGGCAGCCTTGCAGGGCCAGGGTGATTTCGGTCTGCATGTCCGCCAGTTTCTTCTGGATCAACTGGCTGGCAGCCAGCGGGCGACCGAACTGGTTGCGGTCCAGTACGTACTGGCGCGCGGTGTGCCAGCAGTCCTCGGCCGCGCCCAGTGCGCCCCAGGCGATGCCGTAGCGCGCCGAATTCAGGCAGGTGAACGGGCCGCGCAGGCCGCGCACATCCGGGAAGGCGTTCTCTTCGGGGCAGAACACATTGTCCATGACGATTTCGCCGGTAATCGACGCACGCAGCCCGACCTTGCCGTGAATGACCGGCGCGCTCAGGCCCTGCCAGCCCTTCTCCAGGACGAAGCCGCGAATCTGCCCTTCATCGTCCTTGGCCCAGACCACGAACACGTCGGCGATCGGGCTGTTAGTGATCCACATCTTGCTGCCGGTCAGGCGGTAGCCGCCGTCGACTTTTCGTGCCCGGGTGATCATCGAGCCCGGATCGGAGCCATGGTTCGGCTCGGTCAGGCCGAAGCAGCCGATGTAATGACCGCTGGCCAGCTTGGGCAGGTACTTCTGTTTGGTGGCTTCGTTGCCGAATTCATTGATCGGCACCATCACCAGGGAGGACTGCACGCTCATCATCGAGCGATAGCCCGAGTCCACGCGCTCGACTTCCCGGGCGATCAGGCCATAACACACATAGTTCAGGCCGCTGCCGCCGTAGGTTTCGGGAATGGTTGCGCCGAGCAGGCCGGTCTCGCCCATTTCGCGAAAGATCGCAGGGTCCGTCTGCTCGTGACGAAAAGCCTCCAGCACCCGAGGCGCCAGCTTGTCGGCGGCGAACTGCTGGGCACTGTCGCGCACCATGCGCTCTTCTTCGGTGAGTTGCTGATCGAGCAGCAGCGGGTCGATCCAGTTGAAGCTTGCCTTGTTGGCCATGGGTCATTCTCCGGTTGGGTTCTTGTAATGTTGGTCAGTCGAGGCGTTCGATTACGCAGGCAATGCCCTGGCCGAGGCCAATGCACAGGCTGACCAGGGCGAAGCGTGCGTTGCTGCGTTCCAGTTGCCGCACCGCGCTGTAGGCCAGGCGAGCGCCGGAAGCACCGAGTGGGTGGCCGATGGCAATGGCACCACCGTTGGGGTTCAGGCGCGGATCATCGAAGGCCACGCCGAGTTGCCGGGCACAGCCGAGCACTTGTGCGGCAAACGCTTCGTTGATTTCGATCAGGTCCATGTCGGCAAGCGTCAAGCCTGCGCGTTGCAAGGCCTTGGTGCAGGCCGGCACCGGGCCGAGGCCCATCAGGCGTGGTTCGACCCCGGCCACGGCGCCGGCGAGGATGCGCGCGCGAGGCCTGAGGTCGGCCTTTTCGCCAATGGCCCGCGAACCAATCAGCAGCGCTGCCGCGCCATCGTTGATGCCCGAGGCGTTGCCCGCGGTGACAACACCGCCGTTAAACAGCGGTTGCAGGTCGGACAGCGCCTCGAAGTTGCTTTGTGGGCGCGGATGTTCGTCACGGTCGACGATCTTCGGTGGCTGCTTGCGCCCTTGCGGCACTTCGATCGGCAGGATTTCACCGGCCTGGAAACCATCGCGAACGGACGCGTCGAACAGCGCCTGACTGCGCGCGGCATAGAGGTCGGCGTCCTCGCGAGTGATGCCCAGTTCACGGGCGACGTTGTCCGCCGTCTGCGGCATCGAATCGGCACCGAACCCGGACTCTACCTTCGGGTTGGGAAAGCGTGCGCCGATTGAGCTGTCGTACACATGAAAATCACGGGACCATGCGCTTTGCGCCTTGGCCACCACAAACGGCGCACGACTCATGCTCTCAGCGCCACCAGCAATAAACAACTCACCCTCGCCTGAGCGCACGGCACGCGCTGCATCCAGCACGGCGGCCAGGCCGGAGCCACATAGACGATTGACAGTCAGCCCGGCAACGGCCGTCGGCAGGCCGGACAGCAGTGCAACATGACGCGCCAGGTTGCGCCCGTCCTCACCGGCCTGACTGCTGCAGCCGGCGATCAAGTCTTCATAGTCGCGCACGTCGAACGGGTTACGCGCCACCAAGGCACACACCACACTGGCCAGCAGGTCATCCGGGCGCACAGCGGCCAGGGCGCCAGCGTGACGAGCAAAAGGCGAACGCAGGCCATCGTAGATATAGGCGCTCATGCTTGCTCCTCGGGGGTGGTCAGGGGCAGGCCGAGCTGCACACGACGCCGCAGCCAGGAGCTGACCCGGTAGCGCGGCTCCTGATACAGCTCATGCAGTCGGTGCAGGATCTGCTGGATCTGCAAAGCACCGTAATGGTCGCCAAAACCCAGCGGACCATGGGGGTAACCGAGGGCCAACTGCACCGCACGGTCGAGGATCGCGGGTTCGGCGATGCGCCGCTGGGCAATTTCGCAACCCAGGTTGACGATCCCGGCGAGCACGCGCTGGGCGATGAACCCCGGCGAGTCATTGATGACCTCCACTGGAACACCATCGGCACCCAGGGCCTGGCGCGCCTGGGCCAGGACCTGTGGATCGAGCGCCGGTTGGCGCATCAGCACGCGGCGCGTGTCGAAACCGACGAAGGTCTCCAGCGCCAGGCTGCGTCGTGGTGGCAGTCGTTTGCGGGCGATCACGCTGCTGGCATCCTCGCCCAAAGGCGTGACCAGGCAGATGGCGTGCGCACTCGGTTGATCGCCCTGCTCCAGCGCCACGCCGGCAACCGACAGCACCGCAGAGATCCGCTCGCGCATGGTCGAGTCGTCGCAGTCCAGCCAGAACGGCTGGGTGATCGACACCTGCGGATGCGCCGGTTGTGCTTGCTCGACCACGCCACCGTCCTGGTAGCGATAGAAGCCCTGCCCGGTCTTGCGCCCGAGCAAACCACTGGCCAGACGCGGAGGCACCAGCGCCGAAGGGGTGTAGCGCGGGTCCTGGTAAAACTGGGTATGAATCGATTCCATCACCGCATGGGAAATGTCCAGGCCGGTCAGGTCGAACAGTTCGAACGGCCCCATGCGAAAGCCGAGGCTGTCCTTGAGGATGCGATCGATCTGCGCCGGTGTGGCAATCCCCTCGCCGAGGATACGCAAGGCCTCCGGACCAAAGGCCCGCCCGGCATGGTTGACCAGGAAGCCCGGGGAGTCAGGCGTCGTTGCGGCAAAATGTCCGGCGTGCCCGGCCAGCGCCGCCAGGCGTTGAACCACCTGCGGGTCGGTCAGTTCGCCACGGACCACCTCGACGATTTTCATCAGTGGCACCGGGTTGAAGAAGTGAAACCCGGCGACCCGTTCGGGATGCTTGCAAGCACTGGCAATCAGGCTCACTGACAAGGATGAAGTGTTGGTCGCCAGCACCGCATCGGGCCTTACGACTTGCTCCAGCGCGCGGAACAACGACTGCTTGGCCTGGAGGTTTTCCACGATCGCCTCGATCAACACATCACAATCGGCCAAGGCTTCAAGGCTGATGGCCGGGCGCATGCAAGCCAATGCCGTCGCCAGTGCTTCACTGCTCAACTTGCCCTTGGCGGCGGATCGCTCAAGCAACGCGCGATTGGCTTGCAGCGCTTCCTCCGTTGCTTCGCTGCGGCTGTCATACAGCAACACCGGAACGCCCGCGGTGGCGAACAACTGGGCGATTCCCCGGCCCATGGCACCGCTGCCGATCACACCGATCTGTCTGAACGTATTCACATGCACCTCCTCAGATTGCCCGTTCCAGCTCCGGCACGGCCTCGAACAGATCCGCCACCAGGCCGTAGTCGGCCACCTGGAAAATCGGCGCCTCTTCGTCCTTGTTGATCGCCACGATCACCTTGGAATCCTTCATGCCGGCCAGATGCTGGATGGCGCCGGAGATGCCCACGGCGATGTACAACTGCGGCGCGACGATCTTGCCGGTCTGGCCGACCTGCATGTCGTTGGGTACGAAACCGGCGTCGACCGCGGCGCGCGACGCCCCCACGCCCGCGCCGAGCTTGTCGGCCAGTGCATAGAGGTGCTTGAAGTTGTCGCCGTTCTGCATGCCACGGCCACCTGACACAACGATCTTCGCCGCGGTCAGCTCCGGACGGTCGGACTTGGCCAGTGCTTCACTGACAAACGCCGACCGGCCGCTGTCGCTGACCAGGCTCAGCGCTTCGATGGCGGCATTGCCCCCTTCAGCGGCAGCGGCGTCGAACCCGGTGCCGCGTACAGTGATCACCTTGACGGCGGCAGATGACTGCACCGTCGCGATGGCATTGCCCGCGTAGATCGGGCGCTTGAAGGTATTGGCACTTTCGACCGCGATGATCTCCGAGATCTGGTCGACATCCAGTAGCGCGGCAACCCGCGGCAGGATGTTCTTGCCGTTACTGGTGGCGGCAGCGAGGACGTGGCTGTAGCCCTTGCCAAGCTCGGCAACCAGAGGAGCCACGTTTTCCGGCAATTGGTGAGCATACGCGGCGTTGTCGGCCAGCAGCACTTTCGCCACGCCAGCAACCTGCGCCGCCGCTTCAGCCACGGCGCCAGCGCCATGGCCTGCGACCAGCAGATGAATGTCGCCACCGATCTGCTGCGCAGCGGTCACGGCATTCAGGGTAGCGGCCGCCAGCGCCGCGTTGTTGTGTTCAGCGATAACCAGGATAGCCATTAGATTACCTTCGCCTCGTTCTTGAGTTTCTCGACCAGTTCGGCCACCGACTTGACCTTGATCCCGGCGCTGCGCGCGGCCGGCGCTTCGACTTTCAAAGTCTGCACGGTGCCCGTGCAGCTCACGCCCAGGGCGCTCGGAGTGAGCACCTCCAGCGGCTTTTTCTTGGCTTTCATGATGTTGGGTAGCGACGCGTAGCGCGGCTCGTTCAGGCGCAGGTCGGTGGTGACGATGGCCGGCAGTTTCAGCGCGACCGTTTGTGCGCCGCCGTCGATTTCGCGGGTCACGGCGACACTGTCTCCGTCGATGGCGACTTTGGAGGCGAAGGTGCCCTGCCCGTAGCCGCTCAATGCCGCGAGCATCTGGCCGGTCTGGTTGTTGTCGCTGTCGATGGACTGCTTGCCGAGGATCACCAGCTGAGGCTGTTCCTTGTCGACCACCGCCTTCAACAGCTTGGCCACGGCCAGGGAACCCAGTTCTTCACCGGCCTCGACCAAAATGGCACGGTCGGCGCCCAGGGCCAGAGCGGTGCGCAGTTGCTCCTGTGCCGCGCTGCTGCCGATGCTGACGACCACCACCTCGGTGGCAACCCCTTGCTCTTTCAGACGCACCGCTTCTTCCACGGCGATCTCGCAGAAGGGATTCATCGCCATCTTGACGTTGGCCAGGTCGACGCCGGATTGGTCGGCCTTGACACGAACCTTGACGTTGAAATCGACCACGCGCTTTACCGCAACCAGTACTTTCATAGTGTGTTCCCGTGTGAGTGCTGTGATGGATCAGGCGCTGTGCAGCAGCGCGGCGTAGGCCTGCAAATGGTGATCGTCATCACCCAACTGGTGACTGAGCATCACCAGCCTTTTGGCGTGATGGGCCAGGCTGTATTCCCAGGTCATGCCGATGCCGCCGTGCAACTGGATCGCTTGCTCGGCGATCAGGCGTGCGGCGCGCACCACCACGAATTTGGCGGCCGCCAGTTGCCGGCTGCGTTCGTCGCTGTCGGCCTGATCGGCCACGCAGGCAGCGAGGATGGCCATCGAGGTAGCCAATTCCAGCTCGCCACGCATGTCGGCCATGCGGTGCTGCAGCACCTGGAACTTGCCGATGGGGGCACCGAACTGCTTGCGAGTCTTGAGGTAGTCGAGGGTCAGGCGAAAAGCTTCCTCCATGCCGCCGATGGCTTCGGCGCACTGCCCGGCAATCGCGCGACCCTGCTGATAACGCAAGGCTGGCAAGGCCTCGCCGACGTTGCCAAGCAACGCGCCCCGACCCACAAAGACATCGTCGAGGATCAGGTCGCTGGCACGCGGGCCGTCGATGCAGGGGTAATCGCGACGCTGCAAACCGTCCGCCTGGGAATCGACCAGGAACAGGCTGATCCCCTGTTCGCCCAGCGCATCGCCGCCTGTACGCGCAGACACCAGGATCAACCCCGCACTGGCCGCGCCGACCACGGCGATCTTGCGCCCGGACAGGCACCAGCCACCCTCGACCGCACGTGCCTGGGTCTGCACGTCGTGCAATTGGTAATGGCTTTGCAGTTCTTCCAAAGCCACCGCCAGTTGCAGCGAGCCGCCAGCGACTTGCGGCAACAGGTCTGCCTGCTGGCTGGCATCGCCCAGTTGCTGCAGCAGGCCCGCCGCGTGAATCTGCGACTGCAGGAACGGTTCCAGGCACAGGTTGCGACCGAGCTCGGTCATGATCAGCAGGTTGTCCACGCCGCTGCCACCGAAACCGCCGTGTGCCTGGGCAATCGGCACCGAACACAGGCCCAGTTCGGCCATCTGGTTCCAGAACGCCGGGCTCATGCCGGCTTCGCTGCGGTAGTAGCCTTCGCGGGCTTCGAAGCTGTAGTGATCGCGGGCCAGTCGGGCCACGGTGTCTTGCAGCATCTGCTGCTCGGCGCTGAGTGTGAAGTCCATTGCGTACCTCCTTAAAGCTCAAGAATCATCTTGGCGATGATGTTCTTTTGAATTTCATTGGAGCCGCCGTAGATAGACAGCTTGCGCAGGTTGAAATACTGGCTGGCGGGGGCGGCGCTGTAGTCGCTGTGCAGTGCAGTACCGGTGAAATCGTCGTGCAGTTCGGCCTCGACAAAGGGCAGCGCCTTGGTGCCCAGCGCCTTGCGCAGCAAGTGGCTGATGGCCTGGCGAATTTCGGAGCCCTTGATCTTCAGGATCGAGCTTTCGGCACCGGGCACACCGCCGGCCTGGGCGGCGGCGAGGATGCGCAAGGTGCTCATCTCGATGGCCAGCAGCTGAATCTCAACCTCGGCGACCTGCAGGCGAAACTGCAAATCGTCCAGCAGCGGCAAACCGTTGCGCAGTTCCTGCCGGGCCACCTCCTTGAGGTGCGCCAGTGCCGCCTTGGACTGGCCGATACCGGCCTGCCCGGTGCGCTCGTGGGTCAGCAGGTACTTGGCGCAGGTCCAGCCCTGATTCTCTTCGCCCACCAGGTTCTCGACCGGTACGCGGACGTTGTCGAAGAACACCTCGTTGACCTCATGCTCGCCTTCGAGCGTGATGATCGGGCGAACGCTGATGCCGGGGCTGGCCATGTCGATCAGCAGGAAGGAAATACCCCGCTGCTGCTGGGCTTCGTTGTCCGTGCGCACCAGGCAGAAAATCATGTTGGCGTGCTGGCCCAGGGTGGTCCAGGTCTTCTGACCGTTGACCACATAGTGCTCGCCCTCACGCACGGCGCGGGTCTTGAGGCTGGCCAGGTCCGAGCCCGCGCCCGGCTCGCTATAGCCCTGGCACCACCAGTCTTCACCGCTGAGGATGCGCGGAAGGTAATGCGCCTGCTGCGCCTTGCTGCCGAACTTCATGATCACCGGGGCAACCATGTTGACGCCGAAGGAGATCAGGCGTGGTGCGCCGAAGGTGGCGCATTCTTCTTCGAAGATGTGTTTCTGCACCACGCCCCAGCCAGTGCCACCAAAGGCCACCGGCCAATTGGCCGCGTACCAGCCGCGCCGCGCGAGGATGCGCTGCCAGCGTTGGTGGTCGTCCTTGCTCAAGCGCTTGCCCAGGCGAACTTTGCTGGCGATGTCTGCGGGTAGCGCGTCACTGAGAAAGGCCCGCACCTCGGCGCGGAACTCAAGCTCGGCGGGTGTGTAATGGATGTCCATGCAAAGTCCTCTATCGATGGTCAGGCCAACCCCGAGGCTGGCCGCAAGTTCAGCCTTGGCGTTGCCTGGCCGCCTGGCGCCGGGCAAAGAAGTCTTCGATCAGCGCCGCGCGCTGGGGCGATGCCATGCACTCGAGAAACAGCGTGCGCTCGCGCTGCAGGCCTTCGCTCAACGGCATTTGCGTTGCCGCTTCGACGGCGGCGAGGCAACGCGGCGCCGAGAATGAATCAGCTTGGGTACGGCTGATTTCGCTGCGTCGGGCCTCAATCAAGGCGCTGGCTTCGGCAGGTGTCGTGGGAATTTCGATCTGGCCGACACGCCGCACTGGGGCCTGCTCGGCCAAGAGTTGCCGTGCATGCCGCAGGCCTGCGACCAGAGGCTCGTCGTCGAACAGAGCGTCTACAAGAGCAAGTCCCAACGCCTGGCTCGCCTCTATCGGTTCACCCGTGATGATCATCTCCAGCGCTGTTTCGACACCCACCAGACGCGGCAAGCGCTGGGTGCCCCCACCACCGGGCAACAGCCCCAGGCGGGTTTCCGGCAAACCGAGCCGGGTGGCACTGTGGGCAATGCGGTAGTGGCAACCCAGCGCGACTTCCAGCCCGCCGCCCAGCACCGAACCGTGCAACACCGCCAGCGAAGGCTTGTTGCCGTTTTCGATGGCCAGGGTCAGTTCCTGCAGGATCGGCGCCTGGGCCGGCTGGCCGAACTCGCGAATATCGGCGCCGGCGATAAAGGTCTTGCCCACGCAATAGAGCATGATCAATTCGACCTGCGCGTCCCGTTCGGCCTCTCTAAAGGCTTCCAGCAACCCGGCGCGCAGGGCGTGGCCAAGGGCATTGACCGGCGGGTTGTCGACCCGGATCAAGGCCACGCCTGCCTCGTGGGTCATTTGTACGACTGAAGTCATCGGACAGTTCCTCTTCTTGTTGTTATGCGGCTTGCCAATCGGTCGCGCCTGTCAGCGGTGAGTCCACACCGGCTGGCGCTTCTGGGCGAAGGCCTGCATGCCCTCCTTCTGGTCCTGGCTGGCAAAACTGGCGTGCATCAGGCGCCGCTCGAACTGCACGCCCTCGGCCAGGGTGGTTTCGAAGGCCCGGTTGACCGCTTCCTTATTGAGCTTGACCGCGATGGCCGGGTGAGCGGCGATTTGCGCGGCCACCGCCAGGGCTTCATCCAGCAGGCTGGCCAGGGGCACCACGCGGCTGATCAAGCCCAGACGCTCGGCTTCATCGACATCCATGAAACGCCCGGTCAGGCACAGGTCCATGGCCTTGGCCTTGCCGATGGCGCGGGTCAGGCGCTGGGTGCCGCCGGCGCCGGGCAGCGTGCCGACCTTGACTTCGGGCTGGCCGAACCGCGCGTTGTCGGCGGCGATCACCATGTCGCACATCATCGCCAGCTCGCAGCCTCCGCCCAGCGCCAGGCCGGCAACCGCTGCAATCACCGGTTTGCGGCAGCGGGTGACGGTCTCCCAGTTGGCCGTGACGAAGTCCTCCAGGTACACATCGGCAAAACCCTTGAACTGCAATTCGCTGAGGTCGGCACCGGCGGCGAAAGCTTTGTCGTTGCCGGTGATGACCACCGCACGAATCTGCTCATCGGCCTCGAAGGCCAGCAGCGCCTGGCCCAGTTCAGTCATCAAGGCGTCATTGAGCGCGTTATAGACAGTCGGGCGATTCAGGCGGATCAGGCCGACGGCGGCACGCTGCTCGACAAGGATGTTCAGGAAAGCCATGTCATCTACCTCTTGTTCTGCGGGAATGCCTTCGAATATATCCACAGAAAAATATAAAGACAACATGTTGACATATTAATTTTGAAAGCCTTATCTTCAGCTCATCGAAAGGGCAACACCAGATCGCCAGATAACAACAACTCAAACCCTTAAGAGTCGAAATATACAAATGAACACCTGGACAGGCACACCCGCAGAGCGTCATCCAGAAACGCCCAGCAGTAGTGACATGATCATTACAGATTATTGGGATGCGCAGCTTGCCCGGGGCGCAGAGTGCCGCGCCCTGTCGAGTTACCAGAGCGGCGAAGACACCCCCGTCTCGTTTACCTACGGCGAACTGGATGCCGTGGTGACCCGCATGGGCGCCGGCCTGGCCGCCCTGGGCGTGGAAAAAGGCAGCGTGGTGTCCTGCCAGTTGCCCAACAGCTGGCAGATGACCGCCCTGTTCCTGGCCTGTGCCCGTATCGGTGCCGTGTTCAATCCATTGATGCCGATTTTTCGCGAACGCGAGCTGCGCTTCATGCTCGGCCACGCCCGCAGTCATCTATTGGTCGTGCCCAAGCTTTTCCGGGGTTTCGACTACGCCAGCATGGCCGAGGGCCTGCGCGCTGATTTGCCTGAACTGCGGCAAGTACTGGTGATCGGTGGCGAAGGCGACAACAGCTTCGAACGGCAACTGCTGGAGCGGGCATGGGAAAACAATGGCGATACCCAGGCGCTGTTCGCCGAGCGTCGCCCGCAGGCCGATGACATTGTGCAGCTGCTGTTCACCTCCGGCACCACCGGTGAACCCAAGGGTGTGCTGCACACCAGCAAAACCTTGCTGAGCAACATCATTCCCTATGCAGAGCGCCTGGGACTTGGCCGCCAGGACATTGTCTTCATGGCCTCGCCCATGGCCCATCAGACCGGGTTTCTCTACGGCATGCTGATGCCCATCTACCTCGGCGCGGCAGCGGTTCTGCAAGACGTGTGGGATGCGCGCACCGCCGTGAAGATCATCGCCGCCGAGCGCCCGACGTTCACGATGGCCTCGACACCCTTCCTCGCCGACCTGATCGAGCTTGCCCCTGGGCACCGCGATGCATTGTCGAGCCTGCGGATTTTCGTCTCGGCCGGTGCGCCGATTCCGGAAAGCCTGGTGGAAAAGGCCGGCAACAGCCTCAACGCGAAAATCATCTCGGCCTGGGGCATGACTGAATCCGGAGCCTCGACCATGACCCGTCCGCAGGACGATCCCGAGCGGTCCATCTACACCGATGGTTTGGCCCTGCCCCTGGTGGAAGTACGGGTAGTCGACGATGTCGGCATTGAAGCCCCTGCCGGCAGCGAAGGCCATCTTCAGGTCCGCGGCGCCAGCCTGTTCGTGGGTTACCTCAAGCGTCCCGACCTCTACAGCGTCGACGCCCAAGGTTGGTTCGCCACCGGCGATCTGGCCCGCATGGATGCCCAGGGCTATATCCGCATCACCGGGCGAACCAAGGATGTGGTGATCCGCGGCGGCGAAAACATCCCTGTGGTCGAGGTGGAAAACCTGCTCTACAAGCACCCGGCCATTTCGGCGGTGGCCCTGGTGGGTTGCCCCGACGAGCGTCTAGGCGAGCGGGTTTGCGCCTACGTCACCCTGCATGACGGTTACACGGACCTGCGCCTCGACGAGGCGGTGACTTTCCTGCTCGAACACAACCTGTCGCGCAACTACTTGCCCGAATACCTGGAAGTGCTGCCTGCCCTGCCCCGCACGCCTTCCGGAAAGATCCAGAAATTCAAGCTGCATGAGCGGGCCGCGAGCATTCGCATCGCCCCGGTCAAGCGCCGCTGAACCCTCACCTCAAATCGCGCAAATCAATAATTGGAGAATGCCCCTATGAAAGGCCTGAATGGAAAAACCGTCATCATCACCGGCGGTGGCGGCGGCATCGGTCGCGCCGTGTGCCTGCGCTTCGCCGCCGAAGGTAGCCTGGTGGCGGTGCTCGATCGCGACAGCGATGCTGCACAAACCACCGTCGACCTGATCCGCGAAGCCGGTGGCAAGGCCGTCGCCTACGCCGCCGACATCACCGACTACGCCGCCATCACCGACACCGTGGCCGCCATCGAAAAAGACCTGGGCGTGCCGACTGTACTGGTCAACAACGCCGGTTTCGACCGCTTCATGCCCTTCCTCAAGACCGAGCCCAAGCAGTGGGAGCAGTTGATTTCGATCAACCTGACCGGCGCCCTGAACATGCACCACGTGGTGCTGCCGAAAATGCTCGAGGCCGGTGGCGGCAAAGTCATCAACGTCGCCTCCGATGCCGCCCGCGTCGGTTCTTCGGGCGAGGCCGTGTACGCCGCCTGCAAGGCTGGCCTGGTGGGCTTGAGCAAGACCCTGGCGCGGGAGCTGGCGACCAAGGGCGTTAACGTCAACGTGGTCTGCCCAGGTCCCACCGACACCGCGCTGCTCAAGAGCGTGGCCGACACCTCCAACAACCCGGAAAAACTCCTGGAAGCCTTCAAGAATGCCGTGCCGATGCGTCGCCTCGGCCAGCCGGAAGACTATCCGGGAATCATCGCCCTGCTCGCCAGCGACGATGCCAACTTCATTACCGGTCAAGTGATCAGCGTGTCCGGCGGCCTGACGATGGCTGGCTAAGCCAGACCACACTCAAATGGGAGAGCATGCAATGAACTACGAAGACATCCTGTACCACGAACTCAACGGCGTCGCGACCATCACCATCAACCGCCCCGAGCGCTACAACGCATTTCGCGGCCAGACCTGCATGGAACTGCTCGACGCGTTCAACCGTGCCGGCTGGAACAAGGAAATCGGCGTCATCGTCTTCACCGGCGCTGGCGACAAGGCCTTCTGCACCGGTGGCGACCAGGGCGCTCATGAAGGCCAGTACGACGGTCGCGGCTTGATCGGCCTGCCGGTCGAAGAGCTGCAGAACCTGATCCGCGAAGTGCCCAAGCCGGTGATCGCCCGGGTCAACGGCTTTGCCATCGGCGGCGGGCATGTGCTGCACGTGGTCTGCGACCTGAGCATCGCTTCCGACAAAGCGGTGTTCGGCCAGGTCGGTCCCAAGGTCGGCTCGGTCGACCCGGGTTACGGCACCGCCTACCTGTCGCGCCTGATCGGCGAAAAACGCGCCCGCGAGATCTGGTACCTGTGCCGCAAGTACAGCGCGCAGCAGGCGCTGGACTGGGGCCTGGTCAACGCCGTGGTGCCTCACGAGCAGCTCGATGAAGAAGTACAGAAGTGGTGCGAGGAAATTCTCGAGAAGAGCCCGACCGCGCTGTCCATCGCCAAGCGCTCGTTCAATGCCGACAGCGCCAATATCGGCGGCATTGGCGGCCTCGGCATGCAGGCCCTGAGCCTGTACTACGACACCGAGGAGTCCAAGGAAGGTGTCGCCGCGTTCAAGGAAAAGCGCAAACCCGAGTTCCGTAAATTCTACAAATGATCCCTGCGCCGGCAGCCATCGCGCTGCCGGCACAGCACCCGAATGGCCTGGAGAGCATCATGAATTTCGCCTTCACAGAACAACAAAATGCCATCCGCGAAAGCGTCGCCCGATTCAGCGCCGACGTCCTCGCCCCCGGTTACCGCCAACGGGATCGCGATGGCCGCATCGAGCGCGAAGTCATTGCCCAGATGGGCGAGATGGGCCTGCTCGGTGGTGAACTGCCGGAAGAATTCGGCGGCAGCGGCCTGGACTGCGTCACCGCCGGCCTGATCATCGAAGAGCTGGCCCGTGGCGACTTCAATGTGGCGTACATCCCGCTGCTGACGTCGCTCAACGGCCAGATCATCGCCCAATACGCCGACTCCTCCCTGGCCCGGGAATGGCTGGGTGAAATGACCGCCGGGCGCAAGGTAGCCTGTATCGCCCTGACCGAACCCAGCGGCGGATCCGATGCCGCCAGCCTGCGCCTGAAGGCCGAGCTCAAGGGCGATGTCTATGTGCTAAACGGCGAGAAAACGTCGATTTCCATGGCCGACCAGGCAGACGTCGCCGTGGTCTTCGCCCGCACCGGCACCGTGGAACAACGCGCCAGCGGTATCAGCGCGTTCCTGGTGCCGATGAACCTGCCCGGCATCAGCACGACCCGCTTCGAGGATGCCGGCGAGCGCGCCATCGGTCGCGGCTCGATTTTTTTTGACAATGTGCAGGTGCCGGTCAACCATCGCCTGGGCGATGAGAACAAGGGCTTCAAGCAAGTCATGCAAGGCTTTGACTACAGTCGCGCCCTGATCGGCCTGCAGTGCCTGGCCCTGGCCCAACAGTCGCTGGATGAAACCTGGCAGTGGCTGACCGAGCGCAAGGCCTTCGGCCAGGCCTTGTCTTCGTTCCAGGGTTTGACTCACCCTCTGGCAGAATTGCAGACCTACGTGCATGCTGCCCGCCTGCAGTGTTATTACGCCCTGTGGCTCAAGGATAATAAGCTGCCACACAATGCCGAAGCGGCCATGAACAAGTGGTGGGGCCCGAAACTGGCGTTCGATGTGGTCAAGCAGTGTCTGCTGGCGCATGGGCACACCGGTTACGGCGAGGACCTGCCGTTCGCCCAGCGCTTGCGCGATGTACTTGGCCTGCAAATCGGTGACGGCACCGCGCAGATCATGAAAAATATCATCGCGCGCGAATTTGTCCCCAATTGATGCCCTGCCTGCTCCATCAGGTCGGGCGCTCATACAACCGTGCTCGCCCTGACGGAGCCGATAAGGAACATCAATGAACAATAGCGATACCCGATCCGTACCCAACACGCTGTTTTTCCGGCTGTTCCAGACCGGCAACGTGTTGCAGCGGCAAGTCCAGAAAGAGATGGGCATCAGCACGGTGCAATGGGCCGTGCTCGGCGCCCTGTCCCGTGAACGTTATGAAGGCGGTATCTCGTTCTTTGAACTGACCGAGTACCTGTTCGTCAGTCGCCAGAGCCTGGACGGCGTGCTCAAGCGCATGGAGCGCGACAACCATGTGTTGCGCGTGCCGCATCCGGATGACGGACGTGCGCGCCTGGTGCAACTGACCGATACCGGCCGGGCCTTCTGGGACTCGTTGCAGGAGCGGATCCAGACGTTTTACCAGCAGGCGTTGAAAGGCTTCAGTTTCGACGACAGCGTCAGCCTGCTGCATTACCTCAACAAGCTGCAAGGCGACATGGTCGCCATATCGCTCGGCGACGAGCCGCAAGACGACGAGGCGCAATAGGCTGATCCCCACCTTCCTGCCCTCGCCGAAGCGTCATTGTTCATGAAACCCTAAAACAGCCCCCTTCCCGGGGCTGGCTGAACAACAAAAACAACTCACAGCAGGCAGGAACCTCTCATCATGCGTACAGCCAATCCCGTCACCGGGCATCTGGCCGGGCCGACTCGTGCCCGGTATTCCTTCAAGGCCCCTTGTGTCTCGGCGTTACTGCTCGCTTCACAGGCCCATGCAGACATCATCGCCGACAGTCACTTGAGCCTGGAAACACGAAATTTCTACATGAATCGTGATTACCGGGACGCCGGTTTGTTTGACGGCCCACGCCACGATGGCAAGCCCCAGAGCAAGGCGGAAGACTGGGCGCAAGGCTTCATTTTGCGCGGTAATTTGGGGTTCACCGAGGGCACGATTGGCGTGGGCCTGGACATGCTGGGGCTGGTAGGCGTCAAGCTCGACTCCGGTGGCGGCAGCAGCGGCACTGGCGTGCTGCAGCGCAACCAGCGCACCGGCGAGCCGGTCGACGAGTACAGCTTCCTGGCACCGACTGCCAAGCTCAAGGTCGCCAAGACCCTCGTCACCCTCGGCAACCATGAACCGGTGATGCCGGTGCTGTTTCGCAATGACACGCGCCTGCTGCCACAGACTTATCGCGGTGGGCAGGTGGTCTCCACCGATATCCAGGATCTGAGCCTCACCGCCGGGCAATTTCGCCAGGCGCACCAGCGCGACTCGTCCGACTACGAGGACATGCGCATGGCGGCCGACGGCTCCACCGGTGGCGTGCCCACCGACCGCTTCAACTATGGCGGCTTTACCTACGCCTTCCTGCCCAGCCTCAGCGCCACGGTTTATCGCGCCGAGCTCAAGGACAACTACAGCCAGAATGCCGCCAGCCTCTTGTACAAGGCGCCATTGAGCGAAAGCGTCAACCTGAAGGCCGACGTGCGCTACTTCGGCAGCGATGACGAGGGCCGCACCAATGTCGACAACCGCTATCTGGGTGGCATGTTGACTTTGAGCAGCCGCGGCCACTCCCTGGGCCTGGGCTATCAGAACCAGAATGGCGACACCGGCCTGCCCTACCTGTTGGTGGCCGACCCATGGGCTTTGAACAATGGCACATACCAGCCTTTCGTGCGGGCCGGGGAAGACTCCTGGCAACTGCGATATGACTATGACTTTGCCGCCCTGGGCATCCCCGGCCTGACCTTGATGACGCGCTACATGCGCGGCGATGACTTCGAGATTCGCGCTGTTGGCGCCAAGGAGTGGGAGCGCAACACCGACATCGGCTACGTGATCCAGGGCGGACCGTTGCGCAACCTGAGCCTGCGCTGGCGCAATGTGACGTATCGCGGCAGCGACACGACCGACGTCGATGAGAATCGACTGATCATCGCCTACACCTTCAAGTTCTGGTAAGCCGCCGGGCAGTCAAGGGCGGCGGCACGCCTGGTTGGCCGCCCTTGACTGTCCGCGTCAGCTATTGCTCGCCATGAGCCGCCAGATAGCTGTCCACCGCCTCGCCTATCGTGGGAAAAAACGCCGATTCGCCAAGCCTTGCGAAAAGCCCGAAGCGCTTGAGTTTGTCCTTGACCGGGTCCTTCATCTCCGCCACGCACAATTTGATACCCGCCGCGTGCAGGGTGTCGTCCAGCTCTGCCAGCATGTCGGCAGAGGTCACGTCGACACTGGTGACCGGTTCCGCGGCCACGACCAACCAGCGCACCGGCGTGGGCGATGCCGCCACGGCGTTCAGCACCCGCTCGTTGAACAGTTCGGCGTTGGCGAAAAACAACGGTGCATCCCAGCGGAACAGGACCAGGCCAGGGATCAGGCGCGCGTTCGGATAACGCTGGATATCGTGATAGCCCTTGACCCCCTCGGCTTGCCCCAGCACGGCGGAGTACGGCCGCCAGCCATCCCACAGGAATTCGATAATGGCGATCACGATGGCCAGGGCGATACCCTCGATCGCACCGAACACGGCGACGCCAATGGTGCAGGCGATCGACAGCCAGAACTCCCAGCGCTGGATACGATAAATGCGTCGCAGGTCGGCAACTTCGATCAAGCCGATGGCCGAAGCGATCACCACGGCGGCCAGTGCGCTGTTGGGCAAGTCCTGCAGCAGGTTGGGCGCCACCATCAGCAACACGGCCACCGCCAGTGCGCCGACCACGCCGGTCAACTGGGTCTTGGAGCCGGCAGCTTCGGCCACGGGCGTCCGTGAAGAACTGCTACTGATGGGAAAACCCTGGAAAAAACCCGCCGCCAGATTGGCGAAACCCAGCCCCGCCATCTCCTGGTTCGGGTTGACATAAGTACGGGTGCGCGCCGCGTAGACCCGCGAGAGCACGCTGGTGTCGGCGAACGAGACAAGGGCGACGGCGCAGCCGCCGATGATGACCGGGACAATGTCGGCGCGGGTGATCCAGGGGATGGCGAACGCCGGCAAGCCTTGTGGCAGCACACCAAGGACCGACACGCCCGCGCTCGTGGCAAGGTCCAGCACACCCACGGCGACGGTCGCACCCGCCACGGCGATCAGGATGCCCGGGATTCGCTTGTTGCCTTTGAGCAGCAGGATCACCGCCAGGGTGCCGACGCCCACCATGAAGGTGATCCAGTTGGCCTTGCCTTCCATCACCCCGGTGACGATCGCCCACAGGTTTCTGATCGGGCCGGCGGACTCGATGGAAAAGCCGAAGATTTTCGGCAATTGACTGATCAATACCGTCACGGCGATGCCGTTCATGTAGCCGTAGCGGATCGGTTTGGACAGCAGCTCGGTGATGAAGCCCAGGCGTGCGATGCCGGCCAGGATGCACACGGCACCCGACACGATCGCCATCATGCTCGCCAGGGCGACGGCGCGATGGGGATCGCCACCGGACAATGGCAGCACCACGGCGAGGATCACGGCAGCAAGCGAGGAATCCGGCCCCAGCACCAGGATCCGGCTGGGGCCAAACAGTGCATAAGCAAGGAGTGGAACGATGGTCGCGTACAGGCCGTAGATGCCGGGGACGCCCGATGCCACGGCGTAGGCGATGCCGACAGGCACCAGCATCGTGGTGAGCACCAGGCCGGCCATGATGTCGTGGCGCAACCAGGCTATCTTGTACTCGCGCAGCGTTCGTAGCCCGGGCAGCCAACGGCTCCAGCCGCTGTCGCCGCCGGTATCGCGACGGGCAATGCGCCCCGGTTCCGGGGTGGGCGGCGAAGCATCCGAATGGCTCATGGGACTGTGGCCCTTTTTGTCCAGCGCGTGGCTCTGTTTGAAGTGCCTGCTTGAAGTGCCCGTCAGAATTTTTCGGGAATTCGCCGCAGCGGATAATCCGGTTCGCGATAACCGCCAGGCTTCTGCCGCTTGGGCAACACCACCTTCTCACGCGCGACTTCCTCGTAGGGAACGCGACTGAGCAGATCAGAAATGATGTTCAGGCGCGCTCGCCGCTTGTCGTTGGAGTTGGCCACCAGCCAGGGGGCGTGCTCGGTGTCGGTCGTCTGGAACATGTCGTCACGCGCCCTCGAATAATCAAACCAGCGGCTGTATGACTTGAGATCCATGGGGCTCAGTTTCCAGATTTTACGCCCATCCTTGATGCGCTCCTCCAGCCGGCGAGTCTGCTCCTCTGGACTGACTTCCAGCCAATACTTGAGCAGGATAATGCCCGAATCGACAATCGCCTTCTCCACGTTGGGCACCGTTTTCAGAAACCCGGCAACCTGCTCCTTGCTGCAGAACCCCATCACCCGCTCCACGCCCGCCCGGTTGTACCAGCTGCGATCGAAGATCACCACCTCGCCGGCTGCGGGCAGGTGCGGCAGGTAGCGTTGCAGATACATCTGGCTTTTTTCCCGATCGGTCGGTGCCGGGAGCGCCACCACGCGAAACACCCGCGGGCTCACGCGCTCGGTCAGCGCCTTGATGGTCCCGCCCTTGCCGGCACCGTCACGCCCCTCGAAGACAATGCAGATCTTGATGCCCTTGGCTTTCACCCACTCCTGCAATTTCACCAACTCGACGTGCAGCAGGCGCAGTTGCTCAAGGTAATCCTTGTTCTTCAGTTTCAGGCTTTGCGCGGGATAGCTTTTTGCGGCTTTCTTTTTGTCCTTTGCCATGACCAAGACCTCAGCAAGACAGATTGTCGACAGGTAAGCAGTGTGATTGCCGGCTGCTCAGCCACCGAGCGCGATGATCGCGACGATCAGTACGGCACCGGTGACCGCCAGCGCAACGCCACCGACCCAGGGCTTCGCGCCGGCATAGCGCGCCAGTATCCAGCCGGCGATGAACAGCACCACCAGCCCGACCAGGTTGGACAGGCGTACGGCAAGCGCTGTCTGGTCGAGCAACAGAAACGGCACCACGAGGGGGAATGTCGAAGCCACCACCAGCAGGAAAACCCCGATCGCGCCCCTGATGTCGTCCCAGGTCAGGCGCGGCTGCACCGACGTGTTGGCAAATTTGACCAGGCGCAGTCGCAGCGACTCCAGTTCTTCGGGGCCGGCGGCCGCGACCAGGCGCGGTGGCAGCGCATCGGCAATCAGCGCTTGCCCGGTCGCCGCATCCGCTCCGCCGCGCAGGGCGGTGAACAACGTACGTTTGCGCGTGCGTTCGATCAGGCTGCGCAGTAGATACATCACCGCGTCGGCCAGCCCCCAGGCCAGGTTGCACCCTAACGCTGCGAACATCATCGTGCGTTCGGCCTCCTGGCCAGATGTCGCCACGCTGATGGTTCCGGTGAAGGTCATTGCCATGAGCAGGCCAAAGATCACTTCCGTTACACGATCGACCGGATCCAGTACCCGTGCCCGCTTTTGCTCTGCTGTGCCTTGCATGCAGTCATCCTCGCACGGCCGCGTCAACGTGAGGCCCTTTGAGACAGGCCAAGGCAGCGGTCCTTTATCACTGGGCGGTTTCAACAAATTTTCAGTGTAGTTTGAAAAGCCTGTTTCGCTGGCGATTCGAACGTGCGCAATCGAACCGGCACGTCTGCACACCGACTAAGCTTTTACGATTGAACCTGATTGCCCATGGAGATGTGCATGAGCAGCGCTCCCCTGTCCGAACTCGATGCCGCCCTGCCCGGCCTGGTGCGCAAGATCCGCGTGCTGGATGCCTTGGCTTGGCCGGAGGGGGTCGAGGAAACGTTCCTGGCCCGTTGGCGCGCTGGACAAGCCCGATTGCCCGAGGTCGAGTTGCGCCCGCGTGATCACAGCGCCGATATCGGCGCGCTAGAGGCCTTTGTCGGCCGCTGCGATGAAGGGCATCCGGCCGGGCGCCACCTGGCCATGACAGCGCGCAGCTATGCCACGGCCGGGCGCATGCTCGGTGCCATTGGTACACCGGCCTTTACTCAATATTCCTCAGCGCTGTACCGGCGTCCGGACTTCCACTACGCCAACCTGAACCTGAGCATGCTGGACGCGGCCCACTTCTTCCTCAACACCACTGACGCCCTTCTGGGCGGTACGCGGATTCCTCCGAGCCCGGCGGAGATCCCGGCCGAGGCCTTCGCTGCCTGGATGCAACCGGAACTGGATCGCTTCTTCGGCCCGGGCCGGATCACGGTGGTGCTCGATCCGACCCTGGCCGCCAAGGCCATCGCCGGGGCGAGCCGCATTCGCCTGCGGGCCAGCGCGCTGTTTTCGCAACTGGACAAGAACCAGCTGTTGCAGCACGAGGCTTTCGTGCATGTCGCCACGGCGCAGAACGGCGCGCTGCAACCGAACCTCAAGAGCCTTGGCCTGGGCGCGCCGCGCACCACCCAGACCCAGGAAGGCATCGCCACCCTGGCCGAGCTGTTCACCGGCAGCATGGACATCAACCGCCTGCGTCGCCTCGCCTTGCGTGTGCTCGCGGTGCAACAGGCGCTCGATGGCGCCGATTTCATCCAGGTGTTCGAAGGTTTTCTCGCTGCCGGCCAGACCCAGGAGGAATCCTTCCGTTCGACCCAGCGAGTGTTTCGCGGCGCCGACCTGCGCGGCGGTTCGGCGTTCACCAAGGATGCGGCCTACCTGACCGGTTTGCTCGGCGTGCACACCCTGCTGCGCATCGCGATCCGTGACAACCGACCGGAACTGGTCGGCTACCTGTTCGCCGGGCGCCTGAGCCTGGGGGACACCGTGCGCCTGGCCCCACTCTTCGAGTCCGGTTGGCTCCAGGGCCCGGTCCACCTACCGGCCTGGGCCTCGGATTTGCGCCTGCTTGCCGCCAACCTCGCCTTCTCTGCGTTTATTTCGCGGATCAAACTGGATGTGCTCGACCTGGACGTGCTCATGGCCTTTGCCGATGCGCATGAAAGCGATGCGAGTGCCTAGGGCAGCCAAAGCTTGTGGGCGATTGTTGTCGGAGTACATATCCATTGCTGCGGTAACGACCACTTATGGTTTCGCCCTTACGGCGACTCCCTTTTTCAAACGCCAAAAAGGAAGCAAAAGGCTTTGCCCCACCACTCGGTGCCTCGCCTAGGCTCGGCATGCCGTAACGAAGGCATTGCTCCGTGGGTCGCCGCGATGGGCCATCCCTGGCCCAGCGCGGCTAAACCGGCGTCCTGCCGGTTTCCCCACTGCGCAATGCCTGCGTTCGGCCATCGTGGTTAACGGGGCGCCCAGATCAAAAGCCAAAACGAAGCGGCCTGACAGCCGACCTGAGTTTTAAGGGTGTACCTGATCCCCTGTAGGAGCCAGGCTTGCCGGCGAACCAAGCGCCGCGGTGTATCTGTTGTACCGCGTTATCGTTCTTCGCCGGCAAGCCTGGCTCCTACAGGGGGACGCGTACGGCTCCCGATCAGGTCGGCTGTCAGGCCGCCTCGCTTTTGCGTTTGATCTTGATCTGGCTTTTGATTTTCTTGCCCCCTCGAGAGGCTTCGTTCCGGTTCTGCGCAGTGGGTAAACCGGCATGGATGCCGGTTTAGCCGCGCTGGGCCAAGGATGGCCCATCGCGGCGGGCCCGCGGAGCAGGACCGGAGCGAGGGTATGCCGAGCCCTAGCGAGGCACCGAACGCCAGGGGCAAGAGCCCTTGGTTACTTGGGGCTTTTCCAAGTGACTCGCCGTAAGGGCGAAACCCTAGGTGGCCGTTACCGCAGGAATGGATATGTACACCTGAAAGATCAATGCTCTTTGACCTTTTTGATATGAAGAATGATCCACGCAAGAATCCCGATCGCAAGCGGCGCCATGGCCAGCATGGCCTCGCGCGGGGTCAGCGCGACGCCGAGCACGTGCAGCCCCGAGTAACCCAGCTTGAGCAGACTCAGCAAATAGTAGCTGATGGCAATGATCGACAGGCCTTCCACAGCGCGCTGGATCTTGATCTGGGCATCGGCGCGGGCGTTCAGGCTCTTGAGGATTTCCGAGTTCTGTTCTTCCATTTCCACCTGGACCCGTGCCTGCAACAGGTCGCCCAGGTTGGCCACGCTTTCGGCCAGATGCTCCAGTCGTTGTTCGGTGGCCGTGCAGTACCTGACGGTGGGCTTGAAGCGGCGTTCGATAAACACGCCCAGGCGCTGGCAATCACCGACGTGGCTTTCCCGCAATTCACCCAGGCGCTCGAACACCAATTGCGCATAGGCCTGGGTGGCACTGAATCGGTGGCGGGTTTTCGCGGTACTGCTGACCACCTGGGCCGACAGGTTGGAGATATCCGCCAGCAGCGCCTTGGCATGACTGCCGGCCGGGTCGGCGTTGCGTTCGGAGAGGGTGACCAGGGTCTTGTCGAAAACATCGAGCTGCGCGCTCAATTCCTTGGCCATGGTCAAGGATAACGAGGCCATCATCCGGTAGGTCTCGATTTCCAGGAGGCGGCGTATCATCCGCCCCTGGCGGTACGCATTCAGGCGTCGGTTGATGAACAATATGTGGTTGTTGCCATCCTCGCTGATACGAAAATCGCTCCAGACCACAGCATCGCCACCCCCCACGCAGGAACCGCACGGGTCCTTGAAGCCGTAGCGCGAGAGATCCAGCTGCGCTTCACCACGCACCACGATCTGTACCGAATTGATCAGCGTCGGCAAATACGCCTGGATTTTTCGCGCCAGGACGTCGGGCAGCGCCGTCCAGGACAACTCATCGCTGGAGGAAGTGACCACCAGGGTCAGGGTGAAAAACTCGGCATGGCGCTCCCATTTCAGCGCGTGGCCATCGAGTCGGGTAATGCCTTGGGCAGCGTTCAGATCGAGGGAGGCCAGGCAGCAGTCCTGAAGAAACGTATTGCACACCTGTTCGCTGCCGAGGAAAGCCAGGTGAAACACATGAGCCGGCTCATCGAAGTACAGTGACGGGCGCGCGTGCAGTTCGTTGTGCAGGCTTTGTCGTAACGGGTGCATGTGGTGAGGCCATCTTGGAGTTGTTTTTGGCGCTTACGATAAATGCCGGGGCTTTCAGGGCGTTATCGACTGCTATTGTGAGTGGGACTGGTCGATGCACCCACGAGTCACCGATTTTTGCGCGATCTCTGCGAGCGGGTTGCGGAACGCAAGTGCGCACCCAAGTGTCATTTGTACTAGACACCCAGGTGTCACAACCCCTTGAGAGACAGAGGTGGCCTCATGAACAATATTATCTACATCGTCGGTGCCGTCGTGATCGTCCTGGTGATTCTGTCATTTGTCGGTCTTGTCTAGTCCAGGCTGCCCTTCGGCGAAACTGGACAGCTGAAGATGGCGAGCAGCGTGCCCAGACCGCGAGCAAAAGGAGTTGTTGATGCCTGGACGCAAGCAGCCACCGCCCAGGGTGGATGGCGACGTTGAACCTGTCTCTGCGACGACCGTGCGCGCGGGAGCTGTGTTCCGCCTCACGGTGAGCTTCATGCTGGTGGTGGTCCTGGCATTTCTCGCGGTTGAGGGTTGGCGGACCTGGCGCGATTACCGGTCAGCCTTCGACGCTGCCCGCGACTCCGTGACCAACCTGGCGCGAGCCACGGCGCAACACGCCGAAGATGCCATTCGGCAAGTGGATGTACTGACCGCCGCGCTCGGGGAACGGGTGGAGGGTGACGGCTTGCAGAACATCAACGTCCCGCGCATTCACAAGCTGCTGGTCCAGCAATCGAAAATCATGCCGCAACTTCATGGCCTGTTCATCTACGGCGCGGACGGGCAATGGATCGTGACGGACAAGCAGACCACGCCGGAGCCCGCGAACAACGCCGATCGCGATTACTTTCAGTATCACCGCACGCATGAGGACAAGAACGTGCGCATCGGCGAGGTGGTTCAGAGCAGATCCACCCACGACCTGATCATCCCCATCTCCCGCCGCTTGAACAATCTGGATGGCACCTTTGCCGGCGTGCTCCTCGGGACGATCAAGGTCAGCTACTTCGTCGACTACTACGGCGACTTCAAGATCGATGACAAGGGCGCCCTGGTGCTGGCCATGCGCAACGGAACCATTTTGGTACGGCGCCCCTTCATTGCCTCCGTGGTGGGTAAAAGCCTGGCGGACAGCGAGATTTTCAAGCGCTATCTACCCAACGCCAGCCAAGGCGTCGCCGAAGTCAAAGCCGTCGTGGACGACACCGAACGCCTGTACGGCTACCGGGCGTTGACCACCTATCCGCTGGTGGTGGAAGCCGGGCTTTCCCGCGAATCCATCATCGCTCCCTGGCGCCGTGATCTATTGAAAACCGGGTGGGTGCTGGTGGTGCTGATCGGGGTGCTCGCGGTGTTCGGCCTCATCGTCTTGAGTCAGTTACGCCAGAGAATGGTGACGGAAAGAAAGTTGCGTCACGCACACCAGGCCATGCGCGACATGGCGTTGACCGACAGCCTGACGGGCCTGGGCAACCGTCGACGCCTGGATACGGCGCTGCCGGAGGAGATTCGCCTGGCTGCGCGCCAGGGCTCCACGCTGTCGCTGATCATGCTTGATGTCGATTACTTCAAACGCTACAACGACAGCTATGGGCACGCTGCCGGCGATGATTGCCTGGGCGCGGTAGGGGCAGCGATCCAGCAAGCGGTCAAACGACCCGGGGACCTGGCTGTCCGGTACGGTGGCGAGGAGTTCACGGTGCTGCTGCCTAACACGGATGGTGCGGGTGCGGCACAGGTTGCCGAAGAGATTCTTCAAGCCATCCGAGCACTGGGCATCGAACATTGCGCTCATCCCTTGGGCAGGGTCACGGCCAGCGCGGGCATCACCACCAGCCACCCGAGCTTCGAGGAGGTGACGCCGGCCACCTTGATCAAAGCCGCTGACGCCCTGCTCTACGTGGCCAAACGACAAGGACGAAATCGCTGGTGCTGCGCCAACGAGTCGAGCGAAAGTCGTCCACTGTAGGCCCGAGTGCTCTCTTGAAAATCCTTTCCAGCACACTGGACGGACCTTGAGTGCCACCCAGTCTGCTACGCTTTTCATTCCCCGAATGGATTCGGGTAATCATTGCCAAAAGCTGTTTTTGAGGGGATGGAATGTGAAAGTCCAATTACTGGGGGTCGCTGCAACGATCGTCATCATCGGTACTGCTGTCTATGGACTCAACAACTGGAA
Source organism: Pseudomonas sp. WJP1 (assembly GCF_028471945.1). NCBI lineage: Bacteria > Pseudomonadati > Pseudomonadota > Gammaproteobacteria > Pseudomonadales > Pseudomonadaceae > Pseudomonas > Pseudomonas sp. WJP1. Next base: position 3,762,420 of record NZ_CP110128.1, read on the forward strand.
AGAGCAGCAGAGTCAGCGCCAGGAAGCGGTATGTGCGTTAGCGCGCCAGCACCTCAAGGAGCTGGAAGTACAGGCTCGGGCCCTGGCCGCCGGGTTGTCGGTCGAAGCCTATGCCGAAGCCGAAAAAGCCGAGGCCGGCAAACTGGTTTCGGCGCTCGATACTGCAAAGAACGAAGCCGAGGTCGATGCCGTGATCGATCAGCATTCTGCCGCCATCGAAGCGCAGATCCATGCTGAAGATGCGGAGGTCAAGTCTCGGGGCGAGCAAAAGTTCCTCGGTCAGGAACGCAAGGAACAGAAAATCACCACCGATATAAAACAGGAAATCCAGCGTGCCGAGAAGGCTGTGGCCGATGACTGTGAATAGTCTGCAGCGCAACTTTTTTAAATGCGCATGCTTATCAAAGTGACTAACGCGTTCTAGACTCCACTACGGCAGGTTCATTCAAGCTCCGCGTCCCTGACATAAAGCCAATAAAAAACCAGGAAATCCAGCCTTGAAAACTTCAACTATCGGTGTTGTGGGGAGTCTGCTGGTCTCGGGCGCGGTTTCAGCCACAGGGATTGCTCCTGTCCTCGATCTGGATTTCACCAGAACCGCCATGGAAACCCTCAAAAAGCGCGGGATTGAAGACGCGTGCATCATTGCCGCCCAAAACCCTGGAACGTTCACCTACTGCCGGGAAGGCTCGTCGACTCTCTGGCAATACCAGACCCTGGACCTGGGGCAACAGGCCAGGCTGCTCAGTGAAGGAACACCGGCTTCAAAGGACCATGGGCAAATCACTGTCGCACAAGTCGATAGTGCTGCCTGCGATATAGAGCACCCTTTACCTGCGGCTGGACCGACCACCTTTGCCACCCTGCTCCTCAGCCTGGCGAGCCTGTTCCTGTTGATCGGCTTTCGCTATACCTACCTGGCAATCATGCGCGGACGCTATCAACCGGTTGCCTATTCGGATCCGCGCCTGCCGCGCTTGATAAATCCCCTGTCAGCGCACCCTTCGACCATCAAGGCGCTGGGGGCCTTTGGGATCGCTGCCACGTTGGCCGTTATCTACTGCGGCTACCTCGGGCTTTGAACCAGGAACCGCCAACTGCCGGCCGGTCCCTGTACGCTCGACCCTGCGGATAAGGCGCTACCTCCTCCCCTCCTATACCGTCGGCGGCGGCGGGTCTTGCACCCACTGCCAAAACAGCTGATAACCGACCGCCAACACCACCGGGCCGATGAACAGGCCAAGAATCCCGCCGGTAACCATCCCGCCCAGGGCTCCGATCAATATCACCGGCATCGGCACATCGACGCCGCGCCCCAGCAACAAGGGCTTGAGCACGTTGTCCACCAGGCCCGCGACGAAGACGTAGATGGCGAAGACGATGGTCGCGGTGCTGGCCCCTTCGGTGGCGAACACATAGGCAATGACCGGTACTGTGATCAAGGTTGCGGGCAACTGCATGATGCCCAGCAGCAGCACCGCCAATGCCAGCAGCCCGGCACCGGGAACCCCTTTGAACACAAACCCGAGCCCCACCAGCAGCATCTGGATGAACGCGATACCGACCACCCCGAGCGCCACGGCGCGGATGGTTGCGGTACACAAGGTAGCCACCTGGGGCCCTCTTTCCGGTCCGCTGATCCGCGAGGCGATCTGCACCGAGGCGCGACTACCCGATTCGCCGTAAGCCATGAAGATCCCGGCGATGATCAGCGCGAAAATAAACATCAGGAAACCCATGCCGACGCCGGCGAGCTTGCCCAGCAACGACAGGCTGACATCCTTGATTTGCGGTATGTACTTCGCCGTCAGGCCCGGCAGGTCGGTGGCTGCCTGCAGCCACAGCGCCGACAATGGTTTACCCACCAGTGGCCATGTGGCGACGGAGTCGGACGGGGGCGGAATGCGGATGCCTTCGTCCCGGACCACGGTCATGGCGTTTTCCACCGAATCGGCAATCGAGGTGCCCAACAGGTAGATAGGCACCATGAGGATGATGACGGCCACCAGCACGATCAACGTCGAAATGCGCCCTTCTTTTCGCCCCAGCGGGCCCCGGAGTCGTTCTTGCAACGGGTAAAGCGTGATCGCCAGGATGATCGACCACAGCATCAAGTCGCGAAACGGCCGGAAAATTTCGAAGCAGAACAGCACCAGCACGACAATCAGTCCGGCGCGGATCAAGGTATCGAGCAACCCGCGGGACAAGGCCTTCTCTGACAGCGGCATGGGTACCATGGATGTCTCCTGACAGTTCACTGTGGAGGTAAGCAATCGGTTAGCCCAGCATAGACGTTGATTTCGAGGTACGAGGGGTCAATGCGGGACCTGATTGCAGGCCTGTCCGCGATCTCCCTGTAGGAGCGAGCCTGCTGGCGATGATCGTCAACGATATCGCGCCCTGTCTGAACGATCGCGTTGTCTGGACGTCCATCGCGAGCAGGCTCGCTATGCAAAATATGGCAACGCCATGACCGATGCAGTCCGGGATTCGTCGAGCCAGGAACACATCCCCTTGTGGTTTTTTCTTCATGAAATCTATTGACTTCCAAGAATGAGCTACCATAGCTAAACCGTTTTTTTATCGGGAGAAGATGATGCATCGATTGGTGAAACCGTCGGATTATGTTCTTCAGACTGCTCTGGACAAAATGGTCTACATGCTTCCCTGGGAGCGACGACATTGCCCGGGAAACCCCACCGAAGAGCCCGAGCAAGGCGCCCTGCTCTATAACCAATACATCCTGAATTTCCTCCACGGTGTGGCCCCGCGGACGCCAAGTGAACGAATCGTTGAAATCGCCCAATGGTGCCTGGCGTTAGCCGGTGAGCCTGCGCGGGCGTTGGCCGATGATTTGTCTGCGGCTTACCTCAGCCGATACAGCTTCGTGCTCGCTGATATTTCAAGATACGACGATGAGTCGAGAGAATTTCGCGGGCACCTGGCGCTCTGGCCTGAAGAAATCAAAAAAATGCCAGCCAATCTGGTGATGGCATTGCGAGCCAGGGCCGCGGGCCTTTTGTTGCGCTGACACCTTGGGCAGCGAAAAATCGGGGGCAGGCTACAAGCAAACGGGTGTTGACCTGCTCACCCCGCATGCGCCGACCGGCAAATGCAAATTCCGCAAATCTCCAGTACGTTCCTTGTCATCCGCGAAGGCAGAACCTTGCCGCTAAAAATGCTGAAGCTCGGGTTTTCTCGGCGTGGTTGCCACGGCAACATTCGCGGTGCTGCCGTGCAACGCCCCCCCCCCCCAATGCCATTTTCCGTGCGACTGACTTGCCCAATACCTTGGGGAGGCCAGACTCTGACCTCCCGTTTTGCATACCACGCCCTACGACGTTCCAAGTCCGCGCGACAGATCGGCCGGTTGACTGGCTACCGCGGGGCGATCCCCTTCGGGCTTTTCCACGTCCATGTCCACGTGCTCTGTGGTTTTGGTCACCGTGTCGCGCACCGCTTCGAATCCCTCCCGTGCCTGCTGCTTGACCATGTCCGCCAGCCCTGCGCTGGTCTTGCCCATGTAGCGCTGTTCGGTCGATGTCGTGGGTAATGCCGCCCCCAGCATGGCGCCCAGGGCAATGCCCGCAGCGGCAACGACCAGCGGCTGTTCCTTGAGCAAATGATTGACCTGGTTGCTCATCTGCTGGGTACTGCGCACCAGGCGGTCGCTGGCGTCATGCATGGCATGGCTGATGTTTTCGCTGGTAGCGCCCAGGTTTTCGCCCAGGTGCGCCGCCTTGCCTTTGACCGTCTGGTAACCCTCCTTCAGGGTGTCGGCAGTCTGGTGCAAATGCTCGCGCGCACTGTCGAGGCCATCCGCCAGGCCATCGGTCCACTCCCCTACCTTGTTCTGCTGCGGGTCCGCCCGATAAACGGGACGAGGAATCGGCGGACGGTTCTGGCTCATCATCAGCCACAACAGACCCACCGAGGTCACCACCGCGGGAACGGGATTGTTGCGAACGCTGGTGCCAAGGTTGCTCAGGAACGTGGTGCCGTTGCTCTGCATGAACGACAACGCCTGGTCGATGACCTGCCCCGGGGTGAATTTGCTTTCCAGCGCGTCGACGATGTTGCCAATGCTTGCACGCTGCGCATCGATTTCACGCTCGATGGTCTCGGGGCTTTTTTGCGATTCGATTTCGAATTCACTGTTCATGACACTCTCCTGCGCAGCGCTTCCTGGTCTTTGTTCAAGGCGTCCAAGGTGCGATCAGGCTTGAAGTGGGACGGTTCGAACTGTTTTTTTCCGGACTGCAGCATGGCGAACCCGACGATCATCACCACGACACCGACAATCAGCGCGGCCAGCCACGGCGCCATGACCATGCTCAAGCCGTAGACCACGGACATCAAAAGGATGATGAACCCCGCCAGCAGCACAATCGCTCCACCGGCGACGCCGGCAATGCCTGCCTTGAGCGTCGTGAGGCTGGCCTGCAGCTCAGCCTTGGCCAATGCCAGTTCCTTGGTGAACAGCGAGGGCACTTCGCGCGTCAGCTGGCGCAACAGCCCGACGACCGAAGCGTCAGACTCAGGTGTGTATGCCGGTCTTACGCCGGGCAGTTCTTGATCTTCTCTGTTCATCACAGCACTCCCTTGTAGGATGTGGACCCGGTTGTCGAATTCGCCGCAAAGCTTGATGGATGATCCTGATCATTGGGCGCGGCCGGGGTGATACCGCTGGCCAGGCCAGGGCCTTGATCGGTGCGCGGTGGCACGGAGGTATCAAACGGTCGTTGAGCACCAAAGCCCCCGGACGGCGGCCTTGAATGCCCTGCTGCCGGATCGTCGGCATCGGCGAATGTCGCCGCCGGAGCGGCACCAGCCTTGAGAAAGCGTGACAGGCCGAAGCCCAACGCTATGCTGCCGGCAATGAACAATCCCGGATTATTGCGCGCCAGTTCGGCGCCGTCGTGAAGCAGCTGCTCCGCGCTTTTGCCGCGCAAATTCCCCGCCAGCCCGCTCATGGACTCCGCCATGTCCGCGAGGTAGTCGGACATGCCGAGCTTGTCCTTGTCCTCCAGTTCCGAAACGAAAGATTTTGCCCCTTGTGCCAGTGCCTCGATCTGATCGGCTGCCGTGTCACGGTACTGGCCAAACTGCTCATCCACCTGTTGTCTTGCATCGCCAAGCGTCTCTGTGACGCTTTCCTTGAGGTGTTCAAAGTCCTGGCCTGGCCCTGCGGCATTGGGCTTGTCCGGCTGGCTACCGGTCGTGGTATCTGTAATATTCATGTCGTCCCTCGCCTTCTGAGTGAAGAAAAGCGTTATCAGGGTTCGCCACGAAAGACCCGCAGCCCCCCTCATTGCAGATGACGGGGCAGCGAGATGGGGAGTTCCAATTGAATGATTGGCGGGTGACAAATCAGCCCGTATTGCCCAATCGTACCTAACACTTCGCCGCGCTCGCCGCGACGGTGAAGCTGTCACGACGAGCTGGGGTCGCGCACCCTAGGCCTGTGGGAGGTTTGTTCGCAGGGATTACAACGGTGATACGTGCGGTCGAGCGGTCATGTCGATACCCAGGGCACGCATAACGGCCAGCATGGTTTTAAGCGTGGGATTCCCGTCTTCGCTGAATGAGCGATAAAGCTGCTCACGGGAAAGCCCTGTTTCGCGGGCCAGCTCAGTCATGCCTTTGGCTCGGGCAACGACCCCCATTGCCTTGGCGATGTATTCAGCATTACCCGTCTCAAACGCATCCGCCATGAAGACGGCGATTGCTTCGGGGCCGTCCAGGGCTGCTGCTGGGTCGTAGTCGTAAATTTTTTCGCTCATTCTGACCTCCACTCGCTGGCGAGTATTTTTGCTGCTTCAATATCACGGCTTTGACTGCTTTTATCGCCGCCGCACAACAGCAACACAAATTCATCACCTCGTTGCTGAAAATATACGCGGTAACCGGGGCCATAGTGAATCCGTAACTCGCTGACCCCCTGGCCTACCGGCGACACGTCACCCAACAAACCGTTTGCCAACCGAAAGATCCGCGCGGCAATTGCGGCTTTGGCGCGCTGGTCCTTTAGTTTTCGCTCCCACGTCATGTAGGTCGCTGTTTGTTTGATTGTCTTCATGAATGCAACTGTAGTTTATAAACTACATAAAATCAACAATTGCGAAAGAACGTAGATAAATACGCGCTCCTTCAGCTCCTGCCTCAGCGCCATGACTGGGAGCCAACGCATCCGCTCATCTAACTAATAGATACAACGGATCTTGGTAATCCCCAGTGCAATCAGCTGACAAACAGGTGCCAGGCGACCTGGACGATCAGTAACAGGATAAAGGACAGGAATGCCCGGAGCAGAAAGGCGTGGGTCATCTTTATGCAGGACATCTTGCGCTGGGTCCCGGTGTGGTTGTACCTCACGGCAAGCAACAGCTTTTCCACCAGCTCGGGCTTGGGGTCGGTCTTGCACCACAGGCTGGCCAGGTCACTGGCGTCGACCCGGCTTGAGGTTGAGACCTTGAGCGTTTCGAATGCCCAGAGGCCCGCCCGGAACAGATACAAGGTGCCCAGAAAGAAGATTGCCAGCACGACAGTGCTGTAGCCGACCGTTGATGGGTCGCTCCAGATGCCCGCAAGTAAAGCGGCTAAGACCGGTGCAAGCACCGTGACGGCTGCCAGATAGAGGCTGGCCTTGCCGTCTGCGGCTTTTCGGCGATCCGAGTCGGCATCATCGAGGCGTCGCGCTTCTTCGAGCGCCGCATCGGTGTCAACGTCCCAGTTGGCCGCCCTGATACTGGTGTTGTCTTGCTCATGTCCGGCCTCTTGCTGCGAAAGCTCTTGCTGGTTGAGCGTTTGCAACCGGGGCCAGATCAACTCTTTGAGGTTCATGGGCGGCCAATGCCTTGAAGTTCATCGACAATGGCGCGGGTATAGGCGCGCCGGCCATGTTGGCCAGCCATGCCCACTGCCCATTGGGGTTGATTTCATGATAGTCGAGTGTGCCGGTTTCTGACTGAGGGTCAAACCCGTCACCCAATCACGCGCGCATACACCGATCTGTCGACATTGCCACCGGACAGAATCACTCCCACTTTTTTGCCCCGCATTGCTTCACGCTCCAGGATGAGCGCTGCCAGGGCCGCCGCGCCTGCCCCTTCGGCGAGGTTGTGGGTATCGGTGTAATACACGCACATGGCCTCAGCAATCTGCGCCTCACTGACCGACACGATCCGCTCGGCACCCGCCGCGTAGACAGCAAAGGCCTCGGCAATCGGCTTGCGCACGGCCAGGCCGTCGGCAAAGGTATTGGCCGAGGGGGTCTCACATATAACACCCGCTTCAAAGGATAATTTCGCCGCTGCAGCCTCAGTGGATACCACGCCCACCACTTGGGTTTTCAGGCCCAGCGCGTCGCGGGCGGCGATGACCGCGCAAATCCCCGAGCCACAGCCAATCGGCACGTAGACGGTATCCAGGTCCGGCGCCGCCTTGAACAGTTCGAGGGCATAGGTGGCCACGCCCTTGACCAGTTCGGTGTGGAACGGCGGAACCAGATAGAGGTCGTGGGCCTGCGCCAGGCGTGCCGCCTCCTCGCGGGCTTCATCGAAATCGCGGCCATGTTCGACCACTTCACCGCCGAAGCCGCGCATGGCATTGTTCTTTTCCAGCGAGTTGCCTTGCGGTACGACAATCAGCGACCGCAAGCCCAGCGCGCTGGCCGCCAGCGCCAGGCTCTGACCGTGGTTGCCGCGGGTGGCGGTGACAATGCCCTGCACGTCCGGGTGCATGCGCTTGAGCCAGTGCATGAAGGTAATGCCGCCACGCACCTTGAACGCACCGGTGGGTGTGTGGTTTTCGTGCTTGACCCACACCGCGCAACCCAGGCGCTCAGCCAGCAAGGGCCAAGGGTACTGCGCGGTGGCAGGCATCACCTGGTAAACCAGGCGAGCGGCTTGTTCGATATCGTCGCGAGTCAGTGTGTACATGAGGAGGCTCCCAGGGGTTTGGCCCAGTCTAGACACGCAGACCATTGGCCGGCTTTCAAAAAACCAACCTGACTTTTGCGCCCCTTCTTGACTACTATGCTGTTCATGAACCGTCCCAACCACCTGCATCCACCATTCCCGCCTGAACCGGTGCGCCGTGTCGAGGCCGGTCCGTGGGCGATCGAGCTGCTACCCGGCAGCGCCTACGCGACCCGATATGTCGCGAGCCAGGCGGCGATCGGCTTTGCCTTCGACAGCCAGCGCGGCGTGCACGCCATCGGCAGCGATCGGGTACAACCCTTCATTGCCGTGCCCAACGGCCTGGCGTTCGTGCCCGCAGGGTGTGACGTGTTGTCCGAATCGCCCAAGGGCGGTGAATACCTGCGGCTGATGCGCACCGACGGTAAGTTGCTATCCGGGAATCGCGCCTTCAACAACCACATCGATCCCCAGGCGACCGCCCTCGCCCTGCGAATGCGCGGCGCGCTGTTGCAGGCGTGCGTGACGGATGATTGGGAGGCCTGGGCTCTCGCGTTGGCCGAACGAGCCACGGGGAACGAAGGGTTGTCGGCACCGCTGCAAGGCTCGATAACCGCCAGCCGCATGAGCTTGCTCGATGAATTCATCGACGCCGGCCTCGACGGCCCGCTGGGTGTACAGGCGATGGCGCAGTTGCTCGGGTTGTCCGAAGGCTATTTCCTGCGTGCATTCAAGCACGCGACGGGGCAAAGCCCGCACAGTTACCTGATCGACCGACGCCTCGCCAAGGCCCGTGCCCTGATGCGCGATTCGACAGCGCGGCTGGCGGACATCGCCCACGCCTGCGGTTTCAACTCCCAGGCGCACATGACGACCACCTTCAGGCAGCGTCTTGGCGTGAGTCCGGCGCAGTTGCGTGGTGGCCGGGGTTAAGCCAGCAACTCGGTGATCCACCGGGCCTGGCGGGCAATCTCCTGCACCTTCTCCTCGGGAACGGCCTGCCGAGCCCGGGCGAAATGGCTCAGGGTCTTGTGCTTGAGGCGCAGCATTCGCTGCCACTTGGCCAGGAACGCCGGGCTGCGGGCCTGCATCTGCAGTGGGCCGAAGTACAGCTCCTGGGCGGAGTACTCCACCGAGCCGACGTGCTCGGCGATGATGATTTCGTAATAAAAGCGATTTTCCCGCAGCACTTCCTCACACAGGATTCGGTAGCCATTGTCCATCAACCATTGGCGCAGGGGCTGTTCACCGCCGTTGGGCTGCAGGATCAGGCGCTCCTGACCGCTCAGGCGGGCCTTGCCGCTGTCGAGGATGTCGCGAATGGTCTCGCCACCCATGCCACAGAGGCTGATCGCCGTGATCCGGTCTTCCGGTTCGATCGCCGCCAGGCCATTGGCCAGGCGTACCGTGATCGCCAGGTCTTGGCCGCTCTCACGCACGGTGCGTTCAGCCGCGCGAAACGGCGTCAACGCCACCTCACCGGCCACCGCCGCGCTGATCGCGCCACGGCGCATCAACGCCACCGGCAGGTAGCCGTGATCCGAGCCGATATCGGCCAGGCGCGCACCGGCTGGCACCTGCGCCGCCACGCGCTCCAGGCGCATGGACAATGTCTGTTCGTTCAACTGCAACCCCTTTTCACCCCGACCCTGCGGCACTTTTTGGCCCAATCGGGGGGGCGATTCTGTCGAGTAACGCCGTGCATTTCAAATTTATGCGACAAGGGCGCCATGACTGTTGATCGGCAGCACGCTCACCCAGGCCCCGGGCCGACTAGACTGATCAGGCACACCATCGGTTGCCAACCGCTTGAGCCAGGGGAAACGGGATGACCGCAATCACAGTGCGCCACTGCTCGTCATGGGTCCTGCCTTCCCTACTCGCCATCAACCTGGTGCTGACAGCGGGCTGTGCAGGCAAGACCGCCACGGCTCGCTACTCGGCCTCGAGCTCAGGCTCAAGCTGCTATGCCAAAGCGCTGCCCACCGCCGGCGAAGGCGGTTTGGCCTTTGGCTCCACCTTGAGCATCGCGCGGCAGAAATCGCTGAATAACTGCATCCGTTATGCCGGCCGTTCGGGGGGTACGCCCAGTACCTGCCAGGTGGTGTTGTCGGAGTGCAGGTGATCGGGCGGCAGCGAGGTGGGTCAGGTTTCCCGCGTTATCGTTGACGACCATCGCGGGCAAGCCTCGCTCCTACGGGGAAATGCGCCCCCCCCCCGATCAGGCCGGCCGGTAGGCCGCCTCGCTTGCGCGTTTGATCTTGATCTGGCTTTTGATTTTCTTGCCCCCTCACGCCCTGAGCCTGTCCGTCAACCTGTGACGACCTCCATCGGGGCCTCTACCAACGTTGATCCATGCCGGGTCGAAGCTTGTTGTGGGAGATTTTTTCTGCGTACATATCCGTTGCTGCGGTAACGGCCACCTATGGTTTCGCTTTTACAGCGACTCACTTTTTCAAACACCAAAAAGTAAGCAAAAGGCTTTGCCCCACCACTCGGTGCCTCGCCTAGGCTCGGCATGCCCTCACTCCGGCATTGCTCCGTGGGTCGCCGCGATGGGCCATCCCTGGCCCAGCGCGGCTAAACCGGCGTCCTGCCGGTTTCCCCACTGCGCAATGCCTGCGTTCGGCCAGCGTGGTTGACGGGGCACCCAGATCAAAATCAAAAGCGAGGCGGCCTTAAAGCCGACCTGATCTTTGCCGATACACCAATCCCCTGTAGGAGCCAGCGGTGCGGCGATCCGACTTGCCGGCGAAGCAGGCGCTGCGGTGTGTCTGTTGTACCGCGTTATCGTTCTTCGCCGGCAAGTCGGATCGCCGCACCGCTGGCTCCTACAGGGGGGAATGCGTACGGCTCCCGATCAGGTCGGCTTTAAGGCCGCCTCGCTTTGGCGTTTGATCTTGATCTGGCTTTTGATTTTCTTGCCCCATCGAGAGGCTTCGTTCCGGTTCTGCGCAGTGGGTAAACCGGCAGGGATGCCGGTTTAGCCGCGCTGGGCCAAGGATGGCCCATCGCGGCGGGCCCACGGAGCAGGACCGGAGCGAGGGTATGCCGAGCATTAGCGAGGCACCGAACGTCAGGGGCAAGAGCCCTTGGTTACTTAGGGCCGGGCGGCGTTCCGTTTTTCCAAGTGACTCGCCGTAAGGGCGAAACCCTAGGTGGCCGTTGCCGCAGGAATGGATATGTACACCTGAAAGACAATCATCGTCTGTCAGGACGCCTTCGCCGGCAAGCCTGGCTCCTACATGGCCTTGGTCATGGCAATACCCTTTCGCCCCAGCTGCTTGACCCCATACATGGCCTGGTCAGCAGACCTGAGCAAGGTATCGAGCGTCTGCCCATGCAGCGGACACAGGGCGATGCCAATACTGCACGAAAGTGAAATTTCCCCCGCGCTGGTCACGATTAACTGGCCGATCGCCTCCAGCATCTTCGAAGCCTTGAGCTGGGCGTTGTCAGGATCGGCGAGGTCAGTCACCAGCACCACGAACTCATCGCCCCCGTAACGGGCGACGGTATCTCCCCCACGCGTGGCGCCCAGCATGCGACTGGCCAGCGCACGCAGCACCTGGTCGCCAACCTCGTGGCCGTAATGGTCGTTGATGTCCTTGAAATGATCCAGGTCGATCAACAGCACGGCAAACGGCACCCGCTCGAGCTGCCAATGGGACAGTGCCTGCTCGAAGCGATCGGCAAACAGATAGCGGTTGGGCAGATCGGTGAGCACATCGTGGGTGGCCAGATAGGTTGAACGCTGGTGCTCGACTTCTGCCCGCTCCAGCGCCTTGAAATGCCGGATCAGCAACAACGGAATCAGGACGAACGCCGCGCCCAACAGCACCAGAAGCATCAAGGTCTGGCCGCTCAAGACGTCTGCAAAACGCAATTGCCGTTCAAACAGCAGCGTCATCGGCTGGGACGCACTGCGAATCTCGACCCGCTCCTCGAGCAGCGGCAGAAAAAAACGATCGACGAAACCGGACCGCCCGGTCCCCGTGGCAAATACATGGCTTTCAGACCCGGCAGCGGTCTGCAGCACAGCGCGGATGTGCACCCGCGGGTCCAGGTTCGCATGCATCACCGCATCAAGCAGCGACCCCGTCCTGACCAACAGCAAGGCGACCATGGTGCTGCCGAAGAAATTCGGCCGGGAGCTCTCGCGCATCCGTTCAGGCCGGCTGACCGATTGCATCAGAATGAACGCGTCGCCACCCTCATACATCGTGAATACCGGCGATACCACCGGCTTGGGATTGTTGTAGGTGCGGGCCAGCGCATGGGACAGATAGCCGACGGTTTCCAGCCTGACGCCGTAGATCGCATTGGCCTCAGTGAGCACCGGATACATGAACAGCACTGGCCAGGTCTCGCGCAGAAAAGCCTGGTGCCGGGCCGGTTGCCGGGTAAGGGTGGGAAAGTCCTTGAGTGTGAAGTCCGGTCGCCAGGTACGGCGCAGCAGAGCTTCGAAGGCCGACTGCTCGGCCACGGGCACCGCGCGTGCAGCTTCCAGCATGTACAGATGCGGGTAAGCCGCCATCACCGCGGCGGCATAGCGCGCCGCCGCTTCGGTGTCGCTCTGGTCGACCGCCTGGAGAAAGGCCGAGAACCGGGCCAGCACCGCTTCGTTGGTATCGAGCTGATTGCGCACGATGCCGGAAATATTCTGCACGTATTCGTAGAAGCGCGTTTCCCGGCGCTGTGTTTCAGACTTGAGCAGCAACAGCGCAGACATGCCCATCAGGCCTACGGCGAGGATAATGAAACCGGCAAAGGCACGGTGGCGTTTAGTCAATTTCACTCAGGTTTGCCCGGTTTTCTGCGCCGGAGATGCATACCACTTGTCCCTGGGCACCCGCTTCTCATGCTCAGGATCGCCCAGATAGTGCGGCGACATGATCTGCACCTCGTACTCGTTGAACACATCCTGAATGTTGGCGTGCAGCATGCTCAGCAACAGCGCGCGCGGGCGTGGCTGGCTGGGGATGGCCTGGGCCACCAGGCGATACTCGGGATAGAAATCCGACAGGGCTGTCTGGAACACCTGCGCCGGCGGCTCAGCGAGCACCCCGGGAGTGCGCCTGGCGGCTTCCAGCAGCATGGCTTCGACCTGGCGCCACGGCGTGTCGTAGCCGATGGTCACCACCGTGTCGACCACATAACCCGGGCCTTGCACGGTGCGCGAATAGTTCTTGGTGACGGTGGCGGTGATCATCGAATTGGGCAGGGTCAGCACTTCCCCAAGGCCGGTGCGAATGCGCGTGGTGAACATGCCCAGTTCAGTCACCGTGCCTTCGTATTCGCCGATGCGCACGAACTCGCCGGGGCGCAAGGTACGGGTGTAGGTCAGGATCAACCCGGACGCCGCCTGCCCGACCACACTGGTGGCACCCAGGGAAATCATCAGGCCGATCAGCACCGACAAACCCTTGAAGGCATCGGTGCCGGCACCCGGCAGGTAGGGATAGGCCATGGCCAGGGCGAACAGCCAGATGGCCAGTGACGTCAGGCGTTGGGTCGGTTGCAGGGTTTCCTGGTTCAACCAGCTGAAGGTGCCGGGCGTGGCCATGCGCCGCAGGATCCGCCGGGCAAAGACCGTGATGCCCCGGGCAATGAAGAAGATCGCCAGTGCCACGCCCAGTCCGGGGATGGCGCCGATTATGCCCTGGAATAAATGACCGGCGACTTCCAACAGGTAGTTGTTGAGGCTTTCGCCCCAAGGCCGGGTATAGGGAAAGCGGGACAGGACAAAACCCAGCCATTCGTAGGTCAGCAGCAGCACAACCAGCCAGCGCAGTATCCCCAGCAGACGGCTGACCAGCGGATACAGGTAGTTGGCATCGATCACCTGCACCTGCCCGACTTTCAGCGCCTGAGTGTGCCGGTGCATCAGGTCCGGCAGCTTTTTCAGCAAGCGCCGACGCAGGTACGCCATGCCCCAGAGCAACGCAAGATAGATGCCGGTGGCCAGCGCAGCGACCACCAATGACCTTAGTATCAGCCGCAGGTTGCGGGCTTCCTGGGTTTCGGCCACCACCAGGCGCAGATTGTCGGCAGCACTTTCTGCCGCCTGCCTGACCGATTCGAACTCGGTGGGATCGACATCCTTGGTGGAAACGATAAAAGCGCGCTTGGCGCCGATCAGCACCAGATAACTGCCCTGAATGGAGTCGAGGCTGACGCGCAGATCGTCCGCTTCATCCAGGGCTTCGTTAATCACTGTTTTTGCACGTTTTACCCGGATGGGCGGCGCTTCACCGAGCACCGCACCGCGGAAAACCATGATGCTGCGATTGGCGATTTTCAGTTCCGCAGGCGCAGGTGGAGCCTCCAGCGGCTGGATGGCGTCCTCGGCCCACAACAGTACCGACCAACACATCGCGACAATGACGATCAATGGGGCGAGCAACCTGCTCCGCATGCATCGGTTCCTTACGTCACTGGGTTCAGGACAGGGCTACGTATCGCAGCGTAGACCAGCGACGGGCGGTTGTCATGAACGCCAGTGATCGGCCATTGCCGTGGCGTCGACTCAGTTGGGGTCCAGCAACCCGCCGCTCCAGTGACGCGACAGGCGACTGCCGGTGAACTTCGCTACGCCCATGCCCCGGGCGATCAGGCGATCGCGATAGCGTGTGACCATGCGCCCGGCCTGCTCGGCGTACAGCACCACTTCGGAGGACGGATCGCCCGGGCGGCGCAGGATGCGTGCGAAGCGCTGGCCCTGCTCGACCAGATCGCCCAGTTCCTTCTCGAAGACCAGCACTCCGGGCTGCGGGGCGAGAATGGTCTCCATGTGGCCCATCTCCACGGCTTCGACGGGCCAGTCAGCGTGCGACACCTCATCGTCGATCACGCCATAACCGCAGAGCCAGGCATAAAGCCCCTGGGCATCCTGCTCGGCGAAAGGGTCGCTGACGTCACCCTGCCCGCGCAGCTCCAGGGTCGCGGCCATGCGGTGCCCGGTCGTGCCGTCGCGCAGCCACGGCGCGATGATGGTTTCCTCGAACGATCCGTCGCCGCCGTCATCCCAGATGATCGCCACGTCCATCTGCAGCGCCGCCGCCAGTTCACGGCCACGGGGCCAGAAACTGCGGTGCACGTACAGGTAGGGCAACGCTTCATCATCCGTGTGCAGGTCCAGCATCACATCCGCCGGTGCCGCCAGTTGCACCAGTTTCTGTTGCCACTCCTGGACATTGGTCGAAGGCTGCTGCATCGAGGCCGACTGATCGAAGCCACGGTTGAAGTTCTGCCCGCTGCCATCGTGAAAACGCCCCAGGATCCGCCCTTGTCGAAACTGGCCGATGCCCAGCGGATTGGCCTGCGGCACCACGGTCACGCTGCCTTTGAGCCGGCCCTGGGACTCGGCGACTTCAAGGCGCTGCATCAATAGATGCAGCACCAGCATGCCGGCGATTTCATCGGCATGCACCCCGGCCTGCAAGTGCACCTTCGGCCCACCGTTGGCGCCTTCGAAGCGCCAGGCACCGACCTGTACCGGATCGCCATTGTTGTTGCGAACGTCGAACGAAATATCCTGCGCCATCGGCTTGTCCTCCTGTCATTGATCCACGACACCCGCCTGGCCGCGATCGGGCTTGCTCTCGGCCGCTTCGGGGTAAAGGGGCTGCGACACCGAGCATTCGGCACCGACGACGTCCTGCGACGGGTGCCGGCCGAATATCATCGCCAGGGTGCCGCTGACCGCGATCAACCCGGCGCCGATCATCAACGACACATCCATCAGCGTGCCCCAGATCAGGCTCGACAGCAGGAACGCCCAGATCAGCCCGGTGTACTCGAACGGCGCCAGCACGGTCGCGGTGGCACGCTGGAAACTGGCGAACAGCAGGAACTGGCCAATGCCGCCCATCAATCCTGCGCCGAGCATGCCCAGCCAGGCCGGAACCGGCGCCGGGGTGTGGGTCCAGGGCAACGCCAGCGCCATGCAAATGGCAAACACCACATTGGTGATCAGCATCTGCTCGAGCACCGAGGTCTGCTCATCCACCTGGCGCAACTGGATATAGGTGAACGCCCAGCACATCGCGGCCAGCAGGGTCAGGACAATCGGCAATGGATCGCCCATGTCTGTGGGGCGACAGGCGATCACCACGCCGATGAAACCGATGATCAGGGTGAACCACTGCCAGCCGTTGACGCGCTCCTTGAGAATCGCCGTCGCCAGCACCGTGACCATGATCGGTGCCGAGAAATACAGGGTGGTCATTTCCGCCAGGGTCAGGTCGCGGGCTGCCGTGTAATACAGCAGCCAGGCCGCGATCGACAGCAAGCCGCGCACCACCAGCAGGCGCCGGCTGGACGAGCGCCAGGCACGCCGCACCAGTTGCAAACGGCCTATCAGCAAACAGGCGATACCACCACCAGGGCGCGCCAGAACAGGATGGTGAACACCGAATAATCGGCCACCAGCCACTTGATGCCGGCATCCTGCAAAGACAGGAACGCGTAGCCCAGGGTGCACAGGCCAATGCCTTGCAGGGAGCGGTCAACCAATGGCGTGTTGTTCATCATGCGGACCTGCGAACCGGGGTGCCACGGCGCTCGGCGAAGGCAAAAAGCGCCTCGATCAGGAACGTCAGGCACACGTATACACCCGCCACCAGCAGCAACGGCTCATACACTTGCAAGGTTTGCGCGCGCACCACGTTGGCCGCGCCCAACAGATCGATCACCGCAATGGTCGAGGCCAGGGCCGTGGATTTGAGCAGCATCACGGTTTCCCCGGCCAGGGTCGGCAACAGCAAGCGTAGCGCCCGGGGCAAGCGCACCCGCATCAGGGCCTGGCGCGGGGTCATGCCGAACGCCGAAGCCGCTTCCATTTCGCCCTTGGGCACCGCCAGCAGGCCGCCGCGTATCACTTCGCCGACATAGGCCCCCACCGACACCACCAGGGCGAACACGATGTACCAGTAGCCGTCTCGCAGGTACGGCCAGAGGAAACTGCCGCGAATCAGCGGAAACTGCGCAAACAGACTGCCCAGGCCGTAATAGAAGATGTAGATCTGGATCAGCAAGGGGGTGCCGCGGGTCACGCTGGTATAAAACAGGCTGAGCTTGGCGATGACTCTGTTCTTTGAGATCCGCGCCAGCGCCACCAGCACCGCCAGGAAAAAACCGAACACACTGGCAATCAACAGGATCGCAATTGTCGTTTGCAGCCCCCGGGCCAATAGCGATGCGTATTCAACTATCCACGCTGGAATCATTTCATTCTCTTTGCCGGTTCAGTCAACAAGAGGCATCCAGCGACGAATGCGTCGCTCGAGCCGTCCCGACAGGTAGTTGGACGCCAGCGTCACTGCGTAATACAGCGCCGCCGCCGTGAGGTAGAACAACAGGTAATGGCGCGTCGAACCTGCGCCCTGCCTGGCGGTGTACAAGAGTTCATTGGTGCCGACCACGCTGATCAGGGCGCTGTCCTTGATCAGGTTGATCCACAGGTTGGCCATCCCCGCCATCGCATAGGGCGCCATGATCGGCAGCGTAACGCGGCGGAACAGGCCGAAACCGTGCAGACCGAAAGCTTTCCCCGCTTCGATCAGGCCAAAGGGGATGGCCTGGATCGCCGCGCGGAAAATCTCCGAGGCGTAGGCGCCCTGCACCAGGCCCAGCACCACGATCGCCGCCAACGGTCCGCTGACGTTCACCGCGCCGTATCCCAGCGCTGCCATCAGTGCGTTGAGCAGCATGGAGCCGACGTAGTACAGCAACAGGATCAGCAACAGCTCCGGGACCGCGCGGAACAAGGTGGTGTAGCCACGCGCCAGCGCTGCGATCGGCCTTGGTCCGCCCAACTTGAGGCAGGCCACCACCAGGCCGATGGCCAGCCCGAGCACGAAGGCGCCGGCGGATATCTGCAGGGTCATCCACAGTCCCCTGAACAGCGCCGCGCCCCACCCTTGCTCGCTGAAACCGATCAAATCGAACATTGCTGGCATTTTGCTCTCCAGTCAGTGACCTTGAAGGCGCCACTTGCCCCTGTGGGAGCGGGCTTGCTCGCGAAAGCGGTATGTCATTTAGCGATGATGTCGACTGACACTCCGCCTTCGCGAGCAAGCCCGCTCCCACATGGGATCTGTGTACAGATATGGCTATCAGAACGCCGGCTTCACGCTGGTCCCGAAGTAACTCTGGGACAGGTCGTCATAATCCTTGCTCGCCAGCAGTTCCTGGATGGCCTTGTCGAGTTTGGCCTTGAGCTCGGTGTCGTCCTTGCGCAGACCGGCGCCCACGCCCTTGCCGAAGATCGGGTCATACGGCACGGCGCCGAGGTACTCCAGATTGCTTTTGCTGGCATCCGGGGTCTTGACGAAGGCCGCCATGGCGGTGCCGTCGGCCATCATCAGGTCGAGGCGACCGGCAATCAGGTCGGCGTTCACCGAGTCCTGGGTGTCGTAGTACTTCACGTCGGCGATTTTTTCGTAGTAGGTCTTCAGGTAGCTGGCGCTGACCGTGGAGTTCTGCACGCCGATGGTCTTGCCCTTGAGGTCGTCCGGGTACTTTTTGACGACAGCGTCCTTCGGCCCGACGATCGCCACCACGGAGTCGTAATAGGCCTTGCTGAAGGCGATCTGTTTTTCCCGCTCTTCGGTCACCGACATCGAGGAAAAGATCACGTCGATCTTCTTCGCCAGTAGCGACGGAATGATCCCGTCCCACGCCACTTCCTTGATCTCGCACTCGGCTTTCATTTCGCTGCACAGCTTGTGGATCAGGTCCACTTCAAAGCCTTTCCATTCGCCGTTGGCCTGCTTCTCGGTATACGGCGGATAGGGTTCGGCGGCGACCGCGAAGCGAATCGGCTGGGCTTGGGCCGCGCTCATGCCAGCCAGAAATACGCAGGCTGCCCCGGTCAACCAGTGTGCAAAACGTCGATTTGCCATGTTGTTTTCCCGTCTTTTTATGTGGCGTTAGCGAGTTTGATGAGCGTTGACGAATTGCCGGCAACGCTCGCTGCGTGGGTGTACGAACACTTCGTCGGGCGACCCTGTTTCCTCGATCAGCCCTTGATGCAAAAACGCGACTTTGGAAGAGACATCGCGGGCGAAGGCCATTTCATGGGTCACCAGGATCATGGTCCGGCCCTCCTCGGCCAGGGAGCGGATCACCCGCAGCACTTCCCCGACCAGTTCCGGGTCGAGTGCCGAGGTGGGTTCATCGAACAGCATGACCTTGGGCCGCATGGCCAGGGCCCGGGCGATGGCCACCCGTTGCTGCTGTCCCCCGGAGAGAAACGCCGGGTACTCGTTGCGCTTGGCCGCCAGCCCCACGCGTTCAAGCAAGGCTTCGGCGCGCTCGGTCGCCTCCGCCCGGCTTTCACGCAGGACCTGGGTCGGCGCTTCGATGAGGTTTTCCAGCACCGTGCGATGGGGCCAGAGGTTGAAGTTCTGGAACACCATGCCCAGGCTGGAGCGGATGCGTACCAATTGTTTGGCGTCTGCCACCAGTGGCGCGCCGGGGCGGGTGTGGTTCAGGTGAATGCTTTCGCCATCCACCAGGATGCGCCCCTGGTCCGGGACTTCGAGCATGTTGATGCAGCGCAGCAAGGTGCTTTTGCCCGAGCCGCTGGCGCCGATCAGCGAGATCACCTCGCCCTCGCGCGCCGTCAGGGACACACCCTTGAGCACCTCGATGTTGCCGAAGCGTTTGTGCAGGCGATCGACTTCGATCATGGTGCGCGCAGTCACAGGTTCGATGACCGGCGCACTCGACGCGCGGCTGATCACGGGCTTGGGTGCTTGAACTTTCAGTGCCTGGACAAAATCGCGGATACGCTGGGAGGTCTTGGCTACCATCAAGGTTTGGGCATGCGCGACCATGGCGGAGTCAGCGACGATCCAACCCATACACCAACCTGCCATCGGGTGCGCTGTTGACAGGCTACCGATTACCACACAGCGCTCGGCTATGCCCGGCGCTGCCGAGACACTTAGGTGCTGCAGCGTCAGCTCCCCATGGACCTCCTCGACCACCACCCACAGGTCATGGGCGATGGCGAGTCCGGCGATCGTTTGCAATGCTTCGTGGTTGAGCATCCCGCCGTTCGGGCTCGACAGGAAAATCGCCCGGGTGCGCGGGGTAATCGCCTTGGTCAGCAGCGTTGCATCGATGGACGTCATCCGCACCAGCGTGGCGCCGCAAGCCTTGAGCGTCGCCTCGCAGGCCTGGTCCATCGAATCGAGGACAATCACCTCGTCCCCTGCGGCAAGCAGGCACATCGACGTGACGAACAAGGCGTCCTGCGCCCCGGCCAGCGTGATCACGTTCGCCGCTTTCAGCTCACGACCCAACAGCTCGCCATAGTGCCCGGCAATCGCTTCGCGCAAGGCCAGGCGATCGGCAAATTCGCCGCCTTCAATAGCGGCATCGGTGATGAAATCGGGGGTGGGAAAATCCGGGTCGTCGACACTGGGCGTGATTGAGTTTTGCTCAACAAAGGGTGAAAACCGCATGCCAGTGCCTCGTTCAATAAGAAGAAACGCAAGCCCGCAACCAGCCGGGAAAGAAGGTGGAACGAACATAGTTCAAGCTGAACACTCGTTCAACAGAAAACTGTCGACGGTTCGCGTTCAGCGTAAACAGGTCGTTTTTACGACAGTCGCGACGTTTTTACCTATCGATTGTCCAGGTCATGCAGAAGGCATCCCGACGACTATGCTGCTGTGAGGTCCTTTGGCTGGAAAACACTTAATGCAATCAGGTACATCCACGCGGATGCGGCGCCACCGGCTGCTGCTGATGGGCGCAGTGGTCCTCGGCGGTTGCGTACGGCTGGGGCCGGACTTCCAGCCGCCGGGCGAAACCTGGGTCGATCACTGGAACACCCCGGCCCTTGAGCAGGCCAGCCAGCGCCAGCAGTACCCGGACATCCGCCAGTGGTGGCAGATCTTCGCCGACCCGGTGCTCGACCGCTTGATCGCCGAATCGGATGCGCACAATTCCAGCCTCAAGATCGCCGGCTTGCGCGTGATGGAGGCCCGGGCGCAATTGGGCATCGCGCAAAGCGGGCGTTACCCGCAACTGCAACAAATCGCCGCTGACAGCGTCTACATCAACCGCCACCAATCCGGCGGCAACAACCCGGTGGACAGCCATTTCTGGCAACACAGTGCCGGGTTCGACGTGGGCTGGGAACTGGATTTCTGGGGACGCTTCAGCCGCGCCATCGAGGCCGCCGATGCCAGCTACTTCGCGGCCGAGGCCAACTATGACGACGTGCTGGTCCTGTTGCGGGCGCAGGTGGCCGACTCTTATTTTTTCCTGCGCACCACCGAGGCGCGTTTGCGTGTCGCCAACGAAAACGCCCGCCAGCAGCACCGCAATTTCGAAATCACCGAAAGGCTGTTCAAGAGCGGCCAGACCGCCGAACTCGACCTGCAACAAGCCAAGACCCAGTACCTGGGCACGTTGAGTACCCTCCCCGTCCTGGAAGATCAGCTTTATCGCACCCGCAATGCCTTGGCCGTGTTGATCGGCCAACCACCCGGTGCGCTGCCACTGGTGGCCGACAACAGCGAGTTGATCCCGCTGGTCGATCGCGCCGTGTTGCAGGATGTCCCGGCCAACCTGCTGCTGCGCCGGCCCGATGTGCGGGCGGCCGAATTCAACGTTGCGGCACAGTCGGCGCTGATCGGCGTCGCCGAAACCGATTTCTACCCGGCCCTGACGCTGCTGGGCAGCATCGTCTGGTCGACAGATACCTTGAGCGGAACGTCGCGCAGCCTCGACCTGATTGGCGGCCCCAGCCTGCGCTGGAACGTGTTCGACTACGGCCGCATCAGCAACAACGTGCGCGTGCAGGATGCGCGCTTGCAGCAGTTGATCGAAGCCTATCGCGACAAGGTGCGCCAGGCCGCGCGCGAGGCGGATGACGCCGCCAACGGCCTGACCCGCGCCCTGCAACGCGAACGCATCCTGCGCGAGGCGGAAAAAGCCGCGCAACGCTCACTGGCCTTGGCCAACACGCTCTACCGCGAAGGTTACTCGGACTTCCAGCGGGTGCTGGACGCCCAGCGGGCGCTGCTCGAACTGCAGGACAGCTACCTGCTCAGCCGTGGCGATGCGGTGAGCAATGTGATTGCCCTGTACAAGGCGTTGGGCGGCGGTTGGTACAGCGCCCAGCCCAAGGTCGATCGCGCCACGCGCCAGCAGATGGAACAACGCACCGACTGGGGCGACTTGCTTACCGAGCCCCCGGCTGAGCAGCCCGCCTCCCCTTTGCCCAATCAGGTGAAACCATGACTGAAGCCGCGCCCTCCCCCCAGCCCGCGCCGCCTGCCGCCGACCCGACGAAAAAAGGCATCAAGTGGGTCTTGCTGCTGATCGTCCTGAGCCTGGCCTGGTACCTGCTGGCTGACCGCTTCACCCCTTATACCCAGCAGGCGCGGGTGGGTGCGTTTGTGATTCCGGTGGCGGCGGAAGTCGCCGGCCGGGTGATTCGCGTCAACGTGCGCAACAACCAGGATGTGAAGGCCGGCGAGGTGATTTTCGAGATCGACCCGCAGCCCTACCAGATCGCCGTGGATCGGGCGCGTGCCGACCTTGAATCGACCCGCCGGCAGATCGGCGCCAGCACCGCCGGCATCGCCTCGGCGCAAGCCAGTCTACGCGCGGCCCAGGCCAACGAACTCAAGGCGCGGCAGGACAATCAGCGCCTCGAGGGCTTGTACCGTGAAGACCCCGGAACCATTTCCGTGCGCCTGCTGGAGGTGTCCCGCGCCAACCGCGAGGCGGCAGTCAGCCAGGTCGCCGCGGCCCGCGCCGAAGTGCAGCGCGCCCGTGAGCAGGAAGGCGGCAGCGAGGAAGACAACGCCCTGTTGCGCAGCGCCGCCACCGCCCTGTCGAAAGCCGAACTGGACCTTTCCAACACACAGGTTCGCGCCCGTTCGGCCGGCTTGATCACCGACCTGCGCACCGATGTCGGCCAATTCGCCGCGGCCGGCAACCCGGTGATGACCCTGATTGCGATCCACGATGTCTGGATCAGCGCCGACATGACCGAGAACAACCTCGCGCTGGTCAAGCCCGAAACCCCGGTGTCGATTGCCCTCGACGCGCTGCCCGGCGAAGTGTTCCAGGGCCGCGTGCGCAGCATCGGCTACGGCGTCAGCGTCGGCCAGCCGACCGCGCCCGGCAGCCTGCCCACGGTGCAGAACAGCCGTGACTGGCTGCGCCCGGCCCAGCGTTTTCCGGTGGTCATCGAGTTTTCTCCCGAGTCGCTGACCCTGCTCAAGGACAACCGCGCCATCCGTTCCGGTGGCCAGGCCGAAGTCATGGCCTTCCCTGCCGAAGGCAACGTGCTCAACCCGCTGGGCCGCTTGTTCCTGTGGCTGATGAGCTGGCTGTCGTATGCCTACTAAGCGCTCGCCGAGGGTACAGCGCGCATTGCGCCTGGCCTGTGGCACGGCGCTGTGCCTGGCCGCGAGTTTCGGCCTGGCGATGCCGATCCCCTTCCTCGCGCCGGTGCTGGGTGCCTTGCTGCTGGTCAGCCTCAATCGCCCGTTGCCGTTCAAAGCCACCCTGGTGCTGGCGCTGACCGCGATGCTGACCACCGGCATCGGCCTGCTGTTGATCCCGCTCTTGCGTTACTACGCCTTCAGCGGCGTACTGCTGATCGGCCTCGGCCTCCTGATGGTGTTTCGCTTTGGCCAGCGCGGCGGCAACAACCTGGTGGTGACCTTCCTGGTGATCGGCCTGACCATGATCCCGGCGGCCGGGGTCGCCGACTTCGGCCTGGCGGCGACGGTCATCAAGGCGTTGACCAGCGGCTTGCTCCTGGCCGTGATGATCGGCTGGCTGAGTCACTGGCTGTTTCCCGAACCGGACAACGCCCCAACACCCCCGCCCGCCCCGGCCCAGTCGGCAGCAGACGTCGACCGCGTCGCGTTGCGCGCCACCCTGATCGTGATCCCGACCTTCCTGCTGGCACTGATCGACCCCGCCAGCTACCTGCCCATCGTGCTCAAGGCCGTGAGCCTGGGACAACAGAGTTCCAGCACCAACGCCCGCGACGCCGCCCGCGAACTGATTGGCTCGACCTTGCTCGGCGGCCTGTTGGCGATACTGTTCTGGAGCGCACTGACGGTCTTCGTGCACCTTTGGATGTTCTTCCTGTGGATGCTGCTGTTCGCCCTGATCCTGGCGCGCAAGCTCTATGGCCTGAGCCCGGGGCGGTTGAGCCCTGGTTTCTGGCTCAACAGCCTGATCACCCTGATCATCCTGCTGGGCCAGTCGGTGCAGGACAGCCAGGCCGGCAAGGACGTCTACACCGCCTTCGCGGTGCGCATGGGGCTGTTCATTGCGGTGACGTTGTATGCGTGCCTGATGGTGTATTTGCTGGATCAGCGGGAAAAGAGCAGCCTTAAGCCGATTCCGTAGGAGCGTGCGGTGCGGCGATCCGACTTGCCCGCGAAGGCGGCGGGTCAGGCAATATCAATGTTGACTATGCCGACGCCTTCGCGGGCAAGCCTCGCTCCTACAGGTCCAACATTTATCACGGATTAACCTGATACCCCTTCCCCTGCAAGCAACTGGTATACGCCGTCGAAGTGGTCGCTGCGTTGGTTTTCTCCTGCGCCCGACGTTCCTGACGCTGACGCGAACCGCCGACCACGGCGCCCGCCGCCGCGGTTTCCTTGGCGCGGTTCTGCCGATAGTCCTGCTTGGTATCGTCATCGACACGATCATAGAACTCGTCATGCTGGCGGCCGCGTACCTGGGCCCCGGCCGCACCGGCTGCCGCGCCTACTGCGGCGCCCTTGAGCCGTCCGCCAGAGGGCGTGGACGTGGTTGAGGTGCTACTGGCGGCAATGCTGTTGCATTCGTTGATGTCCAGTTGAGTCTGTTGCGAAGTCTGGCCCTTCAGCGGTACTACCGTCTGGGCCCATCCCTGGGCACTGCAAAATGACAGTGCGACGCACAGGCCGATGGGTGACAACCTTTTCATGATGATCTCCTGATGGGCGTGGTTCACCCTCAAAGAGTGTAGTTCACCCCTCCTCGCCCACCTGCCCGGACTCGATCCCGAACTCACCCTTGTAGGAGCGAGGCTTGCCCGCGAAGGCGTCAGGTCAGCCAACATCGATGTTGGATATGCTGCCCTCATCGAGGGCAAGTCGAATTGTCGCACCGCCGCTCCCACAAGGTTTCTGGTGCACACAGCTTTTCGCCTATCAGTTCTGCTAGTTCCCGACTCCGACAATCCCGTTGATACTCAAGCTCTCCCAGACCTTGAAAGCTCGGAGCGCCCAATGACAAACCCGCAGCAACCCTGGCTCATCCGCTATAACTACGATCCGCTGGATCGACTGACCAGCCACGCTCGGTCAGATACCCCGGAACGTCATCGCTTTTACTGCAAAAGCCGACTGACCACCGAGATTCAGGGCGCAATCGGGCACTCCATCGTCCAGTACAGTGACTTTCTTCTGGCACAGCAACAGCGCCAACACGATGTGCACGGCACCACCTTACTGGCGACTGACTTGCAACGTTCGGTAGTGAACACACTCAAGAAAAACACCGAGCGACAAGCTATCGCCTACTCCCCATACGGGCACCGCCTTGCCGAAAGCGGGTTGACCAGCCTGTTGGGCTTCAACGGGGAACGGCCGGATCCGGTGACTGGGCATTATTTGTTGGGCAATGGTTATCGGGCATTTAATTCAGCGTTGATGCGGTTTAATAGCCCAGACAGTTTGAGTCCGTTTGGGAAGGGTGGATTTAATTCGTATGCGTACTGCAACGGTGATCCGGTTAACTTCAGCGATCCTACCGGACATATCCCAAAAATTATCCGAAATTTTTTACAGCGCGCCGCCAACAAAAAAATCAACAAAGAAATTGATGATTTAATTTCAAAATTTAATGATCACCGCCGCACTTACAAAGAAGCAATCTACAACAAAAAAATCCAAGAGCAAATCGAATTAGTTAAAGAAAGACACCCGGAAATATTTCAAATTAAGAATCCAGACCCACTCGAAAGCTTCGTACGCTGGAGGGCCGAACACATTAAAGTATTCGACCCAAGTCGTGACGTAATAAATCCAAATATCATTCGAAACGTGTTTCTTGAAGAGCTAAAGCAAAAAAACCTAATATCTAGTAATCTTTTCATGAACAAACTTCATGATCGCATTCTTCATACTACAAAACGCCTAGCGTACGAAAAAAACCCATCACCTATATTTAAGCATGCCAAAGAAACCATTTCCAAATTAGTAAAGATCGCAGACCAGAAAGACAGTTCCGCCATTCCATTCAATGAAGTTATTAAAAATGCCAGGGAAAAGATTCGAAGCTCTTAATCTTACACTACGGTTTCAACCAATCCCCGAGCACGGAAAACCGACAATGCGACTCACAGGCCGATGGGTGACAACCTTTTCATGATGATCTCCTGATGGCCGTGATTCACCCTCAAAGAGTGTAGTTCAGCCCTCCTCACCCACCTCCATGACTAGACGGTTATCCACCCAGCGCACCGGCACAGGTTCCAGCCTCGCGCCCTTGCACGGCCCGTCGATGCAGTGCCCGTCTTCAAAACGAAACATCGCACTGTGATGCGCGCACATCAGCACCTTGCCGCGATAGGTGCAGAATTCCTGCGGACGATAGTCCAGTGGTACGGAAAAATGCGGGCAGCGGTTGATGTACACCCACACCTGCTCGCCCTGGCGCACTGCGACGAGGCCGGCGGGATGCAGGTGCTGGTGCTGCGGCAGGCCGAGGGCGCCGCCGTCGGTGATGTCCTGGCGTTCGCACAAGGTGATGAGGGTCATGGTCAGCCCCGCAGTTCCGGGTTGCCGAGGCTCCAGTTCCAGGGGCGAATCTGGATGCTCGCAAACAACCCGGCCTGAACATAGGGATCGTCCTGGATGAACGCTTCTACCTCAGCCAGGCTGCCGGCTTCGATCACCAGCAGTGTGCCATTCATCGCGGTGCAGGCATCATCGAGGGTCGGGCCTCCCAGGCGCACGACCACCCGGTGCGCATCGGTCGCCCGCAAATGCGCTTGGTGACTGGGCCGCAAGCGCTGGCGCAAGGCCAGGCGATCCGGGTGGTCGGTGGCGAATACCGCAAAGAACTGGCCCATGATTCACCCCGCCTCCATGACGAATTCGTAACAGGCCCGCTTGAATGGCAATGGCATGCCCAGCTGTGCGGACACCTCATCGTGACGGGTGCGATCCTCGTAGATCACCTGCAACGACTGTTTCACACCGAACACCGCATCGGACGCCAGGTACGGATCATCGTGATTGAACAGGTGGGTCACCAGTTTGCGATACCCCGGCACCTCGATCATGAAATGCAGGTGCGCTGGCCGCCACGGATGCCGGTTGGCGGCCTCGAGCATGCGCCCCACCGGGCCATCGGTCGGGATCGGGTAACACACCGGGACAATCGTGCGGATCGCAAAGCAACCGTCGGCGTCGGTGCGATAACGACCGCGCAGGTTGCCGAATGGCTGTTTGCTGTCCTGGCCCGAGTACATGCCGTTTTCGGCGGTCTGCCAGACGTCCAGCACCGCACCGGCCAGGGCATTGCCGTGGGTATCGACCACCCGCCCGCGCACCAGCGCCGTTTCGCCCTGGGTGAAGGCCATGTTCTCGCCGAACGCGCGCTCGGGCATGCCTTCGATGTAGAACGGCCCGAACACCGTGGTCTCGGTGGTCGTGGCGCTGTGGCGATGATTGATCGCGTCGACCAGCATCGACACGCCGAGGGTGTCCGACAGCAGAATGAATTCCTGGCGCACCTGGCCGTCGCACTTGTGGCCGGTTTCGGTCAGGAAACCGATGCCCTCGAACCACTCCTGTTCGGTCAGTTCGACCTCGCTGACAAACGCGTGCAGGTGCCGGACCAGGCTTTGCATGATCTGTTTGTAACGGGCATTGGGCGCATCGGCGAAGCTGTTCACGGCCTGCTCGCAGATCAGTTTTTCCATGGTTTTATCGTGATCGGTCATTGCTTTTATTCCGACAGTGCTGAGCCCAGGGTGAGTCAGGCTGGCGCCTGGCCGAGCATGGCGCGGGTCAGCAGCGCTTCGATCGGGCCTTGTTCGAACGGCCGTGGATTGTAATACGGGCTGGCACAGGCGATTTGAGCCGCTTGCGCCGGACCGTTTGGCGGCAGTCCGATGTCGGCCAGCGCCAATGGAATACCCAGTTTCTGGTTCAGCGCGTACAACAAGCCACCGATCTCGCCCGCCTCGCTTCCACCCAACGCACGCGCCGCGCGCTGCAGGGGCCCTGCGGCGGCTTCGCGGTTGTAATGCGCGGCATGGGGCAGGACGATGGCGTGGGCCTGGGCGTGGGGCAAATTGAACGTGCCGCCCAGGGTGTGGCAGAGCTTGTGGTGCAAGGCCATGCCGACCGAACCCAGGCAGATGCCGGCCAGCCACGCGCCATACAACGCATGGCTGCGCGCATCGGGATCATTGGGATCCTTGACCACCCCCGGCAATGCCTGCGCCAGCGAGCGAATCGATTCCTCGGCCATGAAGCCGATGATCGGGTTGGCGTCCTCGGCGTACAGCGCTTCCACCGCGTGGGCCATGGCGTTCATACCGGAACAGGCGGAGATCTGCGCCGGCAGCGTTAAAGTCAGTTGCGGATCATAGATCACGGTTTTCGGCAGCACCCGTGGATCACGCCCGGTTTTCTTCAGGCGATTTTCGGTCAGGCCGTAGATCGGCGTCATCTCCGAGCCGGCGTAGGTGGTCGGTACAGCCACGATGGGCAGCCCGGAATCCATGGCAATTGCCTTGCCCAGGCCGATGGTCGAGCCACCGCCGATGGCGACACAGCAATCGGCATCCAGGCGCGCCGCTTCGACGCGCGCCGCTTGTGCCACTTCCAGCGGCACGTGCATCACCGCATGCGGGTACACACCCGCCGCGCGATCACCGAGCAAAGCCGCGACGCGTTCGCCGAGGCCGTGCTGTTCCGGCGTGGTAAGAATCAGCGCCCGTCGGGCCCCCAGGCGCTCAATCTCTTCGGCCAGTGCCGAGAGCTTGCCCCAGCCGAACACCACGCGGGTCGGCAGGCTTTGGTAAACAAAAGGGTTCATGGCCAACCTCAGCGTTTGAAGTGCGGGGGGATTTTCGCGTCGACGTTGACCCACACCGAACGCGCTTCGGTGTAGTCGTGGATCGCTTCAAAGCCCATTTCCCGGCCGTAACCAGACTGCCCTACGCCGCCAAACGGGCTGCCGGGGCTGACGCGCTTGTAGCAGTTGATCCAGCACATACCGGCATGAATGGCATCGGCCATTTTGTGCGCACGGCTGAGGTTCTGCGTCCACAGGCCGCTGCCCAGCCCGTACTCGGTGCTGTTGGCGATGGCCAGCGCTTCTTCGTCGGTACTGAAGCGCACGACGGTAACGAAGGGGCCGAAGACTTCTTCCTGGCAGACACGATCACCCGGCTTGGCCTCGACCACCGTGGGTTCGACATAGAACCCCTTGGCCAGGGCCTGGTCGTCCGGCGCCTTGCCCCCGGCGAGGATCTTGCCGCCCTGTTCGATGGCGATATCGATGTAGGCCAGCACCCGGTCGCGGTGCAGTGCCGAGGTCAGCGGGCCCATTTCGGTCTCGGGGTCCATCGGGTCACCGAGGCGGATGGACTTGGCCAGGGCGATGAAGCGCTCCAGGAACGCATCAGCGATGTCTTCATGCAGAATCAGCCGCGAACCGGCGATGCAAGCCTGGCCCTGGTTATGGAAGATCGCCCAGGCAGCGCCGTTGACCGCCGCTTCCAGATTGGCGTCTTCAAAGACAATGTTCGCACCCTTTCCGCCCAGTTCCAGTTGAATACGCTTGAGGTTGCCCTGCGACGCTTCAACAATCCGTCGACCGGTGGCGGTTGAGCCGGTAAAGGCAATCTTGCCGACGTCCTGGTGCTCGGCCAGAGCCTGGCCCGCGGTATGGCCGTAACCCGGCACCACGTTGACCACGCCTTTGGGGAAGCCGACTTCGCTCATCAGCTCGACAATGCGCAAGGTCGACAGCGGCGTGATTTCCGAGGGCTTGATGACGATGGTGTTGCCCGCCGCCAACGCCGGGCCCATTTTCCAGCTGGTGAACATCAGCGGAAAGTTCCAGGGCACGATCTGCCCGACCACGCCGATCGGCTTGCGTTGCACGTAATTGAGGAACCCGGCTTCAACCGGAATCACCGTGCCTTCGATCTTGTCGGCCATGCCGCCGAAGTAACGGAAGCACGCGGCGGTGCGCGGCACATCGAGGCCACGGGAATCGCGGATCGGGTGCCCGGTGTTCAAGGATTCCAGCTGCGCCAGTTCTTCGCTGCATTCTTCGATTTTGTCCGCCAGCTTGAGCAACAGGCGTCCGCGCTCGGCAGCGGCAAGGGCCGACCAGGCTGGAAACGCACGCTTGGCGGCGGCCACCGCGAGGTCGATGTCAGCGGCTTCGGCGGCGGCAATGCGGGTGATCAACGAGCCGTCATGGGGCGACACCACGTCGATGGTGCCGCCGCCGACCGCATCGACGAAGCGGCCATCGATATAGAGCTGATTTTGCATAATGGTTTCCTCGCACCGCGTCTGTGGCGCAGTGTCTGACTGGATGGCTGAGAGCGTGGCCCGGCGCGGTGCCGGGCAAGACCCTTGGTCTTAGAACTCGATCGGATACGGCTTGAGTTCGCCGCTTTCATAGCGTTGCGGCAGGTTCGGCGTGGCGTTTTCCCAGACCAGCAGCATCGAGCGCTTGGTCGAATAGCCCTGGTGGCGTATGTCGGCCGGCATGGCGCAGATGTCGCCGGCGCGCATGGTGATGCGCGCGCGCGGGTTGCCGTCGTCCTTGTCGCCGACATCCCAGATGATCTCGTCCGATAACTGCAGGAACCACTCGATCCGGTCGTTGCCATGGAACACCGGCAGGATGAACTCTTCGGTGGTCGGGCAGAGCAGGCTGGCCTTGCACACCGAGGTCACCGAGGGGTTCCAGGTCACGTCGGAGCGCGACAGGTACTTGTGCAGGTTGAAGGCATGCAACTGGCCTTCGAAACCTTCCGCAGCGTGAATTTCCGGCTCGTCCTGCGGCACATCGATGAACTGGCGGTTGACCGGCAGATCGTTGCGCAGCGGCGAATCATCCGGCAGGCCGGGCATCCGTTTGGTGGCGATGCGAAAGCGTTCGATGGCTTCGATGTTGTTGCCGTTCTTGCGACCGAATGCGCTGCCGGTTTCTTCCGGTGCGGCGAACGGGTCGAAAGTGGCGTTGGTCCAGTCGCGCAGGATCGCCTTGAAGGTCGCCATGATCAGCGGCGTTTCGAAATTTTCGGTGTAGTTGACCCCTGCCGCCTTGAGCGTGCCATTGAAGGTGCCGGCGTACAGGTCGACTTTGCCGTAGTAATTGCGGGTGCCGATGACGTGGTCGAAGTTGACCCAACCGTAGAAAAAGCCCCAGGCCACATCGCGCATCAAGGCGCGCAGAAAGGCATCGGCCGGAATCAGGTGCGAACGGGTCTGGCCTTTGGCAGGCCAGGTGATGCGGGCGAAATACTCGTCGCGCGACAGCTCGAACGCGCCGAGTTTGAAGGCGCGATAACCGGTGACGGGATGGGCGGCGCTGGCCTGGACGTCTTCGTCGGCGAACAGTGGCGTTTGGGCTGCGGTTTCAAGCATGGCCATGGCGGGATTCCTCTTGTTATTGTGGGCGGGGGCGACTGGGCAGATCACTTCAAGCAGATGTCGGCCCACTTCTCGACCGACAACGGGCCTTTGATCGTCTGCTGCAGGATCACGCCAGGGCGACTGGCTTCGAAGCGATACGCGGTGCCGACCGGCAGCAGGCACTGGTGACCGCGCTTGAGCAGGACGTAACCCATGGGTTTGCCCGCCGGCACTTCGCCTGCCAGTTGCGTGCCCTCGCCTGCGGTCAATGGCGCATCGAGCTTGAGGAAATCCACCCGCACTTCGCCGTCCATGACGATGGCGAATTCGTCGTGCGCGGCCGTGTACCAGGGCGACTGGCCCTCGGCGCGCAGGGTCTCAATGACGTAGCCGAGGTTGAGGCCGACGACGACCTTTTCATAAGGAAAGGATTTTTCCGCCACCTCGAAAACGTTGGAAAACGCGTAGTGACTGGCCTGGCCGCTGATGATTTCAACCGAGCCCTTGGTGTACTTGTCCAGCGAGCCGAAGACCGTTTCGATTGCCGCGCTACTCATGGGTTCTCACCGTTTTGTTGTTGTAGTAACAGTGAGCCAACAGTACGTCGCGCCTGGCCTTGGGACAATTAGAGGACCGGCGACAACAGTGTTTGCGAAACGCAAACACTGAGGTAGCGACCTCTTTCTTGTAGGAGCGAAGCTTGCTCGCGAAGGTGGGTCAGCTGAGGTGATGTCGCCTGACACACCTTCGCGAGCAAGCTTCGCTCCTACAGAGGTGTGCGCGCGTCTCTTAACGAACCCAGCCGCGCTCCAGCAACGGCTTATCCCAGCACGGCTCGTCGCCGAAGTTCTCCACCAGGAAGTCGATCAACGTACGGACTTTCAAGGCCCGGCGCTGGGTCGCGGGATACACCGCGGAGAAGTTGAAGGAAGACAACGAATACTCGGGCAGCACCGGAATCAGCCGCCCGCTGAGCAGGTCGTCGCTGGCCACCAGCGTCGGCAGGCAGACAATACAGACGCCGGTCTGCGCGTAATCACGCAACAGGTGCACCGAGTTCGAGCGTACCTGCCCCGGCAGGCTCAGCTCCACCTGCTCGTCTGCGCCGTTGAACAGCCAGCGGTTGCGCGACGGATAGCCCTCGTACAAGGCGATCTTGTGTTGCAGCAATTCCTGGGGATGGGTCGGCACGCCGAACTCGCTGGCGTAATCGGGGGACATGCAGAACAGTCGGCGAACGCTGAACAATTTGCGCTCGATCAGGGTTTCCGCCATCGGCGGGAACATCTGGAACGCCACGTCAAAACCTTCTTCGATCGGGTCCACCACCCGGTCGTTGACGATCACGTCCACTTCAATGTCCGGGTACAGCCGCGTGAACTCGGCCAGCATGCGGCCGAAGTGCCCGATGGCAAACCCGGGCAGCATCTGCACCCGCAGTTTGCCGGTGGGTTTGGCGCGCAGTTCGCGCATGTGTTCGGTCAACGAGTTGAAACTCGCGACCATGTCCGCGCACTCCTTGTAATACGTCTCCCCGACCTCGGAAAGCCGCACATGGCGCGTGCTGCGATGGAACAGCGGCGCATTGATGAACTGCTCCAGCTGCTGGATGCGATGGGTGATGACCGAGCGGGTCACGCCCAGTTGCTGGGCTGCCCTGGCGAAGTTGCCGGTTTCGGCAACCCGCACAAAGGCTTCGACACTGAGTAAACGATCCATGGGGGCAGGTTCTCTGGATGTTTTTGTTCTTATAGGAACAGCGAGGTTAGCCTGTCGGCACCTCGCACTCCAGATACCGGACGCGTAGTCATGGCCGGGGTTGCACCGACAACCGCCGCTGCATGGGAAAAACCTGCCAACCCAGCCGTTCACTGATCAGGCCCCACACCCCTTGCGGCGCCTTGAGCATCATCACCACCGCGACCACCCCCAGAATGATCATGTACACGGCACCGTATTGGGCCAGGCATCCGCGTAACACAAAATAGATCAAGGTACCGATCAATGGCCCCTCCAGGGTGCCGATGCCGCCGATGATGACGATGAAAATCACCACCGCCGTCCAGTCCTGCAGGTTGAACGCCGCATCCGGGGAGATCCTCAGCTTTTGCAGGAAGATCAGCGCCCCGACCACCCCGGTGCAACCGGCCGCCAACACGTACACCATCAGCTTGGTGCGGAAGGTATTGACACCCAGGCTGCCGGAGGCCGGCTCGGAATCGCGGATCGACGCCAGCGCCAGGCCCTGGCGTGAACGCAGCAGGAAGAACACCAGCGCCACCGCGCCGATGGCGATCGCCAGTGCGGTGAAGTAGATCAGCATCTCGCGCCCGTCACGGTCATTGCCGATCTGCCGTACGATCGCCGCCGGCAGGCTTTGCCCGGAACCGCCGCCCAGGCTGCTCATCTGTGCCAGTCCCAGGCGAAAGACCTCAGCCACCACCCAGGTGCCGATCGCAAAGTAGGCGCCGCGCAGCCGGAACACGATCAGTGCGGTGGGAATCGCCAACAGCGCGACGAGCACGCCCGAAAGCAACACGGCGAACAAGGGCGGCACCCCCAGTTGCGTCGACAGCATGAACAATAGGTACCCACCCAAGCCGACAAACGCCTGCTGCCCGACCGAAACCATGCCGGCGTAACCCGCCAACAGGTTCCACATTTGCGCCAGGGCCAGGTAATAGGCGAACTCCACCACCAGCCGCAGGCTGGCACGATCGGCCCACAATGGCGCGCTGATCAGTACCAGCACGCAAAGGCCGAGCAATGACAGGCCTACCCGGCTGCTGGTGGTTGTGCGCTGTACGCGGTAAGCCAGCGCAGGATTATTCAAGGCATTCATCAGTCGACACTCCGGGGAAACAGGCCACGCGGGCGCACGACCAGGATCAGCAGAAACACAAGGTGACCGGCGAGGATTTGCCAGCCAGGATCGATTTTCGCGCCCAGCGCCTGGGCGATGCCGAGAATCACCCCGCCCGCCAGGGTGCCCCACAGGCTGCCCAGGCCGCCGATGATCACTGCTTCAAAGCCGTACAACAGACGCGCCGGCCCCACCGTGGGATCGAAACTGGTGCGAATCGCCAGGAACACCCCGGCGATCGACACCACCGCCATCGCCAGCGCCATGGCCAGGCCAAAGATGTGGGCGTTGTTCACGCCCATCAGCCGTGCCGTCTGCTGGTCATCGGAGGTAGCGCGGAACGCACGGCCCAACGCGGTTTTATAGAACAGCAATTGCAGGCCGCCGATGATCAGCAGTGCACTGGCGAACACCATCAGCGGCATGATCCCCACGCTGAGGCTACCGAAGCCGACACTTGCGACTTCCAGATCGCCCTGGGACAACTTCTGGCTGTCGGCGCTGAAAAACTGCAGCAGGACGTTCTGCACGATGATCGACAGACCGAAGGTCACCAGCAGCGGCGGCAAAATGTCCTGGCCGAGTGTGCGGTTGAGCAAGCCGCGTTGCAGCAGGTAGCCAAGACAGAACATCACCGGCACGACGATCACCAGGCTTGCCAGCGGGCTGAAACCCAGGTGGTTGACCACCATCAGCGCCAGGTACGACGCCAGCACGATGAAGTCGCCATGGGCGATATTGACCAGGCGCATGATGCCGAACATCAGTGACAGCCCTACCGCGAACATTGCGTAGAGTCCACCGAGCAACATGCCCTGCACAAGCGTATTGAGCCATTCCATCACTAAACCCCAAAGTACGCGGCTTTGATTTGCGCCTTGTCGACGTCCCCGGGCCGGCCGGTCAGGGACACACGCCCTTCCTGCAAGCAATAGAAACGGTCGCAGACACTCAGCGCCTGATTGATGTCCTGTTCGACGAGAATCACCGTGGTGCCGTCAGCCTTGATCGAGGGCAGCGCGGCGTAGATGTCCTTGATCGTGGTCGGCGCCAGCCCCAGGCTGATTTCGTCGCACAACAACAAGTGCGGGTTGGCCATCAGGCCCCGGCCAATCGCAACCATCTGCTGCTGACCGCCGGACAGCGCGGTGCCGGGACGCTTGCGCAGCTTTTCCAGAACCGGAAACAGTTGATAGATACGGGCTAGCGTCCAGGGGCCCGGGCGTTTGCTATAGCCGCCGATCTGCAGGTTTTCCTCGACGGTCAGCGACGGGAACAGCTTTCGCCCTTCCGGCACCAGGGCGATGCCGCGCGCTATCACCTGGTTGGCCGCCAGGTCGCCGATGGGCTGGCCCCTGAAGGTGATGGCATTCGCCTGGTTCTTGATCTGCCCCGCCAGCGAGCGCAGGAAGGTCGATTTGCCAGCACCGTTGGAGCCGATGATCGCCACGGTTTCGCCTTCATCCAGCGTGAGGCTGATGTCGAACAGCGCTTGAAAGTCGCCATAGCCGGCGCAGAGTCGGTCAATGGACAGCAGGGTTGTTTGGGTCGTCATGTCTCAGCTCCCGATGCCCATGTAGATTTCCTGGACGCGTGGGTCGGCCATGACGCTGCGCGGCTCGCCTTCGGCCAGCTTGGCGCCGAAGTTGATCACCGTCAGGCGGCTGACCACCGCCAGCAAGGCATGGACGATGTGTTCGATCCAGATGATGGCGACGCCGGCCTTGTGGATGCCCTGGATGGTTTCCACCAGTGCCAGGCATTCCGGTTCGGTCAGGCCACCGGCGATTTCATCGAGCAACAGCAAGCGTGGCCGGGTCGACAAGGCGCGGGCCATTTCCAGTCGCTTGCGGTCGAGCAGTGTCAGCGAGCCGGCCAGCACGTTGGCCTTGCGCATCAGCCCCGTCAGTTCCAGGGTTTGCGCGCACCATTGGCTGGCCTCCTTGTCACGCAACCGAGCGCCGAAGGTGGCGCCCACCAGCAGGTTCTCGAACACGGTCATTTTCACGAACGGATGCGGGATCTGGTGGGAACGGCCGATGCCTTGCTGGCAACGCTTGAACACCGGCTCGCGGGTGACGTTGCGACCCTCGAAATGAATGCTGCCGCTGTCCGCCGCCACGCCACCGGCGATCAGGTTGAACAGCGTGCTTTTACCCGCGCCGTTGGGGCCAATGATGCCCAGGGCCTCGCCGGGTTGCAGGCTCAGGCTCATGGCATCGGTGACCTTCACCGAGCCATAGCTTTTGTGCACATCGTTCAGTTGTAGAAGTGGCTGTTGCATGGAGCACCTGCTTGCGTGAGCGCGATCAATACGTAATGGCCTGCATCTCGCCGCCCAGCGGGATCGCCGGCGCGGTGGCATTGCTGGTCACGATCAAGTCGTATTTGTTGTCTTGGCCCAGGCGCCATTGGCCACTGACCAGCGGCGTCTTGGCGACGTTCTTCACCGGCCCGCCGTTCCAGTTGATCGGCCCGACGACGGTGTTGAGGTTGGTCTTGAGCAAGGCGTCACGTACGGCCTTCGGGTTGCCGATCTCTTCGGTGCGCTGAAGGATGTCCACCGCCAGTTCGAACAGGGCGTGCACAAAGCCCAGCGGTTGCGTCCACTGTTTGCCGGTGGCCTGGGTGAAGCCCTGGGCGAGCTGCCCCGCACTGGCGCCGGTCAACGATGAACTGAACGGATGCGTGGGGCTCCACCAGATTTCGGTGGACAGGTTGTTGCCCGCCTTGCCCAGCGCTTCGACCGCCGTGGGAAACAGCAACGCCTTGCCCACCGACACCGCTTTGGGCTTGAAGCCCTGCTGGCGGGCCTGGGTCCAGAACGTGGTCAGGTCTGGAGGAATGACCACACCGGTGACGATCTCGACCTCGGCCTTTTTGAACGCGGCGATCTGCGCGGAGAAGTCATCGGTCAGGCTCTGGAAACGACCAGGGTCGACCATTTGGAAACCCTTTTGCGCCAGCACCGGTGGAAACCCGAGCTTCGAATCACCCCAGGCATTGCCGTCGCCGTCGTTGGGAAACAGACCGCCGATGACTTTGTCGGTCTGCATGGCGCCCCACATCGAGGTGTAGGTGCCGATCACATCTTCCAGGCCCCAGAAAAAGTGGTAGGTCCACTCAAAGCCCTGATCGGGTTTTCCACCTCGGGTAAAGAACCATGGCTGCCAGGGCGCCACGGTGGAAATGCAGGGGATTTCGTTGATTTCGCATTGGTCGGACACCGGGTTGGTGGTTTCCGGTGTGGACGACACCAGCATCAGGTCGACCTGGTCCGACAGGATCAGTTCGCTCGCCACCTCCGCCGCGCGGTTGGGGTTGGACTGGCTGTCCTTGACGATGACTTCCAGGCGGTACGGCTTGCCGGCCACCGTCAGGGTGTTCGTCAGCGTTTGCTTGAGCGATTCGATGATGTAGTTGTCGGCGGTGGCAAACGGCGCCAGTGGCCCGGTCTGCGGGCTGACGTAGCCGAGCTTGATCACCCGTTCACTGCCCACGGCAAAGTTGAATGGCAAGCTGGCCAAGGCGATCCCGCCGGCGGCGATACCACTGCCACGCAGGAAATCACGACGTGAAACGTCGCGGCCAAACAGGTTTTTATCGTTGTTGTCTGTCATGAAAATTGCTCCAGTGCGGCGACGGGCCGGTAAAGTCCGGACGAACAAGGTCGCAACGTGTGGGCAGCGCCATCACGTCGGGTCAGCGAAAGCGTCGGGTTAGAAGAAGAAACTGACGTCGAAGGACGCAACCACCTGCGAGTCCTTTTGCCCGTCGGCGTAGGCATCGCGGCCGGGGCCGGAATGGATGTCGTAGCGCAACTCCGGACGCAGGCGCACGTTGGGCGTCGGGGTCCAGGCCAGGTTGGTGGTGACGCCGTAGAAACTGCCCCAGGTCGGGTCGGGAATCCCTGTGTTCGGGTCGATGTTGGCCATCATCACGTGTACGGGCGCATCGGTGTAGAACCACTCGGCGCGGCTGTTCCACATCAGGTTTTCGCTGAGTTTGTGATACCAGTTCACATCGGTGCCGTACCAAGTGGCATCGCCTTTATTGGCGAAACCGGCGAAAGCGCCCTGCTCCTGCGTGCCATAGTTCAGCTCCAGTGCCACGCGGTTGTTTGGGTCGAGCACCTGGGACAAGGTCAGGTAAGAGGCCAGGCGCTTGTAGTCGTCATCCTTGGTGCCGGCCGGTATCGGCGAGCCGCAACTGCATTCGGCGAAGCTGTCGCCGGCGCCGTTGCCATAAATGTTTTCCCAGTCGATCCAGGTGCTGAAATCCGCCGAACGCCAGCGTACGTTGGCGATGACATCCGGGTCATGGTTGGGGTCTTGCAGGTTGTTCCAGCCCTGCACCACGCCCAGTTCGAAGCCCAGCATGCTTTCGCCGGGGGCCGATGGCAGTTTGAACGAGTACAGCGCACCGGCATGCTTGGCCGGGCCATGCATGAAGGAATAGGTGTGCGAGTAGAAGTCCGTCGGTGCCGGCGATGGCAAGGCGAAGCCGATTTCATTTTCCAGCGGTGTGTGGAAAATCCCGATCATCAGGTCCGAACCGCCGAGCACCGGGAAATAGAAATCGACGTAGGCCTGGGCAATGGTGAACGCTGGATCTTCAGCCTTGTTCTCGCGGTTGACGCCCAGGTCTTCGTCCCAACCGTAGGTTTTGAAGTAACGCGCATCCTTGCCGTACAGGGCCGTGACGTTGAAACCCCAGTCCGCTTCTTGTGGCATGGGGCCGGGAAACGGTCCGACACGACCGACCACATTGCTCTTGGGTTTCTTCTCCACGGCCAGGGCGAACTGGTTGAGGTTCACGCCTTCGTCGGTATTGAAGAAACTTTGCTTGCTGACGTCATCCGTGCCGTTGTTGTTGTAGATCACACCTGCCTGGCCCCAGCCGTAGATCTTGATGCCGTGCTCACGCTCAAGGCTGTCGCCAAACACCCCGCGCACCAGCGAGCCCATCGGGTCGTCCGCGGCGCGTGCCATTGAGGGAAACAACATGCCAGCACCCAGAACCGGGGCGAACAGGGTTGCAGCGCAAGCCCATGCACGAATACTCATACCTGCCTTCCTTATTTTTATTAGGCGCCAAACCCCCGAAGGGGCGTAAGGCCGAAAGCAAGGCAGGACGTCTTGATGAGCCCTGGCTGGAGCTCCACCGGATCGTTGGCCGATCCCGGTGTTCGGCGTGATGGAGGCTACAAGCCGGCCACTGCACCAACAATTCCATTCTCGGCGACATCAGTGTTTGCGTATTCAGAACAATGGGGCGGGGATTTGAACGCGCTGAAGATCAAACTGTAGGAGCGAGGCTTGCCCGCGAAGACGTCAGGTCAGCCAACATCGATGTTGAATTTACCGGCCTCTTCGCGGGCAAGCCTCGCTCCTACAGTGTTTTCTGGTGTACACAGGTTTTCGACTATCAGTTCTGCTAGTTCCCGTCTCCAACAATCCCTTCGATACTCAAGCCCTCCCAGACCGTGAAACCTCGGAGCGCCCAATGTCCAATCCAAAGCAACCCTGGCTCATCCGCTATAGCTACGATCCGCTGGATAAACTGACCAGCCAGTCTCTGTCGGATACCCCGGAACGCCATCGCTTTTGCTGCAAAAACCGACTGGCCACCGAAATTCAGGGTGCAATCGGGCACTCCATCGTCCAGCACGGTGATTTTTTGTTGGCGCAGCGACAATATGAAAACAATGCGCTCGACACCACTTTATTGGCTACCGACGTGCAACGCTCGGTACTGCATACACTCAAGAAAGACGGCGAACGACAAGCCAGCGCCTACAGTCCCTACGGACATCGGACTGCATTGAGTGGCCTGCTCAGTTTGCTGGGATTCAATGGCGAACGACCAGACCCTGAGACCGGGCATTATTTGTTGGGTAACGGGTATCGGGCGTTTAATCCGGTGTTGATGCGGTTCAATAGCCCTGACAGCTTGAGTCCGTTTGGGAAGGGAGGATTGAATTCGTATTCGTATTGCTTAGGCGATCCCGTCAATCTATCGGACCCCAACGGGCACGTCCCAACTCTTGCTGAAATGGCACAAGCGGTCATTAAGAAAACCAGTAACATTGGTAACACTATAAAACCTACTTTGAGCGCCGCTAACGAAATAATTACCCCTGCGTTCACAGCCAGCAACACCGTTATACTTACGCCGACGGGACTGTTTGAAAGTTTGAAACGAGCACCGCATTTGCTTGAGAATATAGTGCAACGACTACCAGGAAGCGACATGACCGCATTAGCGCGAACGTCCTCAGGAATGAAAGATATCGTTTACCATTCTGCTAGGAAATTACCTAATAAACTTCATGAAGTAAGCTTGGTAACTCAAACCGCCGGTGCGAACGGATACTCTATTACTGGCGGGACGGGCGCGTCAATTGTCTATATACGGGAACACAATATCCAGAGAATAGGCGGCGGCATGGCGCTCGGAATCTTGCCTGTTCAAATTCCGAGAGCTGGAATCAAGGTCCGTTTTTTAGGAGAAGTTATAGACGATGACTTTGGGTTTGGCTTGGGTTTACGCCGTTTCACTGAAGCTGAACAAAGCAAAATTTTCACACTTAGAGCGCTTACTTAGTTGAAACGCAGAAAACATTCCCACGCAACGGCGTGGGAATCTAACGGTCAGATATTAGGCAAAGCCTATTTTTCCAATGGGTACAACTGTTCATCAAACTGCGACAGTTTCGGAAACACCAGCGGCTGATCATCACTCAGATGCTGCAGCCGGAGGCCGTAATCAACCAGAAATTGCTGCCGTGCCTCATCGCTGATGTACGGCACATGCCAGGCCACAAACGGCTCCAGCACATCAAACCCGACATACGCCAACGTCCCGCGCAAAATCGGCCGCAGCATGTCCTGCAACGGACCATGGATCGCCTCCTCACCGAACATGTGCTCACGCCCACCCAGGGTCACGGTGACCAATGCCTTTTTGCCGGCCAGACCGCCTTGATCATAGAAGCGCTTGCCGCCATAACAGATGCCCGACACCAGCGCCCGGTCGATCCAGCCCTTGAGCATGGCCGGGGCTGAGAACCAGAAGATCGGGAAGTTGAGGATCAACAGGTCGGCCCACAGGAGTTTGTCCAGCTCGGCTTGGATGTCCGGTGCCAGCGACTGGCTTTTCACACCGAGGCGTTGCTCCAGCGCATAGACCAGGTACTCGGGATTTTCCCGCGAAGAGAAATCATCGGCGCTGGCCACCGGGTTCCAGTTCATTTTGTACAGGTCGCTGACCTGCACTTCGTGGCCCTGGGCTTCAAGCGTGGCAACGGCCTGGTCGCGCAAGGCGGCGGTGAAGGATTGTGGCTCTGGATGAGCGTGGACGATCAGTACTTTCATGGGGGTTCCTTAGACTTTTTCCAGCATAGGGTTTGAATTCGGGGTGGCGCGGCTGGCCAGCAGGCGGTCGAGCCAGTCGGGGTCCATTTGCGGTTCGGAGGAAAACAGCAGGCCGGTGTAATCCTGGTGCGGTGGCGTGAAAATAGCACTGCGCGAGCCGTGATCCACCACCCTGCCCCGTTGCATCACCAGCACTTCGTCGGCAATCGCGCGCACGGTGGCGACGTCATGGGTGATGAACAGGTACGCCACGCCGAGCTGTTGCTGAATGCGGTTGAGCAGCTTGAGCACGCCTTCGGCCACCAGTTGATCGAGGGCCGAGGTGACTTCGTCGCAGATGATCAGTTGTGGATCGGCGGCCAGGGCCCGGGCGATGCAGATTCGTTGCTTTTGTCCACCGGACAACTCCCGGGGCTGGCGCTCCATGAAGGTCGCGGGATCGAGTTCGATCATTTCCAGCAATTCGGCCACCCGCGCGCGCATGGCCTTGCCCCTGAGCCCCAGGTAGAAGGTCAACGGCCGGCCGATGATGTCGACGATGCGCTGGCGCGGGTTCAGCGCCGTGTCCGGGATCTGGTAAATCATTTGCACACGGCGCAGTTGCTCCTTGCTGCGCTGGCGAAAGTCCGCGGGCAGCGGCTCGCCGTCATACAGCACTTGCCCGTAAGTCGGTGGCAACAAACCGGTGATCAACCGCGCCGTGGAGCTTTTGCCGCTGCCGGATTCTCCGATGACCGCCAGGGTCTGGCCGCGATACAGCTTCAAGGACACGTCATGCAGCACCGGTTGCTGGCCGTAGCTGGCGCAGCTGTTGCGCAGTTCCAGCAGCGGTTTTTCCTGTTGCGGACAGGGTTTGGGTTCGGTACGGAAACTGCGCACCGCCCACAATGACTTGGTGTAGTCCTCTTGCGGATCGCCGAGCATCTTGCGGGTCTCGGCCTCCTCCACCAGTTTGCCGTGGCGCAGCACCATGATGCGGTCGGCCATCTGCGCCACCACCGCCAGGTCGTGGCTGATGTAGATCGCCGCACTGCCGTAGGTCTTCACCGCATCGCGAATCGCCGCCAGCACTTCGATCTGGGTGGTGACGTCGAGCGCGGTGGTCGGTTCGTCGAAGATGATCAGGTCCGGGTGGCAGGCCATCGCCATGGCGGTCATGACCCGTTGCAGCTGGCCGCCGGAGACCTGGTGCGGGTAACGCTGGCCGATCTGTTCGGGGTTGGGCAGGCGCAGCACGCGATACAACTCCACCGCCTCGCGCATGGCCTGTTCACGGCTGATGCCGCCGTTCTTCACCGCCGATTCCACGTGCTGATCGATCAAGCGATGGGCCGGGTTGAACGAGGCTGCCGCACTCTGCGCGACGTAGGCGATGCGCAGGCCGCGCAGTTTGCGCAAGGCTTCGGGTTTGGCCTTGAGCAGGTCGATGCCGTCGAAATGCACCGTACCGCCGGTGATCTTGCAGCCGTCGCGGGTGTAGCCCATGGCGGACAGGCCCAGGGTCGATTTGCCCGCCCCGGACTCACCGATCAGCCCCAGCACCTCACCGCGTTGCAGGGTCAGGTCGATGCCCTTGATCAGTGGATGCCAGGCGTCCTCGTAGTGACCTTCGATGTGCAGGTTGCGAATTTCCAGCAAAGGTTTGGATGTCGTCATGTTCAGCACTCCTTGAGGCCGCTGGATTTGTGCAGCATCCAGTCGACGACGAAGTTGACGCTGACCGTGATCAGGGCCACGGCCAGGGCGGGCAGTAATGGACTGATG
Organism: Pseudomonas sp. WJP1; assembly: GCF_028471945.1. Lineage (NCBI taxonomy): Bacteria > Pseudomonadati > Pseudomonadota > Gammaproteobacteria > Pseudomonadales > Pseudomonadaceae > Pseudomonas > Pseudomonas sp. WJP1. The sequence goes on from NZ_CP110128.1 coordinate 3,806,005, forward strand.
TCGCCGAAGGTGATCAGCACGGCGTTGTCGCGCACCATGCTGCCCCAGTCGGCGGTCGGTGGCTGGATGCCCAGGCCGAGGAACGACAGCGCACTGATGAACAGGAACACGAAGCAGAAGCGCAGGCCGAATTCGGCAATCAGCGGCGCCGCTGCGTTGGGCAGTACCTCGCGGGTCACCAGCCAGCACAGGCCTTCACCGCGCAGGCGCGCGGCCTCGACGAAGTCCTGCACCACCACGTTCATTGCCACGGCGCGCGACAGGCGAAACACCCGGGTCGCATCCAGCAGCGCGATCACCAGCACCAGCGAGGTGGCCGTGGTGCCGACCACACTGAGAATCAGCAAGGCAAAGATCAATTGCGGAATGGCCATGAGGATGTCCACCACGCGCGACAGGCCCTGATCGACCGCACCGCCCTTGATCGCCGCGATCAGGCCGCAGGTGCCACCGAGCAGGAACGCCAGCACCGTGGTCAGGAAGGCGATGCCCAGGGTATTGCGCGCGCCATAGACCAGGCGGCTGAACATGTCGCGCCCCAGGTTATCGGTGCCCAATAGGAATTGCCCGCCCCACGGCGCGAAGCCCTCGCCCACCACCTGGGTTTCGCCGAACGGCGCCAAAACCTCGGCGAACAGCGCCACCAGAATGTACACAACGATCACCAGCAATCCGAACTTCGCACTCAGCGGCGCCCGGACCAGTTGTTTAAGCAGGCTCATGGTCTACCCCTTTGGATGCATCAGGCGTGGGTTGCTGGCAATCGACAGCACGTCGGCGCTGGTATTGAGCAGGATGTAGGTGGCAGCGAAGATCAGGCTGCAGGCCTGGACCACCGGGATGTCGCGCTTGGCCACCGAGTCCACCAGCAACTGGCCGAGGCCCGGATAGACGAACACCACCTCGACCACCACCACGCCGACCACCAGGTACGCCAGGTTCAGCGCCACCACGTTGACGATCGGCGCCAGGGCATTGGGCAAGGCGTGGCGGAAGATGATGCGCGACTGGCTGATGCCCTTGAGCCGGGCCATTTCGATGTACGGACTGGCCAACAGGTTGATCAAAGAGGCGCGGGTCATGCGCATCATCTGCGCGATCACCACCAGGCTCAGGGTCGCCACCGGCAGCACCGAACGTTCCAGTACCTCACCCAGACTGGCGTTCGGCGAGAGGTTGGAAATGCTCGGAAACCAGTTGAGCTTCACCGCGAACACCAGAATCAGGATGTAGGCGACGAAGAACTCGGGGAACGACACCGCGCTCAAGGCCGAGGTATTGAGCAGGCGGTCGAACCAGCTGTTGCGATACAACGCCGCGAGCATGCCCAGCAACAACGCCAAAGGCACCGACACCAGGGCTGCCAACAGCGCCAGGCTGAAGGTGTTGCCCAACCGCGTGCCGACCAGTTCGGCGATCGGCCGCTGGTTGGCCAGCGACACGCCGAGGTCACCGTGCAGCAATTGCCAGATCCAGTGCCCGAAACGGGTCAGGGGCGGCAGGTCCAGGCCCAGTTGCGCGCGGTAGGCCGCCACGGTTTCCGGGGTGGCGGACTGACCGAGCATGGCCTGGGCGATATCGCCGGGGAGCAGGCCGACGGCGAGGAAGATGATGACTGATACCGCGAATAGCGAAAGCAGGCCTAACGCGAGGCGCTGCCCTAACAGCTTGAAAATACTTCTCATCGTGCAGTTCCTTGGATTGGGCACGCCTTGGAAGACCGCGAATTACCCCTGTAGGAGTAAGCCTGCTCGCGATAGCGGTGGATCAGACAACATCGATTTTGACTGTGCCGACGCCATCGCGAGCAGGCTCGCTCCTACAGGGGTTCTTCATTGTTTTGGCGGACGCTTACGCCTGCCACCAGCGCTCGATTACGCGCAAGCCGTCGAGTTCGCCATAGGGCGCGGTCTGCCCGCCGTGCACCACGCGATTGGAACGCGCCGCCACCGAGCTGGCGAACAGCGGCACGATCGCTCCGCCGTCATCCCGGCACAGGGACTGCATTTCGTTGTACATCTCGCGGCGCAGCGGGTCGTTCATCTCGCCCCGGGCGGCGTTGAGCAGCTGGTTGAAACGCGGGTTGTCCCAATGGGTTTCGTTCCACGCCGCGCCCTTGGCGTAGCCGATGCTGAACATGCGGTCGGCGGTCAGGCTGCTGTACCAGAACGAGGTGGTGAAGGGTTGCTTCATCCAGACGTTGGAGAAGAAACCGTCGGCGGGCTCGCGCACCACATCGATGTCGATCCCCGCCGCACGGGCCTGCTCCTTGAACAGTACCGAGGCATCCACTGCCCCGGTGTACGCCGCGTCTGAGGCCTGCAGGCGGACCTTGAGCGAATCCAGGCCGGCCTGTTTCAGGTGGAAGCGCGCCTTGTCCGGATCGTATGTGCGTTGTTCCAGTGCGGTGTTGATGAAGCGGCTGCCGGGCTGGATCGGGTGATCGTTGCCCACCAGGCCATAGCCGTGCAGCACCGACGCCAGCAGGGTTTCGCGATTGATCGCGTGCTTCATCGCCAGGCGCACGTCGTTGTTCTGGAACACCTGGCTGTCGGTGAGCATCGGGAAGGTGTAGTGCTGGGCGCCCTTGGTTTCTTCGATGATCAGGTTCGGGTTGCGCTTGAGCAGCGCCACGGTCTTGAGGTCGACCTTGTTGATCACGTCCACCTGCCCGGTAACCAGTGCGTTGACCCGCGCTGCGCCGTCGGCGATGGCGATCAACTCGGCACTGGCGAAGTGCGCCCGCCCGGCCTTCCAGTAATCGGGGCTGCGTTCCAGGGTCATGCGCACGCCCGGCTCGAAGTCCTTGAGGCGATAGCCGCCGGTGCCGACGCCGGCCTGCCAGTCCGGCGTGCCGTCCTTGCTCGGCATGATCACCAGGTGGTAATCGGCGACCACATAGGAGAAATCGGCGTTGCCCGAGTGCAGCTCGAACACCACGCTGTCGCTGCCATTGGCGCTGACCTTGGCCACGTCGCCCAGCACGGTCTTGGCCGCCGAGGTGGATTTCTCGCCAAGGTGATGCTGGATCGACGCGACCACGTCATCGGCGGTCAGGCTCTTGCCGTTGTGGAAGGTCACGCCCTGGCGCAGCTTGAAGGTCCAGACGCGTGCATCGGGGGTCGAGGTCCAGCTTTCGGCCAGTTCCGGGATCGCCGTGCCGTCCACGGCAATTTCGGTCAGGGTGTTATAGACCGCCGAGAAGCCGACGAAGGTGAAGGTATCGCTCCAGGAACCGGGGTCCTTGGAGTCGGTGGTGCTGCCGCCAGCCAGGCCCAAACGCAGCACGCCACCGGCTTTTGGCGTCGCCTCGGCAGCCATGGCGCCAAACGGCAAGCCCATGGTGAACGCCCCGGCGATTGCCGCAGCGGCTGCGCTGAACTTCAAAAAGTCACGGCGCGGAAAACTGAATTCATGGTTCGCTTGAGTAATTTTGTTTTTGTTATCGCTCATTGCATTGCCCCTGATCAAAAACTAATGGAATACCGGTTCAAAACCACGCAAGACACCGGGCCAGGGCCCGGTGCGCAAAACCTTTGAATCGCCAACAGTCACACCTGGATCGCCTTCACTTCGACGAATTCGCTGAGCCCCTCTTCCCCCCATTCACGCCCGTTGCCGGATTGTTTGTAGCCGCCGAACGGCGCCTGATAGTTGAATGCCGCGCCGTTGAGGAAACACTGACCGGCGCGCAGTTGCCGGCCCAATTGCAGGGCACGCTCGGTGCTGCCGGCCCAGACACCGCTGGACAGGCCGAACGGCGAGTCGTTGGCAATCTGGATCGCCTGCGCCTCGTCGTCATAAGGAATCAGGCACAAAACCGGGCCGAAGATTTCTTCCTGGGCGATACGCATGCTGTTGTCGACATCGGCAAACAGCGTCGGGCTGACGTAGTAGCCGCGCTCGAAGTCCGACGCCGCATTGCCACCGCACAGCAGGCGTGCGCCCTCTTCCTGGCCGATCCTGATGTAATCGAGCACGGTGCGACGTTGCCCGGCGGAACACATCGGGCCGAGGAAGCTCTGCGAATCCAGCGGATCGCCCATCTTCAGGCTCAGGGTTTCCTCCAGCGCAATCTCCAGCGCCTCGACATAACGACTGGCCGGCAGCAGCATGCGGGTCAAGGCGGTGCAGGTCTGGCCGGAATTGATCATCACGTCCTGTACGCCGTAGCGCACCGCAGCCGCAAGATCGGCATCTGCGGCAATCAGCAACGCCGACTTGCCGCCCAACTCCAGGCATACGCGCTTCACCGAAGGTGCGGCTGCCTGTGAGACTCGAACGCCCGCGCCGGTGGAACCGGTGAACGACACCATGTCCACGTCCGGGTGCTTGGCCAGGGCTTCACCGACCTTGGAACCCGGTCCGCTGACCAGGTTGAACACCCCGGCCGGCAGGCCGATGTCTTCGATCATCTGGGCCAGCAGAAACGCGTGTAACGGGGTTTCCTGACTTGGCTTGACCACCACCGTGCAACCCGCAGCGAGCGCCGGGGCGAGCTTGCCGATCAACTGGTGCAGCGGGTAGTTCCAGGGATTGATGAACGCACAGACGCCCACCGCCTCGCGAATCACCAGCGAGTTGCCGACTTCGCGCACTTCGTCCATCAGGCCCGCGAGCTCGACGTATTGCTCAAGCCCCACGATCGGTCCGTCCACTTGCACCGAACGGCACCATTGCACCGGCATCCCCAGTTCAGTGGTGATCACCGAGGCCATTTCATCGGCGCGGGTCTTCAGTTGATCTGCCAAGGCGCGGATGTAGCTGGCACGCACGCTCGACGGGGTGCGCGACCATGGACCAAAGGCCCGGCGTGCAGCGGCGACGGCATTGTCAACATCGCGTTCATCGCCCAGCGGCACGCTGCCGGCCACTTCTTCGTTCGCCGGGTTGATCACCTCGGCGCTGCCCTGGCCGGACGGGGTTTGCCAGCGTCCATCGATAAACAAAGCTTTGTGGTTAAGCATGAAGCCGAGCCTCCATCAATTCATGGGCGCAACGGGCGATGCGCTGGCAGGCATCGCGCAAAGGTTCGGGGCCAACCACCAGGCCGAGGCGAATGTGCCCGGCCGCACTCGGGCCGAAGGCTTCACCGGCCAGTGTCGAAACGCCGTGGCGATCGAGCAGACGATCAGCGAACGCCTGGGCGCTGAGCCCGGTTTCACGGATATCGAGCATCACGAACATCCCGCCATCGGGCTTCAAGGCGCGCACGCCCGGGCAATCCGCCAGGTGCTCGCACACCAGGTCGCGACGCTGGCGATAGGCTTCGCGCATGGCGTCCAGTTCCGGCAGGTCGCTTTCCAGCGCCACGACCGCCGCATCCTGAACGAAGTCCGGTGAACCGTAGAGCATGCACAGCGCGAGGTTTTCCAGGTGCGCGGCCAGGGACGGCGGCGCCACCACCCAACCGACCCGCCACCCGGTCATGGCGTGGGATTTCGACAGGCTGTTGAGGGTCGCGGTGCGCTCGGCCATACCCGGCAGGCTCGCCGGGCTGACGTGTTCGCCTTCGAACAGCAGTTCGCTGTAGACCTCGTCGGAAATCAGCCACAGGTCATGGGCGATGCACAGCTCGGCCAGGGCTTGCCAGGTAGTGCGCGGCAGGCTTGCACCGGACGGGTTGTGCGGGCTGTTCAGCGCCAGTGCACGGGTACGCGGAGTGATGCGGGTAGCGACGTCTTCGGGCAGCACGCGGAATCCGTTTTCCGAACGCACCGGCACCGGCACGACCTTGGCGCCGCAAGCGCCGAATACCGCTTCGTAGGTGACGTACATCGGCTCGGCGACGATCACCTCATCGCCCGGGTTGAGCACGCACTGGGCCACGCTGAACAGCGCGCACTGGGCGCCGGCCAGTACCGTGACTTCGTCGGCTGTCACCGACTGCCCACTGCGTTGGCGGTGGCGCTTGGCGATGGCCTCACGCAAGGCGCGTTTGCCGCGAACCTCGGCGTAATGGGTATTGCCGGCCAACAGGCTGTCGATGGCGCCCTGGACGATGGGTTGTGGCGTGTCGAAATCCGGGTCGCCCACTGACAGCAGCAGAATGTCCTTGCCCTGCTCCAGCAGGGCCAGCGCGCGGTAATGAATATCCCAGGCGGCAGCGCCGTCACCGGCGATACGTTGAGTCAGATCGGAAAAGCGCATGGCTTCATCCCCTTGAAATACAGATCAGTGCGCGCAGGCATGCTTGAGTTCGATCAGGGTCACGCCGTTGCGCTTGAAGCCGTGGCGCAGGTCGGTCTGCAACTCCGCGAGGCTTTGCGGCTGGGTTACGGTGCAGCCGAACGCACGCGCGAGGGCAGCGAAATCCGGGTTGCGTGGCAATACGCCGATGGGCTCGATGTCCAGGCCGAGCATGTCATCACGGATCTGCCCCAGTGCGTCGTTGTTCCACAGCAACACCACCAGCGGGCTGTCCAGTTCCTCGACGGCCGTCGCCAGTTCCTGCGCGGTGTAGAGGAAACCGCCATCGCCGACCAGCACCAGGCCAGGCCGCTGCGGCGCACCGAACTTGCCGCCGATGCCGGCCGGCAGGCCGTAACCCAAGGTGCCGTAGCCGGTCGGGTGCAACCAGCTGCGGGGGGCCTGCGAGTCGAAGGCGTAGTTGCCGGTGTAGGCCAGTTGGGTCATGTCGGTGCTGATGAAAGCGTTTTCCGGCAGTTCTTCACCAATGCGCTGAAGAATCGACTGATGAATCGATTGCAACGGACCATGGCTGGCCTTGACCGCTTCACGCAGTGCGCTGACCGAGGCAATCGCAGCGCTGGCATCACGCACCTCGGACGGCAAGCGCTCAAGCAAGCCACAGAGGGTTTGTTGCGCATCGCCATGCAAGGCCACGGCGCACGGGTAGAAGTCGTTGAACTTGCGCGGATCGATGTCCACCCGCAGCAGTTCGGCGTTGAGCGGCAGGCGTTCACGCCAGAAGTCGGTGTCGGCCATTTCGGTACCGACCGCCAGCACCACGTCGGCCTCGGCGATCAGGTTCCAGCCCGGTTCCACACATAGCGAGGAGCCGGCGTTGAGCGGCGCATTCGGTGGCAGCAAGCCCTTGCCGGCGACGCTGGTGAACAGCGGCGCAGCGAGTCGGGTGCTGATCTCTTGCAGCTGCGAAGTGGCCTTGAGTGCACCACCACCGGCGATGATCATCGGTCGTTTCGCGCCGTTGAGCTTGGCCACGGCTTGATCGATTGCAGTGGCGGATGCCGGACCACGCCCCGGACGGCGCACCACCTCGTTGCTCCAGTCACGCGCCACGGCTGCCGACAGCACGTCCAGCGGCACCGAAATGTGCACCGGGCGCGGACGCTCGCTGTCGAACACCGCATAGGCACGGGCGACCAGCTCCGGCAGGTCTTCGGCAGTCAAGGCCACTGCCGAGAACGCGGTGATCGGTGCGGTCATTGCGCGCTGATCCTGGCATTCATGGAGGATGCCCCAGCCCTTGCCCAGGCTGGCCGTGTGGTTGACGCTGGAAATCACCAGCATCGGGATCGAATCGGCGTAGGCCTGGCCGATGCCGGTGGCGGCGTTGGTCACACCGGGGCCGGTAATGACGAAGCACACCCCGGGTTTGCCACTGACCCGGGCATAGCCGTCGGCCATGAAACTGGCGCCTTGTTCGTGGCGGGTCAGCACGTGACGGATGCCGCTGCCGGGCAGGCCGCGATACAGCTCCAGGGTGTGGACGCCGGGAATGCCGAACACGGTATCGACGCCGTAGTTGGCCAGCAGGCGCACCAGCGCCTGGCCACCGGTCAAGGTTTTGCTTTGCATGTTTAGGTCCTCACACATGGGCGATGCGAATCAACGCATCGACCGCGGTCGTGCCATCGGCACCGACCAACAATGGGTTCACATCCAGTTCCAGCAACTGCGCGGCGTTTTCGCAGGCGTAGTCGGCCACGGCGCGGATTGCCGCCACCAGCGCGTCGAGATCCGCCGCCTGGCGACCGCGGAAACCTTGCAGCAACGGGGCACTGCGCAGGCCCAGCAAGGCCTGGCGGATCGCGCCGTCGGTGGTCGGCAGCAGCAGGCTGCGACTGTCCTTGAGCAACTCCACCAGAATCCCGCCGGCGCCAATCACCAGGGCCAGGCCGAAATCGTTTTCGCGCTTGATGCCGACAATCAGCTCGGCCAATGGCGGTTTGGCCATGGGTTCCAGCAGCAGTTGATCGAAGGCCACCTGCGGCGCGTAGGCCTTGATGCTGGCGCGCATCTTGTCCAGCGCGGCGCTCAAGGCCTTGTCGTCCTTGAGGTTCAGTGCCACGGCACCGGCTTCGGTCTTGTGCGGCAGTTGCGCGCTGACGGCTTTGACCACCAACGGATAGCCCAGCGCCGCGGCGTCCTTCAGGGCATTTTCCGGTGTGCTCAACACGCCGTTGGGCGTCGGCAGGCCAAAGGCACGCAAGGCCTGCTTGGAATCCCATTCATTGAGCAATTGCCCTTCGCCTTCCAGCGCTTGCGGGCACAGCGGCACCAGTGCCGATTCGCCGAGCGCCAGCAATGCCTGGCGCTTGCGTTGGTAACCGGCGATGCGCCCCCACGCCGCCAAGCCGTCTTCGACGCCCTGCAATGCCGCCACGCCCTGGGCATGCAAACGCTCGCGGGCGTGCGGCGGCAGCAGTTCCGGGAACGCCGAGGTGACGAAACCGGTCTTGCCGTGGCGCTCCAGCGCCTTGCAGTAAAGGTCCAGCAGCAGGTCGCATTCCTTGCGCTCGCCGGTGAACTGCGCCGGGTAGTCGAGCACCAGCATCGCCGCATCCGCTTCGGTGCGCAGGGCGCTGTCCAGCATGCGGTCCAGGGCTTCGCCGTCGCCCCAGATGGCGGTGGTGAAATCCAGCGGGTTGACCAGGTTGGCGTAGGTCGGCAGGACCTGGGCGAGCTCGTCGACCTGACCTTGGTCAAGTTTCGGCAGCGCCAGCTCATTGCGTTCGGCGTAGTCGGCAATCAAGCCGGCATCACCACCGGAACAGGCCAGCGCGATCAGGCTATTGCCCGCCGGCAAGTTGCCGCAGGCCGCCGCCTTCAGGGTTTCGACGAAACTCACCGGGCCGCTGACGCGGATCACGCCGAGGCGATCGAACAGCGCGTCGTACAGCGCATCGGAACCGGACAACGAACTGGTGTGACTCAAGGCCAGTTCGGCACCGATCTGCGACACACCGGTTTTCAGCGCGATGATCGGGATGCCCTTCTCCAGCGCCTTGTGCGCGGCACGAGCGAATCCCGGGACATTCTTCAGGCCTTCCAGGTGCAGGCCGATGGCGGTGACACGCGGCTCGTCGAGCAACACGTCCATCAGTTCCGCCACCCCCAGTTGCGCCTGATTGCCGACCGAGGCCATGTAGGCCACCGGCAGCGAGCGGTCGCTCATGGACAGGTTGTAGGCGAAGTTGCCGCTCTGGGTCAGCACCGCCACGCCCTTCTCCACCGCTTTGCCGCCGTGAGCCACCGGCCACAGCGCGCTGCTGTGCAGGTAGTCGAGCAGGCCGTAGCAGTTGGGGCCGAGCAAGGCCATGTCGCCCGCGGCCTCCAGCAGTTGCTGTTGCAGGGCCTGGCCTTCGGCGCCTGTTTCGGCAAAACCCGAGGCATAGCAGATCGCGCCGCCGGTGCCGATGGCTGCCAGTTCAGCGACACAGGTCAGGGTCAGGTCGCGGTTGGTGGCGATAAACACCGCGTCCGGCCCGCAGGGCAAATCGGCAATGTTGCGCACGCAAGGCACGCCTTCAAGGCTGTCGTGCTGCGGGTTGACCAGCCACATCTGGCCTGGGTAGCCGCCCTCGGCGCAGCGCTTGAGGGCGCGAGCCATGCTGCGGCCGCCGACAAAGGCCACGTGGCGTGGCGCGAGCATGCGCTTGAGGTTGTCACGAATGGTCTGGGACATGGCAATTCTCCGGGCGATCAGCGCAGCAGCGGCCGCAGCAGTTCGCGGGAAATGATGTGGCGCTGGATTTCCGAGGTGCCTTCCCAGATCCGCTCGATCCGCGCGTTACGCCAGATACGTTCCACCGGACCTTCGTCCATCAGGCCCATGCCGCCAAAGATCTGCACCGCCTCATCGGCCGCGCGGCCGAGCACTTCGCTGGCAAACAGCTTGGCCATGCCGGCCTCGCCATCGGTCATGGTGCCCTGGTCCATTTTCCAGGCGGTGTGCAGGGTCAGCAGTTCGGCGGCGCGGATTTGCGTCGCCATGTCGGCCAACTTGAACGACACCCCTTGGTAGGTGCCGATCGGCTGGCCGAATTGCTTGCGATCCGCCGCCCATTGCAGCGACACGTCCAGTGCCCGTTGCGCCTGTCCGACGCAGTTGGCGGCAACCATCACCCGGCCTGCGGTGAGCCAGGCGTTGGCCACGTCCCAACCCTTGCCGACTTCGCCCAGCACTTTGGAGGCCGGTACACGGCAGTCGTCAAAGAACATTTCGAAGGTGTGATAACCACGGTTGCTCACACACTTCGGTCCACGGCGGATGGTCATGCCCGGGGTGTTGCGGTCGACCAGGAACGAGGTCACGGCGTTGCGTTTCTTGCCGTTGTGTTCATAGGTGTCGGTGACGGCGAAAACAATGGCGAAATCGGCGTGGCCGGCGTGACTGATGAAGTGCTTGCTGCCGTTGAGCACGAAGTCGTCGCCCTCACGCACGGCGCGGGTCTTGATCGCGTTGGCATCGGAACCGGCACCCGGTTCGGTCAGGGCGAAGCAGTCGATTTTCTCGCCCTGGATGCATGGCAGCAGGTAGTCGTTGATCTGCTCGCCTTTGCAGGCCATGAGGATCTTCGAAGGTCGTGCGACGAAGACGTGCAGCGCCCAGGAGACTTTGGACAGCTCACGTTCGATCAGTGCCTGGGACAGGTAATCGAGGCCACCACCGCCCACCTCTTCGGGCATGTTGAAGGCATAGAAACCGGCGGCGATCGCCTTGCCACGGATCTGCGCGGCCAGTTCCGGGGAGACTTCGTCTGCGCGGTCGACCTCGGTTTCATAGGGCAGCAGTTCCTTCTCGACGAAGCTGCGTACCGAGTCCACCAACATTTCTTGTTCTTGGGTCAGTTGGAAATTCATGCTGCTACCTGTTGTTCGTATGCTGTTAGAGGTTTGCCAAGGCTTAGCGACCGATAAAGCGTGCCGGGCGTTTTTCCGTGGCGGCGCGCAAGGCTTCGTTGCCGTCTTCGCTGCGACCGCACAGCAGGCCGGCGGCCAGTTCCGCTTGCAGTTGTTCGGCCAGGCTACGGTCGGCGCCTTCGCGCATGAGCTTTTTGGTCTGGGCGAAGGCAAAGGTCGGTCCGGCAGCCAGGCGGGCGGCGAGCTCGCTGGTGACCGTCAGCAGTTGATCGTCGGCGCAAACTTCGCCGACCAGGCCGGCGGCCAGGGCGCGGTCGGCACCCCACAGTTCGTCGAGGAACAACAGGCGCTTGGCTTGCTCGGTGCCGATCAGCCGTGGCAGGTGCCAACTGGCGCCGGCGTCTGGCGAGTAGGCCATGCTGGTGTAGCCGGCCTTGAACCGCGCCGATTGCCCGGCGATGCGCAGGTCGCAGCACAGGGTCAGGTCCATGCCGGCGCCGACGGCGGTGCCGTTGATGGCGGCGATGGTCGGTTTGTCCAGGCTGTGCAGGCGGGTCATCAGGGCGTGGGCGGTTTCGGTCCAGCCGTAGGTTTCCAGGGCGCCACGCGCTTCGGCTTCGGCCCATTCAGCCAGGTCGGCACCGGCGCAGAAGCTGCGGCCGCTGCCGGTCAACACCACCACGCGCACCGCGGGATCAGCGTTGAAAGCGTCGAGCAAGGCGTGCAGGTTTTTCAGGGTCGGGATGTCCAGCGCATTGCGCTGGGCGGTGCGATTGAGGGTGATCCAGGCAACGCCGGCTTCGACCTGACTGAGCAGAGAATCGTGAGTAGTCATGCGAGTCCTCGAATTATTGTGATTGGTCTGAGGTGATGCGACTTGAGGCCATACTAAACGAGTGTTCAGTAAGGCGGCAATTGCTGGGAAGATTTGCTGTAACAAGCAGAAAAATAATCTATCTATCTGTTTTTATTGGATATTCATAATAAATGGTCGTTCAAGCTCTTGGCGTTGTTACAACTTCGAACAACTACCTACGCAACGCCACAAACAACTGTGGGAGCGGGCTTGCCCGCGAAAGCGATCTGTCAGTCGACATTGATGTTGACTGGCACGACGCCTTCGCGGGCAAGCCCGCTCCCACAGGGGATGGGTTGAATCGGAGATTTATGCGCTCGGCAGGCTCGGCGCCAACACCTCTTCGCGCTTGCGGTGGAACAGGAAGTACGCGCCATAACACAGCGCAATGAATCCAAACCCCCAATACAGCGATGGCCGCTGGGTTTCATCCAGTGCCAGGAACACGAACAGCGAGCAGCACAGCGTGATGCACATCAGCGGCAATACCGGGAACCAGGGCGCGCGGTATTTCAGGTCGCTGAGTTTGCCGCCGTCACGCAGGTAGGCCTTGCGGAACTTGTACTGGGCCAAGGCGATGACGATCCAGGTCACCGTGCCGGACATCCCGCTCACCGCCATCAGCACCATGAACAAGGTGTCGGCGGCAATGAAACTGGTCATCAGCGATACCAGGGCGAAACACAAGGTGATGCTCAGCGCGCGCAACGGCACGCCACGTTTGCTCAACGGCGCCAGGCTCTTGGGTGCCATGCCGGTTTTCGACATCGCCCACAGGATGCGCGTCGAGGCGTACAGACCGGAGTTGCCCACCGACAGGATCGCCGTGAGGATCACGAAGTTCATCAGGTCGGCGGCGTAGGGAATGCCGACCATGTCGAACACCTGCACGAACGGGCTTTCCATCAGCCCCGCCTGCTGCCACGGCACGATGGCCGACAGCACGACGATCGCCAGTACGTAGAAGATCAGCACGCGAAACACAACGTTGCGCACGGCGCGGGGAATGCTTTTTTCCGGCTGGTCGGTTTCGCCCGCCGCCACACCCATGATCTCGCAGCCCTGGAAGGCGTAGACCACGGTCATCATCACCGCGAACACCGCGGACATGCCGTTGGGGAACAGCGAGTCACCGATCAGGTTGGTCATCATCGGCGCCGGTGCGCCACTGGTCAGCGGGATTGCGCCGAAGATCACCAGCACTCCGACCACGATAAAACCGAGAATCGCCGCCACCTTGATGCCGGAGAACCAGTATTCCGCCTCACCGAAGGCACGGGTTGCCATGGCGTTGATGCCGAACAGCACCACCACGAACAGCGCCGACCAGTACCAGATCGGCACCGCCGGGAACCAGCGCGTCATCAACATGCCGGCGGCGGTGAACTCCAGGCCCACGGTGGTGGCCCAGCTCATCCAGTACACCCAGCCGATCATGAAGCCGGTGGCCGGGCCGATGAATTTGGTCGCGTGGGTCTGGAACGAGCCGGACACCGGCATCTGCACCGACAGTTCGCCCAGGCAGACCATCACCAGGTACATCAGGAAACCAGCGACCAGATAGGCCAGGATCGCCCCCACCGGCCCGCCCTGGTTGATGGTCACGCCGGAGCCCATGAACAGCCCGGTGCCGATCACGCCGCCCAGGGACAACATGAAAATGTGCCGACTCTTCAGCGCCCGAGTCAGCTGTATGCCTTTACGATCGGTGTTTTCGTTCATGCCCGGCACCCCGACTGGGTGACACGGGCAGCGCATGACGGGAGATCAGGCAGGGAGGAAGCAGCTTTACGGCAATTCATTATTATTATCTCCAATAAGCTTCGAAGACCGCGCTGCGGCGGTTGCGTCGATTATTGGAAAGCCATGTAAGGCCCTGTTGTACGTAAAGATCGAAGTTGTAGAAAGTCGTAACAAATTTGTACGTCAGCTCTGCAACAGGCCTTTGAGGGTGTGCAGCGAACCTTGCAGTTGCGCTTCGACGAGGGGCACCAACGATCGAATCGCCGGTTGGTCATGGCCCAGCGCCGCGACTTCGAGGCTGCGTAATACCGCGGCCAATGCACGAAATCCCAGGGAGTCGCTGCTGCCGGCCAGGCGGTGCGCCAATTGTGCCACTTCGGTGCAATCGTCTGCCGCAATGGCTTCGCTCAGCCCCTCACGGTGTTGCAGGATCGAATCGCGCAGCACGGCCAGCAGGCCCTGGACTTTCTGTTCGCCAAGCAAACTGCGATGGGTCTGCAGCAACGGCCAGTCCATCGCTGCGTCGTCTACCCCGGACGGCGCGGTGGTTGCCTGCCCCGCCAGCACCTGTCGCAGATTTTCCAGCTTCAAGGGTTTGGCCAGAATGCCGTCCATGCCGGCATCCAGGTAGCCGCGCACCAACGCCGGTTGCACGCTGGCGGTCAAGGCCAGGACGCGCGTGTGACGGTTCGGTCCGTCGTTGCTGCGGATCTGTTCGCACAGCTGCACGCCGCTCATCCCCGGCAGATGCACATCCAGCAAGATCAGATCGAAGCTGCGCGCCGTGCATTGCACCCATGCCTGTTCAGCATCGTTGGCCAGCCAGACTCGATGCCCGTCCCGTTGCAGCAAGCCCTCGGCCACTTCGCGGTTGAGCGCCACGTCCTCGACCACCAGGATATCCAGCGCCGGGCCCGCGGCATGAGTGGGCGTCGGGGTAATGGCTTCGATGGCCGGCTGCAACGTCAACTCGAACCAGAAACAACTGCCGCGCCCGACTTCGCTGCTGACGCCGATGCCGCCGCCCATCTTCTCCACCAGGTGCTTACAGATGGCCAGCCCCAATCCCGTGCCGCCATAACGCTGCGCGACTTCTTCGCTGGCCTGGGTGAAACGCTCGAAAATCTTCGCCTGCATCGCCGGGGCGATACCGATGCCGTTGTCGGTGACACTCACCCGCAGACGTTGCCCGAGCTGCTCTTGCGGCAGTGCGAGCAACGCCACTTCAACGCTGACGTCGCCACCTTCGGTGAACTTGATGGCGTTGGCCAACAGGTTACTTAACACCTGGCGCAGGTATTGCTCGGCGCCGTGGTGAAGTTCGGCCACCCGTTGATCGACCCGGCAATGCAGGATCGTGTCGTTGTCCAGCGCCTTGGGCTCCAGCAGCGTGAGGACTTCGTCGAGCAACTGGCGAATGGAGAAATTCACCGGCTCCGGGAGGCTGGTGCCCTCCTCCAGCTTGGCGAAATACAGCACTTCATTGAGGATGGTCAGCAGTCCCTCGCCGGCCTTGTGCAACGCATCCAGGCGCTTGCTGTCCTGCGGCTCGAGACTGGCACCACGCAGCAACTCGGCCATGCCCAGGATGCCATTGAGCGGCGTGCGCAGTTCGTGGCTCATGGTCGCCAGGAACCGCGACTTGGCGAGGTTGGCCGCTTCGGCTTCGTCCTTGGCGCGCATCAGGCTGGCCGTGCGGCGCTCGACCATTCGCAGCAATTCGTCGCGGTTGTCCTGCAGGGCCAGGCGGTCAGTTTCCCGGCGGTCGATGTCACTGAGGATCGCCCGGCGCATGTCGTCGAGGGCATGGGCCACGGTGTCGATTTCGTCGTTTTGCGCGCCAGGCCGCTTGTCCAGGCGCAGCGGCTCGTGCCATTGCCCTGCGGCTATGCGCCGGGCAAATCCGGCCATGACTTTCAGGTGGCGAGTCACCAGTCGATAAAACAGCCCCGACAGCGCCACCGCCAGGCCGCAAAAAAACACCGCCATCCACAACAGGTTGGTCAAGCCGGTGGCGTACAGTCTCTGATACACCCCCCCCAGGTCAGTGCTGACTTCGAGCTCGCCCAGATGGCGCAACGGACCTGAGGGGGGTTGGTAATCGAGGGCAAAACGCTCGATGCGCAACGGCCCTGCCGGCGCGGGATTGCCTTGCACCAGGTCAAAATCCGGACCGGTCAGGTGCACCCTGGCGACGTCGGAGAAATCCACCAGGCCGCGCAGCTGCACATTCAACTGCTCCTGGTTCAGGTCCCAGAGACTGCGCTCCAGGCTGGCCAGGTAACCGGCGCGAATCAGCTCCATGCGCGAGTCGATCTCGCGCATTTCCCGGCGATACTCGATGTACAGCTGCACACTGCTGGCAAGCACGGTAAAACACAGGCTGAACAGCAGGATGAACCACAGCAGGCGCCGCAGCAGTCCTCCGGGGCGGGCGCGGATCATTGCGCGTTCGCCGGCAGGTTGATCATGTCGCGGTAGATGACTTCGCTTTCATCGAGCAGGCGCTGCACATCACCGGCATCCACCATGCGCTGCAACTGCGCATCGATCTGCGGCATCTGGGCGGCCAACGGCGAACGGCGGGAAACGGCGACCCGCAGGTAGTCCACGCTCAGGGCCTTGGGCAAGGCCACGATGTCCTCGGCGCCGGGCAGGTTCTGCACGTACAGCTCGCCGGTGCGGCGCTCCTGGGTGATGAAATCGATGCGCCCGCGAATCAGCTTGCCGAAATTCTGCCGGCTGCTGGCGACCCATTCGATGTTGTTGTGCTCCGCGACCATGCGATCGAACGCCACGCCGTAGCTTTCACCGAACAGCAAGCCGCCACGGTACTGGGCCAGGTCCTGCAGTTGTTCGAACTTCACCGGATGCTGGCGATTGATGAACAACGCCACCTCTTCGCGCAGCACCGGCACGCTGGAAAACAGCATGCTCTGTTCCCGTTGCGCGGTGCTGTAGGCCAGCACCACATCGACCCGGCCTTCGGCAGCGTCCAACAGGCAGCGTTTCCAGTTATCCAGCACCACGATCTCGACCTCGTAGCCGAGCTTACCGAACAACTGCCGGACCACGCTCGGCGCCAGGCCTCGCACCTGTTTGCCGTCGCTCCAGGAAATCGGCGGGTACACCGGGTAATCGCAATAGCGGATCTTGTCCGCCGCCTGCACGTTGCTCGCCAACAACATCAGTAGCACCCAGAGCAACCGTCCCACCGCGTCACGCCGCCAGGCTGGCAGTGAACAGGTAACCGGCGCCGTGGATGGTGATGATCAGTTGCGGTTCGGCGGGATCGTCGTGCAGCTTGCGGCGCAAGCGCCCGACCAGCACGTCGATCGAGCGGTCGTTGGGCACCCACTCGCGGTTGCGGATCTGGTCCATCAATTGGTCGCGGCTGAGGGTGTGGCCGCTGTTGCGCAAAAACACGCTGAGCAACTGGTATTCGCCGTGGGTCAGCAACGTTTCGCTGCCGGCCGGGTCGATCAGGCGCCGGCGGTCGGTGTCCAGCGCCCAGCCGGCGAACTGCTTGACCGGTTTGGTAACGGCGGCAACCGGCTGTGGCGCCTGCGCATGGCGTACCCGGCGAATGAGGTTTTTTGCCCGCGACACCAGTTCCCGTGGGTTGAGGGGCTTGATCACGTAGTCATCGGCGCCGCATTCGAGGCCGACGATGCGATCGATTTCGTCATTGCGCCCGGTGATCAGGATGATCCCGACTTCCGATCGCACCCGCAGTTCGCGGGTCAGGGTCAGGCCGTCCTTGCCGGGCAGGCGGATATCGAGCATGACCAGGTCGACGGCTTCGCTTGCCAGGAAGGTTTCGGCCAGTTCCGCCGTGGCGGCGCAATGCACGTCGTAGCCTTCCTGGGACAGGTAGGCATGCAACAGTTCGCGAATCAGCGGATCGTCATCGACGATCAGTACCCGAGGAGTCATTGCTGGGTGTCCTGCTTGTTTCTTATTAGAGGGCTTGCATCAGCGCCAGAGAGTAGCCACTGCTGAACAGGTGATCAACAGCTACTCGTCTGCACGCAAAACCGCTGCCGGCCACCGGCCTGCAAACCGTCGACCCAGGCTTCGCAAATCTGGATGCCCTGCTCGGGGGTAAAGGTCCCCGGATTGAGCCCGGACTCCAGCCACAGGCCATCGAGCAACGCGCTGAGGCTGATCGCGGCCAGGTCGGCATCGAAGTGCTCCCAACCCTCCTCCTGCGCCAGTTCCCTGAGCACCTTGCCCAGGATCGCCCGGTACTCGCCATAGGAATGCTCGTGGGCCTGATTGATCGCCTCGGCCGTTTTTACCGCGCCCCAGAAGGCGAGCCAGGCATCGATCAGTTGCGGGTCGAGCAATTCGGCGCAGAACGAAGCACGAAAAAACGCCGACAAGCGCTCCCGGCCAGTGGGTGCCGCTTGCTCCATGGCGTCGCGCAGCAACGTCATGACGCGCCCGGTGATCGCCATGTAGGCCTCGGCCACCAGTTCGTCCTTGCCCGAATAGTGATGGCTGATCAGCCCCACCGAAACCCCCGCCTCGGCGGAAATCTTGCGGATCGACGCGCCCTGGAAACCATGGCGCTTGAGGCACACCAGCGTCGCCTCGATCAGATTGGCCTTGCGCAACTCCGGTTCCATGCGGGAAAAACGGGCTTCCTGATTCATGGGCGACTGCTCCTGCGTTCTCGATCGTTGGGGCTCGTAATTTGGCCGCGAGTTGAACGACTGTACAGCAAGAGCGTAGTTGGTCTCCAGTCAGACGTTGGTCAGGTTGAACGCGGCGCGCCCATCGCGAGCAGGCTCACTCCTACAGTGATTTTGGTCGTTCGCGGATTTTGCGTACACCCACACACCTGTAGGAGTGAGCCTGCTCGCGATGAGGCCCGCCCGAACGACCGAGAATCTGGATCAGTCCCGATACCCCGGCGCCACCCGATCCAGCAACCGCAACAAAGCCGCCCAAGCCAATTGCATGGCATCAGGGTCGCTCAGCTCACCGTCGTCCAACGGCCGCCCCGGATCATTGAACTGCCGCTCGGTGTGCGCGCAAACCTCCGCCGGCGGCAACACCAACTCCCCGGCCGCCTGCGCCGCCAGCTGGATTTCGCAAGCCTTTTCCAGGTAATACATGCGCAAGAATGCCTGGCTCACGGTTTCGCCGACGGTCAGCAGGCCATGGTTGCGCAACATCAACACCGGCTTGTCACCCATGTCGGCCACCAGCCGTTGCTGCTCGCTCATGTCCAGGGCCACGCCTTCGTAGTCGTGGTAGGCAACGCGGCCGTAGAACTCCATGGAAATCTGGTTCACCGGCAACAGCCCGCACTTCAACGCCGCCACCGCGCACCCTGATTTGGTGTGAGTGTGCAGCACGCATTGCGCGTCTTCGCGAGCGCCGTGAATGGCGCTGTGAATCACGAAACCGGCCGGGTTGACCGGGTACGGCGATGACTCCACCGCATGACCATCGAGGTTGATCTTGACCAGATTGGACGCGGTGATTTCATCGAACATCAACCCGTAGGGATTGATCAGGAAGTGATGCTCCGGCCCCGGAATACGCACCGAGATGTGGGTGAAGATCAGGTCGGTCATGCGGAAATGCGCAATCAGGCGATAACAGGCCGCCAGTTCTTCACGCAGGCGCTGTTCGGTGGCGCTGCGCTCGGGGGCGGTCTGGGCAGTGGCAAGATTATTCATTATTCGGGTTCTCCAGGCTGTTCGGCTGGGCAGACAGTAAGGCTGGACGCTTCGACAGGTCCAGCCATCCCCTGTAATTATTTGCTGGCCCAGGCGTTGAAGCGTTCTTCCAGTTCTTCGCCATGGTCGACCCAGAACCCAACGTTCATCGACAGCGCGCCCTTGAGGTTCTGCGGCGCCGTGGGCACCCATTGCGCCAGTTTGTCATCGAGTCGCGCGGCGGCCTGGATGTTGGTCGGGCCATAGGGAATTTGCTCGACGTATTTCACCTGCGCATCCGGCTGGTTGGCGAAGTCAATGAAGCGCTTGGCCTGGTCGACGTGCCTGGAGCCCTTGATGATTGCCCAGTAGTCCATGCCGTACAGGCTGCCGGGCCAGACCAGCGCCAGGTGGCTGCCTTTTTGCGCAGCGTCGGCGATGCGCCCGCTGTAGGTCGAGGTCATCACCACGTCGCCTGCGGTCAGCCACTGTGGCGGTTGCGCGCCGGCTTCCCACCACTGGATGTAAGGCTTGAGCTCAGTCAGTTTGGCGAATGCCCGGTCCACGCCTTGCGGGGTGCCGAGTACCTTGTAGACCTCTTCGGTTTTCACGCCGTCCGCCAGCAAGGCGAATTCCAGGTTGTACACCGCGCGCTTGCGCAGCCCGCGCTTGCCGGGGATTTTCTGCACATCCCAGAAGTCCGCCCAGGACGTCGGGGCCTGGGCCAGTTTGTCGGTGTCGTAGGCAATCGCCACGCTCCACACCAGCGCGGCGGACCCGCATTCCTGCGCGGCCTCCGGGATCAACTGGTCGGCGTGCCCCAGGCGCGTCCAGTCCAGTCGTTCATACATGCCCTCCTCGCAGCCGCGCATCAGGTCCGGGCCTTCGATCTGCACCACGTCCCAGTCGACGTTGCCGGTGTCGACCATGACCTTGATCTTGGCCATTTCGCCGTTGTATTCGCTCTGGATCACCTTGCTTTGATCCACCGCGGCAAAAGGCTGGAAGAACGCCACGTCCTGGGCTTTTTGTCCGGCGCCGCCGTAACCGACCACCACCATGTCCGATGCTGCCTGCGCGCTGCCAAGGCTCATGGCCAGGGTCAATGCCAGGGGATAAAAACCGTGCTTGAGCGTATTCGATTTCATCAGTGGTTCCTCGTGCAGGTGCCACTCGACCCGAGGTCGACATGGCCCTTTTTTATTGTTGGTGAGGTTCGCCCCAGGAGCGGGCACGACACGAAGCTAATCAAGGCCAAGTAAAAAAACAAGTTGATTTTTTACTGAAGGTAAATTTCTATAGAACAATAATAACAACGCCGAAATCTGCTGCCTGGAGTGCCCGTACCATGCCGACCCCGACACCTGCCTTCGCGCACCTGTTCGAACCCTTGCAGATCCGTGGCAAGCGCCTGAAAAACCGCATCATGTCCAGCGGTCACGACACCTCCATGCCCACTGACAACCTGGTCAACGAGCAGCTGATTGCCTATCACCGGGCACGGGCCGAAGGTGGTGTCGGACTGATCGTGCTGCAGGTGGCCGGGGTGCATGACAGTGCGCGGTACACCTCCCATGTGCTGATGGCCACCGGCGATGAATGCATCGAGGGCTACCGCAAACTGGCGCAAACCTGCCACGCCCATGGCACCCTGGTGCTGTCGCAGGTGTTCCATCCGGGGCGGGAAATCATGGAGTCCAGCGACGGTCTGCTGGCGGTGGCTTACTCGGCGTCGGCGGTGCCTAACGAGCGCTTCCGGGTGATGCCACGGGCGCTGGACCAGGCGATGATCGACGAGATTGTCCAAGGTTACGCGGCGGCGGCCCGACGCCTGCACCAGGCCGGCATCGATGGCGTGGAAGTGGTCGCCAGTCACGGTTACCTGCCGGCGCAGTTCATTAACCCGCGAGTCAACCGGCGCACCGATGGCTACAACGGCGAGCTGGAGCAGCGCCTGCGTTTCCTGCGTGAAGTCATTGCCGCCATCCGGGCTGCGACTGACGATCAATTCATCATCGGCCTGCGCATCTCCGCCGATGAACGCGACCCCGAGGGGCTGACCGAGGACGAGTCCCTGGCTGCCGTGCAATCGCTGCAAGCGCAACTGGACTACGTACACATCGTCGCCGGCACCTCGGCATCACTCGGCGGTGCCGTACACATCGTGCCGCCGATGGCGATCGAAGCGGCGTACCTGGCCAGGGAGGCCGGCACCTTCAAGGCAGGTTTGAATATTCCGTTGTTCGTCACCGGGCGCATCAACCAACCCCAGGAAGCCGAGTTGATCCTGGCTCGCGGTCAGGCCGATGTGTGCGGCATGACCCGGGCGTTGATCTGCGATCCACAAATGCCCAACAAGACCGACGTCGGCCGCGTCGAAGATGTGCGTGCGTGCATTGCCTGCAACCAGGCGTGCATCGGGCACTTCCACAAGGGCTTGCCGATTTCCTGCATCCAGCACCCGGAAACCGGCCGTGAGTTGATTTTTGGCCAACGCCAACCGACTGTAAAACGCAAACGCATCATGATTGCCGGCGGTGGCCCGGCCGGGATGAAAGCCGCTGCCGTGGCCGCCCAGCGCGGACATGAGGTGACGCTGTACGAGGCCAGCGCGCAACTGGGCGGCCAGGTGCTGCTCGCGCAACTGCTGCCACGGCGCAGCGAATTCGGCGGTGCCAGCACCAACCTGCAACGGGAAATGCAATTGGCCGGGGTGCGTGTGGTGCGCAATACACGGGTCGACCGCGCACTGGTGGAGCAGGAGAAACCGGACATGGTGATCGTCGCCACGGGTGCCGAACCCTATTGGCCGCCCTTCGAGCGCGGTGGCGAACTGCAGGTGGTGGATGCCTGGCAAGTGCTGCGAGACGAGGTAAAAATCGGCCGTTCGGTGGTGGTGGTCGACTGGCGCTGCGACTGGATCGGCCCCGGTATCGCCGAGCGCCTGACCCGTGCCGGGCATCAGGTGCAATTGGCAGTCAACGGCACCCATTGCGGGGAAAACCTGCCGCTGTACGTGCGCGATCAACTGGCCGGCGAGCTGCACAAGCTCGCCATTCCGATCATCCCCTATGCCCGGTTGTACGGCTGTGACGACAACACGGTCTACCTGCAGCACACCGCCAGCGGTGAGCCGATGCTGCTGGAAAATGTCGATACGCTGGTGCTGTGCCAGGGCCATCAGCCGGTGGATACCCTGGGCGAGCAACTGCAAGGACTGGTGGAATTTCGCCGCATCGGCGACTGCCTGGCGCCGCGTACCGCCGAAGAAGCGATTTACGAGGGACTTAAAGTCGCGTGGGAGCTTTAAGCCTGTTTATACTCCGGGGCTTTGATGGCTGACACCAACCCTGTAGGAGCGAGCCTGCTCGCGATGGACTCGAAAACGCCGCGTTGAACCAGACTGTACGCGTCATCGTTAGCGACCATCGCGAGCAGGCTCGCTCCTACAGGGATTTGCGCCACTCCTCCCGGTTCGGATTTAACCATGAGCAACAGCAGTAAGACCCAGCCCGCAACCGGCAGCGCCGAACCGCATTTCCTCGGCACACGGATTCGCGGCCTGCGTAAACGTCGGGGCATGACCCTGGCGGAACTGGCGCAGCAGAGCGAGCTGACCGCCGGCTATATCAGCCAGCTGGAACGCAACCTCGCCTACCCGTCGATCCCGGCGCTGTTCAACATTGCCCGCAGTCTCGGCGTGACCATCCAATGGTTTTTTGCCAGCGAGGCGATCACCGATCCTGAAGACGACGGTATCGTCGTGCGCAAGCACAGCCGCCTGAACGTGCATTACGAAGACGGCATCGTCGACCAGTTGCTCACCCCGCAAGCCAACCGCCAGCTGGAAATGCTCCACTCGCGTTTCCCCCCCGGCACCTACAGCCAGCAAAGCTACAGCCACGACGGCGAAGAAGCCGGCTATCTGCTGTCGGGCAGCTTCGAGTTATGGGTTGGCGAGCGCCATTTTCAACTCAATGAAGGCGACAGCTTCAGTTTCTCCAGCCAGGAACCACACCGCTACGGCAATCCCGGCGAGGTGGACGCCGTGGTGATCTGGGTGATCACCCCACCGACCTTCTAACGCCGGCCGCGCCCCACAGCCTGAGCCACGCTTGCACGCTTGAGGGTGTCGCTCGGCAGTTCCTTGAACAGCGCCCGATAGCTGCTGGAAAACCGTCCCAGGTGCCAGAACGACCAGTGCATCGCCACTTCGGCCACGGTGGTTTGCGCCGGCGTGCGGCTGAGCAGTTCGCGGCGGGCGCTGTTCAGGCGGCGCAGGCGCAGCCATTGGGCCGGCGCCATGCCGGTGAAGGTCTTGAAGGTGTGTTGCAGCTGGCGCAGCGAAACCCCGGCGACCTGGGACAACGCCAGCAGGTTGAGCTGTTCTTCCGGGCTGTCCGCCGCCCATTCCCCTACCCGCTTCATGATCGCCCGCTCCCCGGCCCGGCGCTGCAGTGCGCCCTGGTCGAGGCAGACACAGGCGTTGTCGAGGATGAACAGGCAGTCGTCCAGCAACTGCTCGGTCAAGGCTTCACGGCTTGGCGGGTCGTAGGTCTGCGACAGCTGGGTCAGGGTTGCGCTGAGCCAGCGACTGAACAAGGCATTTTGCTGTGAATTGAGCGGCGCCATGAACAACCCCTCAAGCCTGGCGACGTCCAGGGCATGGCGCTGGACAAACTCCGGCCCGAACACCACGGCGATTTCCTGGTAGTTCTCCGGGGTGATCCAGATGTTGCGGCTTTCGCCGTTCAACACGTACAGCGCGTTGTCGCTGCGGTCGAAACAGAACGCCAGCGAGCCTTGTGGCGCGCTGAAATTCTGCTCGACCCGGGTGTTCATGTGCTCCTCGTAAATCTCCACGCCCTGCAGGTCCAGATAGCGAACGCGGCCTGCGAAATGCCCCGGCGACATCTGTTGGTAGTGCTGGACCCAGCCCGGTGTAGCGCGGATTTGCTCGGCGATATCGGCCGTGCTGAACGCCTGGACCTGTAATGAATTGCAGACTGTCATAGGGTGACCTTACGCACTCTTTTGGTGCGCTTTATGCTGCTTAAAGTGGATAGATGGAACCGCAAGGCTCGCCCAAGATAGACGTCAACGCGCTACAGGGGAAGTGTCCGGCGGATGAAACCGGCCTCTCCTGGCGTTAATAAAACCAATAACGAGGTCTTTATGAATGTCCCTTTCGATCAGCTGTTCACTTGGCTGAAAGATCACAAGATTACCGAAGTCGAGTGCGTCGTCAGCGACCTGACCGGCATTGCACGCGGCAAAATCGCACCCACCAACAAGTTCCTGCATGAGCGAGGCATGCGCCTGCCGGAAAGTGTGCTGTTGCAAACGGTAACCGGGGACTTCGTCGACGACGACATCTACTACGACCTGCTGGACCCGGCCGATATCGACATGGTCTGCAAGCCGGTGTCCGATGCGGTGTACGTCGTGCCATGGGCGATCGAGCCGACCGCCATCGTGATTCACGACACCTTCGACAAGTTCGGCAACCCGATCGAATTGTCGCCGCGCAACGTGCTCAAGAAAGTCCTGCAGCTGTATACCGACAAAGGCTGGCGGCCGATCGTGGCGCCGGAAATGGAGTTTTACCTGACCCAGCGTTGCGAAGACCCGGACTTGCCGCTCAAGGCCCCGATGGGCCGCTCCGGCCGTGCCGAAAGCGGTCGCCAGTCCTTCTCCATCGACGCCGCCAACGAATTCGACCCGCTGTTCGAAGACGTCTACGACTGGTGCGAACTCCAGGGCCTGGACCTCGACACGCTGATCCACGAAGACGGCCCGGCGCAGATGGAAATCAACTTCCGCCACGGCGATGCCCTGGACCTGGCCGACCAGATCACCGTGTTCAAACGCACCATGCGCGAGGCCGCGCTCAAGCACAATGTCGCGGCGACCTTCATGGCCAAGCCGGTCGGCGATGAGCCGGGCAGCGCCATGCATATCCACCAGAGCGTGGTGGACATCGCCACCGGCCAGCCGATCTTCGCCGATGCCGACGGCAACATGAGCGAGTTGTTCCTGCACCACATCGGTGGCTTGCAGAAGTACATCCCCAAGGTCCTGCCGATGTTCGCCCCCAACGTCAACTCGTTCCGCCGCTTCCTGCCGGACACTTCGGCACCGGTGAACGTCGAATGGGGCGAAGAAAACCGTACCGTCGGCCTGCGCGTGCCGACCTCAAGCCCGGACGCCATGCGCGTGGAAAACCGCTTGCCAGGGGCCGATGCCAACCCTTACCTGGCCATCGCCGCCAGCCTGCTATGCGGTTACCTGGGCATGATCGAGCGCATTGAACCGAGCGCCGCGGTGCAGGGCCGGGCCTATGAACGGCGCAACCTGCGCCTGCCGATCACCATCGAAGACGCGCTGACGCAGATGGAAGAATGCGCCACCGTCAGCCGCTACCTGGGCGACAAGTTCGTGCGTGGCTACGTCGCGGTCAAGCGCGCCGAGCACGAGAACTTCAAGCGCGTGATCAGTTCGTGGGAGCGTGAGTTCCTGTTGCTCAGCGTCTGAGATCTGTGCTGTCCGTAGCGGCCCCATCGTCGGAACGCCGCCCGGAGCCGGCTCACTCCTACATTTGGAATGCATTCCCCTTGTAGGAGTGAGCCTGCTCGCGATGGCGGCCGCCAGAACACCAAAGAATCACCTGAAAAAACCAATAATTCGAAGAGGTGTCGATATGCGTCTATTGAAATCCGTGGTGCCGCTTGCGCTGACGGTTCTGTTCAGCGCCTTTGCCCAGGCGCAGCCACAAGTCAGCGTCTACAACTGGACCGACTACATCGGCGAAACCACCCTCGCCGACTTCCAGGCCAAAACCTCGATCAAGGTGATCTACGACGTTTTCGACTCCAATGAAACCCTGGAAGGCAAACTGCTCGCCGGGCGTACCGGGTACGACGTGGTCGTGCCTTCCAACCACTTCCTCGCTCGCCAGGTGAAAGCCGGCGCGTTCCTCAAGCTGGACCGCGAGCAACTGCCGAACTTCAAGAACCTGGACCCGAAACTGCTGGCCTTACTGGAGAAAAACGACCCGGGTAACGAACACTCGGTGCCGTACCTGTGGGGCACCAATGGCATCGGCTACAACGTCGACAAGGTCAAGCAGGTGCTGGGCATCGACCACATCGACTCCTGGGCCGTACTGTTCGAACCGGAAAACATCAAGAAGCTCAGCCAGTGCGGCGTCTCGATGATGGACTCGGCCGATGAAGTGTTCCCCGCGGTCCTCAACTACATGGGCATGGACCCGCGCAGCGAGAATCCCGAAGACTTCAAGAAGGCCGAAGCCAAGCTGTTGAGCATCCGCCCGTACATCACCTATTTCCACTCGTCCAAGTACGTCTCGGACCTGGCCAACGGCGACATCTGCGTGGCGTTCGGTTACTCCGGTGATGTGTTCCAGGCCGCCAACCGTGCCAAGGAAGCCAAGAACGGCGTGAACATCGCCTACGCCATTCCCAAGGAAGGCAGCAACCTGTGGTTCGACCTGCTGGCCATCCCCGCCGACGCCAGCAACCCGAAAGAGGCCCATGCCTTCATAAATTACCTGCTCGACCCGCAAGTGATTGCCAAGGTCAGTGCCTCGGTAGGTTATGCCAACCCCAACCCGGCGGCCAAGCAGTACATGGACCCGGAATTGGTGAACAATCCTGAGGTTTACCCGCCGCAGGAAGTGCTCGACAAGCTCTATATCTCCACCACGCCACCGCAGTCGATCATGCGCCTGATGACCCGTTCGTGGAGCAAAGTGAAGTCCAACAAATGAACCAGTACACACAGGAACATACTCGCTCGTATTACGCCGCGTCGGCCCATGGCATGGCGCAGTTTCCAGGGCTTGCGGCGGACCTTGAAGCCGATGTCTGCGTGATTGGCGGTGGTTTCACCGGCATCAACACCGCCATCGAACTGGCCCAGCGCGGCCTCTCGGTGATCCTGCTGGAAGGCCGGCGGATCGGCTGGGGGGCCAGCGGGCGCAACGGCGGGCAACTCATCCGCGGCATTGGGCATGACGTCAGCGGTTTCGCCAAGCACATCGGTGCCGAAGGCGTGCGTTATCTGGAGCGCGCCGGCATCGAATCGGTCGGGCTGGTGGGCCGGCGTATCCGCGAACACGGCATCGATTGCGACCTGCGCTGGGGCTTTTGCGAACTGGCCAACACCCCGGCGCAGTTTGCGGGACTTACGGCTGAATACGCAGCACTCAAGGACTCGGGTTACGCCCACGAAACCCGCTTGGTAGAACCCGGGCAGATTCGTCAGCAAGTGGTGAACTCAGGCGTGTATGCTGGCGGCCTGGTCGACATGGGTTCCGGTCACTTGCACCCCTTGAACCTGGCCCTGGGCGAAGCGCAGCTCGCGCGCTCCCTTGGCGTGCAGATCTTCGAGCAGAGTGCGGTGCTGGAGTTGATCCATGGCGACACCGTGCAGGTTCGTTGTGCCGGCGGCACGGTTCGCGCTGGCAGCCTGGTGCTCGCCTGCAACGCCCACCTGGAAGAACTCGAACCAAAACTCAGCGGCAAGGTGCTCCCGGCCGGCAGCTACATCATCGCCACCGAACCCTTGTCGGTCCAGGTTGCCGAAGCGCTGATCCCGCACAACCTGGCGCTGTGCGACCAGAAGGTCGGCCTGGATTACTACCGGCTCTCGGCGGACCGGCGCCTGTTGTTCGGCGGCGCCTGCCATTACTCCGGGCGTGACCCTGCGGATATCAGCGCCTACATGCGCCCGCAGATGCTCAAGGTGTTCCCGCAGTTGGCGAATGTGCGCATCGACTATCAATGGGGCGGCAAGATCGGCATCACGGCCAATCGATTCCCTCAGGTCGGGCGCCTGCGCCAGCACCCGAACGTGTTCTACGCCCAGGGATACTCCGGCCATGGCCTCAACGTGACCCACTGGTGCGCGAAACTGCTGGGCGAAGCGATCCAGGCCGGCCACAGCCGCGGTTTCGATGTGTTCAGCGCCGTACCCCACATGACCTTCCCGGGCGGCCGCGCCCTGCGTTCGCCACTGCTGGCCCTCGGCATGCTCTGGTACCGGATGCGCGAAGTGCTCGGCTAACCCCCTCGCCCCTTGTAGGAGTCAGGCTTGCCGGCAAAGGCGTACTTGAGCGTTGCATTGGACTTTCGGTCGCCTTCGCCGGCAAGCCTGACTCCTGAAGAGGTCATGCGTACGGCTCCCGATCGGGCCGGCCGGCCGCCTGGCTTTTGCTTTGGCTTTTGATTTTCTTGCCCCCTCACACCCTGAGCCTGTCCGTCAACCTGTGACGTCCGCCATCGGAGCCTCTATCAACGTTGATCCCCGCCGCGTCGAAGCTTGTTGTGGGAGATTTTTCTGAGTACATATCCGTTGCTGCGGTAACGGCGGCTTATGGTTTCGCCCTTACGGCGACTCCCTTTTTCAAACGCCAAAAAGGAAGCAAAAGGCTTTGCCCCACCACTCGGTGCCTCGCTAGGGCTCGGCATGCCCTCTCTCCGGCATTGCTCCGTGGGTCGCCGCGATGGGCCATCCATGGCCCAGCGCGGCTAAACCGGCGTCCTGCCGGTTTACCCACTGCGCAATGCCTGCGTTCGGCCAGCGTGGTTAACGGGGCACCCAGATCCAAAGCCAAAGCGAGGCGGCCTTAAAGCCGACCTGACTTTTCCGGTTACCCCCAACCTGATCGTTCCCACGCTCTGCGTGGGAATGCATCCTGTGACGCTCCGCGTCACCATGGCGCACGGCTCACGTCATGCGTCGTCTGCGGAACGCGGAGCGTCCCTGGCGGCATTCCCACGCAGAGCGTGGGAACGATCACAATGCGTACGGCTCCCGATCAGGTCGGCTTTAAGGCCGCCTCGCTTTCGCGTTTGATCTTGATTTGGCTTTTGATTTTCTTGCCCCCTCGAGAGGCCGAGTGGAGGTTCTGCGTAGTGGGTAAACCGGCATGGATGCCGGTTTAGCCGCGCTGGGCCAAGGATGGCCCATCGCGGCGGGCCCACGGAGCAGGACCGGAGCGAGGGTATGCCGAGCCTTAGCGAGGCACCGAACGCCAGGGGCAAGAGCCCTTGGTTACTTGGGGCTTTTCCAAGTGACTCGCCGTAAGGGCGAAACCCTAGGTGGCCGTTACCGCAGGAATGGATATGTACTCCGACAAGAAATATAGGTCGGCTATAAGGACGCCTTCGCTGCGATGCGGCAACCCGACAACCCTTATTTCGATTTGCTCAATCGCGAGTCACTTCTATATTGAGGGGGTGCTCTGAACTTCCTGCCTCCTGTTGAGCCTGGCCCATGGCAACTACTGATCAGCTGATCATCTGCGAGCACTGCGACTGCGTGTATGAAAAAGTCACGCTCGCCAAACATCAGAAAACCCTGTGTACGCGCTGCGGCGGCGTGCTTCAGCGCTATAACGGCCTGACGGTGGAGCAGCGCCTGGCGTTGACCTTTACCGCATTGGTGCTGTGGATTTTCGCCAACTTCTATCCGGTCATGAGCATCAGCCTCAAAGGCCTGAAAAATAGCGCAACACTTTGGGATTCGGTGCTGGCATTGAGCCTGGGCCCCATCACCTTCATCGCCATGGTAGCGGCGATCGCCATGATCATCGCGCCGATTTTCCAGTTGGTGCTCTTGATCTGGGTCCTGGGATTCGCCCTCGCCCGCAGGCGCTCACCCGGTTTCAGGTTCTGCATGCGCTGGCTGGAAACCCTCAGGCCCTGGAGCATGCTGGAGGTCTGCCTGCTCGGGGCAATGGTCGCGGTGATCAAGCTCGCCGGGTTGCTGGATGTGCTGCCCGGCATCGGTCTGTTTGCCCTGGCGGTCCTCAGCCTGATGATGATCCGCATTGCCGGCCGCGACATCCGTGAACTGTGGGACATCGTATGACAACACCTCCCGTCGCCAGCGATCTCAACCTGTGCCTGTGCCACACCTGCGGCCTGGCCTGTGACATGACCCTCGAACCCCACGAATGCGAGCGCTGTGGCGCTCCTCTGCATCGACGTAAAACCAACTCGCTGACCCGGACCTGGGCCTATATGTTCACCGCCCTGGTGTTTTACATCCCGGCCAACCTGTTGCCGGTGATGAACACCAAGATGGTCGGCGATGGCGCCGACAGCACGATCATGAGCGGCGTGATCGAGTTCTGGCAGCACGGCGCCTGGGACATCGCCCTGATCATTTTCATCGCCAGCATCGCCGTCCCGGGCGTCAAGTTCGTCGCCCTGACGTTGCTGCTGGTGACCGTCCAGCGCGATAGCCAGTGGGCACTGCGCGAGCGCTCGCAAATGTACCGTTTTGTCGAGCTCATCGGTTATTGGTCGATGCTTGACGTCATCGTGGTCGCCCTGGTGGC
Source organism: Pseudomonas sp. WJP1 (assembly GCF_028471945.1). NCBI lineage: Bacteria > Pseudomonadati > Pseudomonadota > Gammaproteobacteria > Pseudomonadales > Pseudomonadaceae > Pseudomonas > Pseudomonas sp. WJP1. The sequence goes on from NZ_CP110128.1 coordinate 3,836,714, forward strand.
CTCCCTGGTGAAGTTCCAGGCCCTGGCCGATATCGAACCGCGGCCCGGCATTCTGTTCTTTGGTCTGGTGGTGGTGTTCACCATGCTCTCGGCGATGAGTTTCGATCCGCGACTGATCTGGGATAAAGAGCGGCAAAAACCACAAAATGAGGAGGTCACGGATGAAGTCACAAGCCACTGACGGGCCACTGGCCCCCGGGCAGGCGCCGATCAAGACCCGCCGCTTCGGCTTTTCGCTGGTGTGGATCGTGCCGATCGTGGCGGTCCTGGTTGGGATCTCGCTGGTGGTACACAGCATTCTGCAGGAAGGTCCGACCATCACGGTCACGTTCAAGACCGGTGACGGCCTGACCGCCAACAAGACCGAGGTCAAATACCGCAACGTGGTGATCGGCCATGTCTCGGACGTGGAACTGAGCAGCGACCAGAAGAGCGTGAACGCCACCATCAAACTGGCGAAACAGGCGGAAAGCTTTACCCGAAAAGACTCGCAGTACTGGGTGGTACGGCCACGGATCGGCGCGGGCGGCGTATCGGGTATCGATACGCTGTTATCCGGGGACTACATCGGCGCCGATATCGGCCAGGACAATGCGCGGGCGAAGAACTTCAAGGGCCTGGAAAACCCGCCGCCAATCACCTACGGCGAACCGGGGAAGCGTTTCACCTTGCACACCCAGGACTTGGGTTCGCTGGATATCGGCTCCCCGGTCTACTACCGCAAGATACCGGTTGGCCAGGTGGTAGCCTTCGCGCTGGACCCCGACGGCAAGGGGGTGAACATCGAATTGTTCATCCATGCGCCCAATGATCAGTACGTTACCGAGAACACCCGTTTCTGGAACGCCAGCGGTGTCGACGTGAGCGTTGGCGCCAACGGCTTTGCCGTCAAGACCGAGTCCTTGTCGTCCCTGTTGGTCGGCGGCATCGCCTTTCGTGCTCCGGAGTACAGTCCCAACGACAAGCCGGCCCCGGAAGAATATGCCTACGAACTGTTCCCCGACCAGTTGACCGCCCTCGCCCCGCCCAATGGCAAGGCGCAGTTCATGGTGTTGCGTTTTGATCAGGCCCTGCGCGGGCTGAAGGTTGATGCGCCGGTGGAGTTCCTGGGTATGGAGATCGGCAAGGTGGTTTCGGTCAACCTGGATTTCGACGAGAAAAAACGCACCTTCCCGGTCAACGTAGGCATCGTGATTTACCCGCAACGCCTGGGCCAGGCGCACACCAAGATGCTCAAGGTGCTCAATCATGATCCCAACGACGAAGCCGCGGGCGTGCGTGTGATCGGCACCTTCGTCGAAAACGGCCTGCGTGCCCAGGCCCGCACCGGCAACCTGTTGACCGGCCAGCTCTACATTGCCCTGGACTTTTACCCCAAGGCGGACAAAGTCGCCTTCGATCCAACCTTGCGGCCGGTCGTCCTGCCCACCGTACCTGGCAGCCTCGAGCAATTGCAGGAAAAACTCGAGGCCATGGTCACCAAGATCAATCAGCTGCCCATTGAACGGATCGCCGGCAATCTGGACAGCAACCTCGTCGAAATGCGCAAGAGTCTGGCTCAGTTCAATGCCAAGACCCTGCCTAGCGTGCAAAGCACCCTGGGCGACGTCAGCAAAACCCTGCAATCGGCCAGCACGACCCTGCAATCGGCCAATTCGACGCTTGCCGAAGATTCGCCGCAACGGGAAAAACTCGGCCAGACCATGGACGAACTCGGACGCACGTCGCGCGCCTTGCGTGACCTGGCCGATTACCTGGGCCGGCATCCGGAATCGTTGATTCGCGGGCGTCCGAACAATGCCGCGCCGATGGATCTGCAAGGGCCGCCGAGCAAATGACCACAGGAGCAACATTCATGGCTTTTCCGCTGAAAATCACGTTGGTTGCCGCGTTGTCGTTGCTCGCTGCCTGCCGCAGCGACCCGATCCAGTTTCACACTTTGACCCCGGCCCAAATGGCAGGAAGCTCACGCAGTGCCGCGGATATCCAGATTGAATTGCTCACTGTCCCGCCGCAGGTCGATCGCCCGCAGATCGTCGTGCGCCAGGGCAACACCGGCATGGCGATCCTGGAAACCGACTGGTGGGGGGCCAGCCTGGTGGATGAATTGCGCAGTGCCTTGGTCGACCAGATGATCAACAACAATCCGCAACGCAAATTGTTGGTGCGCGTGGAGGTCCAGCGCTTCGATTCGATTCCCGGCCAGTATGGCTTGCTCGACGTGAAATGGCGCCTTCGTAGCAGCAATGGCCATGAAGAGGTCATAGGCAATTGTCGCAGCACCTTGCAGACGCCATCAGGGCCATCGATCGATGAACTGGTAGCCGCACAGCAGAACAATGTCAGGCGCCTGGCCGCGCTGATCAGCCAAGCCGCGGCTGGCACGCAAAAGGGTTGCCCATCCGCGAATGCCAGCCCGTAACACAATCCCCCTGTGGGAGCGAGCCTGCTCGCGATGGAGTATCAGACACATTGAAGTCGCCTGACACACCATCGCGAGCAGGCTCGCTCCCACAGGTTTCTTTAAACAGGGGCTTTGACGATTTTTTCTCATTCGTGGCTCTACATTAGCCGCGCCTTAAATCTGCAAATGATTCGTATTGATCTAGAATAATTGACGTCCTTCTTTGTTCGATTCACTCGAATCAGCCTGCAACACCAAAAATAACAGGAGCTGGCGCCGCATGAAGTCCCCTATCCCTTCGTTCCTCAAAAAGGCCTTGCTGGCCACCGCACTGCTGAGTGCTGGCCACGTGTACGCTGCCGATGCCGTCGGCATCGTGGTCTACAACGCACAGCATGAAAGCCTGACCAAAGCCTGGGTCGAAGGTTTTACGCAGGAAACCGGTATTCCGGTGACCTTGCGCAACGGCGATGATACTGAAATGGGCAACCAGATCGTACAGGAAGGCGCCGACTCGCCAGCCGATGTGTTCCTCACCGAAAACTCCCCGGCGATGGTCCTGGTCGACAACGCCGCTTTGTTTGCGCCCGTGGACAAAACCACCCTGGAACAGGTCGACTCGGCCTATCGCCCGGCCCACGGCAAATGGGTGGGGATCGCTGCGCGTTCCACGGTGTTCGTCTACAACCCGAGCAAGCTACCCCAAGCGCAGTTGCCGAAATCGATCATGGACCTTGCCGAACCAAGCTGGAAAGGTCGCTGGGGCGCATCCCCCGGTGGCGCTGACTTCCAGGCGATCGTTGCCGCCATGCTGGAACAGAAAGGCGAAGCCGCCACCCTGGACTGGCTCAAGGCGATGAAAACCAACTTCACCGCGTACCGGGGCAACAGCTCGGTGCTCAAGGCGGTGAACGCCGGGCAGATCGACAGCGGCGTGATCTACCACTATTACAGCTTCGTCGATCAGGCCAAGACCGGCGAGAACAGCAAGAACACCGCTTTGCACTACTTCAAGCACAAGGATCCGGGGGCGTTCGTGAGCATTTCCGGGGGCGGTGTCCTGGCTTCCAGCAAGCACAAGGAAAATGCCCAGGCGTTCCTCAAATGGATCACCGGCAAGGACGGCCAGGCCATCCTCAAGAACGGTAAATCGTTTGAATACGCCGTGGGCAAGAACGCCGAATCCAACCCTAAACTGGTGCCTTTGCAGCAGCTCGACGCGCCGTCCGTCGACGCCTCGAAACTCGACAGTAAAAAAGCCGTGGAGCTGATGACTCAGGCGGGACTGCTTTAATTGATGCCTGAAATCCTGCCGGTGGGTACCGCCCAGGCGTTACCCGAAAATTTGCGTAAACGGTCACGCGGCGCGTTCGCGAGCCGCGGTGGCGCGTGGGTGGTCGGTTTGTCGGTGCTGGTGTCGTTGCTGGCGCTGCTGCCGATTGCCTACGTCATCGGCGTGTCCTTGCAGACGGGCTGGTCCACGGTGGTGACATTGGTGTTCCGGCCACGGGTGGGCGAGCTGTTGACCAACACCGTGTTGCTGGTGGTGCTGACGATTCCCCTCTGCGTGGCGCTGGGCGTGACGCTGGCCTGGCTGACCGAGCGCACGGATTTGCCGGGGCGGCGTTGGTGGTCGTTACTGGCGACTGCGCCCCTGGCGGTGCCGGCCTTTGTCCACAGCTATGCCTGGGTCAGCCTGGTGCCGCCGATCCACGGCTTGTTCGCCGGGGTGCTGGTGTCGGTCATCGCCTACTTCCCGTTTCTGTACCTGCCGATTGCTGCGACGCTGCGTCGCCTCGACCCGGCCATCGAGGATGTCGCCGAATCGCTCGGACTCAAGCCGTGGGCGGTGTTTTTTCGCGTGGTGCTGCCGCAGTTGCGCCTGCCCATTTGCGGAGGCGCGTTGCTGGTCGGCCTGCATCTGCTGGCCGAGTATGGCCTGTACGCGATGATCCGTTTCGACACCTTCACCACCGCGATATTCGATCAGTTCAAATCCACCTTCAACGGGCCTGCCGCCCACATGCTGGCCAGTGTGCTGGCCCTGTGTTGCCTGGTGATGCTGACCGTGGAATCCGCCGCGCGGGGCCATGCGCGCTACGCCCGCGTGGGCTCCGGTAGCGCCCGTGAGCAACGGGTGGTGGGCCTGAAAACCCCGGCCAGGGTGTTCGCGCTGGCGTTGCAGGTCACCACCTGCGCCCTGGCGCTGGGTGTGCCCTTGATTACCCTGGGCCGGTGGTTGATCGCCGGTGGTGTGCAAGCCTGGGACCTGGACGAGCTGCTGCCGGCGCTGCAACAGACCCTGCTACTGGGCATCGCGGGCGCCGCCCTGACCACCTGCGCCGCCATTCCGATTGCCTGGCTGTCGATCCGCCACCCGGGTCGCCTGCAACGTGTACTGGAAAGCTGCAACTACATCACCAGTTCATTGCCGGGCATCGTCGTGGCGTTGGCACTGGTAACCGTGACCATTCACTTTGCCCGGCCGATCTACCAGACCACCATCACCGTGCTCTTGGCGTATCTGCTGATGTTCTTGCCCCGGGCCCTGGTGAGCTTGCGCGCCGGCATCGCCCAGGCCCCGGTGGAGCTGGAAAACATGGCCCGCAGCCTGGGCCGCTCCCCTGCCCGCGCGTTGTGGCTGATCACCCTGCGCCTGGCCGCTCCGGGGGCTGCCGCCGGTGCTGCGCTGGTGTTCCTGGCGATCACCAACGAACTGACCGCCACCCTGTTGCTCGCGCCCAATGGCACCCGGACCCTGGCGACCGGGTTCTGGGCCATGACCAGCGAAATCGACTATGTCGCGGCGGCGCCCTATGCCCTGCTGATGATCCTGTTGTCGCTGCCGCTGACCGGGCTCCTTTATCACCAATCGAAAAAAACGGCTGGCCGATGAACACTCTTGAACTGCACTCACTGAACAAATCCTACGGCAACCATAGAGCCCTGGATAACGTCAGCCTGTCGGTACCCAGCGGCAGCCGCACGGTCATTGTCGGTCCCTCGGGCTCGGGCAAGACCACCTTGCTGCGCATGATTGCCGGCTTCGAGTTCCCCGACTCCGGGCGCTTGTCGCTCAATGGTCAAACCCTGGTCGACAGCACCCATGAAGTACCGGCGCACCAACGCCTGATCGGCTACGTCCCGCAGGACGGCGCCTTGTTCCCGCACATGACGGTGGCTGCCAACATCGGCTTCGGCTTGTCGATCAAGGGCAACGAAAAGCATGAGCGCGTCGCTGAGTTGATGGACAGCGTGGCCCTCGACTCGAACATGGCCGGGCGCTGGCCCCACGAGCTGTCCGGCGGCCAGCAGCAGCGTGTGGCGTTGGCACGGGCACTGGCGCAGCAGCCGCGCCTGATGTTGCTGGACGAGCCGTTCTCGGCACTCGACACCGGCTTGCGCGCCGTCATGCGCAAGATGGTCGCCCGCCTGCTGGCAGACGCGGGGGTCACCACCATCCTGGTCACCCATGATCAGAGCGAAGCCTTGTCCTTCGCCGATCAACTGGCGGTGATGCGCCATGGCAGGCTGGTGCAGTCAGGCCATCCGCTGGACCTCTATCGCTACCCCGAAGATGAACAGACTGCGCTGTTTCTCGGCGACGCCGTGGTCATGCCGGCCCGGATCGAGGCTGGCTGGGCGCATTGCGACCTGGGCCGGATACCGGTCAACAATCACCGCAACAACCACAGCGCGCAGATCATGCTACGGCCCGAGCAGTTGCAACTGGCCAGCGTTTTGCCCGATGACACAGGTGCCGCTGGCTGCCGGGCCAGGGTGATCGACCGGGATTTCAGCGGCAACACCTGCACCCTGACCGTGGAGTTGCAGCCTCGCGCGCCCGACCAGCCGATCGGGCGATCATTGCTGGTACGCAGCTCCGGCATGTACGCGCCGCCTGCCGGCAGCGCCGTCCAGGTCTCGACCATCGGCCATGCGCATGTGCTGAGCGAGCCTTGATCAAGCGGTCAAAGATCGAAGCGGTCCACCGCCCGACGCCGCTCGTTGTCGTCGCGCACATCGTAGTTGGCCGTGGTCTGGATATTGCTGTGATGCGCCAGCTTTTGCGCGATGGACAGGTCGTGTTCTTCAATCACCCGGGTGATGAACGAGCGACGAAAATCATGCGGCATGATTTTCACCCCCACCTGCGTGCCCCGCTGCCGGGCGATGTAATAGATCGCGTGCTTGGTGATGCGCTCGCGGGTGATGTGACTGCCACGACGAATACGGTTGAACAGGAACGGGTCGTCTTCCTCGCCTTCCTTGAGCATCGAGCGGCGCAGTTCCAGCCAGGCATCGAGCTTGGCGAAAGCCCAGGCCGGGGCGTACTTGATCAACTGTTTGTTGCCCTTGGCCGTGACGCGCAAGCTGCGTTCATTGAAGTCGACTTGGCTGAGGTCCAGGTTCACCGACTCCGATTTGCGCATGCCCGAGCCGTACAGGATAGCGATGATAGCGGCGTCCCGCAGGCCTTGTGGCCGAGGGTCGGCGGCGCAGACTTCCATCAATTCCTGGATCAATGAGCGCCGCAGGTTGCGCCCCTGGGACAGGCGCGTGCCGGCGATACCCTTGACCGAGCGCATTTTCAGCAAGTGTTCCTGGCTGATCAGGCTCATGCGCCAGGCTTCGTTCATCACGCCGCGCACCGCGTTGACGTACAACGACGACGTGTTGGGCGCATAACCGTCGGTGCGCAACGTGGCGACCAGGGCAATGACGTCTTCGGGCTGCAGGTCGTGCCAGGCGATCTCCTCGAGATTCACCTCTTCGAAGCCCAGGCGGTCTGCGGCGTCCTGCAGAACATAACGCATGGTCAGCTGGCTGGAGGGCGCCAGCCGTGCCAGATACAGGGTCAGGGGATTGGGTTTGGCGGCTTGTGGATCAGCAGCAGGTAAGTCAGTCAAACGAAACGGCCTTGAAGAAAGAGGAAGCAGAAAACGGTGTTAGACAGCGATGGCCGCTACGCTGCCGGTCATGGCCATGAAAGTCAAATGCTCTGCCGGCAACGACCGCTTTGGCCGACGAAGCGATAGATGAACTGAAACATGGTGATGCTAATTCTTGATCGGACTCGATCGGGGCAGGAGCAAACCATGAGAATCAGTGTGTTGGGTAGCGGCTATGTTGGCCTGGTGCAAGCGGCCGTCCTGGCTGAAGTCGGTCACGACGTGGTCTGCATGGACGTCGACGAGAAAAAGGTCGAGTCGCTGCGACAAGGCCACGTGAGCATTTTCGAACCGGGGCTGGCCAGCCTGGTGCGCGAGGGCCTGGACGCCCGTCGTTTGCAGTTCACCAGCGATGAGAAACTCGCGGTGCAACATGGCCAGGTGCTCTTCATCGCGGTCGGTACGCCATCGCGCGACGATGGCTCGGCAGACCTGAGTCAGGTAATGGCGGTGGGCGAGGCGGTGGCGCGCCACCGTGAGCAACCGCTGATCCTGGTGGAAAAATCCACGGTGCCGGTGGGGACAGGCGACGCCCTGCGCGCACATATCGACAAGTGCCTGATCAAGGTCGGGCGCCTGTTGCAGTTCGATATCGTCTCCAACCCCGAGTTCCTCAAGGAAGGCTCGGCGGTGGCCGATTGCCGGCGCCCGGACCGGATCGTCATTGGCTGTGAACGCGAAGACGTGCGCGAGGTGATGCGAGACCTGTACGCGCCGTTCAACCGCAACCATGAACGCATCATGTTCATGGACCTGCGCAGCGCCGAGCTGACCAAATACGCCGCCAACTGCATGCTGGCGACCAAGATCAGCTTCATCAACCAGATCGCCGAACTGGCCGAACACCTGGGTGCCGACATCGAATCGGTGCGCCTGGGCATCGGCGCCGACTCGCGCATCGGCTACCACTTCATCTACCCCGGCTGCGGTTACGGCGGCTCCTGCTTCCCCAAGGACATGCGCGCCCTGATCCACAGCGCCGAAGAGGCCAATTGCACCAGCGACCTGCTGCAAGCGGTGGAAGCCATCAACCAGCGGCAGAAACACAAGCTGTTCGAGCGCCTCAAGGCCTTCTACCAGGGCGATTTGCGCGGCAAGACCTTTGCCCTGTGGGGCCTGGCGTTCAAACCCAACACCGACGACATGCGCGACGCGCCAAGCCGGGTGCTGCTCGAAGCGCTGTGGGCCGCGGGTGCCAACGTGCGTGCGTTCGACCCGGAAGCCATGCAGGAGACCCAGAAACTGTACCCCGATGAAACCCGGCTGATGCTCATGGGTACGCCGGAATCAGTACTCAACGGTGCGGATGCGCTGATCATTTGCACCGAATGGCAACAGTTCAAGGCCCCGGATTTCGACCTGATCCGCCAGCGCCTTACTGCACCGGTGATCTTCGACGGCCGCAACCTGTACGATGCCGAACGCCTGGCGCGCAATGGTTTCCTGTACTTCCCGATGGGCCGCGGCGAGTCGCGCAAGTTGCCGATTCCTTATCAACAATGGCCCGCGGCACAGGGGGTCGCATAACAATAAGCGTTGCCCGTTAGTTGCTCTTCAAGTCCACGCCCAACGCCTGGGCAAACGCCTTGACCAACGGGCTGCGCACCGTGTTGTGACGCAGGATCAGATTGAACGGTGTGACGATGCTGATCAGGTCCGGGCGTATCGCGCGAAACTCTCCGCGATCGACCATGGGTGCCGCGTAATGCTGCGGCAGGAAACCCACGAAGCGGCCGGTCTTGATCAACAGCGCCACGGCTTCTACCTGGGTCGCCGAGGCGGAAAAGCTGTCGTAGTGGGTGAAGTAGAGTTTGTCGCGATGGATCGCGTAACGGTGGTTGATGCACGCGTAGTCCTTAAGCACATCGGCGCCTGTTTGTGCGTCTGCCAGAGTGAATAACGGGTGGCCAACAGCGCAATAAACCTGCGAGCGCTCCTCATACAGCGCAAAGTAATCAAATTCTTCGCGTTTTTGATAAACCGGAACAATCCCGGCAACTAACCGACCCTCTACGACACCCCGCTCAATTTCATCCAGCTGCGCCGCTTGAAGTTGCAAGCGAACTTTCGGCGAGTGCTCATTCATGCTTCTAAGCGCGGCAACTAGAGGCGAATTATCGTCGGATATAGTGTTATCAATAATGCCCACTCCAAGATCGCCGACCAGTTCGTTTTGAGCTGAACTAAGGCGATCGCGGAAGTTGTCGACCGAGGCAAATAAATCAATCGAAGCCTGATACACCAAGCGCCCTTCTTCGGTCAGGTGGAAACCCTCGCGACCTCGGGTGCACAGGCGCATACCGATACGGATCTCAAGGTCGGAGATCTGTTTGCTGATCGCCGCCAAGCCCACATTCAACTCGTTTTGTGCCGCACTGAAACCGCCGGCCTCGACCACCGCCTTGAACACCTTGAGCAGCTTGAAATCCAGCCCACTGAGGGCCAGCGGTGCCCGTTGCAGCGTTTTCGGCGGCGGGTTTCCGGAATTGGAAAGTGGGGTTTCCATAATGCTTATTTACCTCTGGCGCCACATTCAACAACCTGTGTCCAACAACAAAAACATAGCTGGCCTAATAATAATGAACACAGAAAACCAGGCTTGGCAACCGCCAAAAAATCCCGAACATCAGTGCCAACTGACTGTTCTCCAAACAATAAAAGCTGACACTACGATCAGCTTCGGCCACCCGGCAACCGCGTTTTTTCCCCTGCCCTTGAAAACTGATTTGGCCTGAATGCGCCCGAATGCTCTTCGGCACTCGCGGCAGTCCGGCACTGCGATTTCAATCCGCTTATCGACGAGGAAAACAACAATGTCTCAAACCACCGACCGTCTCTGGGGAGCTCGCTTCAAAAGCGGTCCGTCCGAAGCCCTGGCCGCCCTGTCCCGTTGCCCGGAACGTTACTTTCGCCTGACCCCGTATGACCTCGCCGGCTCCAAGGCCCATGCCCGGGAACTGCAGCGCGCCGGGCTTCTGAGCGAGCAGGAAACCCGGACCATGCTCGACGCCCTGGAAGGCATTGGTGCTGACTTTCGCGCCGGCAGCATCCGCCCAACCCTCGACGACGAAGACGTCCACACCTTCATCGAACGCCTGCTGACCGAGCGTCTTGGCGCGCTGGGCGGCAAGCTGCGCGCCGGACGCTCGCGCAACGACCAGACCGCCAACGATCTGCGGCTGTTCCTGCGTGACCATGTGCGCACCCTGGCCGTTGAAGTGCTGGCCTTGCAGCAGGCGCTGGTGGACCAGGCCGAGCAACACATCGAAAGCATCTGCCCCGGTTTCACCCACTTGCAGCAAGCACAGCCGATCGTGTTTGCCCATCACCTGCTGGCCCACGCCCAATCGATGCTGCGCGACGTCCAGCGTCTGGTGGACTGGGATGTGCGTACCTCGCTGTCGCCACTGGGCGCGGCAGCGATGGCGGGCTCGGCCATTGCGCGCCTGCCACAGCAGTCGGCGCAGGAGATGGGTTACCGCGGCGTGTGTGAAAACTCCATCGACGCCGTCGCCAGCCGCGATCACGTCGCCGAGTTCCTGTTCATCGCCAGCATGCTCGGGGTCAACATTTCCCGGCTCGCCGAAGAGTTCTGCCTGTGGTCCTCGCGCCAGTTCCGCTGGGTCGCCCTGGACGACGCCTACGCCACCGGCAGTTCGATCATGCCGCAGAAGAAAAACCCGGACATCGCCGAACTGGCCCGGGGCAAGGCCGGCCGCCTGATCGGCAACCTGACCGGTCTGCTGTCCACCCTCAAATCCCTGCCGCTGTCCTACAACCGCGACTTGAGCGAAGACAAGCACGGCGTGCTCGACAGCGTCGACACCCTGCTGCTGGTGCTGCCGGCCATGGCCGGGATGGTGGCGACCATGAAGGTCAACGTCGAAGAATTGCGGCGCCAGGCGCCCCTGGGGTTCACCCTCGCCACCGAAGTCGCCGACTGGCTGGCGGTACGCGGCGTGCCGTTCAAGGAGGCCCACGAAATCACCGGGGCGCTGGTCCAGGCCTGCGAGAAACACGACATCGAACTGTGGGAAGCGTCGCCTGCGCTGCTGGCCGAGATCGACCCGCGCCTGACGCCGCAGGTGCGCGACAGCCTGACCCTGGAAGCCGCCATTGCTGCACGCAGTGGTTGGGGCGGCACCGCGCCGCAACAGGTACGCGAACAGATCGCCCGCCTGAAAACCGCCCTCGCCGCCCAGCAGGCCTGGACCGAGGACTATCAGGGCTTCCGCCTTTAAGGCACTGCACACAGCCTGTGGGAGCTGGCTTGCCAGCGATGGCGTCCTGTCAGTCGACGTTGATGCAGGATGAAACACCGCAATCGCTGGCAAGCCAGCTCCCACAGGGAATGTGGTGGATTTGAGAGAACAGTGTACGGAGAAACAACCATGAGCCAGACACAAGCAGAACGACTCCAGGCGGAGCGCAAACTGGCGGAAAACCAGTTCGACATTACCCAGTACGATCATGTGCCACGGCGTTACTACGGGCGGATCTTCTTTGCCACGGTGATCGTCATTGCCATCATCGGCCTGGTGCGGGCTTTTGCCGAAGGCAAGATCGAATGGTCCTACATCGGCCAGTTCCTCACTTCCCAGGCGATCATGTGGGGCTTGCTCAACACCATCGTCATGGCGGTGCTGGCAATGGCGCTGGGCATCGTGTTCGGGGTGATCACCGCGATCATGCGCATGTCGGCCAACCCGATCCTGCGCTACGTGGCGGTGACCTACACCTGGCTGTTTCGCGGCACGCCGCTGATCCTGCAACTGCTGTTGTGGTTCAACTTGGCGTTGATCTTCCCCACCATCGGCATCCCCGGCCTGTTCGAACTGGACACCGTGAGCCTGATGACGCCCTTCGTCGCCGCCCTGCTCGGCTTGAGCATCAACCAGGGCGCCTACACCGCCGAAGTGGTGCGCGCCGGCCTGCTCTCGGTGGACACCGGTCAGTATGAAGCGGCCAAGTCGATCGGCATGCCGCGCCTGCAGGCCTTGCGCCGGATCATCCTGCCCCAGGCCATGCGGGTGATCATTCCGCCGGTGGGCAACGAATTCATCGGCATGGTCAAAATGACCTCTCTGGCGAGCGTGATCCAGTACTCGGAACTGCTCTACAACGCCCAGAACATCTACTACGCCAACGCCCGCGTCATGGAGCTGCTGATCGTCGCCGGTATCTGGTACCTGGCCACCGTCACCGTCCTGTCCTTCGGTCAAAGCCGTCTGGAGCGTCGTTTCGCTCGCGGCGCCGGCAAGCGTTCTTGAGGAGCCCAACATGAGAAGCATCGTCAAGGCCGTGAGCCTGAACAAGTACTACGACCATTTCCACGCCCTCAAGGACATCAATATCGAAGTCGAGCAAGGCGAAGTGCTGTGCATCATCGGCCCGTCCGGCTCCGGTAAAAGCACCTTGCTGCGTTGCGTGAACCAGCTGGAGAAGATCGACAAGGGCGGCCTGTGGGTCGACGGCGAACTGGTGGGCTATCGCGTCGTCGGCAACAAGCTGCACGAACTCAACGAGTCGCAGATCGCCCGCCAGCGCCTGTCCACCGGCATGGTGTTCCAGCGCTTCAACCTGTTCCCGCACATGACCGTGCTGCAAAACATCATCGAGGGGCCCTGCCAGGTGCTCAAGCGTTCGCCCAAGGAGGCGCACGAAGAAGCCTTGGAATTGTTGGCCCGGGTCGGCCTGGCCGACAAGCGCAACAGCTACCCGATCGAACTCTCGGGTGGCCAGCAACAGCGGGTGGCGATTGCCCGCGCCCTGGCCATGCGCCCCAAGCTGATGCTGTTCGATGAACCCACTTCGGCACTCGACCCGGAACTGGTCGGTGAGGTGCTGTCGGTGATGCGCGATCTGGCGCAGACCGGCATGACCATGATCGTCGTCACCCATGAACTGGGCTTCGCTCGCGAAGTCTCCAACCGCATGGTGTTCATGGACGGCGGGCAAATCGTGGAGGCAGGAAGCCCCGAAGAAATACTAATAAGTCCGCAAAACCCACGCACCCAAAGCTTCATTTCTGCCGTTCGAACCTAGTGCCCTTTAGCGCTCACAACACTCATAAGAGAACGACCATGAAGAACTTCGTTATTCCAGCAGTACTCGCAGGCGTTATGGCATCCGGTTTCACCTTCGCTGCCGGGTTGCCGGCCAGCATCAAGGAAAAAGGCGAGATTGTCGTCGCGATCATGCCCAACTACCCGCCGATGGACTTCAAGGACCCGGCCACCAACACCCTCACCGGGCTGGACGTTGACCTGGGCAACGCCCTGGCCGAACGCCTGGGGGTGAAGATCAAATGGCAGGAAACCGGCTTCGAGCAAATGATCAATGCCCTGACCACCGACCGCGTGGACATGGTGCTGTCGGGCATGACCGATACCAAGGAACGCCAGGCCAGCGTGACCTTCGTCGACTACTTCACCAGCGGCCCGCAGTTCTACACCCTGCAGAAAAACGCCGCCACCAACGAGATCATCGACCTGTGCGGCAAGAAGGTCGGCACCAGCCGCCGTACCACCTTCCCGGCGGAAATCGCCGAGTGGAGCAAGGCCAACTGTGAAGCCGCGGGCAAGCCTGCGATCAACGTGATCGGCACCGAAGGCTCGGCCGACGCCCGTGCGCAACTGCGCCAGAGCCGTATCGATGCGGCCATGCAGGGCAGCGAAACCCTGCCGTACCTCAAGACCCAGGAAAAGGACATGTACAAGACCGTGGGCCTGCCGATCTCCTCGCAGTTCACCGGCCTTGGCGTGAGCAAGAAAAAACCTGAGTTGAGCGAAGCGGTGAAGGTTGCCCTGCAGAGCATGATCGATGACGGCAGCTACCAGGCCATCCTGAAGAAGTGGGACCTGGAACTGGGTGCGATCAAGACCGTGACCATCAACGCCGGCAAATAACCGCACAGGCAACCCCATTCCACTGTAGGAGCGAGCCTGCTCGCGATGGCGGCATGCCAGTCGATGAAGATGTTGAATGTGCCACCGTCATCGCGAGCAGGCTCACTCCTACAAGGGTTTGGTGTGTATTTATAGATAGCTGGAGCACCACTGATGTCCTCCTCACCCCAACCCACCTGGCCCGACCAGCACAAGGCCTGCCTGGCCCTGGCCTTCGACCTCGACGGCCCGACCGGCGATGCCATGCTCAACGGTTCGATCTGGCGCAAGCCCGAGTACTTCGGATTCGGCGGTTACGGCCCCTACCGGGCATTGCCGCGGATTCTCGATTTGCTCGATGAGTTCCGCATCCCGACGACGTTCTTCGTCCCGGCCTGGGTCGTGGAGAACTGGCCTAAACAGTGCCAGGCGATTGTCGAGCGCGGGCATGAGGTGGCTTATCACGGCTACAAACACGAATCCTTCTACGCCCTGACGCTGGAACAGCAAAAGGACGTCATGAAGCTTTCCCGCGAAGTGTTCTGGAAGCATTTGAACATCCGCGCCGAAGGCTTCCGCACGCCCTCTGGCGACTGGCGCGCCGAAACCCCGGCCATGCTGGTAGAGGCAGGCGTGAGCTACTCCAGCAGCATGCGCGGCGATGACCGGCCGTACCTGGTCAACGTGTCGGGCCATGCCACGCCGCTGGTAGAAATCCCCGGGCGCTGGGAAATGGACGACTACGCCTCCATCGCCTACACCCGGGCCCCGGACTTCCCGTCCGGGCTGGACCGCACCGCCAGCTACGCGCTGACCCTGGACAACTGGTGCCGCGAATACGACGGCGCCATGAACGAAGGCTTGTGCCTGACCACCCTGTTCCACCCCAAGATCACCGGCAAACCGGGGCGCATCCTGTTGCTGGAAAAACTCTTCGAACACATGCGCCAACGCGACGACGTCTGGTTCACCACCTGCCGTGACGTCGCCCGCTGGTGGCTCAAGGAGCATCACCATGGCTGAGTCCACCGTCTGGCCCAAAGGCTATCGCTGCGCCGTGGTGCTGACCGTCGATTACAACGACATCCACGGCATCCTCACCCAGGCCCCGGAAGTGGCCGGACGCGACAAGACCCTGTCGGTCTGGCGCTACGGCACCCAGCGCGGCGTGGAACGTTTGCTCGGCCTGTTTAAGGAGCTCGGTGTCTGCAGCAGTTGGTTCGTCCCCGGCATCGTCGCCGAAGAGAACCCCGGCCACATTCGAGCAATCACTGCCGGCGGGCATGAAATTGCCTGCGCCGGGTATCGCCACCAGAACTACGACACGCTCGACCTCAGCGCGCAAAGCGCCGAGGTGGCCAAGGGTTGCGCCGCGTTGACGGCGCTGACCGGCCAGCGCCCCAGCGGCTTTCGCATTCCCGCCGGCAACGCCGCGCCGGGATTCATCGAGGCCTTGCAGGATCAGGGCATTGAATGGTCGTCGTCATGGCGCGGCGATGATCTACCGTTCGCGCACCCGACAGCCGCGCAGGTGATCGAGTTGCCGTTGCACTACGAACTGGAGGACGAACCCTACTTCGCGTTCAACCTCAGCCCGGCCGTGCCGCCGGCGCAATCACGGATCGCTTCCTACAGCCACACCCTGGGCAACCTGCAAATGGACTTCGCCGGCTTCCACCGTTTTGGCTTGTGCTACGTGCTGCGCCTGCACCCGGAAATCATTGCCACACCCGGGCGTATAGGTCTGTTGCGCGAATTGCTCGAAGGGATTTTGCAGCACGATGACGTGTGGATCGCCACCGGCGCCGAAGTCGCCCGGTGGTGGGCGCAAACCGCCGCACCCGTGCCCGAGGATCATCCGGCGTGCGTGTTCGAACGGCATTATCGGGATTACCTGTCATGAGCGGACGCCTGCAGCGACTGGCGCAGTTTTGCACCGATACACGATTCGAAGACCTGCCACCGGCGCTGGTCGAGCAAGCCAAGCGACACATCCTCGATACCTTCGGCGCGACACTGGCCGGGGCCGGGAGCGATGTGGCGCGAACGGCGCGCGAGGTTTACCAAGGCGAAGCTGGCAGTTGCTTGATCTGGGGCACCCAGCAACGGGTCGGCGCGGCACAGGCAGCAATGCTCAATGGCATCGCCGCCCACGCCCTGGAACTGGACGACACCGGCGGCTGCGATCATTCCGGCGCGGTGGTGATACCGGCGGTGATGGCCGCGGTGTCGCTGTCCGATCAACCGGTGACGGGACGCGAGTTCATCACCGCCGTGGTGATCGGCTACGAAGTCGGACGCCGGGTGCTCGAAGCCTGCGGCGGTTACTCGGCCCATAACGGCGCCGGCTGGCATTCCACGGCGACCTGCGGAGTGTTCGGCGCGGCGGCGGCCTGCGCGCGGATCCTGCGCCTGGACGCCGGGCAGACTTTGTCGGCCCTGGGCATCGCCGGCAGTTTCAGCGGCGGCTTGTGGGCCTTCATCCACGATGGTTCGCAAAGCAAGAAACTGCACAGCGGCCGAGCCGCCGAAGGTGGTTTGCTCGCGGCGCGCTTCGCCCGGCAAGGCATCAGCGGGCCGACCCGGCTGTTTGAGGATGTCTGGGGTGGATTTCTCAAGACCCTCGCCGCCCCCACTTCCAACCCCGAGGCGCTGGATGCCGGGCTGGGCGTCGTGTGGAAACTCGCCCGTTGCTCGATCAAGCCCTACGCCTCTTGCCGGGGTACGCATTCGGCCATCGACGCCCTGAGCCTGTTGCTCGAGCAACTCGATGTGCAAGTCGATCAGGTTGAAGACATACAGGTGTCGTTGTGCGGTTTTCTAAAGGACATGTGCGGCGGCCATGACGTCGCGAGCCTGGCGGCGGCGCAAATGAGCCTGCCCTATGCGTTGGCGGCGCGGCTGGTGCACGGTCATTGCCGTCTGCAGGCCTACGACGATGACTTGCGATGCGATCCGCGCATTGCCCCGTGGATGTCGCGCATTCGCCTTGAAGTGGACCGGCAACTGTCCGAGGATGGCGAACCCGTGGTGAGCGTGCGGACCGTGGACGGTCGGCAGGCGAGCCTGTGCGTCGATCCGCCCTTGGGGGCGCCGGGTAATCCGTTGAGTGATGCGGCGCTGGAGGAGAAGTTTTTCAGTTTGGCAGAGCGGGTGATGCCGCGGGGGCAGGCTGAGGAATTGCTGGGGCAGTTGTGGCGGCTGGAAGCGCTGGAATCGGTGCGCACGATTGAGCGGTGGCTGGTTTGATTATGTCGTTGCTTGTACCGGCCTCATCGCCAGCAGGCTGGCTCCCACAGTTGATCGCATTTGAATTGTGGGAGCCAGCCTGCTGGCGATTGGCCGCGACTCGGTATATCGGCGAACACTTCAACATCTGAATAAGGACATTTGCACTACCGTGGCCACTTACTCGCTCGTTATTCGCCGGCTGATGATCGTGTCGCTGACCATCGTCGTCAGCCGCGCCATCACCAGCCCGCTGCTCACCCTGTTCCTGAGCAACAAACTGGGCCTCAACCAGCAGGACGTCGGCTTGCTGCTGGGCATCGCGGTATTCATCGCCACCCTGCTCGCCCTGTACGGCGGCTACATCATCGACCGCCTGGAAAAACGCCGGTTGCTGATCCTGGCGATGCTCTCCAGCGCCATCGGCTTCGTGCTGCTGACCTTTGCCGAAAACCTCTACCTGACCACCCTGACCCTGGTGATCACCGAAACTGCCTCGGCCTTGTTCCTCATCGGCTCCAAGGCGATCCTCAGCGAAAACCTGCCCATGGGCCAACGTGCCAAGGCATTTTCCCTGCGCTACACCCTGACCAACATCGGCTACGCCACCGGCCCCATGCTCGGCGTGGTGATCGCCGGGGTCTATCCGATCGCGCCGTTCCTGATCGCCGGGGGCATCGCGTTCTTCAGCATCTTCCTGATGCTGGGTATCCCCAGGGACTCAGCGCAGACACCGACAATCAGCCAACCGCAGAGCTTCCTCAAGACCCTGGTCACCCTGAAAAACGACCGCACGCTGATCATGTTCACCTGCGGCTGTCTGCTCAGCACCGTGGTGCACGGGCGCTTCACCCTGTACCTGTCGCAATACCTGCTGGTCACCGAAGATTCCAAACGCGCCCTGGAAACCATGGCGGCCCTGCTCGCCTGCAATGCGATCAGCGTGATCCTGCTGCAATACCAGATCGGCCGCTTCCTCAACCGCGAGCAACTGCGTTACTGGATCGCAGGCGGCACCAGCCTGTTCATTGTCGGGCTGATCGGTTTCAGCCTGGCCGACAGCCTGGTGGGCTGGTGCGTGGCGATGTTCATCTTCACCCTCGGCGAAATGATCATCTACCCGGCCGAATTCCTCTTCGTCGACACCCTGGCCCCGGAAGAACTGCGCGGCAGCTACTACGGCGCGCAAAACCTGGCCGCCCTCGGTGGCGCATTGAGCCCGGTGATCTGTGGCTTCCTGTTGATGCACACCCCGGCGCCGACCATGTTCTATGCCTTGAGCGCGCTGACGGCCATGGGCGGTTTCCTGTGTTTCATGAGTGGCCGGCGCGTGGCGATACATCAGAAATAATGAACTGAAGCTTCATTAATATGAATTTGTCAGCATCGGGAAGGCACGGCACACTGTCACCGTTCCTCCCCCAACAGTTGGAACACCTTCAAGGGCTTTCCGGGTTTCCCAGGCAAGGCCCTTTTTTTTCCCCGGTTTTTAATGGAACGATGTTCATCATGCTTGCTCGCTGGTTGCCCGCCGCTATCAATACCCGCCCCTCGGAATGGAGTCGCGCCGCCATCGGCATGGCGCTGGGAACGATGTTCAGCGTCTGGCTGTGCGCTCAGGTATTCGGCATGCAAGTGGCGCAGCACCTGGTCGGTCCGCTGGGTGCCTCGGCGGTACTGCTGTTTGCCGTGTCGTCCGGCGCGCTCGCGCAACCCTGGTCGATACTCGGCGGTTATTTGAGCGCCGCAGTGGTAGCCCTATTGGTGGCTCACGTGCTCGGACGGACCCTGGGCAGTGCTTGCCTGGCGGCGGGCATGGCGCTGATCCTGATGTGCTGGCTGCGTTGCCTGCACCCGCCGGCCGGAGCGCTGGCATTGCTGTTGGTCCTGGCCGACCCCGCGACCATTGCCATGGACTGGAAAGCCCTGGGCCCGGTGATGCTCGCAGCACTGACCATGCTGTTCAGTGCCCTGGCCTACAACAATCTCACGCGCATCCGTTACCCGAAACGCGCCAGCGAACCGGTGGCCGTAGTGCCCGCCGACCACCCTCCCGTCGACAGCCAGGCGATCACCGCCCAGGACCTGAAACTGGCCCTGGCGCAGATGGAGGCCTTCATTGACGTCACCCCCGAAGACCTTGAACAGCTGATCCATGCCACTGAGCTGCAGGCCAGGCGACGCAGTATTGGTGAGGTGTTGTCCCGCACGACGTCCGACTAGTGGTCGATGTTGCACCTTGCCCTGAATGGTTCAGCGACTACAGTGAAAAACGTACCGCACAGAGTTGTCTGCCTTTCACTACGAAGTCTGGCTCGCCGTAAAAGTCCAGTAGCGATGACACAGGAAGTCTGGCTATGGAGAAATACTCAACGTTGTTGGGTGGCGATGCTGGCTTTGCGCTTTGACAGAACCGCGCCTCCTTGTGAAACACCGCGACTCCCTCGCGTAACCAGCCGTGGGCAAGAAAAATAGCCCCGGCTGCCAAGGCCCGTGATTTCGCGTGCTTCAAGTTCCGCCAGCTCTCTGACTCTGGTGGTTTCGAAACTGTTTTTTCGAAATCTACGAGAGGAACATCCGATGAGCACCTCACTCCTGGAACGGCTGGGCACCCCGCTGTTCGACCCCGGGAAACGGCACCAGCTGCCGCTGCGCAATTACATGGACCTGACCATCGAGCGCATGCGCACGATTGTGCGCGATGGCCTGATCACCAATGACATGTGGCTGGGCCAGGCACGTCAGTCAGACTTTCGCCAGATGTATGAATGCACGGGGTTGATCGGCGCCTACGACTATGCGCTGTTCTCGTCGATCGTCGACCACATGATCGCCGGCAACGCCCTGTTCGCCCAGGCAAGCGCACTGCAAGTGGCGTGCTACCGCCAGGAAGTGATCGAGATGGGCGCGGTGTATGCCTTTGGCTGTACCGAGATCAGCAGCGGCTCGGATGTGCGCAACCTGCAAACCCGCGTCACCTTCGACCGGCAAGGCCAGTGTCTGATCCTGCATACGCCGTCCCCGGCCGCCTGCAAGTTCTGGATCGGCAATGCCTTGCACGCAGCGCAAGTGGTCATGGTGCTGGCGCGTTTGATCGTCGACGGCGAGGACGAAGGGTTGCACTGGTTTCGGGTGCCGATCCGCGAGCAGGAGAATGGCCCGTTGTTTCCCGGCGTCAAGGTCATGGCCTGCGATCCCAAGGGAGGAATCCACGCCAACCAGGTGGCCGGCATACGTTTCGAGCAGATGAAACTGTCGCTCGATGCGTTGATGCAACGGCACGCATACTTCAAGGACGGCAACTTCAGCAGCGATGTGCCCAGAAGCGAACGCCTGACCTGCGCCATGGAGACGTTCATCCAGGAACGTTTGTTGCTCCTGGCCGCTGCGAGCAGCGGCGCTGGCCTGTGCGCCCACCTGGCCTACCGTTTCGCCGGCCATCGCCAGGTCCAGGCCGGCAATACGCACGTACCGCTGTTGGGTAAACCGTTGATTCGCCAACGGCTATACACCGAACAACTCAAGGCGCTGGCCCTGAAGCTGTTGGAACAGGCCATCGTATCGAAATTCGAAGCGCACTGGGATCAGCGGCACAAGCGCAAGGAACTGCACATCCTCGCCGCCGTAGCCAAAAGCGTCGGTACCTGGATGGCGCTGGATGTCATGGGCATGTGCCGGGAAATCTGCGGTTCCCAGGGTTTTCACCATTACAACCAGATCGTCACGTTGCGCATGGACTGCGAGATCAGCGTCACGTTTGCAGGGGACAACAGTGTCATGGCCTACCAGGTGGCCAGGGATGCGATCACCCGGCCGCGTTTTGCTTCACGCCCTACCGCCAACGTTGCCCAGCGCATCGAGAAGAAAATTGTCGAACACTGTGCAAATCCGGGTGAAGTCTCCCACCGACAAGCCGTCGCTCTGACCTACGCGCGCGCCCTCGACCTGATTATCGCGGAAGTCGAGAGCAATCAACTGGTGTCGCCGCAAACGTTGCATGACCTGATCGAGGTGTTTCAGAGGCAATTAAGCGAAGGAGGATTCGTCGCCAACAGCAACGAGCTGGACAGTCACGCCAGCGAAGCTCAACTGGCCATGCTGGCGGCCTTGCTGAGACCGCCGTGCGAACTGGTCAGCGCCCCCATCGACAAGCCGGATTACATCCGCCAGTTCACTGCTGCGCTGTTCGGGGAGCAGTGATCATGGATACGCAATTGCTGCTCGACTTCACCCGTCGCCAAACGGTCTGCGACCCCTACCCGGCTTACCATTACCTGCGTGAGCACCATCCGGTCTATTGGTGCCCACACTTCAAGGCCTGGTTCCTGACTCGCTACAGCGATGTCTTCGCCGCGCAAGGCGATGCCAGGCGCTACTCCTCGAACCGCATTCAGCAGTTGGTCGATGCCCAGGTGCCCGAGGAAAAACGGGCGCAACTGGCAGGGTTCGTCAAGCTCGCCTCGGACTGGATGTACTCCCGGGACGGTGATGAACACAAGGCCAGCCGCCACCTGTTGAGCCGGGCCTTTACGCCCCGCGCCATCGAGACCTTGAGGCACACCATCGAGGTCATCAGCGACGAGGAGCTGTCTTGCCTCGAACAGCAAACCGATCTGATGGCAAACCTCTTCAACCGCGTACCGGCGCTGATCCTGGCCAAGCTCTACGGCATCGCGCGCGAGGACGCGTTGAAGCTGCGACGCTGGACCGATGACATCCTGATATTCCTGGTCGGCAGCCTCGACCCCGACTATGGACCGGCGCAAGCGCTCCAGGGTGTGGAGGAAATGTACGCGTATTTCGCCGACGTCATCGAACAGCGCCGCCAACAGCCGCAGGACGATCTGGTCAGCCGGGTACTGGAGGTCGGCAAGGACAGCACATCGAGCAACGAAGACGTATTGGCGCAGATCGTCTTCATCCTCGTGGCGGGTTACACCACCAGCGCCGATCAGTTGTGCATCGGCTTGCTGCATTTGCTTGAGCATCCGCAGCAGCACCAGGCCTTGATAGCCGACCTGAGTCTGGTCAAACCGGCCATCGAGGAGATGCTGCGCTTCGATTCCGCCGGGTCATTCAGCCATCGCGTGCTCAAGGAAGATGTGGAAATCGACGGTGTCACGATGAAACAAGGCCAGCTGGTCTACCTGATGCGCGCCGCCGCCAACCGTGACCCGGCGAAGTTCGAACACCCTGATCACTTCGACATCCAGCGCAAGCCCAACGATCACCTGGCATTCGGCCGCGGTGAGCACTTCTGCATGGGCACCGCGTTATTCCGCCTGGAAGCGGAAGTGGTGTTCACCTCGTTATTCAAGCGATTTCCGGCGTTGCGCCTGATTGAGCAACAACCGGCGATATGGCGAACCAACAACCTGCAGTTTCGGGGATTGAAATCACTGCCCATCGATCTGGGCAAAGGAGCGGCACAATGAAAATCCAACGTGTTTTTTCGCAAGCCCCATGGGAAAAAATTGCCGGATACTGCCGGGCAATACGCGTCGGCGAGCGGATTTTGATGGGCGGCACCGTGGCGTTTGATGAAAAAGGCAAACCCTTCAAACCGGGTAATGCCTATAAGCAGACCCTGCGTTGCCTGGAGATCATCGAAGACTCCATCAAACAGCTTGGCGTCGACCGGCGAAGCATCATCGGTATCCGCATCTACACCACCAGCATGAAGTTCTGGCCGGACATCGCCAAGGCGCACAAGAAGTTTTTCAAGGGGCACCCGCCGACATTGATGTGCCTGGCGGTCAGCGACTTGATCAGTAAGGAATATGTGGTCGAAATCACCACCGAGGCCACGGCCTGCGAGCTCGATCAATGACGGCCTCGCGGCGGGACCCGAGACCTGAGGTGGAAGACGTCAGGACTGCACTGCGCGAGTTGATGGTTGTCAGGGTTCGCGACCTGATCATGGAAAATCAGGGACGAGCACTGCCTCTACGGCTCTACACGCCTGCCGGCCCGGGCCCCTACCCCGTACTGATGTTTTTCCACGGGGGTGGATGGGTCACCGGGGATCTGGATACCCACGACGGCTTTTGCCGGCACATGTGTGAGTGGGCAGGTTGCGCCGTGGTGGCCGTGGACTATGCCCGTCCTCCGGAACACCGATTCCCTGCGGCAGTGGAAGATTGCTGTGCCGCCACGCAATGGATTATTGACGAAGGCCCGGGCCTGGGGTTGCTTCCTTCGCGAATGGCCGTGGCGGGCGGCGGTTCCGGGGGCGGGCTGGCAGCTGTCGTCAGCCAGTGGGCCCTCGCACGGGGTTCGCCACGGCTGGCGTTTCAACTGCTGCTCTATCCTTTGCTCGATTGCCTGGCGAACAATCCCTCCCATGACGAGTTCGCCAAAGGACCTGGGCTGACCGGTGAAATGCTCGAGTGGTACATCGAACATTACATACCGGAGGGCATGTCCCGTGCGGACCCGAGACTCTCACCTGTTTACGCTAAAACCCTGCGAGGCTTGCCACCGGCGTTGGTCATCACCTCAGGACTTGATGTATTGCGGGACGAGGGACGGCAATACGCGCGTCAACTCAAGAAGGCTGATGTCCTGGTGCAACACAAGGAGTACACCGACATGCCCCACGGGTTCGTCAACTATCCGGCTCGCTACGATCCGGCAAAACAGGCGCTGCTCTTGTGCACACAAGTCCTGCAAGAGCACTTGCATCGTTGAGGGGTCCATAAAGCCGGGACAGCTCGCCCCGGCTTTTGTCCGCCCATGCATAAATGCAGATACGACCTGCATCATTTCGCCTTGTAAACGGCAAATTTGCACTGTTACGATCCTGCATCGCTCGCGCGCGAGCTTGTCTATAAAGAACAATAAAAGCAGGGAGTTAGTGATGACTGCTCAGGTTTTATCGAAGGGGACTTCGTCCATGGATGCCACACAGAACGAAGTGCTGGCCGAGGTTCGCAACCACATCGGTCACCTGACCCTCAACCGCCCCGCCGGCCTCAACGCCATCACCCTGGACATGGTGCGCGACCTGCAGCGTCAGCTCGACGCCTGGGCACAGGATGAGCAGGTGCATGCGGTGGTGCTGCGCGGTGCCGGGGAAAAAGCCTTCTGTGCCGGTGGCGACATTCGCTCGCTGTACGACAGCTTCAAGAGCGGCGACACCCTGCACGAAGATTTCTTCGTCGAGGAATACGCCCTCGACCTCGCGATTCACCATTACCGCAAACCGGTGCTGGCCTTGATGGACGGCTTCGTGCTGGGCGGCGGCATGGGCCTGGTACAAGGCGCCGACCTGCGGGTGGTCACCGAAAAAAGTCGACTGGCGATGCCTGAAGTCGGCATCGGTTATTTCCCCGACGTTGGCGGCAGCTACTTCCTGCCGCGCATCCCCGGGGAACTGGGGATTTACCTGGGCGTCAGCGGCGTGCAGATCCGCGCGGCCGATGCGCTGTACTGCGGTCTGGCCGATTGGTACCTGGACAGCAGCAAGCTGGCCACACTGGATGAAAGACTCGATCAACTGCAGTGGAATGACACGCCACTGAAGGACCTTCAGGGCCTGCTGGCGAAACTCGGAGTGCAACAGTTGCCCGATGCGCCGCTGGCCGCCTTGCGCCCGGCTATCGACCACTTCTTCGCCTTGCCCGATGTGCCGAGTATTGTGGAGCAACTGCGTGAAGTAACGGTCGCCGACAGCCATGAGTGGGCCACGACCACCGCCGACCTGCTGCAGACCCGCTCACCTTTGGCCATGGGCGTGACCCTGGAAATGCTCCGCCGCGGTCGGCAGCTGGGCCTTGAACAGTGCTTCGCCCTTGAGCTGCACCTGGACCGCCAGTGGTTCGAGCGCGGCGACCTGATCGAGGGCGTGCGCGCCTTGCTGATCGACAAAGACAAGAATCCGCGCTGGAACCCGCCTACCCTGCAGGCGCTGGACGCCGAGCACGTAGCAAGTTTCTTCAACGGTTTCGATGAGAGCGGGAGCTAAGCCATGCACGATCTCGAATTGACAGAAGAACAAGTCATGATCCGCGACATGGCCCGGGACTTTGCCCGTGGCGAAATCGCGCCCCACGCCCAGGCCTGGGAAAAAGCCGGCTGGATCGACGACGCCCTGGTGGCGAAGATGGGTGAGCTGGGCCTGCTGGGCATGGTGGTTCCCGAGGAATGGGGCGGCACCTATGTCGATTACGTTGCCTATGCCCTGGCGGTGGAAGAAATCTCTGCCGGCGACGGCGCCACCGGCGCATTCATGAGCATCCACAACTCGGTGGGCTGCGGGCCGGTGCTCAACTACGGCAGCGAAGAACAGAAACAAACCTGGCTGGCGGACCTGGCCAGCGGCCAAGTCATCGGTTGCTTCTGCCTGACCGAACCACAAGCCGGTTCCGAGGCGCACAACCTGCGCACCCGCGCCGAATTGCGCGATGGCCAGTGGGTGATCAACGGCGCGAAGCAGTTTGTCAGCAACGGCAAGCGGGCCAAGCTGGCCATCGTGTTTGCCGTGACCGACCCGGACCTGGGCAAGCGCGGCATTTCCGCGTTTCTGGTGCCCACCGATACCCCGGGCTTCATCGTCGACCGCACCGAGCACAAAATGGGTATCCGCGCCTCCGATACCTGCGCGGTCACCCTGAACAACTGCAGCATTCCAGAAGCCAACCTGCTGGGTGAACGCGGCAAGGGCCTGGCCATTGCCCTGTCCAACCTCGAAGGCGGTCGCATCGGTATCGCCGCCCAGGCACTGGGCATTGCCCGCGCGGCGTTCGAAGCGGCGCTGACCTATTCGCGCGAGCGCGTGCAGTTTGGCAAAACGATCAATGAACACCAGAGCATCGCCAACCTGCTGGCCGACATGCACATGCAACTGAATGCCGCACGGCTGATGATCCTGCACGCGGCACGCCTGCGCACGGCTGGCAAGCCGTGTCTGTCGGAGGCTTCGCAAGCCAAGCTGTTTGCTTCGGAAATGGCCGAGAAAGTCTGCTCCTCAGCGATTCAGATTCATGGCGGGTATGGCTATCTGGAAGATTACCCGGTCGAGAAGTATTACCGGGATGCGCGGATTACGCAGATCTATGAAGGGTCGAGCGAGATTCAGCGGATGGTGATTGCCCGGGAACTGAAGAACTATCTGGTGTGAGGCCTTAAAAGCTTCGCGGGCAAGCCTCGCTCCTACAGGGGAATGCATATTCCCTGTAGGAGCGAGGCTTGCCCGCGAAGACGTCAGCGAAAACGCTATATTACTTGCCTTGGAACTCAGGCTCACGCTTGGCAATAAACGCCGCCATCCCTTCCTTCTGATCCTGCGTCGCAAACGCCGCATGGAACACCCGGCGCTCAAAGCGCACGCCTTCGGACAGGCTCACTTCAAAGGCGCGGTTGACGCTTTCCTTGACCATCATCGCAATCGGTAGCGACTTTTTAGCGATCAATGCCGCCACTTTCAGCGCTTCATCCAGCAGTTCATCGCTTGGCACGATGCGCGCCACGATGCCGCAACGCTCCGCTTCCACGGCGTCGATCAAACGCCCGCTCAGGCACATTTCCATGGCCTTGGCCTTGCCCACGGCGCGGGTCAGGCGCTGGGTGCCGCCCATGCCCGGCAACACGCCGAGGTTGATTTCCGGCTGGCCGAATTTGGCGTTATCGCCGGCCAGGATGAAATCGCACATCAGCGCCAGCTCACAGCCGCCCCCCAGGGCGAAACCGTTGACGGCGGCAATGATCGGCTTGCGGCGGTTGGCCACGCGGTCGCTGTCGCTGAACAGGTCGTCGATATAGATCTGCGGATAGGTCAGCTCGGCCATTTCCTTGATGTCGGCACCGGCGGCAAAGGCCTTTTTCGAACCGGTCAGGACGATGCAGCCGATGTTTGAGTCGGCCTCGAAGCCGTCGAGGGCCTGGTTCAGTTCGCTGACGATCCGCGCATTCAACGCGTTCAGCGCCTGCGGGCGGTTAAGGGTAATCAGGCCGACCCGGCCATGGGTTTCCAGCAAAATCGTTTCGTAGCTCACAAGTGGTTTCCTTTTCAAAGATTGCGTGAAATGACCATGCGTTGAATATCGCTGGTGCCTTCGTAGATCTGGCAGACCCGCACGTCGCGGTAGATCCGCTCCAGAGGGAAGTCGTTCAAGTAACCGTAACCGCCCAGGGTTTGCAGCGCCGAGGAGCATACCTTCTCGGCCATTTCGGAAGCGAACAGCTTGGCCATCGACGCTTCCACCAGCGCCGGCTTGCCGCTGTCCCGCAGCGCCGCCGCGTAATGCACCATCTGCCGCGCCACGGCGATCTGGGTCGCCATGTCCGCCAGGCGAAATGCCACGGCCTGGTGTTCGATGATCGGCTTGCCAAAGCTCTCGCGTTCACGGGCATAGTCGCGCGCCGCTTCGAACGCGGCGCGGGCCATGCCCACTGATTGTGAGGCGATGCCAACGCGCCCGCCTTCGAGGTTGGCCAGGGCGATCCGGTAGCCTTCGCCTTCTTCGCCCAGGCGGTTGGCGACTGGCACTTTCACGTCTTCAAAGAGAATCTGGCAGGTGTCCGAGGCGTGCTGGCCGAGCTTGTCCTCGACCCGGGCGACTTTATAGCCTGGCGAATCGGTGGGCACGATGAATGCCGTGATGCCGCGCTTGCCGGCAGCCGGGTCGGTCACGGCGAACACGATCACCACCCCGGCGTTCTGCCCGGAGGTGATGAACTGTTTGCAGCCGTTGAGCACGTAGTGATCGCCTTCCAGGCGCGCACGGGTTTTCAGGCCGCTGGCGTCGGAGCCGGCCTGGGGTTCGGTCAGGGCAAAAGCACCGAGCATCGCGCCGCTGGCCAGGGGCTTGAGAAAGCGCTCTTTCTGGTCATCGTTGCCGTAGTTGAGGATCGGCACGCAACCTACCGAGTTGTGCACGCTCATGATGGTCGAGCAGGCACCGTCGCCCGCGGCGATTTCTTCCAGGGCCATGGCGTAGGCCAGGTAACCGGTATCGCAACCGCCCCACTGCTCCGGCACCAGCATGCCGAAGAAGCCCAGTTCGCCCATCTCGGCGATGGCTTCCTTGGGGAAACGGTGTTCACGGTCCCACTCGGCGGCGAACGGTTTCAGCCGTTCCTGGGCAAAGTCCCGGGCCGCGTCACGTATCTGCTGTTGTTCGTCATTGGGGATCATGGTGAATCCTTAAAAATTTCAGCCGTCGTTCACATTACCTGCTTGAAACACTGAACCTGTGGGAGCGGGCTTGCCCGCGATGAGGCCGTCACATCCAACACATTTGTTGATTGGCAGTCCGTCATCGCGGGCAAGCCCGCTCCCACAGGGATTGGCGTTCACCTTTTAATAGAGGCATTCCACGGCCATGGCCGTCGCTTCGCCGCCACCGATGCAGATCGCCGCCACGCCACGCTTCAGGCCTTTCTGGCGCAGGGCCGAGAGCAGGGTCACGACAATCCGCGCGCCAGACGCACCGATCGGGTGGCCCAGGGCGCAAGCGCCGCCGTGCACGTTGAGCTTCTCGTGGGGGATTTCCAGCTGGGTCATCGCCGCCATGCCGACCACGGCGAAGGCTTCGTTGACTTCGACCAAATCGACCTGATCCAGCGACCAGCCGGTCTTCTTCATCAGCTTCTTGATCGCGCCAATCGGCGCCACCGGGAACAGGCCCGGGGTATCGGCGAAGGCCGCATGACCATGGATCACCGCCAGCGGCTTGAGGCCACGCTTGTCGGCTTCGGAACGACGCATCAGCACCAGTGCGGCCGCGCCGTCGGAGATCGAGCTGGAGTTGGCCGCCGTTACGGTACCGCCATCGCGAAACGCAGGCTTCAGCGAGGCGATCTTGTCCAGCCGGGCTTTCGGTGGCTGCTCGTCGTTGCTGATCGTCACCTGCTCCTTGCCGACGGTGACAGTCAACGGCACGATCTCGTCCTTGAAGCTGCCGTCCTTGATCGCCTGCTGTGCACGGGTGGTCGAGGCCACCGCAAACGCATCCTGGGCCTCACGGCTGAAGCCGTGGGTTTCGGCGCAGTCTTCGGCGAAGGTGCCCATCAGGCGCCCCTTGTCGTAGGCGTCTTCCAATCCGTCGAGGAACATCGAATCGAGCACCCGGCCATGCCCCATGCGATAACCACTGCGGGCGCGGTCCAGCAGGTACGGCGCGTTGGACATGCTTTCCATGCCACCGGCGACGACCACCTCGGCGCTGCCGGCCAGCAGCATGTCGTGGGCCAGGATGGCCGCTTCCATGCCCGAGCCGCACATCTTGTTGAGGGTGGTGCAACGGGTCGACTTATCCAGCCCGGCACCCAGCGCCGCCTGACGCGCGGGCGCCTGGCCCTGGCCGGCAGGCAGGACGCAGCCGAACAGCACTTCGTCGACGGCATCGCTTGCAACACCGGCACGCTCAACCGCGGCCTTGATCGCGGCGGCGCCGAGTTGCGGCGCGGTGAGGCTTTTCAGTTCGCCCTGGAAACCGCCCATCGGGGTGCGGACGGCGCTGACGATAACAATCGGATCGTTGGCAATAGTCATGACAAATCCTCCTTATTTGGCCGCCATGCGCAAGGCACCGTCGAGACGGATCACCTCGCCATTGAGCATGCTGTTTTCAATGATATGCCGAACCAGGGACGCGTACTCGGCAGGTTTGCCCAGGCGCGGCGGGAACGGTACGCCGGCGGCCAGGGAATCGCGAACTTCCTGGGTCATGCCGGCCATCATCGGCGTTTCGAAAATGCCTGGGGCGATGGTCATTACGCGGATGCCGAAACGCGCCAGTTCACGGGCGACAGGCAAGGTCAGGCTGACGATGGCGCCTTTCGACGCTGCATAGGCCGCTTGGCCGATTTGGCCGTCATAGGCCGCCGCAGAGGCGGTGTTGATGATCACGCCGCGTTCGCCATCGGCGTCCGCTTCGGTCTCGGCAATCGCCGCCGACGCCAGGCGCAGCATGTTGAAGCTGCCGATCAGGTTGACGTTGATCACCTGGCTGAAGCTGGCCAGGGCGTGCGGACCGTTCTTGCCGAGGATCTTTTCGCCACGCACGATGCCGGCACAGTTGACCAGGCCGTTGAGACCGCCAAAGGCCTTGACCGTGGCCTGTACCGCGGCCTCGGCGGCTGCTTCGTCGCTGATGTCCGCCACCACGCTTTGCGCGCCCAGGCGCTGGGCCTGGGCCGCGACGGCTTCGGTGTTCATGTCCACCAGCATCACCTTGGCACCGGCCGCGACCAGCATTTCAGCGGTTGCCGCACCCAGCCCGGAAGCACCGCCGGTGACGAGAAAAACCTTGTTTTCGATCTGCATCATTGTTTCCTTTTCAAGCTGGAACGTTCTTCGCGGCGGCCTCTTGAGCCTTGGCGATTTCCTGGTTGCGCAAGATAAAGCGCTGCAATTTGCCGCTTGGGGTTTTCGGCAACTCGCTGACAAATTCGATTTCGCGGGGATACGAGTGAGCCGCCAGGCGCTTGCGCACGTATTGGCGCAACTCTTCGACCAGCTCCGGCGTGGCGCGGTATTGCGAGCAGATCACGACGAACGCCTTGACCAGCTCGGTGCGTTCCGGATCGGGCTTGCCGACCACGGCGGCTTCGACCACCGCCGGGTGCTCGATCAACGCACTTTCCACATCGAACGGACCGACGCGGTAGCCGGAGGTGGTGATCACGTCGTCGCTACGGCCGACGAAGCTGATGCTGCCGTCCGGGTTCCACTCGACCGTGTCGCCGCTCAAGTAATAATTGCCGACGAAGGCCTTGGTCGGTACGCCTTGGTAACCGGCGAACCAGCACATCGGCGACTGGCTGCGGTCGATGGCCAGAATGCCCGGTTGGCCGACGCCCAGTTCCTGGTAGTCGTCGTCCAGCACCACGATGCGGTGGCCGGGCGAGGCAAAACCGGCGGCGCCCATATGGATCGGGTGCTCCAGGCCGTGGTGGTTGCACAGCACCATACCCAGCTCGGTCTGGCCGTAATGGTCATGGATGACCACCTGCAGATTATCGGCGAACCAGCGGATCACTTCCGGGTTAAGCGGCTCGCCAGCACTGCTGACAATGCGCAGCTTGCCTTTGATCGACCTGGCGAATTCTTCGCCACCGGCGATCAACAGGCGATACGCCGTCGGTGAACCGGTGAGGTTGGTAATCCCGTACTTGTTGATCACCCGGCAGGTGCTTTCCAGGGTAAACGGGCCATCGTAGAAGGTGATCGGGTGCCCCAGGGCCAAGGGACCTGTGACGCCAAAATAGATGCCGTAGGCCCAGCCCGGGTCGGCCAGGTTCCAGAAGGCATCTTCGGGGCGCAGATCCACCGCGTCACGGGTGTAGCCCTGGAAGGCGACGATGGCCTTGAGCGGCACGGACAGTGCTTTCGAAGGACCGGTGGTGCCCGAGGTGAACATCAGCAGGAACGGGTCTTCGCCGGTCAGCAGCACCGGTTCGCAAACATTGGCGTAGTTGGCCAATTCGGCCCAGAAGCTGTAATCACCGCGGACAATTCCCTGCCCCTTGGGGCCTGCGACAGTGACGATGGTCGGGCAGTCGGCGACCTCCGCGAGTTTCGCGCGATTGACCGCGTCGGTGACCACCACCTTGGCCCCGGAACTGCCCAGGCGATGCTCGATGGCCTTGGGGCCGAAGGCGGTAAACAAGGGTTGATAGACCGCGCCGATGCGCCAGGTGGCGAACACGGTGACCAGCAATTCGATATTGCGTGGCAGGAGACCGGCGACCTTGTCGCCTTTCTTCACGCCCAAGGCCTGCAGGAAGTTGGCAAAACGCGCGGCTTTGTCCTGCAGGTCTTTGAAGGTGTAGGTCGCGCTGGTGCCGTCACGGCCCTCCCAGAACAGCGCGATACGCCCAGGCAGCGCATGCCGGTCACAACACTCGATGCAGGCGTTGAGAGCGGTCAGATTGCCTGCGAGAGCGGCATCGACGGTGTGCTGGTAGTTGAACTGTGAAACAGCAGACAAGTAATCGCGCATTGCCAAAGTCCCTGTATTTTTTGTTAGGTGGGGGGAACCGTAACCAACAGGGAAATACTCGCTCTGCGCGGGGTGTCGGGCAATGGTCAAAGTTATCAAGTTGCTTGACTGGTTTGGCCAAGGAATCGAGAGGTGTGGCGCCTGTGCGGCCGCCTTCGCGGGCAAGCCTCGCTCCTACAGGAGATCATCGTCCCGTAGGAGCGAGGCTTGCCCGCGAAGAGGCCCGCACATACAACCAGAAATCCGGGTCAATGGGTTTCGTTGAGAATCAAGCTTCGGTAATGCCCGGGATTGGACCCCGACCATTTGCGAAACGCCTTGTAGAACGAACTCGTATCGGCAAACCCCAGCCGGGTCGCGATTTCGGCGAAGCTGATGGCAGGTTCCGCCAGCCAGCTGATTGCCAGCTCCTTGCGCACGCTGTCCTTGAGCCCCTGGTATGTCTGGCCTTCCTCGGCCAGACGGCGGCGCAGGGTCGAGGCCGACATGCACAGGCGTTGCGCCAGGGCTTCGGTCTCCGGCCAGAGCTCCGCGGGCAGTTGTCGCAGGTCCTGCTTGATGCGGCTGGCCAGGCTTTGCGGATCGCGGTACTTGACCAGGATGTTGGCCGGCGCATGGGCCAGGAAGCGCCGCAACTCTTCATCGCTGCGCTTGATCGGCAAACCCAGGCAGTCGGCGGAAAAGATCATCCGCGTGCGCGGTCGGTCGAAGCGCAGGTTCTCGGAGAACATCACCTGATAGTCATGGCAGAAATCCGGCTGCGCACAGCGCAGCTCGATTGCCAGGATCGGAATTCGACGCCCGGCCAGCCAACAGGCCACGCCGTGCACGATCATCCAGTAGGTAAAGTAAGTAAAGGCGCGGCGCGGCTCATGGTCGTCTTCGTGCAACACGATTTCCGCCAGGCTTTGCTGATGCACCAGCTCGGCGGGCATGCGCTCGAGCATCAACGACAGGAAGCTCAAACCACTGGTGAGCCCGGCCGCCAGGCTCGGCTGGACCATGGCACAGCGACAGAGGAACTCCAGGCTGCCGGATTTGAGCTTGCGCGGGTCCATGCCAAAAAATTCGTCATCCCCCCGCCGGGCCAACAAGCGCCACAGACGCGCATAGGCACTGGCCGGGACACGGGCGTCGCTGCTGCCGAGCAACGCCGGATCGATGCCGACCTTGTGCAACACCTCATCGGTGGCCGCGCCCGGGTCGCAACTTTGCAGCAGCGCTTCACGCACCAGCTGAATGGAAATGGTGTCTTTTTCCGACATTGCGCGAGGCGTGCCCTGTTCTGGTTCGAGGTGGTGGGCATATTAGCGCAGCGGCTGGCTTGTCGGCGAAGGCGGCCTGGTAGCCGACCTGTTATTTGTTGTCGGAGTACATATCCATTGCTGCGGTAACGGCCGCCTATCTTTTGTTGACTGCGTACATATCCATTTCTGCGGTAACGGCCTCCTATGGTTTCGCTCTTATGTATGGACTCGCCCCCACTGGCCACCTGTTTTTCAAACACTGCTACCCGGTTGCATCTATGTATAAGGCCTGTTCGAGGAAGCCCTGTCTGCGGCTTCTGGCCGACATTGGTTGAGCTCGCGGTATGCCGATTACATGCAGGCCTCGAAGGCCGGTAAGAGCGCAGGCATCGATCCGCGACGGTCTGACCTGGGGTCAATGTTTTCTAGCAGGGGCTGAAGCGCCGTGGCGCCCCGGTGGCAGAACGCTTATGTTCAGTGACTTGGCGCAGCTGGCCGGCCATGGGCCGGTTGGCTGCGGTAAGTCTGCTCATTTTGTAGCAGCACCCAAATGATTCGCAGGTTGCGGTTCGCCAAGCGTATCGCCGCTTCCTTGCGCCCCAGCCGGGCCTGCCACCGTTGCAGGCGACGATCGTCGGGCTGCTCCGAATCCGCGCGCAAATGCCTCAATACCGCGTGAGCGCCTTGAACCATCAGGCTGCGCACATAGCTGTCGCCGCGTTTGCTTATCCGGCCCAGGCGAATTTTCTGCCCACTGCTTTTCTGCTCAGGCACCATGCCGAAGTAGGCGGCGAACTGGCGTGCATTGGCGAAGCGCTCAGGGTCGGTCTGCTTGGCCAAAAGCGCAGTGGCGATGATCGGGCCGATCCCGCGCACGGTCATCAGCCGCCGGGCCGTTTTGTCCTCGTTCGCGGCCTTCTCCAGGCGACCGGTCAGGACGTTGACCCGTTCGCCCAGTTGGCGCCATTCGCCCAGCAGCTCGTCGATCAGTTCACGCAACATCTCCGGCAACGGTTGGGTGGCGTCTTCGAGCACCCGAGGCAGGGTCTGGTTGATCGCCGCATCACCCTGAGCCAGGACAACGCCATGCTCCATCAGCAAACCGCGCATCTGGTTACTCATGGCTGTGCGCCGACGGACATAACCCTGGCGGGCCCGGTGCAAGGCCTGCATGGCCAGCGCGGTGGCGCTTTTGATGGGGACCGCGGCAATTTTGCTGTCCCGTCCCGCACGCAATATGGCCAGTGCATCATTTCGATCATTTTTGGCGCCGCTGCGGTGCTGGGCCACCAGCTGTGCCGGAAGAATCCGCGCCAGATTGCCCTGAGCCTGTAGCTGGCGCGCCCATGCTTGAGCGCCTGGACCTGTTTCCACCAGCACTACTACGCTTGGCGGCAGTTGGCGCAGAAAGGCGTGAAAGGCTTCACGCGACTTGATACGTTCTTCGTAAAGCACCTGGCCAAGGGCGTCTTCGCCAGCCACCTGAAAGACCTGCTTGGCCAGATCGACCGCCACTGTCGTGCAGGCCGACAGATCGCTGGAAGACAAAGACTGTTTAACCGTCGTATGCTTTTTCATGGATTCGCCCTCGCTGTCGGTGGCTTCTTAGACTGCCCCCGTGGCGCATTGACGCCTCGGCGCGGGCGAGTCCATCCAATTACAGCGACTCCCTTTTTCAAACGCCAAAAAGGAAGCAAAAGGCTTTGCCCCACCACTCGGTGCCTCGCCTAGGCTCGGCATGCCCTCACTCCGGCATTGCTCCGTGGGTCGCCGCGATGGGCCATCCCTGGCCCAGCGCGGCTAAACCGGCGTCCTGCCGGTTTCCCCACTGCGCAATGCCTGCGTTCGGCCATCGTGGTTAACGGGGCACCCAGATCAAAAACAAAAGCGAGGCGGCCTGACAGCCGACCTGATCTTTTCCAGACACCCCAATCTCCTGTAGGAGCCAGCGGTGCGGCGATCCGACTTGCCGGCGAAGAACGATAACGCGGTACAAGAAACACACCGCAGCGTCTGGTTCGCCGGCAAGCCTGGCTCCTACAAGAGGAACGCGTACGGCTGCCGATCAGGTCGGCTGTCAGGCCGCCTCGCTTTTGCGTTTGATCTTGATCTGGCTTTTGATTTTCTTGCCCCATCGAGAGGCCGAGTGGAGGTTCTGCGCAGTGGGTAAACCGGCATGGATGCCGGTTTAGCCGCGCTGGGCCAAGGATGGCCCATCGCGGCGGGCCCACGGAGCAGGACCGGAGCGAGGGCATGCCGAGCCTTAGCGAGGCACCGAACGCCAGGGGCAAGAGCCCTTGGTTACTTGGGGCTCTTCCAAGTGACTCGCCGTAAGGGCGAAACCATAAGTGGCCGTAACCGGAGGAATGGATATGTACGCCTGAAAGACAATCATCGAATGTCAGGGCGCCTTCGCCGGCAAGCCTGGCTCCTAAATTATCCGTTCACTCAGGGGAGCCAATAGCACAGCAGCAATGGACCGCCATCCAACCGAACTCCACCCAAAAGGCCAGGGTCAACCCTTTGACCGCCCAACCTCGAATGCGGAGAACGAAGATGAACGACTACCCCAAACCACCCTTCCCCAAACAACATCAACCCGTCCCCGGCTCCCAGCGCAAAATGGACCCGTACCCGGACTGTGGCGAGCAGAGCTACAAAGGCTCGGGTCGACTGAGCGGCAAGATCGCCCTGGTGACCGGGGCCGACAGCGGCATAGGCCGCGCGGTAGCCATTGCCTTCGCCCGTGAAGGCGCCGACGTGGCCGTGGCCTACCTTGATGAGCAGGAAGATGCGCAGGAAACCGCGCGCTGGGTTGAACAGGCCGGCCGCCAATGCCTGCTGCTGCCGGGTGACCTGGCGCACAAGGTGCATTGCCGGGCCCTGGTGGAGAAAACGGTCGAGCGTTTCGGCCGCATCGACATCCTGGTCAACAACGCGGCGTTCCAGATGACCCACGAAAACCTCGAGGACATACCCGACGAAGAATGGGTAATGACCTTCGACGTCAACATCACCGCCATGTTCAGGATCTGCCAGGCGGCGCTCAAGCACATGCAGCCCGGCAGTTCGATCATCAACACCAGCTCGGTCAATTCCGACATGCCCAACCCCACCCTGTTGGCGTACGCCACGACCAAGGGCGCGATCGCCAACTTCACCGCCGGCCTGGCGCAAATGCTCGGCCCAAAGAATATCCGGGTCAACAGCGTGGCGCCGGGACCGATCTGGACGCCGCTGATCGTCTCGACCATGCCCGAGGAAACGGTACAGGACTTCGGCGCCAACACCCCGCTCGGCCGTCCGGGCCAGCCGGTGGAAGTGGCGCCGATCTACGTACTGCTGGCCTCGGATGAAGGCAGCTACATCACCGGCCAGCGTTTCGGGGTGACCGGGGGCAAGCCGATCCTGTGATGCGCGAAGTGCCTGTAAAATGGAACCAGGACATACCGCCAACGCTCAATACTGCATAGGCCCTCCCCGGCGGGCCTTTCGACACCTGGAGATCGTCATGTCCGCACCTGTCGTCAAACGGTTCACTCAGCCGAACTTTCCGTGGGCGGATATTCGCAAGGAAGCATTAGCGCCGCGGTATTTGCGCGCTACCGTCGTTCAATGATCCCCGGACCATGAGCTTCATTGCCTGGGTCGCGGTACTGGGTGCCGTGCTGCTGACGCTGGCACTGACCTCGTCGTACCTGCGCTGGATGCCGGTGACCACCTCGGCCGTGTGCCTGGCATTGGGGGTGGTCATCGGGCCGGCGGGGCTGGGCTGGCTCAGGCTGGACATCAAGGAGGCTGCGTTCTGGATGGAGCACCTGACGGAAGTCGCGGTGCTCTTTTCGTTGTTTGTCTGCGGGCTAAAACTGCGTCTACCCCTCAGGGACCGTAGATGGCGCGTCGCTTTCGGGCTGGCGGGACCGGTCATGGTCCTGACCATCATCGGTGTCTGCCTGTTGCTGCATTACGCCTTCGACCTGCCGTGGGGGCCGTCGTTGCTGATCGGCGCGATTCTGGCGCCCACCGACCCGGTACTGGCCTCGTTGGTGCAGGTCAACGACGCCAAGGACGTCGACGCGGTTCGCTTCGGCCTGTCCGGCGAGGCCGGGCTCAATGATGGCATTGCCTTTCCCTTCGTGATCCTGGGCTTGCTGTTTATTGAGCAAGGCAGCGGTGCTTCCACCGCCTGGCTCGATGACTGGGCGCTCAATCGTCTGCTGTGGGCGGTGCCCGCTGGATTGCTGGTCGGCTATGGCATGGGCCGGGTGATCGGGCGCCTGACGTTGTCCATGCGCATCAAGAACGCCGACAGCACCTTGTCGCCCAACGACTACCTGACCTTTGCCCTGATCGCCTTGGCGTATGTCGCGGCCGAATGGGTGCATGGTTACGGTTTCCTGTCGGTGTTTGCAGCGGGCCTGGGGCTGCGTCGGGCCGAAGTCAAATCCATGGGGCACTCGCAGACGCCGGCCGAGCACCTGGTGCAGCCAGTGGTCGGTCATCAGAACGTCGAGCCCGATGCCGCCGTGCATGGTGATGTGACGAACCTTGAAGAAGCGCAGGTGGCGGCCGGGATCATGATCGGCGACATGCTGTCTTTCGGCAGCCTGGTCGAACGGGCCATGGAGGTGTTCCTGGTAACGTTGCTCGGGGTGGTGCTGGTGGGTCATTGGGACTGGCGCGCGCTGCCGATTGCGCTGGTGCTGTTCTGCGTGATCCGCCCGTTGATTGTCGGGCTGGCGCCCTGGGGCGCCTTGCTTGACGGCAAGCAGCGGCTGTTGATTGGGTGGTTCGGGATTCGCGGCATCGGTAGTTTCTACTACCTGTTCTATGCCCTGAATCATGACCTCGCTCCGTCGATGGCCACCTTGTGCACCGACCTCACGCTGTGCGTGGTGGCCCTGAGCATTCTGATCCACGGGATCAGCACCCAACCGATCCTCGCCCACTATGAACGGCAAAAGCAGCCATCCGCCTGATCGATCCTTGCCCGTGGCGAAGTGCATGAATCAAAGCCCCGATTCATGCAGCCTGCATGGAGCCTATTGGCCATTAGCGCTTATATCCTATTGATTTTCGGCCACTTTCCAGCGGCGTCAAACCGGCACGACAAATGCTGCGTAACGATGAGTGTCCTGCGGTTAAAACCGTTCGAGCTGCCCTCAAACCTGGAGTGACTCACCATGAATGCCATAGACCTGTTGAAAGCCGATCATGAACGCGTAAAAGGCATCCTCAGCCAACTGAGCGAATCAACCGAACGCGGCCTGAAAAAGCGTGCCGAGCTGCTGGCAAAGCTGGAAATGGAAATCTCGATCCATACCCGTCTGGAAGAAGACGTCCTGTACCCGGCCTATAAGGAAGCCGGGGGCAAGGAGCAGGACGTGATGTATTACGAAGCCAAGGAAGAACACCGGACCGTGGATTCCCTGGTGCTGCCGGACTTGAAAGTCACCGACCCGTCCACGCCCGAGTTCGCCGGTCGGGTCAAGGTGGTCAAGGAATTGCTTGAACACCACATTGAAGAGGAAGAGACCGAGATGTTTCCCCAGGCTAAAAAGCTGCTGGGTAAAGCGGCGCTGGATGAGCTGGGGGAAAAAATGGAGACCCTCAAGGCCCGTCTGAAAAAGGAACATGACGGTTCGCATATGGCTGCTTGATGGTTAGATGTTTTGTAACGGCGGCGACCCAAACCTGTAGGAGCCCGGCTTGCCGGCGAAGGCGTTCGTAAGAGCAATGCCATGTTCAAGGACGCCTTCGCCGGCAAGCCGGGCTCCTACAAAAAAACGCGGTGGCACAGAGGACGGTGTCTACATGGCCGAAGCGATGATCTCCACCAGGTTCAGCTGGGTAAACGGCTTGGACAACCGCGGCAACCTGGCCGCAAAGCCTTCCAGGCGCTCGGCATAACCGGTGGCCAGGATAATCGGCATGCCGGGGTTGCGCGTGCGGATGGCCTCCGCCAGTTGCGCGCCGCTCATGTGCGGCATGGCCATGTCGGTGATGACAAGATCGATCGCCGGGTTGTTTTCGAACTGGTCCAGGCCCTGGGCGCCGGACGTCGCGGTGATCACGCGGTGACCGAGGTCTTCGAGCAACAGGCAGGTGCTGGTCAACACCAGGCTGTCGTCGTCCACCACCAGGATGCACAGCCGACGCACTTGCGGCGCTGCCGGCTCCTCGACAAGGGGGGCTACTATCGAGCCTTCCGAGGCCACGGGCAACCAAAGCTCAGCGGTAGTGCCCTGGTTTTTCTGGCTCTTGAGAATGAACCGCCCACCCAATTGCTCGATGAAG
Source organism: Pseudomonas sp. WJP1 (assembly GCF_028471945.1). NCBI lineage: Bacteria > Pseudomonadati > Pseudomonadota > Gammaproteobacteria > Pseudomonadales > Pseudomonadaceae > Pseudomonas > Pseudomonas sp. WJP1. The sequence continues at coordinate 3,876,677 of NZ_CP110128.1, forward strand.
CCATGGACCATCGACAACCCCAGCCCGGTACCCTTGCCAAGCCCTTTGGTGGTGAAGAACGGATCCATGGCCGAGGCCAGTGTCGCTTCATCCATTCCTTCGCCGGTGTCGGTGATACTCAGGCATACATAACGTCCCTTCAGCGTAGTCGATGGGGATTGATCAGCGACGGTTTCGGCGCAAGCACTGATGACGATTTTCCCGCCATTGGGCATGGCATCGCGGGCGTTGGTGGCCAGGTTCAGCACCGCCAGCTCCAACTGGTTGACGTCGGCCATGACTGGCTCGATCTGCACTGGGAAACGGGTTTCCAATTCCACCGAAGGCCCGAGTGAGCTGCGCAGCAATCCGCTGATCCCTTGCACCAGCACGGGGAGTTCCACCGGTTCGGACTTGAGCTCCTGCTTCCTGGCAAAGGCCAGCATGCGCTGGGTCAGGGACACGCCGCGTAATGCGCCCTGGGTGGCATTGTCGAGCAAACGGATGATTTTCGGGTCGTCGGCCAGGCGTTTGCGCACGATTTCCAGATTGCCCAAAATGACGGTCAGCAAATTATTGAAGTCGTGGGCGATCCCGCCGCTGAGCTGGCCGATGGCTTGCATCTTCTGCGCCTGGAACAGCGCCTCGCGGGTTTGTTCAAGCGCCTGCTGCGCCTGGGTCGCTTCGGTGATATCGCGGGTGATCTTGGCAAAGCCGAGCAAGGTTCCGGTGTCCCCCCAGATCGGGTCGACCACGACATGGGCCAGGAACCTGGTGCCATCCTTGCGCACCCGCCAGCCCTTGTTCTCGAAACGCCCCTCACGCTTCGCAGTCTCCAGTGCCCGATCTGGAAAGCCGGCAGCCTGGTCTTCAGGGGTGTAGAACATCGAAAAATGCCGGCCAATGACTTCTTCGGGCAAGTAACCCTTGATGCGCTGGGCCCCCAGGTTCCAGTTAGTAACACGGCCATCCGGGGCAAGCATGTAGATGGCGTAGTCGGTGACGCTTTGCACCAGCAACCGGAACTGCTGTTCGCTTTGCTTAAGGGTTTCTTCGGCCATCTTGCGATCGGTCAGGTCACGGGTGATCTTGGCAAATCCCAGGAGCGTGCCCGCCGGATCGTAGATCGGATCGATCACCACATGACACCAGAAATGCGTGCCGTCCTTGCGCACGCGCCAGCCTTCGCCCTCGAAACGCCCCTCGCGCATGGCCGTGTCCAGGGCCCGCTGGGGCAAACCGGCACGACGATCTTCCTCGGTGTAGAACCGCGAGAAATGCTGGCCGAGAATCTCGGTCTCCTCGTAACCCTTGAAACGCCGGGCCCCTGCGTTCCAGCTGGTAACGATGCCATCGGGATCAATCATGTAGATCGCATAGTCAACCACCGCATCGATCAGCAGACGCAGGCGCCTGTCTTCAATGCTCCCGGCCCGGGTTCGATCTTCTCTCATTGATCCCTCATTTCGGGTGCTGTATTTCTGCAGTATGCGATAAACCTTCCATTTGAACAGCCGTCGACGCGATTGACCACCAGCGTGGCAACAATTGCTTGACCTTGCTCTCGCCAAACCGATCATCGATCAACATCACCACGCCTTGATCCTGCTGTGTGCGAATCACCCGGCCTGCGGCCTGCACCACTTTTTGCACTCCGGGAAACAAGTAAGTGTAGTCGTAGCCTGCGCCAAACATGGCCGCCATGCGCTGCTTGAACTGCTCGTTGACCGGGTTGAGCTGCGCCAGCCCCAGGGTGGCGATGAACGCGCCGATCAGGCGTGCACCCGGCAAATCGATGCCTTCGCCGAACGCCCCGCCCAGCACCGCGAAGCCCACGCCCTGGCCATCGGCGGTGAACCGCTCGAGGAACGCCTGGCGTTGCGCCTCCGCCATGCCCCGTGACTGTGACCACAGATCGATGTCGGGATAGCGCTCGGCGAGCAACTGCGCCACTTGCTGCAGGTAATCGAAGCTGCTGAAGAACGCCAGGTAATTACCCGGGCGCTGCAGGAACTGCCGGGCGATCAGCTCGACGATCGGCGCCAGGGATGCCTGGCGATGAACGAAACGCGTGGAGATCTGGTTGACGATCTGTACGTGCAACTGATCGGCATGGAAAGGCGACTCGACGTCGATGCACACGGTGTTCGCTGGGGTTCCCAGCAAATCGGCGTAGTAATGGCGAGGGCTGAGGGTCGCCGAGAACAGCACGGTACTGCGCGCGGCACTCAGGCGTGGCCCAATGAAGCCGGCGGGCACCACGTTGCGCAGGCACAGTTGCGAGAGGTTGCGCTTGCGTTCGAGGTCGCGCTTGCTGATGTCGAACAGGTACTGCTGGTCGAAGAGTTCGGCCACGCGACAGAACTGCAGCACGTCGAAGTAGAAGCCCTGTAATGCGCTGTCGAGTCCCTGGGGATGGTCGTTCAGGTAGTCGCCGATGCTGGCGCTACACGATGACAGGGCCTGGAGCAGTTTTTCCGGTGGCTTGTCGTAGGCCTGATAGGCACCCAGTTGCTGGTTATGCAAGGCATTCCATTCGCGGTTGACCCGCTGCAGAGGTTTTTTCAACGCCTCGGGGGCGGTTTTACGTACGCCGTCGAGGGTCGATTGATCGAGACTCGCGCTGTACATCTGCCGGCCACGTTCCACCAGGTTGTGGGCTTCGTCGACCAACACCGCGACTTTCCAGCTGTTGGCCTGGGCCAGGCCGAACAACAGCGCACTGAAATCGAAGTAATAGTTGTAATCGGCAACCACCACGTCGGCCCAGCGCGCCATTTCCTGGCTCAGGTAATACGGGCAGACCTCATGCTCGAGGGCGACCTGGCGCAATGCGCTCTGGTTCAGCAGGCTCAGCTCGCTGGCGGCCTGGCGCGTCGCCGGCAATCGATCATAAAAGCCCTGGGCCAACGGGCAGGACTCACCGTGACAGGCCTTGTCCGGGTGTTCACAGGCCTTGTCCCGGGCAATCATCTCCAGCACCCGCAAGGGCGGTGCACCGGCGCTGGCCAGGATAACCTGCGCGGCGTCCAGGGCCAGCTGGCGTCCCGGGGTTTTCGCCGTGAGGAAAAACAGCTTGTCCAGTTGCTGCGGCGCCAGGGCCTTGAGCAGTGGAAACAGGGTGCCGATGGTCTTGCCAATCCCCGTGGGCGCCTGGGCCATCAGGCAACGCCCGGTGCTGACGGCCTTGAACACCGATTCGGCGAGGTGACGCTGGCCCGGGCGAAAGTCGGCATGGGGAAACGCCAGTTGTTGTGCCGCAAGGTTTCGTCCCTGGCGATGGGCCGTTTCCTGTTCGGCCCAGTGCAGGAACAGGCCGCAATGGTGTTCGAAGAACTGCTTGAGTTCGGCGGCAGCGAACTCCTCGACCAGACAGGTTTCCTTTTCGCTGACGATATCGAAATACACCAGCGCCACGTTGATCTTCGCCAGATCGAGCTTTTGGCACATCAGCCAGCCATAGACCTTGGCCTGTGCCCAATGCAGTTGCCGGTGGTTGGCCGGTTGCTTGCTCAAGTCGCCACGGTAGGTCTTGACCTCTTCGAGGCAGTTTTGCCCGGGATCGTAGCCATCCGCCCTGCCCTTGACCGTCAGCCCCAGATACGCACCTTCAAGGGCGACTTCGCTCTGGTAGCCCTCACTGCGCCGTGACGCCACCGTGCGGTGCCCGGCGATGCCTTCCAGCGCGGTCGGCGACGGGGTGAAGCGCAAGTCGAGGTCGCCGACCTTGGCGGTGAACTCACACAACGCCCGTACCGCGATGCTGTAGCTCAAGCGTCCTGCTCCGCCCATTGCACATAGCACACGGCAATCGGCATCCGGTGCTCATGGCAGAATTCCAGCCAGCGCAGCTGGTTGTCCTGCAGACGATCGCCCGGCCCCTTGACTTCGATCATGCGGTAGGTTTTTTCCTGCGGCCAGAACTGGATCAGGTCCGGCATGCCCGCACGATTGGCCTTGATGTCCAGCAACAAGCGGTTGAACCAGTGCTTGAGGTGCTCGGCGGGCAGGCAGTCCAGCGCCTGCTCCAGCAACGCCTCGCTGAGGGCGCCCCAGAACACGAACGGCGACTGCACGCCCCACTTCTGGGCATAGCGCAGGCGGATGGTTTCCCGGTATCGGCCGTCGTCGAGTTCGTCGAGGCAGGCCTGGAACAACTCGGCCCGGCGACTATGGAAGTCTTCGCTGAGCAGGTCCACCGGACCGCGCTGGAATGGATGGAAAAACGCCCCCGGCAGCGGTGCGAAGATCGCCGGCCAGCACAGCAGGCCGAACAGCGAGTTGATCAGGCTGTTTTCGACGTAGTGAACCGGTGCCGAGTCTTCGCCCAGGTGGGCCTGCACATAGTCCTCCACCGCCAATAAGGGGTCGGTCCGGCTCAGTTGCAGGTCCAGGCGCAACATCTGCCGTGGTGCCGGACGCTTGACCGGCGGCCCTCCCAGCTTGCGACGTAGCCTGGGCAGGACACGCAGCAGGTGTTGCTGCTCAGCGGCGTTTTGCGGCGACTGTTCAGCCTGGCACGCCAGGTCCAGGGCCAGCTTGTACTCGGCGCAGCGCTCCAGCACACGGATCATGCGCAAGCGCGCGCCGGGGTACGCGCAGTCCCGGTAGAGGGTCAATGCGCTGGCGAAATCACCGGCGCGCTCACACGCCTGGCCCATCTGAAACAGCTGTTTGTCACGACGCCTTTGCAGCCAGGGATTGCTCAGCACAAGGCCGTTGATCTGCTCGACAATGCCCGCCACCCCCTCGCCGGCCTCGAACAGCTGCTGGCACTGGTAGAAGAACAGGCAGGCGTCGACGTCCTCGCGACTGCGCAAGCCTCGGGAATCGGCGCAAAACTCGACTTTTTCGTAGGTGAAGATCCCCAGGTCCGCCAGGATGAATTCGGACCAGTCCTGATAAAGATTGCCGAAAAACATCAAGCGCAGGCGATCGCACAGGCTCATGATGGTCAGGCTGAACAAGTGGTCGCTCAACGCCGGACACCAGTCGTTGAAGGACTGCGCTTGATTAAACTGCTCGCACAGTGTCGGCAGCCAATCGATCTTTTTACCTTTGGGTTGAGCAATGGCGTGACCCAGGCATTGAAGTATTTCCGCCTTGAGCAACACTTCGAATAATACCTCGACCGGTATTGGCTCACGCTCGTCGAGCCAGCCCAGCGCCAGCAACGGCCGGGCTGCGCTATCGATGTCACCGATCTCGGCGTAATGCAGTTTGCTGGCGCGGAAATGAATGCCCTTGCGCATGACCAGCCTGACCAGCAGCGCCTGCGGCTCGCGGGGCAAGTCATTGAAGTCGCGAATGAAGCGACGTTCTTCGTCGCTCAACACGTCGGCATAGCGGTGCTCAAGCCAATCAAGCACTTGCATGAAGTTGTTGAGGTAATAGAACGGATCGTCGAGCGGATTGGCGGTCACGGGAAAAAAGGCCACGGCTAGCGAATACTGGTTATGCATACAGATACCAGTAACCCACGGCCCCATGCAAATGGAAAAGGATAAGCGGCGGCGCTGTAAGGGCTTTTTTGCCCCCGCCATCGAACTTTTTACCGTTGCGTGGCACCAATCGCCAGAGCGCTGGATTCGCTTGTAACAGCCACACTGTTTTTTTCGGACAATGAGAGGTGATTATGAACATCAGGAATCTGGGGTTTCCCCTGGCAGTAGCGGCCTTCATCGCCCTGGCCGGCTGCTCGACGCCCACGGTGGTCACCCTGCAGAACGGCACCCAGTATCTGACCAAGGACATGCCAAAAACCAGGACCAAGGACGGTTTCTTCGAGTTCGAGGATATTTCCGGGGCCAAGGTCAGAGTCAGGGCCGATGAAGTGACCACGATTCGCCAGGAAGACTGAGCCCGCGAAGCGTTTTTGCTCCGTGCCCCTGATGTGGCAGGTTTCGAGCACTGCCTTACACTGCGATAGACCCAGTGCGACCGAATGATGGTGTCGAAATGAAAATGGTCACGCCACGTTTGACCTCCCTCCTCGCGGTCGGCGCCTGGGCCTCGATCAGTCTCGGTGCAAGCGCCGCGACACCCGCGCGATCGTTCAATACCAGCTTCGACTGCGCCACGGCCAGGGAGCCCGTTGAAAAGCTTATCTGTCGCGACGCTCGACTGGCGCAGATGGATATCGAGCTGACGCGGTTGTATCGCCTGGCGCTCACCGACGAGCATTCGGTACCGCGGCCGGACAAGGTCGAGATCGACCAGCGCTTCTGGCTGCTCGCCCGCGATCAGTGCGCGGTCGAGGCCGATCCCAAGGCGTGTACGGTGCGCCACTATGCCGAGCGCGCGCACCAACTGCGCCAAGGCTCGGCGATTGCCCGGACCAAGGATCCAAGCAGGCGCACCGAAGGCCCGCAGGCTTTTCGTTGCGCAGGGCTTGGCGCACTGGTGGCCGCCACGTATTTCACGGTCGAACCGGCGGTGGTGTACCTGAAATGGGCCAATACCTCGACCACGCTGGAACAGGTGTCGAGCCCTTCAGGAACCCTTTACAAGGGCAACGACTACAGGGGCAGCCAAAGCTTCTGGCAAGAGGGCAACGATGCGCTGCTGCAAATGCCCGGCGCAGGTCCGATGCGGTGCACGGTCGAACCGGTCAGTTGAACACGCCCATCGAAGGCAACACTGTTCACTGCATGAAACCTTCCATGAACCCCGCGACCCCACTGGCGAGCTTTCGCCGCCAGGGTGCGCTGGCCAGGTTGGCCAGGGTCTGGTCTTCGTGGACGAAGCTGCGGATGATCGCGTTGTAGCCAAGCCAGCGCCAGGGTTCGGGCTCCCAGGCCTTGAGCGCGTCCAGGCCGCCCCGGGCAATCACCCACGGTTGGCGGACCAACTCGGTGTCGCGTTGCAGAATCAGGTCGGCAAGGGTCCTGCCGCCCAGATTGCTGGCGCCGACACCCTCCCCGCCATAACCGCCGGACAAGGCGATGCCGCAGGCTGGGTCGCAGAGCATGTGCGGCTTGAAGCGGCGCGACATGCCCAGGTTGCCGCCCCAGCCATGGGTGATCTGCACATCGCGAAGCTGTGGAAACAATTCGCCGAACAGATAACGCCGCAAATCGATTTCGCTGCGCGTCAGGTCAAAGTCATGGCGCAGCTTGCCGGCAAACTGATAGCCGCCACGGGCGCCGAAGATCAGGCGATTGTCTGCCGTGCGCTGGCCGTAGGTCACCTGGCGACTGCTTTCGCCGAACGCCTGGCCATCACTCAGGCCAATCTCTTCCCAGGTGGTGGCCGACAAGGGTTCGGTGGCCACGATCAGGCTTTGCACCGGTAACTGATAACGCCCCAACGGCGGCAAGCTGGCTGCATAGCCTTCGACCGCCGGCACCACCCAGCGGCTGCGCACCGAGGCCTGGGCCGTGCGCAGGCTGCCGGATTGCCAATGATTCACCGGGCTGTTCTCGTAGATCCGCACGCCCATGCGCTCGACCGCGCACGCCAGCCCCCGAACCAGTTTCGCCGGATGCAGGGTCGCGACGTGCGGCGCATGGATAGCGCCATAAGGCTTGGCCATGCGCAGCTGCTGCGCCAACTGCTCCGGGCTCAGCCAGCGGTAGTCGCTTTCGTTGAGGCCCTGGCTGTACAGCTTGTCCAGGTACTGGCGCAGGATGGTCTCCTGCTCGGGGTAGCGAGCGGCACAGTAAAGCGCGCCACCTTTGCGAAAATCACAATCGATGCCTTCACGTTCGATGACATTCTTTACTTCATCAGGGATGTCATGCAGTAAATCGTAAGAGGCACGACGTTGCTCGGGTGACAAGGCGGCGAGCAGCCGGTCTTCGCCCAGCAGATTGCCCATCAACCACCCGCCGTTACGCCCCGAGGCGCCAAAACCGGCGGTTTGCGCCTCGATGATGACGATGTTCAGGGCGGGAGCCTGGCGCTTGAGGTAGTACGCGGTCCAAAGCCCGGTGTACCCCGCGCCGATGATGGCGACGTCGACGTCCAGATCCTGCTCCAGCGCCGCCCGCGCCAGCAAAGGCTCGTCGAGTTGGTCCATCCACAAACTGATAGTGCGCCACGCCGGCATGCAAGACTCCGCCACTCAGACTTCGATGGCCTGGATCCTACTGCGCGGGCTCAGGCGTTGTCTTGCGCGCGTGCACGCAAGGAAATTTGTTTGACGTAGGCCTTGGGCGACAGGCCGGTGTGCTGGCGGAAACAGCTGTAGAACGCCGACAGTGAATTGAACCCGGCGGCAAACGCCAGCTCGTCGATGCGCCCTGCTGGCATGGCACTGTCCAGTGTGTTGAGCAGGTGCTGCAGGCGGGCCTGGTTGACGTAGCGATAGAAGCTCTGGCCCAACACCTGGTTGAGCAGATAGGAAATCTGATTGCGACTGTACCCGCACTCCTGCGCCACCCGTTGCAGGTCGAGCTGCGGATCGAGATAAGGTTGCTGGCGTTGAAAGTACTGCTGCAGGTCGTTGGCCATGAAGCTCAACTGACGCGGCGACAAGCCCAGCCGACTGACCGCCGGGCGCTGGATGCCGGTTTTTTCGTAGGTTGGCTGTTCGTGAACCAGTGAAGCATATTCGTTGACACGCCAGATCAGCCCGTCCTTCACGGTGATCGCTTCGCTGGCGCGAAACGACACCAGCCCCTCACCGCCGCGCAGGGTGATGCGGTACTGGATGAACGCGGTGTTGCCGTCCAGGCGGATGCGGTCCGAATGTTCCAGCGCTTCATCCGGGTCGCGGGGCATGCTGCTTTGCACGTAGTCACGTAACTGCGCCAGCCCCATCACCCGGTTCTGGAAAAAATCGCTGTATTGGACGTCGGGGTGATACAGCGCCATGACCCCGTCCAGATCGCCGCGTTTCCAGTGCAGGTGGTAACGCATGACCGTCTCGCCCGTGGCCTGGGTTTGCAGCGGGCCATCATCTTCGGCGTGCATGTAAGGTCTCGTCGAAAAGCGCCGAGCTTGCCCAAGTTTGCCCGTGCATTCAATGGCTGACGGGAGCTGGTCATTGCGCAAACGTTGGCGCATGTGACCTGTATCAAAAAAACCTCAGCAATTGCCAAACGGCCTGAAAAATCCACATTTTTTTCACATCCAGCTGCTACTTTTAAAGACTGTCACTGGTTGAGCCAATGAAGGCTCTTCCCTCCTACCATGAGCTAACGGAAGCGCTCGATGAAGAAGGCGGGCAACACATGAATAAAGGGTTCAGCAAGGTTACTTTTCCAAATGCCTGCCAGCTGATGCGCTGGCATTTTCATCCCATGGGTTTCGAGGCAAGCATGGACGCCCCGGGCAGCATGATTGCCCGTTTGTTTGATCGGGCCAGTGGCGAGACCATGATCGCCATCGCCGGTATCCCCTGCTCGACAGTCATGAATGCCGCCGACGTCGAGCGAATAATCGAAGCCGTGGAGGATGAGCTTGAAGCGTTCGTGCCTCCGGTGGCCCTCAGGAGTTATGCCTGACGGCAGGTGTACCGTCCAAAAGCCCACGATAATGTGGGCTTTTGTTTTTTCCAGGCTCGATTGCTGAGTACATATCCATTGCTGCGGTAACGGCCACTTATGGTTTCGCCCTTACGGCGACTCACTTTTTCAAGCGCCAAAAAGTAAGCAAAAGGCTTTGCCCCACCACTCGGTGCCTCGCTTAGGCTCGGCATGCCCTCACTCCGGCATTGCTCCGTGGGTCGCCGCGATGGGCCATCCATGGCCCAGCGCGGCTAAACCGGCGTCCTGCCGGTTTCCCCACTGCGCAATGCCTGCGTTCGGCCAGCGTGGTTAACGGGGCACCCAGATCAAAAACAAAAGCGAGGCGGCCTGACAGCCGACCTGTCTTTTGCAGATACCCCAATCCCCTGTAGGAGCCAGGCTTGCCGGCGAACCAGACGCCGCCGGTGTATCTGTTGTACCGCGTTATCGTTCTTCGCCGGCAAGCCTGGCTCCTACAAAAGGAATACGTACGGCTCCCGATCAGGCCGCCTCGCTTTTGATTTTGATCTTGCTTTGGCTTTTGATTTTCTTGCCCCCTCGAGAGGCCGAGTGGAGGTTCTGCGCAGTGGGTAAACCGGCAAGGATGCCGGTTTAGCCGCGCTGGGCCAAGGATGGCCCATCGCGGCGGGCCCACGGAGCAGGACCGGAGCGAGGGCATGCCGAGCATTAGCGAGGCACCGAACGCCAGGGGCAAGAGCCCTTGGTTACTTGGGGCTCTTCCAAGTGACTCGCCGTAAGGGCGAAACCCTAAGTCGCCGTTACCGCAGGAATGGATATGTACGCGGACAACAAACAACAGGTCGGCCGTAAGGCCGCCTCGGTTTGGACGAGTCCATCCAATTACGAGGATTACGCCGGTGTCTTAGCTTGACGATGATCGACAAAAAACGCCTTGCCCTTGCCAATCCGGTCCGACGCCTTGGGCATATTCGCCGCCTGGGTCTCCTGCGCATCGACATACCAATAGCAATGACTCACCGCCCGGGTAATACCCACATAAGCCAGGCGCAGGATCTCGTCCTTCTGGGCATTGTCATAAGGCTCACTGTCGCCAGCCTTGCCCAGGCCCGCCATGCGGTAAACCTGGTTCTTGTACGGCGAACGGGTCAGGTGCTGGCAATCGCCGAGCAGGAACACCGCGTCCGCCTGAAGGCCCTTGGCGCTGTGATAGGTCAGCTGCTTGAGACGTCGGGCCTCATGCGGCAAGCTAGAATCAACATTAACTACAGACTGAATATGCTGTTCAATCAACGACTTATCGCTACTTTTTCGATAAAGCATCAAGATTGAGTCACCTTTACGGTAGTGCTCCATCAAGCGCTGGGCCATGGCCTGATCGTCCCGATCCAGCACATTGACCGGCAGCAAGGCCTTGGGCTCGCCGCTGGCCTTGGCTTTCTTGCCGGCAATCGCCGGCGCGGCTCGCACGATGTGTTCGGCGGCGTCGATGATGTACTGGTGACTGCGATAATTATCGCTGAGCATGACCTTGGTGGTACTCGGCGACGAGAACGTCTTGTTGAACTCCATGAAATAGCTCGGCGAACTGCCACGCCAGCCGTAAATCGACTGCCAGTCATCGCCCACGCACAGCAATGACGAGTGCTGGGCGCCGCGCCCTACGTGCATCGCCGGGCCGCGACTGCGGATCTCGGCCAGGCTGGCGCGGATCCACGAGACGATTTGCGGCGAAACGTCCTGGAATTCGTCGATCATCAAGTGAGACAGCGGCCGCAACAGCTCGTCGCTGAGCAGCTTGAGGTTTTCCGGGGAATGTTCACTGAACAGCGCGAACATGCGGTTGTAGGTCATGACCGGCGGTTTCTGGTCGAGCAGATGATCTTCCAGGGCACGCCAGTACAGGCTCAAGGCCTCGAAGAAAAACCGGTCCGGGTCATCCTTTGCAAAGCTCATCTCACCCACGGCAGTCGGCACATCGAGGCCGAGATTTTCGATGAACCCGGCGGCAGCGACAAAACAGTCCAGCAATGGCGCAGACGCCAGCTCACCCTTGACCTTGTAATCGAAGCCCGGCCCGGCGCTGGCATCACCGCCAAGGGACGCCAGGACGCGCCTTGATGATTCGTAATTATCTAGCCATATCAATGGCTTACGACAGAAAGCTTGAAACAGGGTGCGCTTCACCGCGGTTTCCGCACGCAGCGTCAGCTTGGCATTAGGCCGGGTCAGCTGCGGATTTTCAGCAGGGTCGAAACCCAGAACCACCCAGGCGTCCAGCGACGCAATGTAACCGTGGCAATGAAAGGCGCTGCCGTTGATATCGAACGCCTGGCGCTTGGGCTCTATACCCTTGATCGGCCAGGCGCCAGCGCGAAACCACAAGTCCTCCACCAGGTCGCAGAGTTCTTCATCGCGCTTGGCCGCCAGCTCGGTGACGGCCACACGCTTCTGTACATCGGGGTGGTCGCGCTCCAGCTCCTTGAGTTGCAAGGCGTGACGGGACAATGGCTTGATCAGCTCGCGAAAACGCTCATCGCGGCCGTGCAAGGCGTGATAACAGGCGTTGAGTTGCTGACGCTGTGCATCATTGATTCGCAGATCGAAGGGGTTGCTGTCCACCTCGTCATCCGCACCTTGCGCCCGGTGACTGAGGTTCTCGAAAGCTTGCAGCCGTTCGAAGCCCGGCAGGCTGCGAACCATCGGCAGAATGCGCGAATGGAAGGTACGCACCAGGTCACGCGCCTCGCGCATACCCAGCGCATGTCCCCAGAGCGCAAACAGCTCGATCAGTTTATTGATGAAGTCCTTGCGTGACTCGCGGGTAAAGGTCACCACGGTCATGGAACTCAGCTCAAACCCCAGGTAATGGCTGAGCAATAGAATACGCAGGACCAGCGTCGTCGACTTGCCCGCGCCCGCGCCGGCAATCACCGACGTCGATGGCGTATCGCTGAAGATCATCTTCCACTGCGCGGCGCTGGGCTGGGCATGTGCCGGCAGCAACCGGGCGACGTCGGCCTTCATGCGTTTCTTCAATTCGGCGGTCAATGGCAGGCGCCAATCGTCGAACAGATGGTCGTCGATGTTAGGTGGCCGATGCTCGGTGCAGCGCGAGTCGCGAATCAGCAGGACTTGCCGGCCCTCTTCCAGCCCCTCAAGCTTGCCTTCCTTGTATCCGTAATCCACCCCGGCACTGTGCCCGCTGCGAAAACCGTCGGCCTGGCCGTGCAACCAGGATGCGCGGTGTTGCGCACGCAGGCGTGTCAGGCCATGACCGAAAAAGCGCGCGGCCAGGCGCTTGAGCCATGGCATCTCGGCCAGGGGACGAAGTTCAGGCGGAAGATCGGGGGTGTGTTGCGGCACGCGGACGGACTCCAGGGTGTGAGGCTGTTGAGGGCTATGGTGTCTGTATTTGCCGTTCAGTTCTAGTGAAATGCTTATGACTCATCGGCTTATGGGCGATATTGAAGGCTGGATGAAACGTTTTCGAGGCTTATATCAATCAAATAATTCGATGATCATGAGGCACTTTTTACGCTTTTTATCGATTGTTGCCTGATGGATGATGCCCGTCATCAACCACCGGTGTCGATTCGTGGCCAGCCCTTGCGCCCCATGACGAACCCTTCAGGAGACGATCATGCTTGAACTCAGACCCTACAACTCGCTTGGCGGCGCTCACCATGGCTGGTTGGATGCCCATCACCACTTTTCGTTCGCCGAATACCATGACCCCAAGCGCATGAACTGGGGCAACCTGCGGGTATGGAACGATGACGTGATTGCCCCGGGCACCGGTTTCCCGCAGCACCCGCACCGGGACATGGAAATCATCACCTATGTCCGTGAAGGCGCCATCACCCACCAGGATAACCTGGGCAACAAGGGTCGCACTGAAGCGGGTGACGTTCAGGTCATGAGCGCCGGGACCGGGATCGCGCACAGTGAATACAACCTGGAAGCGACGCCGACGAAGATTTTCCAGATCTGGATCATCCCCAACGAATCCGGCCTGGCACCGTCCTGGGGCGCCAAGCCGTTTCCGAAAGGCCAGCGCGAAGGTTTCGTGACCCTGGCCAGCGGCAAGGCCGGGGACGATCAAAGCCTGCGGATCCGCGCCGATGCACGCTTGGTGGCGGCGAATCTGAAGGCCGGCGAAACGGCGGAATATCACCTGGACAGCGGGCGTCGCGCTTACCTGGTGCCGGCCACTGGAATCATTGAAATCAATGGCTTGCGTGCACAAGCTCGAGACGGTGTAGCGGTTGCCCAGGAGCAGGTGTTGCGGGTGACGGCGATTGAGGACAGCGAGATCGTGTTGGTGGATCTGGCTTGATGCTGTAAATCGGACAAAAAAAGGGCGACCGTGGGAGGTCGCCCTTTTTGATTGGCTGGAGTATGTCGGTGCTCATGCTGCCGTCTTCGCGGGCAAGTCGGATCGCCGCCCGCTCGCTCCTACAGACACGTGACACCCGCGAAGGGGCCGTCAATCATTTCGCAGAAATAGCGCCATCCACAAGGGTCTGGGCCTCTGCCACCAACTGCTTGAGGTGGTCGTCGCTGACAAAGCTTTCCGCATAGATCTTGTAGATATCCTCGGTGCCCGACGGGCGCGCCGCGAACCAGCCGTTTTCGGTCATGACCTTCAGGCCGCCAATGGCTTGGTCGTTACCCGGAGCATGGCTGAGGATGCTCTGGATCGGTTCACCCGCCAGTGCAGTCGAGGTGACCTGATCCGGCGACAACTTGCTCAACAGGGCCTTTTGTTCCGGGTTGGCCTTGGCATCCACCCGCACCGAGAACGGCTCGCCCAGTTCGTCGGTCAGGGCCCGGTAGGCTTGGCTTGGGTCGCGACCGGTGCGTGCGGTCATTTCAGCCGCCAGCAAGGCCGGGATCAGCCCGTCCTTGTCCGTGCACCAGACACTGCCGTCCTTGCGCAGGAACGAAGCCCCGGCACTCTCTTCGCCACCAAAGCCCAGGGAGCCGTCGAACAGGCCATCGGCAAACCACTTGAAGCCGACCGGCACTTCATACAGGCGGCGCCCCAGGCGCTTGGCCACGCGGTCGATCAAGCCGCTGCTGACCACGGTTTTACCCACTGCGGCATCGGCTCGCCAGTGCGGGCGGTTCTGGAACAGATAATCGATCGACACGGCCAGGTAGTTGTTCGGCGCCAGCAGGCCGCCGGAGGGGGTGACGATGCCATGACGGTCGTGGTCTGGATCGCAGGCGAAGGCCACGTCGAAGCGTTCCTTCAGGCCGATCAGCCCCTGCATCGCGTGGCTGGACGATGGGTCCATGCGGATCTGGCCGTCCCAGTCGACGGTCATGAAGCGGAACGTCGAGTCGACCTGCTTGTTCACCACGTCCAGGTCCAGGCGGTAATGCTCGGCAATCGCCGACCAGTAGCGCACGCCTGCCCCACCCAACGGGTCGACGCCCAGGCGCAGCTTGGCCTCACGAATGGCGTCGAAGTCGATCACATTGATGAGGTCGGCGACATAGGTGTTGAGGTAATCGTGACGATGGGTGGTGCTGGCCTTCAGCGCCTGCTCGTAGCTGATGCGCTTGACCCCGGCGAGCTTGTTCGCCAGCAGCTCGTTGGCCTTGGCTTCGATCCACTTGGTGATGTGGGTATCGGCCGGGCCGCCATTGGTCGGGTTGTATTTGTAGCCCCCGCTTTGCGGTGGGTTGTGGGACGGGGTGATGACGATGCCATCCGCCAGGCCCGTGGTACGGCCGCGGTTGTAGCACAGGATTGCATGGGAGACGGCGGGCGTCGGCGTGTATTCGTCACCTTCGGCGATCATCACCGTCACGCCATTGGCGGCCAGCACTTCCAGGGCGCTGGCGCCGGCCGGCGTGGACAACGCGTGGGTATCGATGCCGACGAACAAGGGGCCATCGATCCCTTGGGCCTGGCGATACAGGCAGATGGCCTGGCTGATTGCCAGGACGTGCCATTCATTGAAACTCAAGTCGAACGAGCTGCCTCGATGCCCGGACGTGCCGAAAGCCACCCGCTGGGTCGAAATGGCGGCGTCGGGTTGGCCGGTGTAATAGGCCGTGACCAGTCGCGGGATGTCTACCAACAATTGCGCCGGTGCCGGCTTGCCCGCAAAAGGACTGAGTGTCATGCAATACCTCTGTAATAGAGTTCAGGAGTAGAAGCGGAGTTTACTGGCAGTTTGACCTTAGCGCGATGGAATCGATCCATTGATGTCATATGGCAAAGGCTCAATCGATAGCTTCCAGACGCAAGGCGTCTCCCAGCAAGCCCAGCGCGGCGGTCAGTTCCTGGTCGTTGCCAACACCATGACTCAAGCGCAAGTGCTGCCCGTGCAGGCCCTGCAGACTGAACAGCTCGCCGGGCGCGACGACCACCTGTTGCCTGAGCAACCGCTGGAACACCCGACTCATATCGACCTGGCGCAATGAACGCAGCCAGATCGTCGCCCCGCCCTGGGGTTCGACGAACTGCAAGGCATCGCCCAGGCGCTCCTGCAAAAGCCGGGTGATTTGTTCCTTGCCGTCCTTGAGTCGCCGGCGCAGTACCTGCAGGTGCTGATCGATGCGCCCGTTGCTGTACAAGCGGGCAATGGCTTTCTGGCGAATCGGCGACAGGCGAAAGGCGCGCAAGAGAAATTGCCGTTGCAGCTCGCTGCTCATATGGCGGGAGAGCAGATAGCCATAAGGGGCCTCCGGGCCGATGATCTTTTCGAACGTGGAAAACACCATCAGGCGCTCCGGGGCCAACAGATCACGAAATCGCCGCTGATCGGGCTCAAACCCGAGCTCACCATAACAATCGTTTTCCAGCACCCAAACGCCGTGCCGTTCCAGCAAGTGCGCGATCGCCTGCCGGTTGTCATCGGGGGCCCTGCTGCCCCGGGGCATGTTCAGCCCGGACGACACCATCACCAGGCGCACCGGCTGCGCTTCCAGCAGGTCGCTGAGGCGCTTGCCGTCCAGGCTACCGTCGCCCAGCAGCGGCCATTCGATCACCTTCACACCGGCCGCCTGAAACAGGCGCAGTATCGCCCAGTCACAGGGCGACTCGACAGCCACAGCGGCGTCCTTGAGCTCCAGCACGACGATCAGGATTTCCAGCACACCGCGAAGATCGGCGCCGATGTAGACATCATCGGCATGCCAACAGCGTACCGGCGAGCTGGTATAACGTGCCGCCAATGCAGTACGCAGCTCCAGCTCGCCGCAGGGCTGCGCAGCGGGTTGCGGCTGGCGCGGGTACTGGCGCAGCAACTCCCTTTCCAGCAGCAACAACGGGCTGTCGAGCGGTTGCAGCAAGGCCGGCTCATCGGCGCTCAGGACCAGCATGGCGGGAAGACGGGCGTTGACATACACACTCTCGAGCAGGTCACTGCCATCGTAGAGCGTGCTGTTGGGGGCAACCGGTAGCGCGTAGTAACCCGACTTGGCCACCGAATAAACCCGCCCCTCCTTTTCCAGTAGCGCGTAGGCGTACTGTATGGTCGAGATCGACACGTTCAAGCGCTCGGCCAGTTCACGCAAGGATGGCAGGCGCACACGGCTGTCGCTCACGGGTTCGCTGATCAGGCTGGTCAAGTAGCGGTAGACCGCCTGATAGGCGAAATCGGTTTCACGTTGTCCTTTCATGGCAGCGGACCGCTTGCGTGGCGGTGGCTGTCATTCACACTCGAAAAGGCCGGCAACATGCGCACGTTCAACGACCTGCCGACCATTCACCGGTCACCGACACCTCGTCGCTTGCTTGCCCGGGCTGCGGGGCATGGCTGTCGGGCGGGTTCATCGACTTGCCCTCCTGCACCACCGGCGCCATGCGATACAGGTTGCCGATCAGGCTGACAGGCAAGCCGCTGACATCGACCATCCACTGCAGGATCTGCTCCTGGACCGGATGCCCCTGCATGGCCCGATGCAACTCGGGCATTGCCACGAGCATGCCAGGGTGGCATTGGCGCAGGAAGCGCTCCAGTGCCGCACCCTGCCCGACAAAAGGTGCAAACAGCAGGCACACCCATTGCGCCTCGTTCAGGCCAAAGCCCTGCTGAGCCTCATCGGCGATCAGTGCGCGCTGGGCAACCAGTTTGTGCGGGTTGCCATACGTCTCGTCTGCCCGTTCACACAAGCGCTCCGATAGTTGATTACGGCGCATCATCACCAGGGCGCGCTGCAGGTAGTGTGTAACACCCGCCGCATAGGTGTTGCCCTGGACGAAGCAGGATTGCAACCCGCGCAGGTGTGCCGAGAACGCCACGCTGACGTACTGATTTTCGCCAAGATGCGCCGCCAGTTCATCGGCCTGGAACCCAAGAAACTCGGTCAGTAGCGGCCAGCGCTCTTCAAGGTGGCTGACCAGCACGTCGTGGATATCGATGTAGGTCGTGCGACGACAGGCTTCAAACTGCCCTGCCGGACGCCAGGCCTCCTGGCCGTAGTCTTCATAAAACACCTGATAACAGTCGCTGCCAAATTCATCGAGCAACATGAACAACCCACCGTAATCCGCCTCCTGACGGTTGGACGTCACGAGGCCGGCCTTGGCGGCCGCGCGCTTGAGCCCTTCGATGAACCGCTTCTGCTCGCGCGGAGAGTCGCCACTGATCAAGGCATCGACGCCATTGTTCCAGCGGGCGATCTGTCCATGGAACTCGCCTGCGGCCAGGTACCCGTCGTCCCACAGGTCAAACGGTCCGTCCATGATGCGACGATGGCCCATCATAAGCAGGTTCGTCCGGTTGGCCTCACGTGCGCCGCGCGATAGAGGGGCCCGGTGATCGAAGGCCAGCACCTCCCTGTTATCAACCATCAGCACTTCGACCCGGGGATCGTCGTAGACGAACAAGGCGTTGTAGCTGCGATGGATGTTATCCAGTGCCAGCTGGCTCATGCCATTGCGCCGAAGGGTCGCCACCCGCAGCCTGAATGTCGTGGGCGCCCGGGTGGCGATCGTCAACTGTGCGGCCCGCAGCAGCGCCAGGGTGTAGCAACTGTCACGCGATCCGCACTGGACCGCCAATACCTTGTAGTCACCGATCCGATCCATCCCTCCAGCGGCGACAGCCAGGCGCTGGATCAACAACTGCAAAGCCGTGCGCTCGGCGCGTGAAAAAAAACTCAACAGGCGCTGTAACACTTGTTGATAGACATAGTTCATCGCCTGGTCATGGATATGGGTCATTTCTATTTACCTGATATTCAAAAGTCCGATACAACGCAAACAACTTCACGCCTAGCGCAAGGAATGCCCGAAGGGAGATTAATTACTGAACTTTATTACCAAATGCTAACAATAAAATTTTTTGTCATCATTTGAAATAATTGATCGCTGCAGGCCAGGTTGGCCCGTAAGGGCTGACGCACAGCAGCTTGGCGGGGGTTTGTTTCGATTGCCTTCGGCATCCTAGGAAATGTCCGACAGCGTCCCACAGACATTTAATACAAAAAATGAGGAAAGTAGCTTCTCGTAGTAATGTGGCGACCACGCAAAAAGCCACTAGTTGTCGAACTTGCGTTAACGACGCCCATTGAAAAGTATCGGCTAGATACCTGGCCATGACTCATTCCTTGAGATGAAAGTAATCATGCAATTATCAGTACTTGGATGTTGATTAGAAGCTACAGATCGAGAGCAAAAACCGGTTCAGTTGCTGAACCGACCCACCTTCAGGCTGGTGGGACGTCTCATGTCGGAGGGCAAAGCGCTAAAACGCAAGAGTCCGTGCAGGCACGGACTCTTCGGGAGGGGTCAAGCAGGTTCGACTTGCAGGGCAACCCTTTCGCGGCATGGGCATTCGTCCATGTAGCGGTGCGCCTCGACGAACTCGGTGAACGGGAAGACCCGGGTCTTGAGCGGCAGCAGCACGCGATCGGCGGTCAGCTGGTTAATGTCGCGCAAGGCACGTTGCAGCGCAACCTGGTCCTGGATGATGCCCAGCTCCGGCTTGCCGGTGAAATTGCCGATGCAGTGCACAAAGAATTGAATGTTCTTCTGAAACGCCGCACACGCCGGGAATGGCGTCTGGTTGCCGCCCTGCAGGCCATACAGCACCAGGCTGCCGCGCGGTGCCAGCACGTCGCCGAGCAACGACATCTGCGGTCCACCCAAACCATCGAACACCACGTCCACACCGCGGTTGTCGGTGATCTTGTTGACCCGCATCAACAGGTCTTCTTCCTCGGTGACGATGACTTTCTCGGCACCCAGGGACAGCAGGTATTCACGCTCCTCCGCGGATTTGGTTGCGGCGATCACTCGTACGCCCAAGGCTTTGCCCAGTTGTACGAACGAAGGGCCGGCGCAGTGGCTGGCGTCGGTGACCAGGGCGAACTGCCCGGGTTTGACCCGTGCCAGGTCGACGTAGCCAAAATAGGCAATCAACAGCGGCGTGTAATGCACGCTGGCTTCGATCGGGCTGAGCACGTCCGGGTAACGGGACACCGACGAGCGCGGCAGGACGATCAGCTCGCCATAGACCGGATAATCGTTCGGGCTCTGGGCCGGGAAACTGGCGACCTTGTCACCGACCGCCAGGTCATCGACACCCTCGCCGACAGCCGTGACGATACCGGCCATTTCCTGGCCAATACCGGCCGGCAGACGAGCGTGGGACGACGCCAGGTTCTGGCGCCAGAGTGTGTCGTACCAGCTGATGCCAATGGCTTCGACGCGCACCTGCACTTCGCCCGGAGCAGGCAGAGCCGCCGCATGCTCTTCGCATTTGAGCACCTCGGCTGGACCAAACTTGTGAAAACGGATCGTGCGGGACATCGCAAACCTCGCCAATTGAACCTCTAATGCCTTGAACTCTAGCTGGGGTTTTGACCCAACACTATCAGTGGCTATTAATAGTCGACATGCCTGTCATTGATTCCGCAGCTGCAGCAACATCGTCAAATGTCGTAAGAAACCGGAGCAGCCGGTGTGGGAAAATTGAATTACTCGGTGCAGAGTACCAGCCTTTCCCCGTAATATTCCTGCTGGCCATTGTTCTCATATGGCCGCTCACGTCAAGTTTGCTGACTCTGCCAGGACTCAAGATGAATCGTAATGACCTGCGTCGTGTCGACCTGAACCTGTTGATCGTGTTCGAAACCCTGATGCACGAGCGCAGTGTGACCCGCGCCGCGGAGAAGCTGTTCCTCGGCCAGCCGGCCATCAGTGCGGCGCTCTCGCGCTTGCGCGGGCTGTTCGACGACCCGTTGTTCGTCCGCACCGGCCGCAGCATGGAACCGTCCGCCCGGGCGGTCGAGATCTTCGCCCTGCTCTCCCCGGCGCTGGATTCGATTTCCACCGCCGTCAGCCGTGCCGCCGAGTTCGACCCGGCCACCAGCACCGCGGTGTTTCGCATCGGGCTGTCGGACGACGTCGAATTCGCCCTGCTGCCCATGCTGCTCAAGCGCCTGCGCGCCGAATCGCCGGGGATCGTGCTGGTGGTGCGGCGGGTCAACTACATCCTGATGCCCGGCTTGCTGGCCTCCGGCGAGATATCCATCGGCGTCAGCTACACCACTGACCTGCCCGCCAATGCCAAGCGCAAAGTGCTGCGCCGCAGCTCGCCAAAACTGTTGCGCGCCGACACCGTACCAGGGCCATTGAGCCTGGATGACTTCTGCGCGCGTCCCCATGCACTGGTGTCGTTCGCCGGTGACCTGAGCGGTTTTATCGATGAAGAACTGGAAAAGCTCGGGCGTAAACGTCATGTGGTGCTGGCCGTGCCGCAGTTCAACGGGCTGAGCTCGCTTTTGAGCGGCACTGATATCGTCGCGACCGTGCCTGACTATACGGCCGATGCGCTGACGGCAGCTGGCGGGGTCCGGGCCGAAGATCCACCGCTGCCGGTGCGCAGTTTTGAATTGCACATGGCGTGGCGTGGGTCCCAGGACAATGATCCGGGGGAGCGTTGGTTGCGGTCGCGGATTCAGATGTTCTTTGGGGATCCGGATAGTCTGGCCTGATTATGTGTTGAGGCTGATGGCCTCTTCGCGGGCAAGCCTCGCTCCTACAAAGCGAAGTGAGCGATTCGGTCTCATGCCTGATCTTTACCCTCATGGAAACACAGAGTTTCCATCAACCCCATTGATCGAGACCTTGGCAAAGGCGCAGGCTAGAGAGCTACCCCGCCTCTCCTATCATTCCGGATGATAGTTACCTTCGCCTCATTCGATTCGTGCGATACAACCCTGCCGAGCATCATTCGCCAATCTTAATACATTGGCGGATGCATCCATGGAACAGTCACTCAAACATTTGCGCTTGCCGTTGGCCGTGTTGGCCGTAGTGGTGATGAGCGCTTGCGGCAAGACGCCAGAGACTGCCGCTTCCTTGCCCGCAGCCAAGGTCAGCGTGGCCAAGGTGCTGGAGCAACCGGTCAACGAGTGGGACGAATTCACCGGGCGCCTTGAAGCGCCGGAAACCGTTGAAATTCGTCCACGGGTCTCGGGCCAGATCGATGAAGTGACCTTCACCGAAGGCGCCCTGGTCAAGAAAGGCGACCTGCTGTTCCAGATCGATCCGCGTCCGTTCCAGGCTGAAGTCCGTCGCCTCGAAGCCCTGGTGGCCCAGGCCCGCGCCAATGCCACCCGCAGCGAAAACGAAGCCCAGCGCGGTGAGCGCCTGCGCACCAGCAACGCGATTTCCGCCGAGCTCGCCGATTCGCGTACCAGTGCCGCCCAAGAGGCTCGCGCCGCCGTCGGCGCCCTGCAAGCACAGCTGGACCTGGCGAAATTGAACCTGAGTTTCACCCGCGTCACCGCCCCCATCAGCGGTCGCGTCAGCCGTGCGCAAATCACCGCCGGCAACCTCGTGACGGCCGATACCACCCCGCTGACCAGCCTGGTGTCCACCGACAAGGTCTACGCCTACTTCGATGCCGACGAGCGCGTGTTCCTCAAGTACACCCAGCTCGCCCGCCAGGGTAAACGCGGCGCCACCACCCCGGTGTACATGGGCCTGTCCAACGAAGACGGCAACCCGCACCAGGGCGTGATGAACTTCGTCGACAACCAGGTCAACCCGAAAACCGGCACCATCCGCGGTCGCGCCGTGTTCGACAACAGCGACGGCAGCTACACCCCGGGCCTTTACGCGCGCCTGAAACTGGTGGGCAGCGGCACCTACAACGCCATGTTGATCAACGATGAGGCGGTGGGTACGGACCTGGGCAAGAAGTTCGTGCTGGTGATGGATGCCGACAACAACACGGCTTATCGCGCCGTGGAGCTGGGCCCGAAAATCGAAGGCTTGCGCATCGTGCGTAACGGCCTGAACTCGGGCGACACCATCATCGTCAAGGGCCTGCAGCGGGTACGCCCGGGTTCCCCGGTCACCCCTGAAGTGATCCCGATGGCCACCGAGCAGACCCTCGCGGCCCTGGCCCAACAACGACAAGCGCTGGAAGCCAGCAACCTGCCCCAAGTCGCGCCTGCCAAGGTCGCACCGGGCACCGTTGTGAAACTGGCTGCTGCGAACCCACGCGGTTAAGGGATAACGACTCCGATGAATTTTTCCCAATTCTTCATTTCACGGCCGATCTTCGCCGCGGTGCTGTCGCTGCTGATCCTGATCGCCGGCGCCATCTCGCTGTTCCAGCTGCCGATCAGCGAATACCCGGAAGTGGTGCCGCCGACCGTGGTGGTGCGCGCCAACTTCCCGGGGGCCAACCCCAAAGTCATCGGTGAAACCGTGGCCGCTCCCCTGGAGCAAGCGATTACCGGCGTCGAGAACATGCTGTACATGTCCTCGCAGTCGACCGCCGACGGCAAGATCACCCTGACCATCACCTTCGCCCTGGGCACCGACCTGGACAACGCCCAGGTGCAGGTGCAGAACCGCGTGACCCGCACCGAGCCGAAACTTCCCGAGGAAGTGACGCGCATCGGTATCACCGTGGACAAGGCGTCGCCCGACCTGACGATGGTCGTGCACTTGACCTCGCCGGACAAACGCTACGACATGCTGTACCTGTCCAACTACGCGATTCTGAATATCAAGGATGAGCTGGCGCGCCTGGGCGGTGTCGGTGATGTGCAGCTGTTCGGCATGGGCGACTATTCGCTGCGTGTGTGGCTCGATCCGAACAAGACCGCTTCGCGCAACCTGACCGCTACCGATGTGGTCAACGCCATCCGTGAACAGAACCGCCAGGTGGCAGCCGGTGCACTGGGCGCGCCACCTGCGCCGAATGCGCAAAGCTTTCAGTTGTCGGTGAACACCCAGGGCCGTCTGGTCAGTGAGGAGGAGTTCGAGAACATCATCATTCGCTCTGGCGACGATGGTGAAATCACCCGCCTGAAAGACATCGCTCGCGTTGAACTGGGTTCCAGCCAGTACGCCTTGCGTTCCTTGCTCAACAACCAGCCGGCGGTGGCGATCCCGATCTTCCAGCGCCCTGGCTCCAACGCGATCGAGATCTCCAACGAAGTTCGGGCGAAAATGGCCGAGCTGAAGAAGAGCTTCCCCGAAGGGATGGATTTCAGCATCGTCTACGACCCGACGATCTTCGTGCGCGGCTCGATCGAGGCGGTGGTCCACACCCTGTTTGAAGCGCTGATTCTCGTTGTCCTGGTAGTGATCCTGTTCCTGCAGACCTGGCGCGCCTCTATCATTCCATTGGTGGCCGTGCCGGTATCGCTGATCGGTACCTTTGCCGTGATGCATCTGTTCGGCTTCTCGTTGAACGCCCTGTCGCTGTTTGGCCTGGTACTGGCGATCGGTATCGTGGTGGACGATGCGATCGTGGTGGTGGAGAACGTCGAGCGCAATATCGAGCTCGGGCTGACCCCGGTCGAAGCCACCAAGCGCGCCATGCGCGAAGTGACCGGCCCTATTATTGCCACGGCGCTGGTGCTGTGTGCGGTGTTTGTTCCGGCAGCATTCATCTCCGGGTTGACTGGACAGTTCTACAAGCAGTTCGCCCTGACCATTGCGATTTCGACGGTGATCTCGGCCTTCAACTCCCTGACCCTGTCGCCGGCCCTGGCCGCTGTGTTGCTCAAGGGCCATGACGCGCCGAAAGACCGTTTCTCCAAGGTCCTGGACAAGATGTTCGGTGGCTGGTTGTTCCGTCCGTTCAACCGCTTCTTCGAAAAGGCCAGCCATGGTTATGTAGGCACCGTTGCCCGCGTGATCCGCTCCAGCGGCATTGCCCTGCTGCTGTACGCCGGCCTGATGGTGCTGACGTTCTTCGGTTTCTCCAGCACCCCGACCGGTTTCGTACCCGGCCAGGACAAGCAATACCTGGTGGCGTTTGCGCAATTGCCGGATGCGGCCAGCCTGGACCGTACCGAAGACGTGATCAAGCGCATGTCCGACCTGGCCCTGAAACAGCCTGGCGTGGAAAGCGCGGTGGCCTTCCCTGGCCTGTCGATCAACGGCTTCACCAACAGCCCGAACGCCGGCATCGTGTTCGTGACCCTCAAGCCGTTCGACGAACGTAAAGACCCGAGCATGTCCGCCGGTGCGATCGCCGGTGCCTTGAACGGCCAGTTCGCCGGGATCCAGGAAGCCTACATGGCGATCTTCCCGCCGCCACCGGTACAAGGCCTGGGCACCATCGGCGGTTTCCGCCTGCAGATCGAAGACCGGGGCAACCTGGGCTACGAAGAACTGTACAAGGAAACCATGAACGTCATCGCCAAGAGCCACAACGTGCCGGAACTGGCCGGCCTGTTCACCAGCTACACGGTGAACGTGCCCCAGGTCGATGCCGCCATCGACCGGGAAAAAGCCAAGACCCACGGCGTGGCTGTCAGCGACATCTTCGACACCCTGCAGATTTACCTGGGTTCGCTGTATGCCAACGACTTCAACCGCTTCGGTCGCACCTATCAGGTCAACGTCCAGGCCGAGCAGCAGTTCCGCCTCGAATCCGACCAGATCGGCCAACTCAAGGTGCGCAACAACAAGGGCGAGATGATCCCGCTGGCGACCTTCATCAAGGTCAGCGACACCTCGGGGCCGGATCGCGTGATGCACTACAACGGCTTCATCACTGCTGAAATCAACGGTGCCGCAGCCCCGGGCTACAGCTCCGGCCAGGCGGAAAAAGCCATCGAGAAACTGCTCAAGGAAGAACTCCCCAACGGCATGACCTACGAATGGACCGACCTGACCTACCAGCAGATCCTGTCCGGCAACACCGCGCTGTTCGTGTTCCCGCTCTGCGTGCTGCTGGCGTTCCTGGTGCTGGCGGCGCAGTACGAAAGCTGGAGCCTGCCACTGGCGGTGATCCTGATCGTACCGATGACCCTGCTGTCGGCCATTACCGGTGTGATTGCTTCGGGAGGCGACAACAACATCTTCACCCAGATCGGCTTGATCGTGCTGGTGGGACTTGCTTGTAAGAACGCGATCCTGATCGTCGAGTTTGCCAAGGATAAGCAGGAAGAAGGCCTGAGCCCGCTGGCTGCAGTACTGGAAGCCTGCCGCCTGCGTCTGCGGCCGATCCTGATGACTTCCTTTGCGTTCATCATGGGTGTGGTGCCCCTGGTGTTCTCCAGCGGTGCCGGTGCCGAGATGCGTCATGCCATGGGTGTGGCGGTGTTCTCCGGGATGCTCGGGGTGACCTTCTTCGGTCTGCTGTTGACGCCGGTGTTCTACGTATTGATTCGCAACTTTGTCGAGCGTGGTCAAGCGCGCAAAGCCGCCCGTGCCCTGAAGCTGGAGTCGCATTGATGAGTTTGAAAGCTTTCCTGCCGAGCCTGCTGGTACTGGCGCTAAGCGCCTGTGCCGTCGGCCCGGACTATAAAACCCAAGCCCTTGAACCGGCCAACATCACCACGGCCACGGCGGGCGCAGCCGGCCAGAAAAACTTCGACCGCTCGCGTTTCGAAGGCATCTGGTGGCAACAGTTCGAAGATCCGACCCTCAACCAGTTGGTGACCGAATCCCTCAAGGGCAACCGTGATCTGCGCGTCGCCTTCGCTCGCTGGAAGGCGGCCCGGGCGATCCGCGATGACGTCAGCAATGACGCCATGCCGACCATCACCAGCCGGGTCAGCAGTGACCTGGGCAAAGGGCAAATTCCCGGCGAGACCACCGATCGGGTCAACAGCGAGCGCTACGACCTGGGGCTGGACATGGCCTGGGAGATCGACCTGTTTGGCCGCATCCAGCGCAACCTGGAATCGGCGAATGCCGAGCAACAGGCGCTTGAAGCTGATCTATATCAGCTGCAGGTGACCATGATTGCCGAACTGGTGGACGCCTATGGCCAGCTACGCGGTGCACAACTGCGAGAAAAGATCGCCCTGGCCAACCTGAACAACCAGCAGGAGTCGCGCAAGATCACCATCAGCCTGCGTGATGCCGGCGTCGGCGATCAACTCGATGTGGAACGTGCCGATGCTCGCCTGGCATCGGTCGAAGCCAGCGTGCCGCAATTGCAGGCCGAACAGGTGCGGCAGAAAAACCGCATCGCCACCCTCCTGGGCCAGCGCCCGGACAAGTTGGCCGTGGACCTGAGCCCCAAAGACTTGCCGGCGATTGCCAAGGCCTTGCCGATTGGTGATCCCGCCGAGCTGCTGCAACGCCGTCCGGACATCCTCAGCGCCGAGCGCAAACTGGCGTCGGCCACGGCGCGTATCGGCGTGGCCAAGGCTGACCTGTTTCCACGGGTGAGCCTCAGCGGCTTCCTCGGCTGGACCGCCGGACGTGGCTCGCAAATCGGTTCCTCGGCGGCCAACGCCTGGGCACTGGGCCCGAGCATCACCTGGGCCGCGTTTGACCTGGGCAGTGTAAAAGCCCGCATTCGCGGGGCCGACGCCGATGCCGAAGGCGCCCTGGCGACCTACGAGCAGCAGGTGTTGCTGGCCCTGGAAGAATCGGAAAACGCCTTCAGCGACTACGGCAAACGCCAGCAACGGCTGATTTCGCTGATTCGTCAGAGCGAATCGAGCCGCTCCGCTGCCGACCTCGCCGAGATCCGCTACCGCGAAGGCACCGCCGACTTCCTCGTGCTGCTCGATGCCCAGCGCGAGCGCCTGGCGGCAGAAGACACCCAGGCCCAGGCCGAAGTCGACCTGTATCGCGGCATCGTCGCGATCTACAAGGCCCTCGGTGGCGGCTGGCAACCGGAGACAATTGCTAGCAAGTAAGCGTTTCTACAGAGCTCCTTTGGTTGGCCGCAACCAACCAATTTTTTGCCCCGCGCCCCATTCGGTCGCGGGGCTTTTTTTGCTCTCGAAAACACCTCATTCCCCTGTAGGAGTGAGCCTGCTCGCGATGACGGGTGACTGTTCAACAATAGTGGTGACGGACTCACCGCTATCGCGAGCAGGCTCACTCCTACAAAGGTTTAGCGGTTTTCCTGGACAGTCACTGTGGCGGTTGTACCGGCGCGCAATTTGTCTTTACCGGCGTAGTCGGCATCGATCCGTATCCGCACCGGCACCCGCTGCGCCAGTTTGACCCAGGTGTAGCTGGGGTTGATGTTGGCCAGCAAACGCCCGCCCGGCAGGTTTTCCCGGTCGGCAATGGCGAAGGCGATGCTTTGCACGGTGCCGCCAAATCGTTCGCCACTCATCAACTCGATGTCGACCCGGTCACCCTCCCCGATCCGCGGCAATTTGGTTTCTTCGAAATAGCCGCTGACGTAAAACGAATCGCTGTCCACCAGTGCCACCAGCGGGCCGCCTGCGGTCGCGTAGTCGCCCTGGCGGGTCAGCAGATTGGTGACATAGCCGCTGACCGGCGATACGACGCGGGTGCGTTCCAGGTCGTGTTCGGCCTCGGCCAAGGCGGCAATGGCCAGTTGCACGTTGGCCTGGGCAAACCCCAGGTTTGCCTGGTTGCGTAGCAAGTCGGCCTGGGCCACCGAGACATCGGTGCTGGATTTTTCCCACTCTTCACCAGAAATGGCCGAGCGCTCCTTGAGGGTGCGCCGGCGCCGCTCCTCGCTCTGCCGCTGGCGCAGCAACGCCTGGCTGGCAACGATGGTCGCTTCGGACTGCCCCAGTGAGGCCTTGGCCACTTCCACCGAACGCTTGGCGTGCTCCACCGCCAGGGCGTAGCGTGAAGGATCGATTTCCAGCAGCAACTGACCCTTCTCCACATGCTGGTTATCCTGCACACCGAGGCTGACGATGCGTCCCGCGACATCGGCGGACAATGTCACCACGTCGGCCCGCACCCGTGCATCGCGGGTCCAGGGGGCGCGGGTGTAGTGCTCCCAGGCAAACCAACCGAGCACGAAAGCCAGCACCACCACCGCCACCGTAGTGAGATGGGCAAGGATCTTCTTCACGGCATCAGGCTCCCATCACCAGGATCAACGTCGCGCACACGCAGACGTACAACGCACCTTCGAACAAGGCTTCATGCCAGACGAACTGCAACACGCCCAGACGCCGCAGAATCCAGTCCAGCACCAGGAAAACCGGCACCCCCAGCAGCAACGCCTGGGCGATCGGCGGCAAGTAGACGCCGCCTATTTCCAGATCAATGGGCAAGCTCGGGTACTCCTTGCAAAGTGGCGGGTTCGAAGTGGCCACGGTGGCGTTCCAGGAACGACACCACGATCAACAGCGCCACGCGCATGCGAAACACCGACCAGAGGTGTTGATGAACACTGGAATGCAGCGCGTCCAGTTCATCGCCCAAGGCGTGCAGGCGACCGAGCACAGCGTTCACTTCAATGTCGGGCCGGCCGGCCACCAGCCTCCCGGTTTCGCGTACCGTGGCGAACAATCGACTTTGCAACTGCGCACTGAGCAATGTGTTGTTCTGTCCCTGTTGCCGCAGCTGGTTCAAGGCGATGCCCAACGCCATGCACCCCAGGCTGACGTCGAACAGGTCACGCGATGGCTTGTCCTGGAGGGCGGGCAACAGTCCCAACATCATGGTCAGGCGGTCGACCATGCGGCTCTCGAAGGCAAACTGGTTTTCATCGGTGGCCGGGGTTTTCAGCAAGGCGTAGACCTGCTCGCAATTCTCCTTGAACAACCGGCGCATCCGCAGCACAGGCCGGAAGGGGAAGATCAAGGCATAGACACTCAAGGCCAGTGTCGCGGCGCACAAATAAGCGCCGGCAAACTCGAACCACTGAATGGCACTGTTTTGCCCGATGCCGGTGTTTTGCGGGCCCAACAACAGGCACGTCATCAGCCCCAGGCCAATCCCCGTGCCCGTCGTGGCCGGGCTGTACAACCCCACGGCGACGGCATACAGCAAGGGCGCCAGCAGCAGCGCCAGGAGTTCGAAACTGCTGATCATCGGCACCAGCGCAAACTGCAGCACCGACGACAACACCAGTGCCAGCGCCAGCCCCCGGGCATAGCTCTGGGCGGCCAGCAGTGGCCGGGGAAACGTCGCCATCAGCGAACAAAGAATCCCCACCACGACCATCCCGCCCCGGGCGCCGTCCCATCCGGTTTCGATCCAGATCAGCCCGGCCACCATCAGTGCGCAGTAAGCGCGGATGGCATTCATCGTCGCCAGGGTGAAATCCAGGTGCAAAGGGTTGGCCTGGCCGCGAAAAACGCTGCTGGCCTTGCGCCCGCTCTGGATCACGTCGCTCAATTCCAGAATCGTTTCAAGCTGCTGCAGCATGCGCGCCTGTTCCCAGCGCAACGACCAGGACAGCGAGCGCAGGGTGGCCTTGAAGGGTTCGATCAGTTGCTCCGAGCGGTACGCCAGTGCATCGAAACGCGTTTGCAACGCAGCAAACTGGCGCCGCTGCTCGCCAGGCATCGAGCGCCCCTGCCGGGCCAGTTCATCGAGCAAGGCCAGTTCTTCGTCGAGCAACTGCCGTATTTCCCCGGGTATCTCGCCTTCCCAGCGTTCGAGCAACAGTTCGCGTTGATGGCGCAAGGCAGTGAGCCTTGCCGTCAGCAGCACCAGTTGGTTGCCGAGCAACTGCACCAGGTCGTCGGCGCTGCGCAAACGCGGCGCGTCGTAATACAGATGCCGGCGTACCCCCTCCAGCGCACTGATCTGCCCCAGCAACTGCATTTGCCGACGGTGGAAGTCGGCTTCGTTTTCCTCGGTGCGGATAACGGCGCTGGCGTGGGTCGCCAGCAACTTGATCACCTGGTCGATCCGGTCGAAATACTCCTTGGCCACGGCCTCAGGGCGCGCGGTCAGCAGGCTGACCACGCAGACGCAGGCTACCGCCAGCAGCGTCTCGGTCACGCGGGTCACGGCCAGCAGGAAGGTGCCATCCTGATCGGGCACCGCCAGCAGTCCCACGACCACGGCCGTATAGCCGCTGAGGACAAAGGCCTGGGAACTGGTATAGCGCAACAAAGTGCCACCGGCGGTGCACAGCGCCAGCCACAGGGACAAGGTCATGATGAAAGGCAGCGGCGCCTGGGGGAAGATCGCCATGATCAGCACGGCCACCGCCGCCCCCAGGGTGGTGCCGATGACCTGGCCGAAACTGCGGGCCAGCACCATGCCGGCCAAGGGTTGACTGATGATGACCACGGCCATGATCGACCACTTGGGCTGCTCGAGGTCGAATACAAACGCAAGGTACAGGGTCAACAGCCCGGCCGCGATGGTTCTCAAGGCGAACAGCAGCACCCCGCGCCCGGGGTTGAGCATCGCCTTGAAGTAATGCAGCAGCGCTTGCATGGGTGCGCCCGTCCAGTCCACTCCAGCAAGCGTAGTCACAGCATCGGGGTCTGGACAGGTTTGCGTATCGCAAGTCAGGGTTTGACTCAAGGCCCCGCCTGACCGAAGCTGACAGCTTTGCCAAAGCCTGCCAGCTTCCGGATCCTGCATGCCCCAGTCCCGCCGCTACCTGCTCATCAGCCTCTGCGTCCTGTTTGCCATCGGCCTTGCCTGGATGTTCCTGCGCAGCAGCACCCCGGTGGTGCCCGAAGCGATCAAGCGCGGTTACACCGAAGCGCTGACGGCAGCCCGCAACGGCCAACCGGGGGCCGCGCGGGTGCTCTACCAGCAATTGGCGCGCCCGGACATTTCGCCCAAGCGACGCGTCTGGCTGCATGCCGAACTGCCCAACTACCCCAGCTCCGTGGCGCTGAAGCTTGCGGATGCGGACTTGCAGCATGAGGCGCCCGAGGTCCGCATCGCAGCAATCAAAAGCATCAGCGCACTGGTGCCCAGCGGCCAGCGCAGCCTGTTGCTGGGGCCGTTGCTCGATGACGGCGAGCAGAACGTGCGACTGGCCGCCGTCAATGCGCTGCTGGGCTTGTCACCCGATGATCTTGGTCTCTATTTCGGTCCTCTGGAGCAGGCCATCGACGCCTGGCAGCAGGTGTTGAAAAACGCGCCTGAAAGCGCCGACAACCAGTACCAGCTGGCGCGGCTGTACCTGCACAACGCCCAATTGAAAGAGGCGCAACAGGCGCTCGAACACTCGTTGCGCCTCGATCCTGGCAAGCTGCCGGCGCTGGTGATGCAGATCGAGGTACTGGACAAACAGGGCCAGGCCGACGTTGCCCGCCAACTGTTGGCCAAACAGCTCAAGGCCCAGCCCGACTCGGCCTATCTGCAACATGCGCTGGGGCTCTGGTTGCTGCATCACGGCCAAAGCGAATTCGCCCTGCTCGGTTTATCCAAGGCCGTGGAGCTTGAGCCGAACAACAAGGATTACCGCTACGACCTGGCCACCACGCTGCATGGCGAACAGGAGCTGGAAGCGGCGCAGAAACAGCTGCAGGAAATCGTCCAGCGCCATCCGAACGATCGTCGGGCACGGGTGTTGCTGGTCAATTACTGGAAAGAAAGCGGACAGTTGCAGAACGTGCAGATACTGCTGGCGCAGCTTGAGCAAATGAATCCGGATGATCCGGCCCTGCAGCAAGGGCTATAAAACGTTCCTCGCCTGTAGGAGCCAGGCTTGCCGGCGAAGAACGATAACGCGGTGCAACAGCTACACCGCAGCGTCTGGTTCGCCGGCAAGCCTGGCTCCTACAGGCGAAAAACGATGACGCGGGCAAGGGTACGTAGGCCCAACGTCCCCCTACAAAAAGTTGAACGCTCATTACGACCCAGGGTCAAGAGAACAGGCAGCCCGTCACCAGCTGCCTCGTTTCCCCTAGTCATGAGAGGGCATTTTTTGACTACATCCAACGAGTTGACCAGCGTAAAAGCCGCCACAGGAATTGATGGTCTCGATGACATCCTCGATGGCGGACTGTCCCGCGGCCATGTGTTTTTGCTTGAGGGCGAACCCGGAACCGGCAAAACCACGGTCGCCCTGCACTTTTTGCTGGCCGGCGCCCAAGCCGGCGAGCGCTCGTTGTACATCACCCTGTCCGAAACCGAACGCGAATTGCGCCAGGGTGCGCGCTCCCATGGCTGGGAGCTGGACGATAACGTGCATATCTTCGAACTGACGCCCCCCGAAAGCCTGCTGACCGCCGAGCACCAGCAATCGCTGTTGTACTCCTCGGACCTGGAACTGGGTGAGGCCACCAAACAGATTTTTGAAGTGGTCGAACGCGTCAGGCCCACCCGCGTTGTGCTCGACAGCCTCTCCGAGATTCGCCTGCTGGCGCAAAGCTCGCTGCGCTACCGTCGGCAGATTCTCGCCATCAAGCACTATTTCGTGCGCTACGAGGCCACGGTGCTGCTGCTCGATGACCTGACCACCGAATCTTTGGACAAGACCGTGCACAGCGTGGCCCACGGCGTGATTCGCCTGGAGGAACTGACACCCAACTATGGCGCCGAGCGCCGACGCGTTCGTGTGGTGAAATACCGTGGCCAGAAGTACCGCGGCGGCTTTCATGATTTCACCATCATGGGCAACGGCGTACACGTGTTCCCGCGCCTGGTGGCCGCCGAGCACCGCGGCGACTACCTGCGACAACAGTTGACCAGCGGCATCCGCGAAATGGACGCGCTGCTCGGCGGCGGTATCGAGACGGGCTCCAGCACGCTGATCCTCGGCCCGGCGGGCACCGGCAAGTCACTGATCTCGATGATTTTCGCCGCTGCGGCCGTGAGCCGAGGCGAAAAAGCCGCACTGTTCATCTTCGATGAAGAGCTTGGCCTGCTGTTCGCACGCATGAAGAACATCGGGATCGACTTGAGTGCGCTGCAAGACAGCGGCAATTTATTGATCGAGCAAGTGGACGCCGCTGAACTGTCCCCCGGCGAGTTCTCCCATCGGGTGCGTCGCTGCGTCGATGAGGGCGACATCAAGACCGTGGTGATCGACAGTATCAACGGTTACCAAGCGGCGATGCCGGAAGAAAACGCCCTGGTGCTACACATGCACGAGCTGCTGCTGTACCTCAATCGCAAAGGCGCAGCGACCTTCATGACTGTCGCCCAGCATGGCCTGGTCGGTGACATGCAGGCCCCGGTGGACATCACCTACCTGGCCGATACGGTCATTCTGTTGCGCTACTTCGAAGCCCTGGGCAAGGTAAGGCGAGCCATTTCCATCATCAAGAAACGCACCGGCAGCCATGAATCGACCATCCGCGAATACAAGATCAGCGCCAACGGCATGACCATCG
Source organism: Pseudomonas sp. WJP1 (assembly GCF_028471945.1). NCBI lineage: Bacteria > Pseudomonadati > Pseudomonadota > Gammaproteobacteria > Pseudomonadales > Pseudomonadaceae > Pseudomonas > Pseudomonas sp. WJP1. Next base: position 3,910,528 of record NZ_CP110128.1, read on the forward strand.
GCGAACCGCTGGAAACCTTCCAGGGCGTATTGCGCGGTGTCCCGACCTACCTGGGCGCGAGCAATCCCCTGCTCGGGGATACACCGTGACAGTCAATGATGCGACGTCCGAGCGTGCGATCATTCTTGCCCCCCTGGGGCGAGACAGCCAGATCGCCTTGACCTTGCTCAACGAGGCGGGCTTCGGCGGGGTCGTCAGTAAGGACCTGGCGGGGCTTTGCCACGAACTGCAGCAAGGCGCCGGCCTGTTGCTCATGTCCAGCGAAGCCTTGCTGCGCAGCGACCTTGAGCCGCTGCTGGGGCTGATCGAGCAGCAACCGGCCTGGTCCGATTTGCCGATCGTGCTGCTGACTCACCATGGTGGCCCGGAACATAACCCGGCGTCACGTTTTGGCCCGCTGCTGGGTAACGTCACGTTCCTCGAACGCCCCTTCCACCCGGAAACGTTGATCAGCATGGTCACTGCGGCCCTGCGCGGTCGAAGGCGACAGTATGAAGCCAGGGATCGGTTGGTGGACTTGAGCATGAGTGAACTGCGCCTGCAAAACACCCTCGAGACCCTGGAGCAACAGGTCGAAGAGCGCACCGCGCAGCTGCGCCACAACGAGGAGGTACTGCGCCAGTCGCAAAAAATGGAAGCGGTTGGCCAGCTCACCGGCGGCATCGCCCATGACTTCAACAACATGCTGACCGGCATCATCGGCAGCCTGGAGTTGTTGCGCCGGCGTCTGGCCCGTGGGCGCACAGAGGATCTGGACAGCCTGATCGACCTCGGCGTGACGTCCGCCAATCGTGCGGCGAGCCTCACCCACCGTCTGCTGGCGTTCTCCCGTCGCCAATCGCTTGATTCCAAGCCCGTGGACATGAACAACCTGGTGGTCTCCATGGGCGAGCTGTTGCAACGCAGCATCAATGAAAGCATCGACCTGGACATGCAGTTGAACGAGCAGCTGTGGGTCGCCGAAGCCGACCCTAACCAACTGGAAAGCGCCCTGCTCAACCTGGTCATCAATGCCCGCGACGCCATGCCTGATGGTGGAAAGCTGCTGGTGCAAACCTCGAACCGCAAGCTGGACGCCGATTTCACCAGGCCCCACGGAAACCTTGAGCCTGGCGACTACGTAGTACTGAGCGTCACCGACAATGGCTGCGGCATGCCGCAAAGCACGATCAATCGAGCTTTCGACCCGTTTTTTACCACCAAACCCATCGGCCAAGGCACCGGCTTGGGCTTATCGATGATCTATGGCTTCAGCAAGCAATCGGGCGGGCATGTCGCGATTCAAAGCGAAGTCGGCCAAGGCACCACCGTGAACCTGTATTTGCCGCGTTTTGGCGGCGACCTGCCCCAGGACAAGCCGATCGACGTCGAACATGCGCCTTACGCGCAAAATGGCGAGACCGTGCTGATCGTCGAGGACGATCCTGCGGTACGGTTATTGGTCAGCAACGTGCTGGGGGACCTGGGGTATGCCTTTGTCGAGGCCAGCGATGCCGACAGTGCGATGCCGATCCTCGACTCGACCCAACGCATCGACCTGCTGATCAGCGACGTCGGCCTGCCCGGCATGAATGGTCGGCAACTGGCGGAAATCGGCCGGCAACTGCGGCCTCAGCTGAGGGTCTTGTTCATCACCGGTTATGCCGAACATGCGGCGGTGCGCGGCGGGTTCCTGGATCCGGGCATGCAGATGATCACCAAGCCGTTTACCTTCGATCTTTTGACGGCCAAGGTGCAGGAGATGATTCGCGTGTAGGAGCTGCCGCAGGTCGCGGCAGTTCCCACCGGGTCAGGACAGCATTTCCTGCATCAGTTCCTGCAACTTGTCCAGATCGAATGGCTTTTCCAGAATCGGCGCCTTGCGGGTGATCGGACTGTCCGTCTCGCGGATTTCCTGGGCGTAGCCGCTGATGAAAATCACCTTGAGCTCAGGCCGCAATTTCACCGCGGGCTCGGCGATCTGGACGCCAGAGATCCCGCCGGGCAGGCGGAAGTCGGTGATCATCATGTCCAGGTGGGGTTTGCTGGCGAGGATTTCGAAGGCCTGCTCACCGTTTTCGGCTTGCAGCACCCGATAGCCCTCCCCCGACAGGTAGGCCGACAGCACCATCAGGATGGAGGGGTCGTCCTCGACGACGAGGACTACATCTTGTGCATCTTCACTCATGGGAAGCCTTTGTTCGGTCAATAGCTGCTGAATACGACCCCGGGGTCGATCAGAGGTTGCGTTTATCACACTGTTTTCCTACAGCGGCAGACAAACGCGAAACAGGGCGCCTTCGCCAATCCGGCTCTCGACGGTAATGGTACCGCCATGGGCGGCAACTATCTGTTCGGAAATAAACAACCCCAAGCCCAGCCCGGCGGCGACATTGTTGGCCGAGACGCGCTCGAATTGCTGGAATATCCGTTGCTGGTTCTCTTCACTGATGCCAATTCCGTAATCACGGACTTCCACCCGCGCTTCATTGTTCTCACTGTACACCTTCAGCGAGATCGGGCTCTTGGCGCCGTAACGCAGGGCGTTGGTCAGCAGGTTGGAAATCACCTGTTCAATGCGAAATTCGTCCCAATCGCCCATCACCGGTTGCTCGGCATCCAGGCTGACCGACGCCTCGGCGGCTTCAATCTGTTGGGCAAAATTGTGCAGTAAACCGCGAACCAGCGCCGCCAGGTCAAAGTGTGTCGGGCGGATCGACAACTTGCCGGTACGAATGCGAGACACATCGAGCATGTCTTCGATCAGGCGGATCAGGCTTTTGATCTGCCGCTCGTCGCGATCGACCATGGCGTGCATCTTGTCCAGGGTGAACGCCGCGGCGTTGTCCCGGGCCAGGTGCATCTTGCGCAACTGGGTTTCAAGAATCAGACCGTTGAGCGGCGTACGTACTTCATGAGCAACGATGGACATGAAGTCATCGCGCATGCGCACCGCCTGCTCCAGCTCGAGCTGGGTACTGCGCAACTGCTTGAGCAGCGCTTCCTGCTCCCGACGGCTTTGCTCCAGCGCTTCGACCTGCTGCTTCATGGCCTTGCTCTGCCGGTAGAGGTCGACGAAGACGTTGACCTTGCTCTTGACCGCCTGGATATCCAGGGGCTTGTGCAGGAAATCGACGGCGCCGCTTTCATAGCCCTTGAACGCGTAGTTCAGTTCACGACCGGCGGCGCTGACGAACACGATCGGGATGTTGCGGGTCTTTTCCGTGCCACGCATCAACTCGGCCAGCTCGAAGCCATTCATGCCGGGCATCTGCACGTCGAGGATGGCCATGGCGAATTCGTGTTGCAACAACAGCGACAAGGCCTCGTCTGCCGACAGCGCCTTGTAGACGATGCGATCTTCACGCTTGATCAGCGCTTCAAGTGCCAATAGGTTTTCTGGCAGATCGTCGACGATCAGCAGTTTGGCCTGGATATTACTTAGCATGCGATTCGTTCCAGCTCGACAAGCAAGCGGCCGATGCCGCGTATGGGGAGTATGTGATCGGGTTGCAGAATATCCAGCGCCGCCTGGGGCATGGTCGCGACCTGGGCCTCGTCCGGGTCCTGGACGATGGTCAACCCGCCCCGCCGCTTGACCTGGGACATGCCCTTGGCGCCATCCTGATTGGCACCGGTCAGCAACACCGCGGCCAGGTTCGGACCGTAGGCATCGGCGGCGGATTCGAACAGGTAATCGATGGCCGGCCGCGAGTGATGCACACGGTCCTCCAGGCTCAGGGAAAAGCTGCGGTCCTGCTCAACCGACAAGTGATACCCGGGCGTGGCGAAATACAGGGTTCCGGCTTGCACCGGGGTCTTGTCCATAGCCTCCAGGACCGGCAGCGACACTCGCCGGGCGAAGACTTCCGCCAAGTGGCTACGGCGTTCGGCCGGCAAGTGCAGGACGACGATGATCGGCAATCCGAAACCCACACGCAGGGGACCCAGGATGTTGAGCAGCGCCTCAACTCCGCCAGCCGATGCGCCGATCACAATCGCTTCTATGGAAGGTAAACCCGTTGCGCTGCTCATGATTTGCGATAGATCCGTTCTTGTTTGACCAACGGCGTGAACTGGTTGCCGAAGGCTGAAAAATCCGGGGTTTCCTTGCTGCCCAGCACCAGGAAGCCGCGGTGGCAAAGCGACTCATGAAACAATCCGAAAGCACGATCCTGGAGTTTTTTATTAAAATAAATCAATACATTACGACATGAAATTAACTGAGTTTCTGAAAATACGCTGTCCGTTGCCAGGCTGTGATCGGCAAAGGTGACGTTTTCGCACAGCGACTTGTCGAAAATCGCGTACCCATAGGCTGCCGTGTAGTAGTCGGCAAAGGAGCACTTGCCCCCGGCCTGCTGGTAGTTGGAAGTGTAGGCGCGGACATTCTCCATGGAAAAAATCCCCTGCTTGGCTTTTTCCAGCGAGCGCGGATTGATGTCGGTGGCGTAGATAATGGTGCGCTCGAGCAGGCCTTCTTCGCGCAACAGGATGGCCATCGAATAGACTTCTTCGCCGGTGCTGCAGCCGGCGATCCAGATCTTGATCGACGGGTAGGTCTTGAGCAACGGTACCACCTCACGGCGGATGGCCAGGAAGTGCGAAGGGTCGCGAAACATTTCACTGACCGGAATCGTCAGCAATTGCAGCAACTGCATGAACGCCGTCGGGTCGTGCAGGACCTTTTCCTGCAACGCCGAGATGGTGTTGCACTCGAACTGGCTCAAGGCGTGCGTCACCCGGCGCTTGATCGATGCGCCGGAGTAATCGCGAAAATCGTAGCTGTACTTGAGGTAGATCGCCTCGATCAACAAGCGCAATTCGATTTCGCTGCTTCGCTCTCCTGGATAATCGCTCTGCACTTAAATACGTTCCATCTTCGGTAACCACACACGAATCAGCGAAAACAGGCGATCGAGGTCGATGGGCTTGGCCAGGTAATCGTTGGCGCCGGCCTGCAGGCAGCGCTCCTGATCGTCCTTCATGGCCTTGGCCGTCACCGCGATGATCGGCAGTTTGCGCCAGCGCGCCTCCTTGCGGATCAAGGTGGTGGCTTCGAAACCATCCATTTCCGGCATCATCACGTCCATCAATACCAGATCGATGTCTTCGAATTCATTCAATCGCTCAATCGCTTCACGACCGTTGCGGCCGATGATCACGACAGCGCCCTTTTGCTCCAGCGCGCTGGTGAGGGCGAAGATGTTGCGCACATCGTCGTCCACCAGCAGTACCTTGCGCCCCTCGAACACCTTGTCGCGGCTGCGGGCGGTCTTGAGCATCTTCTGCCGGTCATGGGACAACCGCGATTCGACTTTGTGCAGAAAAAGTGTCACTTCGTCCAGCAGGCGCTCGGGAGAGCGCGCGCCCTTGATGATGATCGAGCGCGAATAGCGGCGCAGTTCGGCTTCTTCGTCCCGGGTCAGGTTGCGCCCGGTGTAGACGATCACCGGCGGAAACGAGCAGATGTCTTCGGTGGACATGCGCTTGAGCAGATCGTTGCCGAGCATGTCCGGTAGCTTGAGGTCGATGATCATGCAATCGAACACGGTGGTGCGCAGCAATGCCAGGGCATCCTGCGCCAGGCCGACGGCGGTGATCTCGATGTCATCATCGCCGATCAGCCGGGAAATGCTATCGCGCTGCAAGTCGTCGTCCTCGACCAGCAGCACGCGCTTGACCTTCTGGGTCAGCTTGGCTTCCAGGCGCGCGAACACGTCCTTGAGCTCTTCGCGGGTGGTCGGCTTGACCGCATAACCGATGGCCCCCATGTGCATCGCCGCTTCGACCCGGTCTTCGACCGAAATCACATGCACCGGAATATGGCGGGTCTCGGCGTGTTCCTTCAGGCGTTGCAGCACCGTCAGCCCGGAATGATCCGGCAGGCGCATGTCCAGCAGGATGGCGTCCGGTATGAATTGCGTGGCCAGGTCGTAGCCTTCGTCGGCACCGTGGGCCACCAGGCACTGGTAACCCAGTTCATGGGCGAGGTCATAGAGGATGTGCGCAAAATTCGGCTCGTCCTCCACCACCAGGATGCACCGCACGGTGAAGGGTGCCTTGAGGCGGTCATCCGCGAACCGAGCAATCTCCGGGACCACCGCTGGCGCAATCGCGCTGGGGGCGGCCTGGGTTGGCGTGAGGACCGGCGAGGCGCGCAACGGCTCCACGGGCTCATCACCCGGTTCGACGTACTGCTGCGGCAGCACCAGGCTGAACTGGCTGCCCTGCCCCGGCGTGCTGGCGACATTGATCGAGCCGCCGAGCAGCGCGGCCAGGTCACGGGAAATCGACAGGCCCAGCCCGGTGCCGCCGTAACGCCGATTGGTGGTGCCATCGGCCTGGCGAAAGGCTTCGAAAATACTTTCCTGTTGATCGTCGGCAATACCGATACCCGAATCGCTGACGATAAAGGCAATGCCTTCGTTCGGCGCTGCGGTCACGGTCAGGGCGACCCGCCCTTTCTCGGTGAACTTCACGGCATTGGAGAGCAGATTCTTGATGATCTGCTCCACGCGCTGGCGGTCGGTGAACATCATGGTTGGCGCACCGTCCTGCAACTCGACCTGGAAGTCCAGCTGCTTGTCCGCCGCCAACGGCTGGAACATCCCGCGCAAGCCGTCCACCAGGCGCGCCACGCTGGTGTTTTCCGGGCGTATCTCCAGTTTGCCGGCTTCGACCTTGGAGATATCGAGAATGTCGTTGATCAGGTTGAGCAGGTCGTTGCCGGCCGAATAGATCGACTCGGCAAACTTGACCTGTTCGGCACTCAGGTTTTCCTGCGGGTTTTCCGCCAGCAACTTGGCCAGGATCAGCGAACTGTTCAACGGCGTGCGCAGCTCGTGGGACATGTTGGCAAGGAATTCGGATTTGTATTTGCTCGAACGCTGCAATTCTTCGGCGCGCTCTTCGAGCTGGGCCTGGGCCTGGTTGAGCTCGGTGTTCTTCAGGTCCATGGCATCGCGCTGATCGGCCAACACCTGCGCCTGTTCGGCGAGTTGTTCGTTGGTCTGTTCCAGCTCGACCTGCTGGGTTTCCAGGTGTGCCTGGGATTCCTTGAGCACCCTTGATTGCTCTTCAAGCTCTTCGTTGGCGGTCTTGAGCTCTTCCTGCTGCACCTGCAACTCTTCGTTGAGTTGCTGGGTTTCGGCGAGCACTTCCTGCAAACGTTGGCGATAACGCGCCGCCTCGATGGAGGTACCGATATTGCCGGCAATGAGTTCCAGCAAATCGATGTCGCGGTCGGTCAGCGGGCGCAGGAAGCCCAGCTCGATGACGCCATTGACCCGCTCGTCGTCGCTGGTCGGCACCACCAGCACACTGCGCGGCAAACCTTCGCCGAGACCGGAACTGACCTTGAAATAGTCGCCGGGCACATCGTCCAGGCGAATCAGGCGGGCCTGTTGCGCCACCTGGCCGACAATGCCTTCGTCGCTGTAGATCTGCTGCTCACGCTCCTGCTGCTCGCGGGAAAACCCGTAGGACGCCACGCGACGCAGACCGCCGTGTTCTTCGCGCACATAAATGGCCGCCACGGCAGTGCCCAGGTACTGCGCGCAGAACTGCAGGATATTGCGGCCCAGCAAGTTGAGCGACAGTTGCCCCAACACTTGCTCGGCCAGTTGGGTCTGGCCATTGCGCAGCCAGGCCTGTTGCTCCAGGCGCTGGGCGCTGGCCAGTTGCGCCGCCAATGTCCCTGCGTAGCTTTGCGACAGATTGACCAGGTCGCGGCGGCCGATGTACGCCAGCAACCCGCTGATACCGGCAATGAACAACAGGTACAGGGTGATGCTCCAGATCGTGGTACGGCGCACTTCCTCGTTACGCGTGGCGCGCAACTGCTGCTCCATGTCGATCACGTCTTCGTACTGCTTGCGGATCTCATCGGTCAGGCGCTTGCCTTTGCCGGCCCTGACCGCCCCACGGTAGTCACCGTTGCTGCGCTGCAGCTCGATCATCGATTGCGCGTAACCGGCCCACTCCTGCTGCAGGGATTCGAGCCTGTGCAAGCGGTCGGTCTGGACCGGGTTGTCGGCGGTCAGTTCGAGCAAGGTCCTGAGCACGACCGCGATGCGTGGTCTGGCCGTTTCATAGGGTTCGAGAAATTTATCGTCGCTGGTGAGCAGGTAACCGCGCATGCCGGTTTCCAGGTCGACCGTCAGCTTGACCGCCTCATTGGCGTTATTGATCACCCGGTCGGTGTGCTCGACCCACTGGATCGTCGACAGCAAGTAAGTGATCAGCGACACGAAAAACACCGCACTGATGGCGCCGACGCCCAGCGGCAGGCCGATGTTGCGGCTCAGGAGCTTGCGAAATCGCTGCTCATCAACCGAAGACTCAGAGGTCATAGTCAAGCCTTGTTGAACGGATGAAACCAAGGAGTTTGCCCCAAAACTGACGCACCAATCGAATTTTCTCACAGGGTTGGCCGCAAAATGCACAACGCAGCGGTTATCCTTTGCCCATACGCGTGCCGCCCCTTCTTTTTATAGCCTATGGGGAACTTGTAGGGACCCGTCACTTACTCATGCAAGAGAGCCGGCGATTCTGAACGGCGAAAAACCCACCCACCCTTCAGAGAACACCATCATGAGCGCCAACGCCCCCTCCCTCCTCGTCGTCGAAGACGATGCCATCGTGCGCATGTTGATTGTCGACGTACTGGAGGAATTGGAGTTCAAGGTCCTGGAGGCGGATGGCAGTGAAAAGGCGCTGGAGTTCCTCAAGGACCAAGGCCAGCACATTGACCTGATGATGACCGATGTCGGGCTGCCGATCATGGACGGCCGGGAACTGGCCAACGAGGCGCGCAAACTGCGTCCCACCCTACCAATCCTGTTCGCCAGCGGTTATGCCGAAAACATCGAAGTGCCCGAAGGCATGCATCTTATTGGCAAACCGTTTTCCATCGATCAGTTGCGGGACAAGGTCAAGGGCATCCTTGGCTGAGCCACTTGCAATCCTGCGCAAATGAATATCCGCTTGGCGTTGATTACTTTGCTATAGCCGGCCAGAAACCTGGCCGCGTTAACATCTAGCACTTCAAGGAAACAAAAAGCACAACATACCCTCTGGCCATCTTTATGTCGCCAGCCCTACTCTGCTTCGAAAATGTCATAGACATCAATCACAACCAACAGCCGCCTTTTATTTCATAAACCCGCGCCGACCTGCGCAATCATCAGAAAAAGGATTTATTGATGAACACCCCTAGATATGATTATCGAAAAATATCAACTTTCGACAACCTTGAGTCGGACATTAGCGCTTTGCTGGCGTTCAACAAAGCAGAGAAAAAATTTATCACCGAGTCACTGGAAGCATATGTAAACAATCTCCCCGACGCCAATGCCGAATTTAAACTTTCAAACTTGCTTATCCCCACCACCCCTGGTAGCTCGCTGGAACTGGCTCATCGAGCGGGACAAGCCAAGTTTAATGAACTGTTGAAGTGCGATGATTTCATAAGCCTGGAAGAATTATCCAGCCTGCCCGAACCCACCACATACGTGTGCAATTCGAACAAAGAGCTATATATCATCGTCGACGGCACGCCCATGCAAATCGACGACCTTCTGAAGGAGAATGAAACCCTCAATCAACACCTGGACGAGCTCAGCGAATACGCGAACAACGCAGGTGGTTTCATATACAGCTGCGACCAGATCAACGTTGAACAGTGGATCAGATTTTATGGGCACCCCATGCCATCTACGGCTCAGCAGCTTGCAAACCTCATGGATTTCTTCAAGAAAGGACGTCCTGCATTACCAGGAACAGGAAAGTATTACGACATACTTAAAGACCCGGAAATTTCCCCGACCGCATTGACTCTTGTCCAGCGCGAAAAAATCAAAAACACGACGACAACGTTCGGGCTAAGTGATACGGGCCAATTACTGAATAAGCTGGTCGAGCAAAACATCCACTCACAGGTGGATCTGAACAACGACCCCGCTCAATTTATCAACGATTTCATTGAAGGCATGATCGGTTCAAATCTCGCTCAGGACTGCCTTGAAGCGTTGGAGTGGTATGGAACAGACTCGGATGATTCACCTTGTCAAGAGGATCTGCGACAACTCCTCATGGCAGCCATCGTACTGAACATCGATCCGAACATAGGTGAGATTGAAAGCAAAGGTCGTGTGCTGGGCTACGCATTTTACCAACCGGCAAACGCGGATCTTCACCCTGCGCAAATTTTACTGAATCTGGAAAAACACCTTGTCGCCAACGGCATGATTGATGCCAAGGCAGCTCACCTGGCGGTGCATATTCTTGTAGGTGATGAGGCGCCTGAATTCCTTGTAAAGGAAATTCCGGAGAGTATGACAATCAGCTCGCCTGCGTGGGTCGTGCATAGCTTCGCTGTCGCAAAGATCGAAACCATTGCCCCGGGGTCATCACGTGCGATGACCTACGAACAAGTACAGTCTTACGCTGACTTAGGGCCATTCGATCAGCAACTTGAGCAACTCTTCGGCCTCGACATCATAACGCACATGCTTAACTGGGGCGCCGTCAATGGGCTGATTCCCTACAGCCCTGAAGGCGAATACACCACTGATAATTTCTACACCACCGAAACTCACTACAATCAATACACAGAAGCTTTGGAACAATGCAGCAATGCGTTTAACACCCCACTTCCGACGCGGGAAGAAGTCGCCTTGATCGAGCTTAAAAGAGCCATTCCGGATGGCGGTTACTTCACCGACAAACACTTCCTACACAAGGACATGCCAAGAAACAAAGCAATATCGATTCATGAGTTATTCATGTCAGGAGACTTAATGTATCAGGGTTGGACCGGAACAGACATATCCGCAGATATTTTCACCCTTGGATATAATGACGGAATGGCACTGGCCAGACCCTATTTCTACAAACTTCAAAATATTCAAGTATTATACACCAAACTGTTCAGCGATTATTATGAAAAAATACAGCAAGGCACAGTCACCGCACTAAAGCTCGCCCTGTCAAAAATGCCTGAAACAGATCGAATTCGACTGGAATATGGCGTTCTCAGCTTTTACACAGTCCGCGAAAAATTTTCCGATCATGCAACGAAAGAGACACAACGGCTGAGGGATAAATACAGGGGGCGCTATGGCGTCATCATCTGCGCAGAGCACGACGCTCAGAAATATTACTACGAACTGTTTACGCTGCGAGCCGAGTGCTTCAGCCGCCAGGACCTGGGCGATATTTTCCTGACCACCTCCATTGAATATTTCGACCCCAGCCTTTGGGCTGATAAAGACCAGATGCAATGGCAGGCGCAAGCCCTTGATTGGCCCTTGGACATTGACGCGTACCTGAAGGGGACGGCGCCCGTCAGGGACGTCACCCATAAACTGGTCGTCGAAAAACTATGGCAATCAAATGAAGCCCCACCTGGTTCCCCCAGCACCAGAAGTCAACTTGAAACCTTCTTCTCCCTAAGAACCAACAAAACTGTAGGAACTTTACTTGAACATTTCCCGCCGGCCACCTACGAAGAACTTTACGATACCGGATATGGTGTAGCCCCCCTTGAGGCTGCCAGGCAGAACACCGAAGAAAATATTGACCTGGTTCTTAATTTAATTATCCCGTTCAAGGGCTGCATCGAAGATCTGACGTCGGGTGATCCTGACCGCGAGGCATCCGGAGTTGTTGGATGCGCACTCGACGCGCTGGCGGTTGTTGGCTCTGCAGCGGGCGTCGCGTCGAAATTTGCAAACGTCGCCTTGAAATCCGGGAGTCTTCTTTCGAAATCCGTGAAACTGGTCAGGCTCAGTGGCAGTTTTGCATTGAGCTTGGTCAACCCGCTGGATGGTGTGTCAAGCCTCATGAAAAAAGGCGGGAATCTCACTAAAAACGGCGTATTACTCATCACCGGAAAAGGTGTCAAGACCTCTGGAAAAGCCACCCGGCAAATTCGCTCCATAAGCGGAACGCTCGATGCGCTTAACGCAGTAAAGTCTTTGAACATTGCGGATGTGAAAATTGCACGCCTGGAAGGTATTGGGGAACTATTTCAGGCAACGGATGTACTGATTTGCAAACAAGCGACCGATTGGTACCAACTCTCGCTGAGCTCCAATTTGGCGCGAGGGGGCAAGATAACCAATTACCAGGAGATAAGCGGAATTATTCAACTCGCGTGATTTGAAACAGGAGTGGGTGCCTACGGGTGGCGCAAATCAAGAGTCGCCGCTCGCAGGCTCAACAGCCCATCGCCTATGCGCCGACTGTGGTTGAATGCGCGGCTAACCTTACATTAATCAAATGCTCTTCGCTTTTCGAAAGCAAGAAACAAGCATTCACACATCGTCAATTGCCTACTTACCCTGACTACAAGAGGATTACCACACCTAAAAACAAAACCTGAAATGGACTTATAAATGAACAACCCCGACATTGCGAAAACTTCTGTTGTGCGTTTCTCCAAGCCGCATCGCATCCTTAGCGACCCTGAAAAAAATATCAAGAGCGATGAGATCGAGCGACAACACATTCTCACACTGCTTAAAAAAGGTATCACCGCAGAGGACGACGATATCCCTGTATATTGGGACGGTGAATTTATCACCGTGCAGAAGGACTCATCTTTCGAACAAGCCCATCAACCTGGAGCAGTCCTGTTGCAACGAATGGTGGACAAGCCAGCCTTTAAACGTATTCTCGAAGAACATGGCGTTAAATCAGGTTCTTTCTATGTATTCACCGCAGGTCAGATTTTCGTATGGCCTCATGACCGGGTAGACCGCGTCACCAACGCGATAAATCTTGATCCTGAGCTCAAGGATGATTTGGCGACGCTCACTGAAATCGCGGCAGCGATTGGGGGAGTTGTTTCTGCAAATGATGCTGTCGGTGTGAAGCAGTGGATAGCATTTCATGAGTACGATCTACCTGAAGATGTAAAGGGCATAAAAAACCTGATTAAACATCTAGAGTTCGAGTACAGCCCCAGCCCTCCTCTCGATAACTATTGGGGAATGATCGCAGCCCCCGAATTGTCGTTTGATGAGCGAAAAACAATACGAGCGTTGACGGATCAATTCACCGGACGCGAAAAAAAACTCCTGACAGTACTATGGGAAATCGCATTTGGATCCCAAGGGCATACGGTTACCTTGTCGAACTGCCGTGAACTTCTGCACGAGTTGGGCACACCCCCCTTCTTGCAGTCCTGGTCTAAAACCTATATCGATGCGCTCGGCTGGTACGGTTCCAATGCAGGAGAAGAAATCTCTGAGCTGTACGCGCAGCAGGTCCTGATGACCGCCATCATTCTGGATATTTACCCCGCAGCGGGCGAAGACGAACCGCGCAACCATGTGGCCGGTTACAATCCTTACGTGCCCGAAAACATTGAAAAGTCAGCACAAGACATCATCTTCGACTTTGAAAGGCATCTTGAGGCCAACCATAAAGTACCCGCATATGCCACCACATTAGCTGCCTACTTGCTATTGGCAGGCAAGGCCCCAGAGCTTCTGGTTCGAGAGCTACCCGATTCTCTGCTCGCGGGAACATCCGAATGGATCGCCTTCTGTCGGGGTGTCGCCCTGGCAGAAGCAAACGCAATCGGGTCTGCGCTGACGATGACCTATTGCGATGTCATGCAACTGGAGGCAATTGAGCCGGTCAACAAGGATCTGGAAATTCTGCACAGCGTGTTGGCGATTGACCCCATCATTGATTGGGCCCTACTGAACAGCATTGTTGCGCTCGACAGCGTAAATAATCATTACCCGGCTGCCGTCGAGTCTGCCATCGCGGCTTATCAGGCATTCGGTGATCTCTACACACAGACAGCAAGAACCTTGGCCACTGCACTACCCACCCGAAAAGCGATATCACTGGAGATACTCCAGCATATCGTGCCGGGCTGCGACTTCCTGCAGGAAAAAATACTCTACGAGAAACGACGCGGGTCTCATGAGTTCAACAATTTCGAGCCATTGGCCATGTCAATGGTCGAGCTCAACATGTCCAATCATCTTGGGACAAGCAATTGGGATGTACGAAAAGGCACAAGCATTTACCAGAGCTTCCCGCACCTTTTACCTGGCCTGGTTTCTACGGAAGGCGTATTCAAGCGTCGCTTTGACCAAGCCTATGCACCATTGGCAAAAGCGATGGCCACAACGGTGAACCTCGTTTTATCGGGATTACCGCCCATTGACCGCGCTCGCTTGCTGTGCGGAGAAATCACCCTATTCACACTCCGCCCATCGGTTCCCGTTATCCAGCCTCCAGACATGTTTCTCCAGGAAAAGCAGAAAGACAAGGATGCCGCTACGGGCCGCTATGGTCTGGTGTTATGTTCGAACCATGAAGGGCGGCTGTACTGTTATGAGTTGTTCACATTACAAGGAGAATGTCGGGAAAACCCGGAACTGGCAGCACTGATAGAAAAAGAAAACTTGCTACAGCAACCCGCCAGGCTGGACTTTACCGGTCACATCAATAGCTTGAGCAAAGCAGCTACCCTGCTTACGTTGCCTACCGACATCGAACGCTACACCCATGGCGTTCCCCACGGCGTCGCCTTATCCAGTCAGGGCGTCATCGACAAGCTGGGCACACCACCTCGCACTGGAAAAAAATCGAGAGAAACACAGCAAGGTCATTGCAAGAGTTTTTACAGCGGGCAATTCAACTCGCTGGTGGACTTTATCCTGAAACATCGGCCTGTCTGGACATACGAAGAACTGATAGAAGATTCAAGAGGCCGAACAGAACTGGAGCTCAAGCTCGCCAGGGAAGAAAACTACTTCGACACCTTCATCAATATCATCGTACCTTTCAAGAGCTGCTACGAGGACCTTACTTCAGACGATCCAGACCGCAATAGAGGCAGTGTACTGGCTTGCACGATTGAACTCGCCGTCAACGTATTACTGGTTGTCGGCGTGGTCGCAAAGGCCGTTAGCATGATCGGCAAGGCAGCCTCTATCGGAGCAAAATCAAGAGCGTTGGCGAAGACCGGCCTTGTACTTCTCAACTCGGTGTTCAACCCCTTGGATGGCACACCTGAACTACTCTATGGCGCCGGAAAGTATCTGAAAAAAGGTGCACTGGGCATTGGCAAGCTGGGGCTGCACTCATTGGAAAATGCCACCCATCAACTTCGAAAGCTTAACGGTGCCGCTGACTCATACGACTTGATCAAGGCAGCACAGCGAATTGACGTGGCACAAGGCACATGGCGCCCCCTTGATGGCGCCGCCGATACTTTCGTATTTGCCGCTGTCCGCAAAAATGACGATTGGTATGCTCTCAACCGACTTGGCCAGCCGTGGGGTAAAAAACTGAACAACTTCGAGTCGACAATAAAACTCCATCCAATCCGTTACAAATTCATGCCTGAAAGCTATGCCAGAAGTGTTATCAAGGAAGGCCTTCCTTTGGCGCGCAAGAAAGTAGACAGTGCTCTCAGTGTCTTGTCGGACACTGCGTCAAACGATGATGCAAACCTTGTGCTCAAGCTACTTCTGGGGGACGCCTCACCCCAGACACGTAGCCAATACCTCGCCTATTTGAATGAAGTAAAAGCAGACTTTTCAAAGGTCAGTCTCAACAATGTAATTTTTGATGGTTCAAAAAACACCGAGGCGCTCGCGTCATTGAACACCACTTGGTATAAGGAATGGCAGGCCGCAAGCCACAGTGAAGCAGCGCGCAAAAAATTTATCAGAATAAACATTCACAACTTTAATGATAATTACCGCAAGGAGTTTTTCAATTCAGGTACCACGGCTGACGGCTTGATTCACGAAATGTTTCACGGCGCGCCCGACACCCGGGATTTCAACTATGCGTTGGCCCCGGATATTTATCAGAAAGGTTACCAACAACTGGACGTAGGCCCTTTGTTGAACCTCGCCTCCGGTCATGCGCCAGCGATTCCCGGCAAATACCCGCCGGTATACCTCAAAAGCACCACCGCCTTGAAAAACGCAGACTCGTTTGCCATAACGACTTCATTGTTGAGCCAGTTGGCGACCAACCGACCTGTCTATCTGGAAAATATCAAAGCCATGCAGTTGGCGCTTGATCGAAACCGCAACGGCTACATCGGCGCGGATGTCCTGGTGAAACTCAACACGATCTAACACTGGGACCGCTGCCGCATGGCGACCTGTGGCGGCGGGGTTTCACTCAAGATCGACCCTCTTGTGGTTTAATTGCGCCCTCTCGATTTCTGCCCGATAACCTGCCCGAAGGAACAACAATGACCCTGCCCCACGCAACCAAAGTCCTGGTCATTGGTTACGTCTGGCCCGAGCCTCGCTCTTCTGCGGCCGGTGGGCATGTAATGCAACTGCTCGGTGCTTTCCTGCAGCAGGGCTGGGACGTTACCTTCAGCAGTCCCGCCGGGGCTGGCGAGCACCAGGAAGACCTGACGGTGCTGGGCATTCGTGAAGTACCCATCGAGCTGAACAACAGCAGTTTCGACACGTTCATCAGCGAACTCGCTCCGGATATCGTGCTGTTCGAACAATTCATGATGGAAGAACAGTTCGGCTGGCGTGTCGAAAAACACTGCCCGAATGCCTTGCGCGTACTCGGGACCCAGGATTTGCAAAGCCTGCGCCACGCTCGCCATCAACGGCTCAAGGATCGTTTGAAGGCCAGTGACGATGACGATGACTTCAACGAACTGTTCGTGCCGGCATTGCGCGAGGAATTCGAGCTCATGGCCGAGACCGACCTGGCCAAGCGAGAGATCGCGGCCATCTATCGTTGCGACTTGAACCTGATGATCTCGCAAGTGGAGATCGAGTTGCTGGTCGAGCACTTCAAGCTGCCGCGCAGCCTGTTGCATTGGTGCCCGCTGATGGTGGATGTACCCCCCCATGCGCTGACACCATTCGAAGAGCGGGCGAATTTTATTCACATCGGCAATTTTCGCCATGCCCCCAACTGGGATGCGGTGCTCTGGTTGAAAAACACCATCTGGCCAATGATTCGCCAGCAATTACCCACGGCTCAGCTGCACATCTACGGCGCCTATACACCGCCCAAGGCGACCGCGCTGCATAACGCGGCGCAGGGGTTCCATGTGATGAACTGGGCGCCGGACGCCCTGCAAGTGATGTCGGCGGCACGGGTGTGCATGGCACCGTTGCGCTTTGGCGCGGGCATCAAAGGCAAGATTGTCGATGCAATGCTCTGTGGCACGCCCAATGTCACCACGCCCATCGGCGCAGAAGCCATGCATGCAGGCGAGCCATGGCCGGGGGCGATCACCCGCACCGCCAGGTCATTTGCCGATTGCGCCGTGCAGCTCCATCAGGACAAGGCGCAGTGGCTCAATGCCCAGACCCTGGGACTGGACCTGCTGGCGAGTCGTTACCAGCCACGCATTCACGGGCCGGCACTGATTGCACGGCTCGAGCATTGCCGCCAACACCTGATGTCGATCAGAAGAGACAACTTTACCGGCGGCATGCTGCGTCATCATCAACACAAGAGCACCCAATACATGGCGCAATGGATTGAAGCCAAGAATCGCCATAAAGCCGAGTGCTGAAGATCCAGGCCACACGGGTAACACGCTGGCAAATTTGCCCGTGAAAGAGGCATGATCGACGTGCGATAACAATAAAAGCGTCCCGACATGAGCCGAGCCACCCGCGTTACCGACCCTTCCTATGAACTGATGGACGACCATAACGGGCTGTCCATCATCTATCGCCAGCACGGTTTCCCCTGCCCCCTGGTGCGCTGGCATTTTCACAAGGAATACGAGCTGCACCTGATCGTCGCCAGTTCAGGCAAGGTGTTCATTGGCGACTACATCGGCAACTTCTATCCGCAAACCCTGTTTCTCACGGGCCCCAACCTGCCACACAACTGGATCAGCCAGGTGGCCGAAGATGAGGTGGTGCCCAAGCGCGACATGCTGGTCAACTTCACCGACGAGCTGTTCGACAGCGGCTACCAGGTGTTCGCCGAGCTCAAGAGCCTGGCGCCGCTTCTGGAACGCGCGCAGTACGGCATCGAGTTTCGCTGCAAACACACGATCGGCAAGGCGATGGACCTGATGCAGCGCATCGCCGACACCCAGGGCATGACCCGCCTCGGACACTTTTTCATACTGCTGGAGTTGCTCGCGGCCTGCGAAGACTATCAACTGCTGTCTGGCGCGACGACGCCGCAGCTGGCCGACGAGCACAACATCGATCGCACCAACCGCGCGGTGGATTACATCTTCGCCCACTACGCCCGCGATCTGCCGCTGGAGGAAGTTGCCGAGCACCTGGGCATGAAGCCGACCTACTTCAGTCGCGTGTTCAAGCAGGCCACCGGGCGCTGCTTCATCGAGTTCGTCAACCGCCTGCGCATCAGCAAGTCCTGCGAACTGCTGGCCGATGGCGACAAACCGGTGACCGACGTGTGCTTCGAGTCAGGCTTCAACAATATCTCCAACTTCAACCGGCGTTTCCAGCAGCTCAAGGGCATGACGCCTTCGCATTACCGGCGGTTGGTGGTGCAGCGGTTGACCGAGCAGAACCTGGGTTAAAACACAATCCCTGTGGGAGCGGGCTTGCCCGCGATGGCGGACTGTCAGACGAATTATCTTTCGGATCTGGCGGCCTCATCGCGGGCAAGCCCGCTCCCACAGGTGCTGTATTTCAACCCAAAAACCTGTACGGATTCGATGTCGTCCCACCGCTGAAAAAGCCCTTCTCTGCGTCTCCCCCTCCAAACCCCAGTGCAAAATAGTATCAATCCAAGTGCGATGGATGATTTGTCTCGCCCTCAATAGAAGGCTGTAATCAGCGCACATTCTTCCTGCCTTCGGAAGATACAAAAACAATAACTGTCCTTCTGTGGCCCACCGGGTGCAGAAAAGGAGTGCTCGATGCAACCCTCTGTAAAAGCTCTGCTTGCCTTCACCTGCATGACCCTCAGCAGCGTCAGCCTTGGCGCCCAGACCCTGACGATCGCCACCGTCAACAACAGCGACATGATTCGCATGCAAAAGCTCTCGAAAACCTTCGAGACCGAGCATCCGGACATCCAGCTCAACTGGGTGGTGCTCGAAGAAAACGTCCTGCGCCAGCGCCTGACCACTGACATCGCCACCCAGGGTGGACAGTTCGATGTACTGACCATCGGCATGTACGAAGCCGCACTGTGGGGCGCGAAAGGTTGGCTGGAGCCGATGAAGGACCTGCCGGCCAGCTACGCTCTCGACGATGTTTTTCCCTCGGTGCGCGAGGGCCTGTCCGTCAAGGGGTCGCTGTATGCCTTGCCCTTCTACGCTGAAAGCTCCATCACCTATTACCGTACCGACCTGTTCAAGGACGCCGGCCTGACCATGCCCGAGCGCCCGACCTGGACCCAGATCGCCGAATTCGCCAACACACTCACCCACAAGGATAAAGAACAGTACGGTATCTGCCTGCGCGGCAAAGCGGGCTGGGGCGAGAACATGGCGCTGGTCACCACCGTGGCCAACGCCTACGGCGCACGTTGGTTCGATGAGCAGTGGAAAGCGCAATTCAACGGACCCGAATGGAAGAACGCGCTGAACTTCTACGTCGACACCATGAAAAAATCCGGTCCGCCAGGGGCATCGAGCAACGGCTTCAATGAAAACCTGGCGCTGTTCAACAGCGGAAAATGTGCGATCTGGGTCGATGCCAGCGTCGCCGGCTCGTTCGTCACCGACAAGACCCAGAGCAAGGTCAGCGACCACGTCGGTTTCACCTACGCGCCCCATGAGGTTACCGATAAAGGCTCGGCCTGGTTGTACTCCTGGGCACTGGCGATCCCGACCAGCTCCAAGGCCAAGGACGCGGCAAAAACCTTCAGTGCCTGGGCCACGTCCAGGGAATACGGTGCACTGGTCGCGCAAGAGGACGGCATTGCCAACGTGCCGCCAGGTACCCGCGCCTCGACCTACAGCGAGGCCTACTTGAACGCCGCGCCTTTTGCCAAAGTCACGCTGGAATCGCTCAAGGCGGCGGACCCGGGCAAGCCGACGCTCAAACCGGTGCCCTATATCGGCATTCAGCTGGTGACCATCCCGGAGTTCCAGGGCATAGGCACCCAGGTCGGCAAATCGTTCTCCGCGGCGTTGATTGGCCAGACTCCGGTTGAGCAGGCCCTGGCCGCTGCCCAGCAAACCACCGAACGCGAGATGAAGCGCGCGGGTTACCCCAAGTAACCTCGCATAAATGTGGGAGCGGGCTTGCTCGCGAAGAGGCCGGTACATCCGATGCATCTTCAGCGGCTGGAATTCCGCTTTCGTCGGAACGCCGCCCGGAGCAAGCCCGCTCCCACATTTGATCTTCATTTGCCTGTTCCTAATCGGTTCTGATCATCATGAATATTTCAACTGTCAAAGCTCACATGGAAATCCCTCAACCGCTGCGCAAAAGGCGGTTTGCCAACCCCGGCTGGTTTCTGGTCAGCCCTTCGGTAGCCCTGCTGCTGTTGTGGATGATCGTGCCGCTGGGCATGACCCTGTACTTTTCGCTGATTCGCTACAACCTGCTCAATCCGGGTGAAAACGAATTCGTCGGGCTGGAAAACTTCACGTACTTCCTGACCGACTCCGGTTTCATGCCCGGCGCCACCAATACCCTGGTTCTGGTAGGCAGTGTGTTGCTGATCAGCGTGGTGCTCGGCGTATTGATCAGCGCCCTGCTCGAAGCCAGTGATTTTTTCGGGCGGGGCATCGTGCGGGTGCTGCTGATCTCGCCGTTCTTCATCATGCCCACGGTCGGCGCGCTGATCTGGAAGAACCTGATTTTCCATCCGGTGTCGGGGATTCTCGCCTACGTCTGGAAACTGTTCGGTGCGCAACCGGTGGACTGGCTAGCGCACTACCCGCTGCTGTCGATCATCATCATTGTCTCGTGGCAATGGCTGCCCTTCGCGATCCTGATCCTGATGACCGCCATGCAGTCACTCGACCAGGAACAGAAGGAAGCCGCGCGCCTGGACGGTGCCGGGCCCATCGCGATCTTCTGGCACCTGACCCTGCCGCACCTGGCGCGACCGATTGCAGTGGTGGTGATGATCGAAACCATCTTCCTGCTCTCGGTGTTCGCCGAAATCTTCACCACCACCAACGGCGGCCCCGGCTACGCCTCGACCAACCTCGCCTACCTGATCTACAACCAGGCGCTGGTGCAGTTCGACGTCGGCATGGCGTCGGCAGGCGGCTTGATCGCGGTGGTGATCGCCAACATCGCGGCCATCGTGCTGGTGCGCATGATCGGCAAAAACCTGACTGACAAAGCCTGAGGCCCGCGCCATGACCCTTCAACAATCCCGTCGTCTGCAAAGCCTGCTGCTTGGCACCCTGGCCTGGGCCATCGCGATCCTGATCTTCTTCCCGATCTTCTGGATGGTGCTGACCAGTTTCAAGACCGAAATCGATGCGTTCGCCACGCCGCCGCAGTTCATCTTCACCCCGACGCTGGAAAACTACCTGCACATCAACGAGCGCAGCGACTACGCAAGTTTCGCCTGGAACTCAGTGGTGATTTCGTTCAGCGCCACGGCCCTGTGCCTGCTGATCGCGGTGCCGGCAGCCTACTCAATGGCGTTCTACGAAACCCAACGCACCAAAGGCACGCTGTTGTGGATGCTCTCCACCAAGATGCTGCCGCCAGTGGGCGTACTGATGCCGATCTACCTGCTGGCCAAGAGCTTTGGCCTGCTCGACACACGCATCGCACTGATCGTGATCTACACCCTCATCAACCTGCCGATCGTGGTCTGGATGATTTACACCTACTTCAAGGACATCCCGAAAGACATCCTCGAAGCCGCCCGCCTGGATGGCGCAACGTTGACGCAGGAAATGCTCCGGGTACTGCTGCCGATCGCCAAGGGCGGCCTGGCCTCGACCGTGCTGCTGTCGCTGATCCTGTGCTGGAACGAGGCCTTCTGGTCGCTGAACCTGACCTCATCGAAAGCCGCACCACTGACCGCGTTGATCGCCTCCTATTCAAGCCCCGAAGGGTTGTTCTGGGCCAAATTGTCGGCGGTCTCGACCCTGGCCTGCGCGCCGATCCTGATCTTCGGCTGGATCAGCCAGAAACAACTGGTGCGCGGGCTGTCGTTCGGCGCCGTGAAATAACAACAACACGTGGAGGCCCATCATCATGGCCAACCTGAAAATCAAGAATCTGCAAAAAGGCTTCGAAGGCTTTTCCATCATCAAGGGCATCGACCTGGAAGTGAATGACAAGGAGTTCGTGGTGTTCGTCGGCCCGTCCGGTTGCGGCAAATCCACCCTGCTGCGCCTGATCGCGGGGCTGGAAGAAGTCAGCGGAGGCACCCTCGAACTCGACGGCCGCGACATCACCGAAGTCAGCCCGGCCAAGCGCGACCTGGCGATGGTGTTCCAGACCTACGCCCTGTACCCGCACATGAGCGTGCGCAAGAACATGTCGTTTGCCCTCGACCTGGCCGGGGTGCCGAAAGCCGAGGTCGAGAAGAAAGTCGGTGAAGCGGCGCGCATCCTGGAGCTCGGACCGATGCTCGAGCGCAAGCCCAAACAGCTGTCCGGTGGTCAACGGCAACGCGTAGCGATTGGCCGGGCGATCGTGCGCAATCCGAAAATTTTCCTGTTCGACGAACCACTGTCCAACCTCGACGCCGCGCTGCGGGTGCAGATGCGCCTTGAACTGCTGCGCCTGCACAAGGAGCTGCAAGCTACCATGATCTACGTGACTCACGACCAGGTTGAAGCGATGACCATGGCCGATAAAGTCGTGGTGCTCAATGGCGGCAAAATCGAACAGGTCGGCTCGCCGCTGGACCTCTATCACCAGCCGGCCAACCTGTTTGTCGCAGGCTTTCTCGGCACACCGAAAATGGGTTTCCTCAAGGGCCAGGTCAGCCGGGTCGACGGCCAAGGCTGTGAAGTGCAACTGGATGCCGGCACCCGCATCAGTCTGCCGCTCAGCGGCGCCAGCCTGAGGGTCGGCGACGCCGTCACCTTGGGGATTCGCCCGGAACACCTGGAACTGGCCGCACCCGGTGACTGCACGCTGCAGGTCACCGCCGACGTCAGCGAACGCCTGGGCAGCGATACCTTCTGTCACGTGCGCACAGCAAACGGCGAAGCCTTGACCCTGCGTGTGCGCGGCGACCTGGCCAGCCGCTACGGCGAGACCTTGAGCCTGCACCTGGACGCCAGCCACTGCCATTTGTTCGATGCCGACGGCGTGGCGATGACCCGCCCGTTGCGCCTCGCTGCCTGATTCAGAGAGCCTGTGATGAAACTCGATAAACACAACCTGCAGCGCCTTGCACCCAAGGTGGTCCGACCCGCCTACGCCCTGAGCGACACCCGCCACGGCATCGCGCACATTGGCGTCGGCGGTTTCCACCGCGCCCACCAGGCGTATTACACCGATGCGTTGATGAACCAGGGCGAAGGTCTGGACTGGGCGATCTGCGGCGTCGGTCTGCGCGGCGAAGATCGCCGGGCCCGGGATGATCTGCAACAACAGGACTACCTGTTCACCTTGTTCGAGCTCGGCGATACCGACGACACTCAAGTGCGAATCATCGGTGCCATCCGCGACATACTGCTGGCCGAAGACGATGCCCAGGCGCTGATCGACAAACTCGCCAGCCCCGAGATCCGCATCGTTTCGCTGACGATCACCGAGGGTGGCTACTGCATCGACGACAGCAACGGCGAGTTCATGGCCCATCTGCCGCAGATCCAGCACGACCTGTCGAACCCGCACGCCCCGAAAACCGTGTTCGGTTTCCTCTGCGCCGCCCTGGCCAAACGCCGCGCGGCAGGCACGCCGGCATTCACCTTGATGTCCTGCGATAACCTGCCGCACAACGGCGCGGTCACCCGCACCGCCCTGCTGGCCTTCGCCACCCTGCTGGATGCCGATCTGCGCGACTGGATCGAGCGCAACGTGAGCTTCCCCAACGCCATGGTCGACCGCATTACGCCGATGACCAGCACCCGACATCGCCAGCAACTGGCCGACCGGCACGGGGTCGACGACGCCTGGCCGGTGGTCTGCGAACCGTTCGCGCAATGGGTGCTGGAGGACAAGTTCGTCAACGGCCGCCCGGCCTGGGAAAAGGTCGGCGTGCAGTTCACCGACGACGTCAGCCCCTATGAAGAAATGAAAATCAAGCTGCTCAACGGCAGCCACCTGGCCCTGACCTACCTGGGGTTCCTCAAGGGCTACCGCTTCGTCCACGAGACCATGAACGACCCGTTGTTTGTGCGCTACATGCGTGCCTACATGGACCTGGACGTCACGCCGCAGCTGTCGCCGGTGCCGGGGATCGACCTCACCGAGTACAAGAACACCCTGGTGGCACGCTTCTCCAACCAGGCGATTGCCGATCAACTGGAGCGCGTGTGCTCGGACGGTTCGTCGAAGTTTCCCAAATTCACCGTGCCGACCATCAACCGCCTGATTGCCGATGGCCGGGAAACTAAACGCGCAGCGCTGGTCGTTGCCGCGTGGGCGTTGTATTTGAAAGGGGTGGATGAGCATGGCGAGACTTACGCCATTGCAGACCCAAGGGCGGCGTTCTGCCAGGCGCTGGTGGCGGATGATGCATTGATTACCCAGCGGTTGCTGGCGGTCGAGGAGATTTTTGGTATGGCGATTCCACGTTCAGCGGAGTTTGTCGCGGCGTTTGAGTGGTGTTGCAACAGTTTGCGCGAGGTTGGGGTGACGCGGACTCTGGAGCGGATTCTGGCGTAAGCATTGCGGTGAAGCCTCTGACGTCATCGCGGGCAAGCCCGCTCCCACAGGGGTCAACGACGTACACAAATCCATGTTCCACCCCGCACCACTGTGGGAGCGGGCTTGCTCGCGAATGGACTCACCGCGATCGAACTGACACACCAAGGATCCAACATGGCAACCCAACAACTATTCCTCGGCATCGACTGCGGCACCCAAGGCACCAAAGCCATCATCCTCGATGCGTTCAGCGGCCAGGTCCTGGGCCAGGGCGCCGCCGCGCACAAGCTGATCAGCGGCGCCAACGGGCGCCGTGAGCAAGACACGGCGCAATGGTTGGAGGCATTCAGCCTCTCCACCCGACGTGCATTGCTGGCGGCGGATGCGGATGGCCAGGACATCCTCGGCATCGGCGTATCCGGCCAGCAACATGGCCTGGTGCTGCTCGACGATCAAGGCCAGGTCCTGCGTCCGGCCAAGCTCTGGTGCGACACCGAAACCACCGCGCAAAACGATCGACTGCTCAACCATCTGGGAGGCGAAAAAGGCTCGCTGGAACGCCTCGGCGTGGTGATTGCACCGGGCTACACGGTTTCAAAACTACTCTGGACCCAGGAACAGCACCCCGATGTGTTTGCACGCATCGCGCACATCCTGCTGCCCCATGATTACCTGAACTTCTGGCTCACCGGTCGTAGCTGCAGCGAATACGGCGATGCCTCGGGCACCGGCTATTTCAACGTACGTACCCGCCAATGGGATGTGCAGCTGCTGCGCGACATCGACCCCAGCGGGCGTCTGCATGCCGCGTTGCCGGAACTGATCGATGCCCATCAAGCCGTCGGCACGCTGCTGCCGGGCATCGCCGAACACTTGGGCATCAACCCGCAGGCGCTGGTGTCCAGCGGCGGTGGCGACAACATGATGGGGGCCATCGGCACCGGCAACATCACACCGGGTGCGATCACCATGAGCCTCGGCTCGTCCGGCACGGTGTACGCCTATGCCGAGCAACCGAACGTCAGCGCGGACGCGGCAGTGGCTACGTTCTGTTCATCCAGCGGCGGTTGGCTGCCATTGATTTGCACCATGAACCTGACCAACGCCACCGGGGCGATTCGAGAATTGTTCGATCTGGATATCGAGCATTTCAATGCGCTCGTTGCCCAGGCCCCCATCGGCGCCGAAGGGGTGAGCATGCTGCCGTTCCTCAACGGCGAACGCGTCCCTGCCCTGCCCCATGCCACCGGCAGCGTACTGGGACTGACCATGACCAACCTGACCCGGGCCAATCTGTGTCGCGCCGTTGTGGAAGGCACGACCTTCGGTTTGCGTTACGGACTGGACCTGCTGCGCCACAATGGCTTACAAAGCCAGCGCATCTGCCTGATCGGTGGTGGCGCCAGGAGCGCGGTGTGGCGGCAGATCGTCGCCGACACCATGAACATGACAGTCGTCTGCCCCGAGCAAAGCGAAGCCGCCGCCCTTGGCGCGGCGATTCAGGCGGCCTGGTGCAAGTCCCGGGCAACCGGGCATGAGGACAGCCTGGCGGATCTGTGTGAGCGCTGCGTGAAGTTCGATCCGGCCAGCGAAACCTTGCCGATCGCGCAAAACGTGGCAGCCTCGCGATTGGCCTACGAACGCTATCGACAACATGTCGCAACCCTATAAAGAGCGAACAACTATGTATCTGGTGTGTGGCGAAGCGCTGTTCGATTTCTTCAGTGAAAACGACGCCAGCGGCCTGGCTTCAAAAGTGAATTTCAAGGCCATCGCCGGTGGCTCGCCCTTCAACGTTGCGGTGGGCTTGCGCCGTTTGGGCGTGGAGGCTGCGTTGTTGGCCGGCTTGTCCACCGACTACCTCGGCCGGCGCTTGCTCCAGGTGTTGGAGGAAGAAGGCGTGCGCACGGACTATCTGGTGGATTTTGCCGCACCGACCACCCTGGCGATGGTCGCGGTCGGGGCCAATGGCTCGCCGCACTACAGTTTCCGCGGCGAAGGCTGCGCGGATCGACAGCTGCAACCCGGGCATCTACCGGCGTTGGGGCCGCACGTGCGTGGCTTGCACTTCGGTTCGTTTTCCCTGGTGGTGCAGCCGATTGCCGACACGCTGCTGGAACTGGTGCGCCGGGAAAGCGGCAAGCGCCTGATCAGCCTTGATCCGAACGTGCGGCTTAACCCGGAGCCGAACATCGAGCTGTGGCGTTCGCGGGTTGCCACCTTGGTCGAGCATGCCGATCTGATCAAGGTCAGCGATGAGGACCTGGGCCTGCTGTTTCCCGGGCAGGACCCGGCGCGGGTGATCGAGGGATGGCTGCAACACCGCTGCCAGCTGGTGTTCCTGACCCGAGGTGGCGAAGGTGCGACGGTGTTCAGTCGGGAGCACGGCTCGTGGTCGGTACCGGCCTGCGCTGTGGTCATCGCCGACACCGTGGGCGCTGGCGATACCTTCCAGGCGGCGTTGATTGCCTGGCTGACCGAACAACGGCTGGATTCGGTCGAGGGAGTACGGCAACTGAGTCGCCAGCAGATCGACTCGATGGTGAGGTTTGCGGTGCAGGCGGCTGCGCTGACGTGCAGCAAGACCGGGCCGGATTTGCCGTATCGCCATCAGATAGAGTTGCGTTGAATGTGATGGCCCTATCGCGAGCAGGCTCGCTCCCACAGTTGACCGAGTTGCCCTGAAGGACGCAGTCCAATGTGGGAGCGAGCCTGCTCGCGATGGCAATCTTTCAGGCGCTACAGGATCGAAAAGTTGTAGCTGACGATCAGCCGCGTCTCATCCACGTCCCGGGCATATTGCTGGTAGTTGGTGCGATAGGTCGCATTGCGCAACCGCAGGCTGACGTCCTTGAACGTCCCGCTCTGCACCACATACTTGAGTTCGCTGTCGCGTTCCCACTCTTTGCCTTCCTGATCGCTGCCCGGTACCTTGATGTGATCACCGTTCACATAGCGGGTCAGGAACGTCAGGCCGTTGATGCCAACGGCCTTGAAGTCATAGTCGTAACGCAGCTGCCACGAACGTTCCTGCGCCGCGGCGAAGTCGTTGACCTGCACGTAGTTGACCAGATACGGATTGGTACCATCGAGGTATGGCATCGAGTTGTCGCCGTTCATGCGCTGCCAACCAGCGCTGAACGTATGGCCGCCGAGGGCATAGGCAAGCATTGCGCTCAGGGCGCGGTTGTCGATGGAGCCGGCACGGGCAGCGCCACTGTCGGCGCTCTTGAGCAAACGCAGATCGGCCTTGAGCACGCCGCCCCCCAGCGGTTGGTTGCCGAGCAATCCGAGGAAGTGCTGACGGTAGATGTCTTCAAGTTCGGCGTAGTGATATTGAGCCGTCAGCCGCTCGTTGATCCTGTAATCGAAGCCGTACATGTCGAAATGATCGGCAGTGATGTTGCAGGCATAACGTTTGTTCTTGCAGTGCACGCGGATGTCCTGGGAATCGGTGGAATCCCGGGCGGTGTACTTGTCCAGGCGCGCGGCCATGAAGTTCAGGTCCTGCACTTCCCTGGAGGTGAGCATCGCGCCGTTGAACATGGTCGGCAGCAAGCGGCCGTCGTTATATTTGAGCAGCGGCACATCCGGCAGCAGGGCGCCGTACTTCAGCACGCTTTGCGAGACGCGCACTTTGGCGGTCAGGCCGAGCTTGGTGTACTCGTCCGCCGAACCACGCGGGTTACTGCCGCTGGACGGCAACAGGCCACTGTTGCTGCTGTCAGGGCTGGAATCGAGCTTGAATCCCGCCATGGCCAATGCATCGACACCGAAACCCAGCGTACCCTCGGTGTACCCCGATTGCAGATTGAGAATAAAGCCCTGGGCCGATTCTTCGCGTTTGGATGCGCCCTGCTCGTTGGAGGTGTGCCCGTCACGAAAGTCGCGGTTGAAATACACCGTACGTGATTCGATTTTCGCTGTGGTGTCGTCGATAAAACCGCTCGCCTGAACCGGGGCGGTAAAACCGGCGCACAGGACCAGAGCACCGAAGCCGAATGACTGGCGGGCGCGGATGAACGTAAAAGGGGGACGCATTAAAAACTCCAACAATGCAGCGATTGCGTCAGGGCGCAATCCGCCAGAAATAGCCTTCATCCGCTCCTGTAAAGGACCGGGCTGAAGTGAACACGCGGGGTGAGCGGCAATGATGGCAGAAGGCTTTTTTACACTGCAGACGACTTTAGTCTCAATAGTGACCGCTTTAACCTGATAAATGCCGCCGAACGGTAGTGGCAGTACGACAGGTGGCGTTCAGCCGGGTTAACCAATGCTTAATCGCGCAGTCCAACACTTTACTGGACCGCACGCCCTCAGAGCCCTCTGACGCCCAGTGCGGCAGGTTCGACGACACGTCGAGCTAACTTGCATCTGCACTGGAGATTGCCCCATGAACTCGCGCGCCCTGCTCGTTTCAATCGCCTTCGTCTGTGCTTCATCGGCCGGCGTTGCACAGGCCAATGACACCACCTCCACACAAAACGTGCCTTCCTACCACTACGGCATGCCATTGCACGTGGGCAAAGTGATTGCGCTGAGCGAACCCACCACCCTGGACTGCGAAGTGATTACCGCGACGATGAAGTACATCGACTCACAATCGGGCCAACCTGAAGAAATCGCCTATCGAAAACTTTCCGACGCTTGCAGTTATCAGAACTGAGGAAAATCAGGGAACACTTCCTTGCTTGCTGACCTGGGGCGTGTTGCCCGATTGGTTGCTGGCGCAGGGTCTGGCGCTTTGCCAGGCCCGGCGCGCACTGGCGGAACGTGAAAGGAAGATTTAAAGCGCTTTGCGCATCCCCTGGGTATTTCCGGGTTCCGTGTGGTGATGCTGAAGATCGGAACGCAGCGTGGCTATCAGTTCGTTGATTTCCCGACAGCCATTGAGTTGCTGGGCGTTTATCCCGGTTTTCAACAGATCGATTTGATCGGTTTCCCCATCCGCATACACTTTTACAGTCATGGACAAGTCAGGCGACAGCGTGCATTGACAGCGTCTCGGAAGAAAACTGCTTTCAATGATATTGCGAAGTTCCAAGGCAGAAAGAAACATGGCGACCCTCTCCGTTGTGAGACTGCCAATTAACCATCGACACTGACTCATATGAAATCCCGGTCAGCTTAAGAACAGGTACAGCATAAAACATGCCTTGAATTTCGCTGTGCAGCTCATCGGTAATTCAAGGACTTATTGTAAGGTCTCG
Organism: Pseudomonas sp. WJP1; assembly: GCF_028471945.1. Lineage (NCBI taxonomy): Bacteria > Pseudomonadati > Pseudomonadota > Gammaproteobacteria > Pseudomonadales > Pseudomonadaceae > Pseudomonas > Pseudomonas sp. WJP1. The sequence continues at coordinate 3,940,433 of NZ_CP110128.1, forward strand.
TAAAAACGCTCATGCAAATTGCGAAAAAAGCTGCTGGCGGCCCTGCAATTTGCACGCTGAGGCAAAGGATTTGCATTGGCCACTGCCGCCGTCGAAAATGGCTGATCCAGAATCCGCTCAACCACACAAACGCAAGGAGGCATCATGGGTTCATCGACCCTCAGCACCACCCTCGGGCTGATCGCCGTCACGCTGTCGAGCATCGCCCACGGGGCAAAACTCGAAGAAGTTGCGCCCTTCCCGAAGCCGGAAAGTGGTTTCACCCGCCAGGTCATCCATCTCGCCCCGCAAACCCGTGAAGACGACTTCCAGGTCCAGATTCTTGCTGGCAAGACCCTGGAAGTCGACTGCAATCGCCAACGCCTGGGCGGCATTCTCGAAGAGAAGAACCTCCAAGGTTGGGGGTATCCGTTCTATCGACTGGAAAAAGTCATCGGTCCGATGAGCACGCTGATGGCCTGCCCGGATGGCAAGCGCCAACAGGATTTCGTGCCGGTGGTCGGTGACGGTTTCATGCTGCGCTACAACAGCAAACTGCCGATCGTGCTCTATGTGCCCAAGGACGTCGAGGTTCGCTACCGGGTCTGGTCGGCCTCGAGCAAGGTCGAGAAGGCTGTCGAGGAATAACTGCCATTTGTACATCGGGCCCCACTCAGACCCCGATCGTTCCACACGCGGGAGCGACCGGGTGAGCGTTACTTCAACCCTATCTTGTACAACGCCCCATCCCCTTCATCGGTCAGCACATACAAATACCCATCCGGCCCTTGCCGCACATCGCGGATGCGCTTGTCGAGCTCGCCAAGCAAGCGTTCTTCGTGAATCACCTTGTCGCCGTCGAACTGCAGGCGGATCAGCTCCCGGGTCACCAGGGCACCAATGAACGCGTTGTGCTGCCAGGCCTTGAAGCGGTCGCCGTCGTAGAACGCCAAACCGCTCAGACCCGGGGATTTTTCCCAGACATGATGCGGCCCGAGGGTGCCTTCGGCGGTTTTTCCTTTGGCTTCGGGAATCGGCTGACCCGAGTAATTGACGCCATGGGTGGCCAGCGGCCAACCGTAATTCTTGCCGCGTTCGATGATGTTGACCTCATCACCGCCCAGCGGACCGTGTTCGTTTTCCCAGAGCGTGCCGGTCCAGGGGTTGAGCGCCGCGCCTTGCGGGTTGCGAACGCCGTAGGCCCATATTTCCGGGCGCACGCCGGCCTGGGAGGCAAAGGGGTTGTCGTCGGGCACCTTACCGTCCGAATAGATCCTGACGACCTTGCCCTGCAACTTGTCGAGGTCCTGGGCGGTGGGGCGATCGTTGTTTTCGCCCAAGGTAACGAACAGATAGCCGTCCCGGTCGAACACCAGCCGCGAACCAAAATGGTTGCCCACTGAGAGTTTGGGCTCCTGGCGGAAAATCACCCGGAAATCCTTCAGTGTCGTCAGGTCTTCGGACAGTCGTCCGCGGCCGACCGCGGTACCTGCCTTGCCACCCTGGCCGCCGCCTTCGGCATAGGACAGGTAAATCATCCGGTCTTGCCTGAAGTCGGGGGACAACGCCACATCCAGCAAACCGCCCTGCCCCTTGGCCCAGACCTTGGGCACGCCGTTGAGCGGCGCCGACAACTTGCCCTCGGCCGTCACCACACGCAAGTTGCCCGGTCGTTCGGTGACCAGCATTCCCTGGCGGTCTGGCAGAAAGGCCAACGCCCAGGGGTGCTCAAGTCCTGTCGCGATTGGCGTGACCTCGAGGGTGCCCTGCTCGCTTTGCATGTCTTGGGTGGTCGCTGCCAGAACAGGCGCGCTGGTGGCTAACAAAGTGCCGGCGCAGAAAGTGGCCAGGAAGGTTTTACGCAACATGCACGATTCCTTTTGTCATGAGGATGGGTGTCAGAGCTGATGTCCTGCCGTTCAAGGGCTGCGTGGAGGTGGATTGGGAATGAACTTCGGGGGACTGGCGGGCGCAGCGGGACTCTGGGGATAACGATTGCCAATGCCGCCGTTATCGAGGGTTGGCGGCCGCGGCACAGGCACCGTATTCGGCCCACGAATCGCCGGGGCACTGGGCTGGGTGCCTTGCATGCTGTTTGGGTTGGCCCGGCGGATCGGGCTGTTGTAGGGATTGTTGTTGGTACTGCCCGGCAGGTTTTGCGCCACCTGTAACGGTGTGCCGGCCGAAGCGACGTCGGCCTGCGCCTGATGACCGAGTACGCCGCTCAATGCCAGCACGATAAGGCCAGGTACGTATCGGTTCATGGGCGAGCCTCGCGATGGATGCGTGGATAGGGTCTTCGATAACACGCTACGCCTGGGGTTCGCATTTGTTAACCCAAACTTCCCGGCAAGATGTAACACGAAGCACTGCCAGACCCGCCTGCAGGCAGCTGAAACTTTTGCCCAAGGCCCAAGGTCACCTGAACATCACTTTCGGAAAGACGACCATGGCACGGGCAATCTGGAAAGGCGCGATCAGTTTCGGGTTGGTGCATATCCCTGTGGCGCTGGTTTCGGCGACGTCATCCCAAGGGGTGGATTTCGACTGGCTGGACAGTCGCAGCATGGACCCGGTGGGCTATAAACGTGTCAATAAAGTCACCGGCAAGGAAGTCACCAAAGAGCACATCGTCAAAGGCGTGCAATACGAAAAGGGCCGCTACGTGGTGCTCAGCGAAGAGGAGATTCGCTCGGCGCATCCGCTGTCGACCCAGACCATCGATATCTTTGCCTTCGTCGACAGCGAGCAGATCCCCCTGCAGAACATCGACACGCCCTACTACCTGGCCCCGGATAAACGCGGCGGCAAGGTCTATGCCCTGTTGCGCGAAACCCTGACCAAAACCAATAAAGTCGCGCTGGCCCGTGTGGTGCTGCATACCCGCCAGTACCTGGCGGCCTTGATGCCGCTGGAATCGGCCATGGTTCTGGTGAAGCTGCGCTGGCCGGCGGAAGTGCGCAGCCTGGACGAGCTGGCATTAGGCCCGGACGTGACCAAGGCCGAACTGGCCAAGGGTGAACTGGACATGGCCAAGCGCCTGGTAGAGGACATGAGTGTCGAGTGGTCGCCGGACGATTACCGGGACGAATTCGAAGACAAGATCATGGCCCTGGTGGACAAGAAGGCCCATGAAGGCAAGATCGAGGATGTTGAAACGGCCACTGGCGAAGATGAGCGCAAGACGGCGGATGTCATTGACTTGACCGAGTTGCTCAAGCGCAGTTTGGGTGGCAAGGGCGGGAGCAAACCTGCTGCCAAGGCCAAATCAACGACCAAACCGGCGGCGAGGAAAAAAGTCAGCAAATAATGTACTGGACCTTCCGGCCTCATCGCGGGCGAGCCCGCTCCCACAGTGATAGGCGGCGTTCACAAAACCTGTGGGAGCGGGCTCGCCCGCGATGACGTCAGTTTGACAAACGAATGAATCAGACCATGACGAAGATCGCCAGCAAACCACCAAAGAACGCCCACTTCTGCAGGTAATAAAGCTTGCGATTACGCTTCTTCAAGGCTTTGGCGCGCAGGCGGATCTTGTAGATCCTGCCGAACAGGCGGTTGATGCCTCCGGTCTTGTCACCCGCTTCATTCGGCGCACCGGCTGCCGACATCACATGGCGGCTGAACCAGCCATTGAACGCAGCAGCCCAACGATATTTCATCGGACGCTCGACATCGCAGAACAGGATGATGCGGTTCTGGTCAGTGGTGTTCTCTGCGTAATGAATGAACGTCTCGTCGAACATCACCGCCTCACCGTCGCGCCAGTGATAGTTCTGGCCATCGACGTTGATGTAGCAACCGGCATCATTGGGCGTTTCCAGGCCCAGGTGATACCGGTAGGAACCGGCATAGGGATCGCGATGGCGAACCAGCTTGGAACCCGGCGGCAATTCGGCGAACATCGCCGCCTTGATCGAGCCGATGCCCTGCACCAGTTCAGTGGTGCGTGGGCACAGTTTCATGGCCGATGGGTGACTATCGCCGTACCACTTGAGATAGAAGCGCTTCCAGCCAGTCTTGAAGAAGGAGTTGAAGCCGACATCATCGTAATCATGGGAGCGCTTGATCTCCCCCGCTGTCAGCAGGTTCTGACCTTCGGCGCGAATTTCTTGCCAGTGGGTCTGCAGCAGCGCCAGGTCGGGAAAATCCGCCGGGTTGAGAAACGGCTTGTTGGGGATTTTCGAGAACATATAAAGGAAGCAATTGATCGGCGCCAGGAACGTCGAGTGGTCGCTCAGTTGACGGCCCAGTTTGTGGCGTACACGACCACGCAGGTGGACATACGCGATGGATACAACGTAGACAGCGGCAATGATGAGTTTCACGGAAATCGTCACACGTCAGAGGTGAACAAACTGCGCCCCTGGCAACCAAATCGCCTGTGGAGCTTGCGCAGCGTCTGAAAACCAGAAAACTGTCCCGAAGGACCGTCCTTGAGCCGATGCCAACGTTTGGCACCCAGTGAAAGATGGCATTTTAGCCATCGTCTGTAACCAATTGTTAGCTTTCAGATGTGAAAATCTGTCCGCTGATACCGTCAATGCGTCGGTGCGGCCTTATTGCCCTATCGTTTATATGGCCAGACCAGTACAATCGCCGCCAAACTTTACGCGCCCCCCTTGGTTGATGACGGGAAATCCCGGCCTCAGCGCACTTCGACTCGGGCCAAGCGCTCCCAATGCTGCTGTCCACTTATTGCCAAATGGATCTTGCGCTGCTGGCCGGGATGTACTGCCCATGGTCGAACAGCGTGAACGGGTACTGAATCGGTACTGCCGCAACCCTAGCTACTCTGAATGCTTCGCAGGAAAAACCTTTGATTTCTACAGCTAACATCACGATGCAGTTCGGCGCCAAGCCGTTGTTCGAAAACGTTTCGGTCAAATTCGGCGCGGGCAACCGCTACGGCCTGATCGGCGCCAACGGTTGCGGCAAGTCGACCTTCATGAAAATCCTCGGTAGCGACCTTGATCCATCCGGCGGCCAGGTCATGCTGGAACCGAACGTGCGCTTGGGTAAACTGCGCCAGGACCAGTTCGCCTACGAAGAATTCACCGTGATCGACACCGTGATCATGGGTCACGAAGAGCTGTGGAAGGTCAAGGCCGAGCGCGACCGCATCTACTCGCTGCCGGAAATGACTGAAGAAGACGGCATGGCCGTGGCCGAGCTGGAAACCGAATTCGCAGAAATGGACGGCTACACTGCCGAATCCCGTGCCGGTGAACTGTTGCTGGGCCTGGGTATCGGCATTGAGCAGCATTTCGGCCCGATGAGCGAAGTTTCCCCAGGCTGGAAGCTGCGAGTATTGCTGGCTCAGGCGCTGTTCTCCGATCCTGAAGTGCTGCTGCTCGACGAACCAACCAACCATCTGGACATCAACACCATCCGCTGGTTGGAAAACGTTCTGACCCAGCGCTCCAGCTTGATGATCATCATCTCTCACGACCGTCACTTCCTGAACAGCGTGTGCACGCACATGGCTGACCTGGACTACGGCGAGCTGCGCCTGTTCCCGGGCAACTACGACGAGTACATGACCGTGGCGACCCAGTCCCGCGAGCAACTGCTGTCGGACAACGCCAAGAAGAAAGCGCAGATCTCCGAGTTGCAATCGTTCGTCAGCCGCTTCTCGGCCAACGCCTCGAAAGCCAAGCAGGCGACCTCCCGCGCCAAGGCGATCGACAAGATCCAGCTGGCCGAGGTCAAGCCTTCGAGTCGTGTGAGCCCGTTCATCCGTTTCGAACAGACCAAGAAGCTGCACCGTCAAGCGGTCATCGTCGAACGCATGGCCAAAGGCTTCGACGGCAAGCCGCTGTTCAAGGATTTCAGCTTTGTTGTTGAAGCCGGCGAGCGCGTGGCGATCATTGGCCCGAACGGTATTGGTAAAACCACCCTGCTGCGCACCCTGGTCAACGAACTGACCCCGGATGCCGGCACCGTCAAGTGGACCGACGCCGCAGAGCTGGGCTATTACGCCCAGGACCACGCCCATGACTTCGAAGAAGACGTCACCCTGTTCGACTGGATGGGCCAGTGGACCCAGGGCGAGCAGATGATTCGTGGCACCCTGGGCCGCATGCTGTTCTCCAACGACGAGATCCTCAAGTCGGTCAAGGTCATCTCCGGTGGTGAGCAAGGTCGCATGCTGTTCGGCAAGCTGATCCTGCAAAAGCCGAACGTGCTGGTGATGGACGAACCGACCAACCACCTGGACATGGAATCCATCGAAGCGCTCAACCTGGCACTGGAAAACTACCCGGGCACGCTGATCTTCGTCAGCCACGACCGTGAGTTCGTATCGTCCCTGGCTACCCGCATCATCGAGTTGAGCCCTAACGGCGTGACCGACTTCAGCGGTACCTATGACGATTACCTGCGTAGCCAGGGTGTGGTGTTCTAAGGGCAGCTATTAGTTTCAAGCTGCAAGCTGCAAGCTGCAAGTAAAAGCCCTGTCCTTTGTGACGGGGCTTTTTGCATTCAGACTCATGATTTTCTGTGGTGTCGAAACCTTCGCGAGCAGGCTCGCTCCCACAGGGGAATGCATTTCAAATGTGGGAGCGAGCCTGCTCCGGGCGGCGCTCCGACGATGAGGCCGTCAAGATCAACGAGAATATCAAACCAAATTAGTTAGCCTGCTTTCTTTTATTCCGCCACCGCGCCATCATGCAGTTCTCCCACCGCCGCCCGCGAACGAGCCCTCATGTCTGCGCAAGAACAGCCACCGCAAAGCTCCATGGCGATCACCTTGCAGATCGTTTCCATCGTTTTCTATACCTTTGTCGCCTTCCTCTGCATCGGCCTGCCGATTGCGGTCTTGCCGGGGTATGTCCATGAACAGCTCGGGTTCAGCGCCGTGGTCGCCGGGCTGACCATAGGCTCGCAATACCTGGCCACCCTGCTCAGCCGGCCCATGGCCGGGCGCATGTCGGACAATGTCGGTACCAAGCGCGCGATCATTTATGGCCTGTCGGGGATTGTCCTGAGTGGCGGGCTGACCTTGCTGTCGGTGTTATTGCAAAGCTTGCCCCTTCTCAGCCTGTTGATCCTGATCGCCGGCCGCCTGCTGCTAGGGATCGCCCAGGGATTGATCGGTGTCGGAACCATCAGTTGGTGCATGGGCCAGGTCGGCGCCGAACACACCGCACGCTCGATCTCCTGGAACGGCATCGCTTCCTACGGCGCCATTGCCATTGGTGCGCCGGCGGGCGTGGTGATGGTCGATCAGCTGGGGTTCGCCAGCCTGGGCATCGCGTTGTCGCTGATGGCCCTGGCGGCGCTGCTGCTGATCCGCAACAAACCGTCGGTGCCGGTCATTCGTGGTGAGCGTCTGCCGTTCTGGGCGGTTTTCGGGCGTATTGCACCGTTTGGTGCAAGCCTGAGCCTGGCCTCGATCGGCTACGGCACCCTCACCACTTTTATTACCTTGTATTACATCAATCGTGGCTGGAGCGGCGCGGCGTATTGCCTGACGGTATTCGGAGTGTGCTTCATCCTGGCCCGGTTGTTGTTCATTTCCAGCATCAGCCGTTTTGGCGGCTTCACTTCGGCCATCGCCTGCATGACCATCGAGGCCGTCGGCCTGGCACTGCTGTGGCTGGCGCCTTCGACCGGCTATGCCTTGATCGGCGCCGGCCTGACCGGTTTCGGTCTGTCGCTGGTGTATCCAGCGCTGGGCGTCGAAGCGATCAAGCAGGTACCCAACTCCAGTCGCGGTGCGGGCTTGAGTGCTTATGCGGTGTTTTTCGACCTGGCCCTGGCGATTGCCGGTCCGTTGATGGGTGCGGTGGCGTTGAACCTCGGGTACTCGTGGATTTTCTTTTGCGCTGCGTTGCTGTCCGTCACCGGACTTTGTCTCACTTTGTTGCTATCACGTCAGGCTGCAAGCCAGACTAGTTGAAATAACCACATAACAAAAACCATAAAAGCATTTCAAAATACAACAACAAGTAATATCACGCATCAATTAACGCAGAGTGCCATCGTTGCTTTGATTATCAACTTTGACAAAATCGTAGACGAAACATCTACATTAAACTCTTGCTCGGAAAGAATAGACGATGCGAACCGCTCTAACACTCCTTACTCCATTGCTGGCGTTCTTAATTACCCCCACTGCAAACGCCGAAAGTTCGGTTCAACAGCAAATCTGCCACAACGGTGTCTGCTATGATGTTGGCGGCCCGCCGGGCTCTGGCGGCATTGGCGGCGATTGCTGCCCATTCAGCGATGAACGCCTGAAACAAAACGTACAGCGCCTGGAAAACCCGACGGAGAATCTGCTCAAACTCCGTGGCGTGACATTCAACTGGAAACAAAACGACCAGGCTGACGTCGGCCTGATCGCGCAAGATGTACAAAAGGTCTACCCACAGTTGGTACGCACTGAAGGTGATCACCTGCAAGTGGACTATCAAAAACTTGTTGCACCATTAATCGAATCCGTTCGCGAACTGAATGCCAGGGTTCAAACCCTGGAAACAGCCTTGGCAAACAAGTAACGAATTATAAAAGACCTCTGCTCGCCGTTCATTGATCGGCGGTCTGCATCCCGGCCCGCGTCGCCCTGCCCAGCGTGCGAGAAAAAAAGCGCCCGGCTTCGAAGATCAAGTTGCGGTGAATGTCCACACGATCGACCCCCTCGGCATCGGTGCACAGGGCCGGCATGTTGACGATCTGTTCGTCATTGCAGGGTGCCATGAAGACGAAATGCCCGGCCCCGGCGAGCAGTTTGAAGTCAGGGGCGACGGGCAGCTTGCGCGCCAGGGCAGCGGCGTTCTTGTCGGGAGCCACCAGCTTGTCGCCATCGCCGCTGTAAAGCAGTACCGGGACATGCACATCGGCCAGGGTATGACGGCCGAACTTCAGGCTCAGTGGCGCCATCAGCAGTAACGCATGGACCCGCGGATCGGCCACCGGCTGCAAATCGTCGCGGTCGACGATCAGTTCACCCTGGGTATTGCAGGCATCATGGTCGTCCGGGCGTTCCTGGCAGTAGCGGCGCAGACGATCCAGGTCCGGGGTCGCGCCGGACAATATCAACGCTGTCTCACCGCCTGCCGAATAACCGATGACCCCGACCTGCTCGGCATTGACGTAGGGTGCGAGCATGGGATCGCCTAAGGTCGCGGTGATGGCTTCGGAAATCTGGATCGGCCGTCCGTACAGGTTGCTCAAGGTGCCCAGGCGGCTGTGGTCTTTGGAGTTGTCGCCCGGATGAATCACCGCCACCACTACAAAACCCTTGCGTGCCAGCGACGTGGCCAGGTCATGCAGGGCCAGCGGCGTGCCGGTGTTGCCATGGGACAGCATCAGCATCGGAAACCGGCCCATGGCGACTTTGGTGTCTTCGCCGGCTTCGACGGTGTAACCCTCAAGCCTGCTGGAGTGTTCCTTGGCGCTCGAAGGATAAAAGGCAATGGCACGCATCGGTTGCAAATCGAGCGGATCAAGAAAACTCATCTCATGAAAACCGACGCTCCAGTGAGGATGCGGCGCAGGTGCTGCGTGCACTGGATTCAGGCTGGCGAGCAGACAGATCAGTAAACCTGCACAAAGACGCACCATAGGATGCCCCACCTGCTACCGGAACGGAGACGTTAAGCCTCGACTGCATAACTCGGGCCACAATTCGCAACAACAATTGGCAACAGCCAGAAACAAAAAACTCTGCATCTGCCACTTGCGTGAACAGAATACAGAGTTTTTTGGGGATTGCCTGCAGCGGCAGTGGGTCTTTACCCAAGCCTTACGCGGCGGCGAACAACTGCTCGCTGATTTGCGCCTGGGCATCGCTCATGGCTTTGCCGCGCACTTCGTCACCGTAGGCCAGGCCGTGGGCGCGGACGAACTCGATGTCGGTGATGCCGATGAAACCAAACAACACCTTCAAGTAGTCTTCGTGGGCAACACCGGTTGCCTGGCCGGCGTGCAGGCCACCGGAAGTCGAAACGATCACGACCTTCTTGCCACCGCACAGGCCTTCAGGGCCGGCTTCGGTGTAGCGGAAGGTCTGGCCGGCAACGGCAATGCGGTCGATCCAGGCTTTCAGTTGGGTCGGGATGGTGAAGTTGTACATTGGCGCTGCAATAACCACGGCATCGGCGGCGAGGAACTCGGCCAGGGTCGACGCGCTCAGCTGAGCTTCGTGCTGTTGGGCGGCGTCGCGCAATTCAGCGGTAGTACCCGCTGCGACCAGGGTGGTCGAAGAGAAATGGCTGATAGCGTCGGCAGCCAGGTCACGGTAGGTCACCACGGCGGACGGCTCAGCGGCTTGCCAGGCTTTGACGACTTCGCTGCTCAGCTGACGGGAAGCCGAGTTGTCACCAAGAATGCTCGAATCGATATGCAGCAGTTTCATGTGGGATCTCCAGGTGAGGATCGCCGCCAGGGCGATCTGATGGAGACAATCCTACAGACGAAACCAATAGCTGATTAGACTGCAACAATGCGATAGTTTGTCTCACTGATAGAACGATCGAGTAAGCGCCCATGCAAGACCTTAACGACCTCTACTATTTCGCCAAAGTCGTCGAGGCCGGCGGCTTCGCGGCCGCCGGACGTTTGCTGGGGATTCCCAAGTCGCGACTGTCGCGGCGCATTGCCGAACTTGAAGAGCGCCTGGGTGCACGCTTGCTGCAACGCACCACTCGCCAGCTGAAACTCACTGCTGTAGGCGAGCGCTATCTGCGCCATTGCCAGGCGATGTTACTGGAAGCGGAAATGGCTGACGAAGCCGTGGCCAGCATGTCCAGCGAACCGCGCGGGCGCTTGCGGGTCTCTTCCCCGGTCGGCCTGGCACACGAAATGCTGCCGGGGGTGATCAGCAACTTTCTGGAGAAGTATCCTCAAGTCCAGCTGGAGGTGATGCTGGTCAATCGTCGCGTAGACCTGGTGACCGAAGGCGTGGACGTTGCGTTGCGCGTACGCGAGCCGGGTGATGAAGATCCGCTGCTGGTAACCCGCCGCCTGCGCCAGGCGCAGATGCTGATGGTCGCCAGCCCCGCCTTCCTCCAGGGGCTCGAGATCAATCACCCCGATGACCTGAAAAACCTGCCGGTGCTCGGCGCCCTTGAGCCCGATCGCCTTGTGCACATTGGCCTGGTCGATCGCCAGGGCAAAAAATACGAGCTGGCCCTTGAAGCACGGTTGGGCATCGACGACTTCATCGTGCGAAAGACTTGCACACTGGCCGGCCAGGGTTTTACCACGCTGCCGATGATGTATTGCGAACAGGAACTGGCAAACGGCTCACTGGTACAGTTACTGCCCGAGTGGTCGTTGCCAGGGGGCTGGCTGCAGGCGGTCTACCCTCATCGACGCGGCGTGATGCCGGCCGTGCGTGCCTGGCTCGACCATCTGATCGAAACATTCAATGCATGTGGGGATCGCTTGATATGAAGGCAGGACGCATGAACGAGGCCGACGTGGCGGCTTTTTGCCTGGCATTGCCGGGAGCCCGTGAGGACTACAAATGGGGTGGTGTGCGGGTATTTTCGATTGCAGGTAACAAGATGTTCGCCTTGCAGAACCTGCGCGGCGAGTCCCTGGCGTTCAAGGTCGACAAGGACCTGTTTCTCGGCCACTGCGACCGTCCGGGTATTCACCCGGCGCCTTATCTGGCGCGGGCCCAATGGATCATCATGGCCACGCCCTACCCGCTTGGCGCCGAGGAACTACAAGGCTTGCTGCGGCGCTCCCATCAACTGGTGGTGAGCAAGTTACCCAAGCGCACCCAAGTCGGCCTGCTGCTCTAGTACTTGCAGGGTCAGACCAGTGCGAACAGCTGCGCCCCCAGGAATAACCGGTCGATCCAGAACACCTGGTGCAGCAGGACAATGATCCAGAACACCAGTTGAAAGGACACCTTGCGCGTCTTGTGCCGGAACACTTGCTGCGCGAGCAAGGCGCCCGGCCAGCCGCCGGCGAACTCCAGCGCATGCAGGACGTTTTCCGGAGTGCGCCAGTGATCAAAGCGCGCCTTGCGCTTGTCGCTCCAGTACAGCAGGAACGCCAGCACGCTGACAATGCCGTAGGCCGCCAGGGGAATCAGCGAAACCCCTTGCAGCCACAACGACATCGAACCG